>CAZSED010000010.1:0-74845 GCA_964605885.1 uncultured Dehalococcoidales bacterium
AGGACTCCCACTTAGCAAGGCCGCTATACTGTCCTACTGATGGGGTCCACCTCAGCCCGCCCGGACGGCGATGCGGCTGAAATTGCTTATGGCCGATGTGGACGGCACACTCAATACGGGCAGAGACGAGGTCAGCCCCGAGGTCGCCTGCACAATAAGAAGACTGCAGGAAGACGGCATAATAGTTGGGCTGGTATCTGGCCGTACCGATCCCATGCTGGTGAGGATGGCTGAGTCGCTGGGCATAAACGGCCCGCTCATCTCTGAAAATGGCGCTGTTGCCAGGATGCATTGCCGGGACGGCTTGCTCGATCTGGGCTACTCCCGCCGCCCTGCAGTGGAAGCGCTGCAGAAACTGAAAAATAAATATCCGGATTGCATCAGGGAGCGTGAAGACAACTGCGAAAGAATGATAGACCTGGTATTCTTCGCGGACGGCATAGACCACGAAGAGCTGAAAAGCTGCGTAAAAGACGTTCAGCTGCTGGACTCCACCTACATACTTCACCTCATGCAGAAGGGTATAGACAAAGGCCGGACTCTTAAGAAGGTGCTCGGACATCTTTACGACGGGAAAGTAAAGCCGGGCGAGGTCCTGGTGGTGGGAGACTCCATGACAGACCTGCCGCTTTTCAGGCTGTTTCCGCAGAGCGTCCTCATCCCCAACCCTGATATCCCCTCAGCCGACCGCAAGAAGCTGGAAAAAGCCGCCAGGTATACGAGCAACCACCAGGCCGGAGAAGGCTTCGCCGAGGTAGCATCGCACATAATAAGTGCGCGAACACAAAAAGTGTAATGCTATCCGCCTTACCTTTGACATTGGTTTCCGGCTTGTTGTAATTTAAGCAGGCTGGCAGGGGCCGGGAGATAAGCACCGCATGAACAAGCTGCAATCGCTGTTACTGGGCATACGGCTGGCCGGCCTTCCCAACAGCTTTAAGGCGCTAAAATATACCGGGCTGCGGGACCGGCTCGACGCCAGGTTCGCTGCCCCCAAGGCTCCTTCCGAGCCGCAGCTGATCGGCAGGCTCATCAAAGCCAGCACCATCCCCTCAGGCGCAAAGTTTGAGTTCGAGTTCTGCGTGCTTGCTGCCAATTTCCTGACACCGGATTTAATTTTCCTGGCCTGGGACGGCGCACAGAAGGCTCCCTCCTATGCAGTGGAAAAAACTGACTGGGACCCGGTTACAACTACGCTGGACCGCTCGGAAGAAGGATGGAAACTTGAGAGCGATTCACTGAAGCTGGTTGTCTCCGACGATGGCTATCTGCTTTTTCTGGACAGCCAGGGTAAACTCCTTCGCCGGGAGGACCCTCCGCTTAAATACGGCGGCGCCTGGCTGCACCAGGCAGACCTGCCGGCCGAAGCCTGCATTTACGGTATGGGAGAGCGCGCCGCCCGCCTCAACCTCAGGCCCGGCAGCTATCGCTGCTGGAACAAGGATGCCGGCGGAGGCTACAGCACAGGAGCCGACCCCACCTACATCAGCATGCCGCTCTACCTCTGCCTTCAGGACGGCGCCGCCTGCCTGGCCTTTTACGATAACTCATTTGACGCCACCTTCATCTTCGATGACAGCGCCTCTGCCCGCTTTGAGGGCGGGCCTTTACGTTATTACCTGGCATTCGGCACACCTTCCGGCGCTCTGGAACTTTTTACGGAGCTAACGGGCAGGGCGCCGCTTCCACCTCGCTGGGCGCTGGGATACCAGCATTCTCGCTGGGGCTTTAACTCCGAGGCGGAGATGCGCCGGGTGTTCAACGGTTTTCGCCGGCACGACCTCCCCCTCAGCGTGCTCTACATGGACATCGACTTCATGCACGGATACCGTGTCTTCACTCCTGATACCGGGCGCTACCCCGCCCTGGCCGATTTCGCCGCCGAGATGGAAAAGGCTGACGCACACCTGGTAGCCATGACCGATCCCGGCGTCAAGCTTGACCCTGACTGGGATATCTACACGGAAGGCCTGGCCCAGGACGCCTACTGCAAGGACCCGGAAGGAAACGTTATAAACGGGGTGGTCTGGCCGGGCTGGGTGGTCTACCCCGATTTCACCAGCCCCCGGGTCCGCCAGTGGTGGGGAACTCTCTATACCCGGCTGTTTAAAAACGGCATCGCCGGCCTCTGGCAGGATATGAACGAGCCCGTCTCTTATACCGCCTCGGGTGAGATGACACTGCCACTCTGCACGCGGCACAATCTGGAAGGGGCGGGCGGCGACCACCGCCAGGCACACAACGTATACGGCATGCTCATGAATCAGGCTGGCTACGAGGCCTTCCGCAAATTAAAGCCGGACGAGCGGCCTTTTATACTATCGCGCTCCGGCTGGGCCGGCATGCAGCGTTACTCCTGGTGCTGGACGGGCGATATCGAAACATCCTGGCAGGCCATGCGGCAGACCATCGCCACCGTCCTGGGGCTGGGCCTGTCCGGGCAGCCGTACTCAGGGCCGGATACCGGCGGTTTCACCAAACACCCATCGGCAGAGCACTACGTACGCTGGTTCCAGCTCTCATCCTTCCTGCCCGTCTTCCGCACGCACTGCGCATTTTACCTGCCGCGGCGTGAACCCTGGGAGTTCGGACCGAAAGCACTGGAGATATTGCGCTCATTCCTGGAGCTCCGTTATAAATTGATGCCCTACTGGTATACGCTGGCCTGGCAGGCCAGCCAACACGGCCAGCCAATCGTCAGGCCACTATTTTGGAATGATCCCGGCAGTCGTGACCTTTGGCACGTGGATGACCAATTTTTAGTCGGCGATGATTTATTGGTTGCTCCCGTACTGAACAACGGGGAGAGAAAGCGACAGGTGCTTCTGCCCGGGGGCCGCTGGTACAACTTTTGGAGCGATGAGATGATGGAGGGCGGACGTGAAGCCGTGCTGGAGGCTCCACTGGAGCAGGTCCCGCTGCTGGTGCGTGCGGGCAGCATAGTTCCCATGGCTGAAAATGGCAATCTCACGCTGCATATTTATCACCCGGTCAAAGGAGGCCAGTGCAGCAGCACGCTCTATTCCGACCAAGGTGACGGCTACGGGCCAGGCAGGGTGGACAGGTTCCGTCTGGAAGAGGCCGGATTACGCGGCTATGACCTGTCCTGGGCCTCCGAGGGAGACTTTGACTGGCCCTACAAATCGACCGAGCTGAAGCTGCACGGGTTCGGGCAGCTGGAAGTCAAACTGAAGAAGGTGGTATAAGTGGAAAGGGGACATAAGTGGAAGAAACCCTCGCCCGAGCTGGGCAAGCTTTTGGAGGCGGCGCTCCTCCGTTTTACCTGTGACCGTAAAATAATGTTCGGCGCGCCGGTATTTATGATCAACCGCAACATGTTCGCCGGCGTGCATGAGGACCACATTTTCATCCGGCTGTCCGAGTCTGACCGCAAGGAGTTGCTGATGAAGGTGCCAGGCGCTAACCAGTTCGAACCGCTTAAAGGCCATATCATGAAGGAGTATATGGTCGTCCCCAAATCGCTGTACGAAGACCGGGCTGCCTTCACTCCCTGGCTGAAACGCGCACACGATTTTGCAGCATCACTGCCTGCCAAGGCCAGGAAAAGCCGTAAATAACGCCCCTCAGCGTTTCTCTTCCAGCCTGTGGGCGAAGTCCGCTACCATCTGAGAGGCTCCCTGCCTCACGGGATGGCCGTGGCCGAAGCACATGGTCTCAAACTCCAGCCCGGCCAGCTTGCGTATGGACTGCAGCTCCAGTGGTATATCCGCCGTAAAGGGCATCGAGGGCAGCTTAAGCGCCCTCAACCTGGCCACCAGGTCACCCACGAAGATGAGGCTCCTGTGTCTGACATAGATGCAGATGCTGCCCGGTGTATGCCCGGGCGTGTGAATTATTCTCATGCCGCCCATAACTGGCAGTTCATCGTCGTCCTCAACCTGGTTGTCCACTCCGCAGGGCTCGGTCTTGAGGATTTTATTCACCGTACCCGACATGCGGCGAAGCCAGTCCGGCCGGAAGGGCCCCGGCTGCGGCAGGCGGCCCTCTATATAGGGGGCGTCCGCCTTATGTGCGGTAACCGTGGCGCCGGTAATGGCCTTGAGCTCTGCCAGCCCACCCGTATGGTCAGCATGATGGTGGGTGATGATAATATTGGAGATCCTTGAAGGGGAAAATCCCAGCCCGTATATGCGTCTTAGTACCTGCCTGTATTTGCTCTTGAATCCCGTATCGACCAGAGTCAGCTCGCCCTCGGTCGATATCAGGTAGACTCCCGCACCCAGGTCGGCCTGGTCCCACAGCCCGCTGAGCTTATAAACGCCGGGTATGACTTCCATTTCATTAAATTGTACCAGACCCGACCCGATATTTGGACGGTGCCGCCTGTTATGATATCGTTTTACTGTATTCCATTTAAGGAGCCGGATGTGAAAATTGACGACCTGCGCAGCCTCAGGGACATGCATTTTGACAAGGAAGAATACCGTGCAGCGCTGGATAACTGCGACGACCTGCTGAAGCAGTTTTCTGACGCCGTCAGCTTCGACGACCACTTCAAGAACGGGCTGTGCCACTTCAAGCTCAACGAGGATGCCCTGGCCGTCTCATGCTTTGAAAAAGCGTTGAAGATGGAGCCTGAAAACCTGCTGGCCATCACCAACATCGGTATCTGCCTTTTTAACCAGGGAAAGCTGGAGGAGGCATTCCTGGCCTTTAACCGCGCCATGAAGATTAACCCCAACGTCTTTCCGCCCTGGTACTACATTGGCCTGCATTACCTCAAGATTTTCCAGGACAGCGGCGACCTGCCGGCCATGGAAAAGTTTGTCAACTGCTTCCGCGTGGTGCTGACCCAGGCGCCGGACTTCGGCTCGCTCCCCATCTTTGATCCAAACAAGGACGTGCAGTACGGCCTGGATACTTTTATCCTGCTGCACAGTGACGTGCCCGATATGAGCGTGGACGAGGTGACGGCCCTATAACGGCAAACGGTTCTGCAGCCCTTCTCCGGCCAGCTCCACCAGCCTTTTTATGATCTCCACCATGCCGCCGGTGTCCTGGCCGCAATATTCCTCCAGATCCTGCCTTATTTGCTGCCTTGCCTCCGGGCTGGCGCTGCCGTAGACAGCTTTCATAAAGGCCACACCGGCCAGTTTGCCGTCGTCGATGGCCAGCCCCTCATAGCTGATGCCGGTGAGGGCCGGCATCACTTTTTTAAGCGATGCGCTGCCTTTCTGGTCGGGATGATAATACTGGAAGCTGGAGAAAGGTTTGAGCAGGTCCACCGTCCTGTCCTGCAGTCCCTCAATCCATTCTCTGTACTCAGGAAAAGCCTCGGCCAGCTCGGCCAGCACCTGCTTCTCAAACGGTGCGTGGTAGGCGACGATGCTGCCTTTGTCCCCCAGCGACTTTTTGAGGGCGGCCAGCAGGCCCGGCCTGGGGTCTCCCTGGCCTTCCGCCAGGTAGCCTGATTGTACCGGCTCTAGGCCGTGTTCCGGCACGACGTGCAGCGAGAACTGGAAAGGTATCTGCTGGTAAGGCCTTGTCCCTTCGAACATGGGTATGGCTGTTGCAAAAGTCTCAAAATCCAGGTAGTAGACCGGGTATTGAAGAGAGCTGAGGAAACTTTTAATTCCCTCCCGGTTAACGTGCGGCTCACCGCTGGTGACGCAGTTGACCTGTATCTGCTGCCGGCCGTTCAGGCCGTACCCTGCCGGGATGTCCCTCAGCTGGACGATGCCCTTCTCATACATCTCAAAGCACTTCTTACCACCCCAGTGAAGGTCGAAGATGCTGTGCTCGGGCAGGAAAGCCCAGCAAACTTCCTGCATGGGGCACTCATATGGATCGGAGCAGTAAGGCCCGATGCCCACCTCGGGGCGCTGCTGCTGCGCCATGACCGCCAGTATTTCGTTTACCTTTTCCTGCAGGCCGGCGCTGTATTCGCTTACCCGGCTGGTGATCTCCTCTATTATAAAAAGCTGCAGCGGGTCTATCTCCCCGTGCCTGACGTATCTATTGTTGATATAAGCGACCTTGCAGCTGCGAATTTTCAGCCCGGCATTCTCGCAGCACAGCCGCTGGAAAGCCACGTCCCAGATGTTAACGTCCTTCACGGATGTTGCACTCTTGACCTCTATGATGTCCCATTCGCCGTCCCCGGCAGGGTCGAGTATATCGCAGCGGCAGTAAATATTGCCTGCCAGTATTCCTGCTTCAAACAGCGTTTTACCGCTGCTTAAATTCTCCTGCGTTGCTTTCACATTGGTAGCCATGTCGTCCGTCGGCATTTGCAGGCCGCCGGGGAACAGGCTCCTGGCCAGGTCGCCCACCTTATGCCCCTGGTCAAAGACAAACTGCATGGCAGCATCGGGCGGCGGTATTATCTGGGGTTCATGTAACTGGGTCCAGAGATACTTATGGCACTGCAGACCGTAGAGAAAGCTGGTCTTGGAAAGGACGGTAAGGGACATATCTCAACAACTCCTTCAGCCTCGGCAGGCCGGTCAGGGGTGCCTGCTTAAACCCGTAACTATCGCCTTTCGGTACTTTAGAACAACCGATGGCGGATGTCAATAGGTTTTTTTGACCACCCCACTCCCTGCCCTCTCCCGCCAGGGACCCCGATATAATCGGGGTTCAACGCCTGCGATGATATGTCATTGCGAGGAGTCTCGATAGAATCGGGACGACATGGCAATCTCAAGGCAATAAGTACGGCTTTATAACTGGCATCCCTCTCCAGCGCCTGCCCGGTTATTCTTCTTGGAATTTATAGCCCGGAGCTTTAAAATATCCCGTGACTCAAAAACATATTGCCAGCGTTACTGCCTTCGCCGGCAAGGGCGGCGTGGGCAAGACCACATGCGCCGCCGCGGCAGCCCTTTACTCGGCCTCAGAAGGACGGAAAACGCTGGCCATTTCCACCGATGCCACTCCCTCGCTGGCCCATATCTTCGAGCTGCAGGCAAATCCCGGCCCCAACCGCGTTGCTGACAACCTGTATTTTCAGGAGATCGGGCAGCAGGAGGCGGGCCGGATGTGGGAGGACAGGTTCGGGCGGGATGTCTATCAGGTTTTTTCCTCACTGGTGGACCTGGACTACCCGGAGTACGTGGAATTTATGACCTCGGTGCTTCCCGGCCTGGCCGAGGAATTCACGGTGGACTACATCCGCCAGCTGGCCGAGGGCGGCCGGTATGAGTCCATTGTCTGGGACACGGCGCCGCTGGGGCAGACGCTGGCTCTGCTTAACACCCCGGCTCTGCTGACAAAGCACCTCCGCATGGCGCCTCGCATCTACACACGTCTGAAGGCAGGCAAAGGCACAAAGGAGCCCATACTGGATATCATCCGCCGCTGGGAGACGCTCTCATCTTCAGATATGCATTTCCTTAGAACCGGGGTGGTCTTCAACATAGTGGCCATCCTCGAGGCGCTGGCAGTGGAACAGCTGGAAAGCATTTTCAGCCAGATGAAGGAGCACAATTTTCAAATGGGACGACTGATCGTAAATAACGTGGTCAGGTCGGCCGACTCTCCCTTCCTTCGAGAGAAATCCGCCCAGCAGCAATCTTATTTGAAGACCATCCGCGGCAGGTACGCCAGCCTTCCCCTGACGGAGATACCCCTGCTTCCGCACGAGGTAAAAGGTATGACCCGGATAAAAGAGATAGCCTCAGCCCTTTTTGGTTAAACTACATCCCGATATTATCGGTACCGAGCTCCAAATAATAACTAAAGCTTATTTGTTTGGTATTTGGCTTTTGGAGCTTGGAATTTAGTGCTAGCTTCTTGTCAGTTTCCTTGTTACCAGCGGTGTGATGGCAACCAGCACTGCCAGCATGGCAAGGTAGACCAGCACCTGCAGGCCGCCGACGTAAGGGTCGCCCGTGGCCAGCCGGGCCACCAGCGCGAAGGGGGAGGGACTGATAAAGTAGGTCAGCGCAAACAGCAGCAGTATCACCAGTGAGTAGATGAACTGCGACCTCTCGCGGTCGCGGAAGAACAGCGCCACCATCAGCGCCACCAGCGCCACCAGCGCCGTGACCTCGACGGACAGCAGCAAAATCCAGCCAGCGTTTTGAATGCTGAAGCCGTTGAATCCCAACAGGACTATCCACAGCACGCACTGTATGGCGCCCACCAGCACCGAGGCGATTATCTTGGAGGCGGCAATCTGCATAATCGATACAGGCGCAGAGAGCAGCGTATCCAGCGTCTTGTTCTCAACCTCTTCGGAGATGGAGTCGATCACCATGCTGCCGGCGATGAAGGCCGGGAAGAACATGAGTATGGGGATGATGATGGTATAGAGAAACTCGTAGGTGGTGAACGGCTTGCCACGGACGTCCTGGTACCTGACGACCACTCCGTCCCGCGTGCGCAGGTAGTTCTCGTACTGTTCCATGGGCTGCTTGAGCAGCATCAATACCAGAGTGGCCTGCGCGTCCATGTCAGGCAGGACCAGCTTCATGTCCACCACACCGGTGCCGTTGTCCTGGGGAATATATACTATGGCGTCCAGCCGGCCGTTCTTGAAAGCTGTCTCGGCCCTGGTGGCATTATCGAAGGCGATGACATGGAAATTGCGCTGCTGCAGGGCGGTGACAAAGTTGCTTTTGGTGTTGCCCAGCACTCCAACATCCAGGCCCACCTGGGCGTTCTGGCCGATGGAGCCGGGGTCATAATAGACCATGATGCCCAGCAGTATGACCGAGGAGAAGGAGGCGATGAAGAACTGGATAAGTATGGCAAAGCCGATAGTCTTTTCCTTGCGCAGCGCCTTGATCTCGCGCAGCACCATGGAGTAAAAGCCTCTCATTTGAACACCCCTATCAACGAGAGGTTATACAGCCCGTGCAGCACGGACCCGGCCAGCACGGCCAGCGGGTAACTTTTAGGCCCTGCCTTCCAGGTGATGGTGCACACCACCAGCGTGCATGCCGCATGCACCAGCAAAGGCACCCACAGCACATTGCCGGCAAACACGGCCGTGGTAAAGAGCGACTCCGATATGACCTTGAGCGACATGAAAAGCAGCAACTTCTCGCCGATGAAGAAGAAAACGGCTGATACGGCTGCCAGCAGGGCCACTTGCCGCCAGTTCTTTACCAGCTTATATTCAATGGTTGTCAGCACTACGACCGACTTGGCTATCTCCTCTATTACCACGCATAGGAAAATGCACAGGCCCAGCGCCAGCGCCCTGGGCAGGTTGAACGAGATGGTGATCACCCCCATCTCCATCATAAACACCACTGGTATGAACAGCAGTGCAAATACGGCCGTTGAAACTGCCATGTGATGTTTATCCATGGCATAGTAAATGGCCTCGCGCACCTTGACATGAAGCGGGCGGAAGCTGAGCAGGTACTCCTCGTTGAAGACGCGCGTGCCCACGGTCAGCGCCAGAACGAAGATCAGCAGCATGGGCACGGCTGAAAGCATGTACTGGTAAAGCGTTATATCTACGCCGCGGTACATCTGGACGGCCAGCGTCAACGGCGAAACATAGCTGAGGTCATTGATGCCCACGAACATGGCCGGAAAGACCAAATAGCCGGTGATGCCCGTGACCGCCACCAGCGAGAAGAAGGTCTGGTCCCGGTAGGTGCGGTACTGCAGCGCCACGCCCAGGTAGATGGCGAAAATAAACAGTATGACCGGCAGGAAAATGGCTAGCGCCAGCAGCAGGTTGCCGTGCAGTATCAGCGTTATCACGATGACCACCAGCAGCGAGTAGCCGATGTAAGGCAGCATCTTGCCTATGATGACCTGCAGCGGCGTGACGGGCGCAGACATCAGTATATTGATCTTCCGGCCCAGCTTCTCTTCGATGAAGCCGCTGGTAAAGAAGATGCTGATGAAGAAGACCGGCAGTATATAGGCAAAGGCCAGCAATACCTGCGCCAGCGGTATGGGCGGATTCATCAGCGAGGGAATGATTATCTGCTGGTTCTCGGCGAACTCGGCCTTGAACTCCGGCACCAGCCGGGAGCTCTGCAGCCCGGCCAGCTGCTGCTTGACCACCTCGTCGGTGACACTGGGCACGGCCTGTTTCGGCGTGGCCGGAGCGGACGGGCCGGACTCTGGGACCTCCTCCGGGGAGGGGGTTGAAGCGGATGCCGCTTCCTCTTTTGCCCGGCTGACAATTTCCGCCAGGGTAACTGCCGAAGCCGAGCTTACGTCCCTGGAAGGCGCCTTCAGGTAGTTAATCTCCACCCTCAGCGGGAAGGCCTGGTTGAGCGGGTATTCATCGGCCAGCCTTACCAGCTCCAGCTTCTCGAGATAGGTCTTGACGGCATTGGCCGCGTACTGAGAGCGGTCGTCGCCCCGATAGTAAATCTTGCTGGCGGTTACGTAAATATCGATATTGCGTGATTTAAGCAGGGCGCTGCCCTCGGCCGCGGCGGCCGGCACAACATGAAAACGCTGGTCCGGCAGGCCGGGCGCATCCGGCGACACTCCAACAATATAGAAGTCTTTGGCCAGCACCATGCCCTGCTGATAGACCAGGAACGAGACTATGCCTGCGGCAACGAGCAGCACCACAACGGCAGCGACCATCTTGCCGCCGAAGCGGGCCCGCAGGCGCATAATTTCGCGACCTGCTATAATCAGCACATTGCGCATGACCCACTATTTTATACTGGATTAATTTAGGATGCGAGAAACGATCGTCAGTCTCGATAAAATTTCCAAGTACTACGGCGGCGTGGCGGCCGTTGACGAGCTGGACCTGCAGGTGCACAGCGGCGAGATCGTGGGCATAATCGGCCACAACGGCGCCGGCAAGACAACCACGCTCAAAATGACCGTAGGGCTGATCACGCCCACCTCCGGCAAGCTCAGCGTGATGGGACAGGACATATTTAAAAACGGGCTCAAAGTGAAGCAGTGGCTGGGCTACCTGCCGGAAGAGAACCCGCTGTACGAGAACATGACGGCCCAGGAGTACCTGGGCTTCTTCGCCGATATCTACGGCCTGCCGCGCAAAAGCGCCAGGGAACGCGGCCAGGAACTGCTGGAATCGCTCAGGCTGGAAGCGGATAAAAAGCTGATCGGCGAAATGTCCAAGGGCATGAAGCGCAAGGTGGCCATCGCCCGCACACTCATTCATGACCCCAAACTACTGATACTGGACGAGCCGAACTCCGGCCTGGACCCGCTCACCTCCTTCTTCATCATCGACTACCTGAAAAAGCTGCGGGGAGAGGGCAAGACCATCGTGCTCAGCGCCCACAACCTGTTCCACGTCGAATACATCTGCGACCGGGTCGCCATCATCAAGCGCGGCAAGCTCATAGTCTTCGATACTATGGAGAACATACGCAAAAGCCTGGGCAAGCGTGAGTTCGAGATAGTCTTCAAGTCGGATGACAGGCTGGACTACAGCATCAAGGACGGCAACTATTTCTTCAAAACGCCGGACATAGAGGAGATGGCCGGCCTGCTGCGCAAGATTTCAGACAACAACTGGGCGCTGGTTGACCTGGCCATCAAGCAGTCGGCGCTGGAAGATATCTACCTGGATATCATGAGCGACGAGAAGACCTGAACCAGCTTCTCTGAAATCTCGAGCTTGAAGCTCTCCATCCCAAGCGCCAATTCGCTATCAGAATTTATAGAATTGTTTGGATCTTGGAGCTTGGAATTTGGGATTTAAAGCGGACCGCTGGAGGCAGTCCGCTTTATTTAATCTATCTTCTTGAACAGCTTGCCCGCTGCACCGCATACCGGGCACTTGTCAGGCGCCTCTCTCTCGTGGGTATAGCCGCATACCGGGCAGACGTAATACGAGTAGCTCTCCTTGCTCTTGCCCAGGCCGTCCAGCATGTTTTTATAGAGCTTGGCATGCACCTGCTCAACCTCGTTAGCCCGCCAGAAGCTTATCTGTGCATCCTGGCGTCCCTCGGCCTTGGCCAACTCTATCATGCCAGGGTACATGCTGGTGAACTCGTAGGTCTCGCCGCCGACGGCTTCCTGCAGGTTCTCAGACGTGCTTTTGACACCCTTCATGGCCTTGAGGTGCGCAATGGCATGAACTGTCTCGGCCTCTGCAGCCGCTCTGAATAGTTTGGCCGCCTGCGGGAATCCTTCTTTATCGGCAGCCTCAGCAAAGGCCAGATACTTGCGGTTGGCCTGGGACTCTCCGGCAAAGGCAGCTTTGAGCGCGTCATCTGTCTTGGACATGGCAGTTCCTCCTTGACCCTTCTATATTATTGTCAATGTTACCAATCCGCCTCCCGGCTGGTAACGACTTTTGTCACAACCCCGCCGCTAAAGGGCCAGGGCAAAGTTGAGGTAAAGCTGTGCGGCCTGTATCACCTGGTTGAAGTTGACCGACTCTTCAGGAGTGTGGGCCGTCTCAAGCCGGCCCGGGCCGAAGATGATGGGATCCACACCCGCGCCCCACAACACGTTGCCATCGGAGTGGCTGCGGAAGTCCTGCGTCTCCCAGGGTATCTTCATATACTTGCAGACGTCCCGCAGCCGGCGCACCAGCGGCCTGTCCTGAGAGATGCGGTAACCCGGGTGCGTATTCTCAAAGCGTATATAAGCGTCCAGCGAAGGTATTTCCTTGCCGGCATTCTCCACCAGCTGCTCTAGTTCGGCTTTCAACACGTCCATGCGGGAATCCGGGGGAAGGTGCAGGTCCAGCCAGGCCTCACAGGTATCCGGCACGACAAAGCCGCCGGGAAACCCTGAGAGCTGGCGTATGTTATAAACAAGTCCGCTGGACACCGACGTTGCATAGCCGGTAACATCCAGCAGCAGCTTGAGCATGTTTTCGATGGCGTTCTGCCCCAGCTCGGGCATGGAGGAATGCGCCTTCTTGCCGCGCGTACGCAGCAGCACCTCGAGGTAACCGTAGTGCCCCAGGCAGGGCACCATATTGGTCGGCTCGGCCACCACGGCCCAGGGGAAGCGGTACTCTCGCATCAGGGTTTTGGCCCCGTCGCTCTCTTCCTCTTCACCAACCACCAGCGCCAGGCCTACCGAGGGGAAGCGCGCCGTTTTCTGCGCCATGACTGTAAAGGCCTCTATCATGGCCGCACAGCCCGCCTTCATGTCCGAGCTGCCCAGCCCGAAGGCACGGTCCTCTTCCTCCGAGAAGCCGAAGTCGTCCAGGTCGTGCGCCGTTATGGTATCCAGGTGGCCGACGAAGCACAGGTCCACCTCATCCGTTTTGGGAGGAAGTACCACTATGTTGTAACGGTTCTCGTCGACCTCCTGCCTCTTAACATTCAGGCCTGCAGCTTTAAGGTAGTCTTCGGTAAACTGCAGCACCTCCTCCTCTTTGCCTGACGGGCTGTAAATATCCACCAGGTCCTTGAGGAGCTTCTTGAGCCTTTGCGGCTGTACCTCAGCTGCTGCGCCTGCTGTCGTTCCCATTCTTCTTGTTCCGCCCGCCGCGCTTCTTTTCCTTTTCCTTTTGTTGCTCTGTGGCGGCGGGATTATAGGTCATATATATATGCTGTTGCGGGCTGCCGAAGCCCTTCGACCTGAAAAAGTGCAGGGCAGGCAGGTTGTCCGCTTCAGTATCCACCAAAAAGATGCGTACTCCGTCCTCCATCATTTTATCAGTGAACTTATTGAAAAGCTTGCCCGCCACTCCCATTCGCTGAAACTCCGGCGCCACAACCAGCCACACCAGGTATCCGTATTTCCAGGCCGATTTCTTTTTCACCACCACATTTCCCAGGGCAAAACCGATGATCTGGCCCTCCAACTCCGCCACCAGGCAGTAGTCCGTGTCGGCGTTGAACATCGATATGACCTCGAACTCGTCCCAGGTGCGGTAAAGCGTGGGCGTCTTTTCAGCCGTGAATACCTGCTCTCCCAGATGGAACACCGCCGCAATATCATCGACGGACATGTCCCTTATTTCGATTTCCAGTCTTCGTTTACCTCCGTTTTCCTCCGTATCAGGTGAATCCCTATGCGACTTTTTCGAATTACCATCCGACCGCCGTGCGGCGCCGTTACTCATAAAACCTCCAGTATTAGGGTATCATGACGGAATGCCAGAAGGATAGTTGTACAGAAGGCCTGCCGGGGCTAGAACTGGTAGCCCAGCGCCCTGGCTTTATCGTAGCACTTCTTGGCTTCGGCATCGCGATGCAGGCTCTCCAGCGTTAGCCCTTTGGAGTACCAGAGCGCGGGATTTTGCGGGTCAAGAGACAGGCCCTTGTCAAAGGCAACCAGCGCTTCATCGTAGCGTCTCAGCTCGTGCAGGGCCTTGGCCCTGTAGCCCCAGGCCTTGGAGTTATTTTGACTGATGGAGAGAGCCTTGTCCGCAGATGTTATGGCCCGATCATATTCCTTATTCAGCACTTCCAGGTTAGCCCGCATGGCCCAGTAATCGGCGTTGCTCCCGTCCAGCGAGGTGGCCCTTACATAGCAGGGCAGCGCATCGCTGTACTTCTTCTCGGCCAGATATATCAGGCCCCTGGTGCTCCAGTATGACGCCACGTTGCCGTCGAGCTCAATAGCCTTGTCTACGCTCTCCATGGCCTTGTCATACTGGCCCTGGTCATAGCAGGAGAGTGCCTTGTTGCCCCAGGCATCTGCAAATTTCGGATCGAGTGAAATGGCCTTGTCATAGGCCTCGATTGCTTTGTCAGACATATTTACGGCATCCAGGGTCTGACCCTTGTTAAACCAGATGGCAGGATTTGTAGGGTCCTGCTCCAGCGCGCTTTCAAAATAGCTGCCCGCCGTCTGGTAGTCGCCGGCTTCATAGGCCGCCATGCCTTTTTCATTCAGGTTGGCAGCTTCCGGCTTGCTCTGATAGCTCTGCCCGGCCGGCTTGCAGGCCGCCACGGACAGCGTAATTACCACCAGTGCCAGGCAGGCCAGGCCAAAGATAATATTACGTTTAGAATGGGAAAAACGAGAGCTCATGTGGTTTCCTTAATCAGCTTATTTTTGCCCCCGGATACGGTTCCCGGGTCCGGCTTCAAGCGTCAATTTTAGCACCGCTTTTCCAGCAAGTAAATTAAAGGCCCGTGGATTACCAACTGGTTCCGAGTGGTACTAAAAGGTTATTGACACTCAGAAGCCGGCGTAATGTATCATTTACGCAATTGCAGGGGTCATTGAAATTAAACCCGGTTCAAGGCACAATAGTACTGCAACGTGCTGGAAAATCCGGCCAGATGATGCTGAAAAAGAATAATCCGGCTCTCCGGGCAGTGCCCGCAGACTCATACAATAGGGGAGGACTATATGCTTAACAGGCTTGTCGGCTTACTGTGCGCCGTATCTTTGCTAGCAGTCTTTGTCACGCCTGTCCTGGCCGAGGGACCTATGCCCGGTCCCATCGGCGAACAATACATAGCAGTTTCCACCGGTGGGGCCACCAGTGTAACGGAATCATCGGCCATATTAAATGGCTACCTGGAATCGCTGGGCCCTTATTCCACGGTGCTGGTGTGGTTTGAGCTTTCCAACGGCCAGACCACCGGACAGCAGGCTATGAGCGCTCCGGGCAGTTTCAGCGCACGTGTCAGCAGCCTCTCCTCCGGCACCACTTATTCCTTCAGGGCGGTAGCCATGTCCACCTTGATCGGCGGGCAGAAAGCCGACGGTTCCTACATGGACTTCACCACCCAGCACACGGTGCCACAGGCCCCGATCGAGGTGTCCACCAGCTCGGCCTCCGATGTCACCTCAACTTCGGCCGTGCTCAGGGGATATCTTTCCGGCATGGGCCCTTATACGACGGTTACCGTGTCATTTAACTGGGGCAACAACACGGCCCTGGGCAACACCACCGGCAGCCAGGTGCTCTACGGGCCAGGCCCCTTCAGCATTCCCGTTTCCGGGCTGGCGCCAAATGCCACCTATTACTTCCGTGCTGTGGCCCGGCCGGACGTTGTAGGCGTTTCCCCGTCCTACGGATCTATCAGCAGTTTCAGCACCTCCGGCGGGGGCACTCTGTCCGTCAGCACCGGGGCGCCGTCTAATGTGACCAGCAGCTCAGCCAGCATCACAGGATACCTGGATTCACTGGGCGGCTACCGTAACGCTTATGTCTGGTTTGAATGGGGCCCAACCACCTCCTACGGCCAGACCACGGCCATGCAGACCCTTTACTCGCCCGATACCTTCAGCATGAGCCTGCAAGGGCTAAACTCGGGCACGCTCTATCACTACAGGGCCCTGGCCGTGCCCAGCGCTGCCGGCGCACCCACGGTACACGGCTTTGACGCCACCTTCACCACAACATCTTCACCGGGTGTGAGGGTCAGCACCACCAGCGCCAGCAATGTCTCGGCCAAGACGGCCACCTTCAACGGGTACCTGACCTCCACCGGTTCGAGCAACAGTGTTTACGTATGGTTCGAATACGGCACTGATACTACCTTCGGCAATTCGACACCGCGGCAGGTGGTAAACATGCCGGGAGGCTTCAACTACAGTATAGGCACACTGCAGCCCGGCCTGACCTACTACTACCGGGCGGCAGCCTTTGCCAACGGCGTCAATACCTACGGGCAGTACAGCACCTTCCAGACAGCAGGAGGAGCCCCGGTCAACATTATGACCAACGCTGCCAGCAATATTAGCGCCAATGCTGCAACTTTGAACGCCTATATCAACTCGCTGGGTAACGTAAGCTCCATACAGTTCTGGTTTAACTGGGGCCCCTCTCCCAGCTACGGCAAAATAACTGAATATCAGACGGTTACCGCGGCCCAGGCCGTGTCGGCCCAGATAACCGACCTGACAGCCGGCTTGAACTATTATTACCAGGCCATGGCTCAAACTCCGGACGGCACCAAAATATACGGCTCGCAGCAGATTTTCTCCACTGTGGCCAAGTCCAGCATCTCCGTCACCACATCTCCCGTCAGCGCCGTTACGTCTTCCACAGCCGTCCTGAACGGTGTGCTGAATAACCTTGGCAATACATCCAAGGTGCAGGTATGGTTTGAGTACGGCACCACGGCGGATTACGGCAACTCGACCGAGCTGCAGACCCTCTACAATCCCGGCACATTCAGCTCGGCGGTTACCGGGCTTGCTCCCAGCAGGACATATTACTACCGCGCAGTGGCCCTCAATCCCACCGCAGGAGGGAAGTCCGTCAACGGCGCGGCCACCATGTTCACCACATCGGGCGGCGGGCCGGGGCCCGGGCCCTCACCCTCACCCATCCCTGATATCCCGCCTTTTGTCTGGCTTATCATGGGCGGCTTCCTGGTCATCATTATCATACTGATCATCCTGCTGGCAGGCAGACGTTAAACCTGCAGACTACTTAAAAGGAGGCGCTTTGACAAGCGCCTCCTTCTGTTATCGCTTCCAAGCTGCACATGTTTATGGGCAAATACAGTTCAGTGCTATAATTATTTATCTGACTGCCCGCTTTCCAGTAAAAAAATGAAGAACGGCAAAATATATTTCATAGACGTCACCAACCGGGATGGGGTCCAGACCGCCAAGCTCAGCCTGTCCAAGCTCCAGAAGACAATGATCAACATGTACCTGAACGACTTCGGGGTTTTCCAGTCTGAGTTCGGATTTCCCACCACGGACCACGAGACGAACTACCTGCGGGCCAACCTGGAGCTGGCCCGTCTGGGCGTGCTCAAGCCCATCAGGCTGAGCGGCTGGATCAGAGCGACCACAGAGGACGTGGAAAAGACCTATGAAATGGTGCCGGAAATAGAATACCTTAACCTTTCCACTTCAACTTCGGACCAGATGATCCAGGGCAAATACAAGGGAAGAAAGTCCCGGATAGATGTGCTGGAGCAGGCCATGGAAGCAGTCAGGATCGCTAGAAAGAAGGGCGCAAAGGCTGTGGGAATTAATGCCGAGGATGCCTCCCGGACTGACATTCACTTCTTGCTGGATTTTGTTAAAGAAGCCAAAGAGGCGGGGGCAGACAGGTTCCGCTATTGCGATACGCTGGGATACGACAACCCGTTTTCTATCTATGACACCATCGGTAACGTAGTTAAGGATGGCGGGATGCCGGTTGAGATACACTGCCACGGCGATCTGGGCATGGCGGTAGCCAACTCACTGGCGGGCGCCAGGGCGGCAGTCGACGCCGGCCAGGATGCCTATATCAACACAACCGTGAACGGAATTGGTGAGCGTGCAGGCAACGCCGACCTGGTCTCCTGCGTGCTGGCCCTGATGAAATCCAAGGGCTTTGCCGAGAAATATAAGCTGGGCGGGAATATTGTACTCAGCAATGCCTTCAAGCTGGCTAAATACGCCGCCTACGCCTTCAGCGTTCCCATACCTATTAATCAGCCGGGCGTGGGTAACAACGCTTTCGCACATGCCTCGGGCATACATGCAGACGGGGTTCTCAAGGATCCTGAAAACTATGAGCTATACAACTACGAGGAGCTGGGAAGGGGCAAACCGGAGCTGGTGGAGACCGGGCGCATGATCACCTCCGGCGAATATTCTGGCATATCGGGATTCAGCCATATAATGGGCAAAATGGAGGTCTCGTTCGCCAACGCCAGCGAGGCCCGCAAGATTCTCGAGCTTGTCAGGTACGCCAACGTGGAAGCGCAAACACCGCTGGTGGAAGACGAACTGCTGTTCATAGCCAAATACCCCGAGATCGCCAAGAAGCTCCTCACCCTCACGCCCCTGGCCTGATTTACAAGCCGGCTCACTAGACATCACTACTGTGTTGTTGCGGCAGATGTGCTCACTTCCTTGAATGCCTGCTCCATAGCGGTAGAGATTTTATCTACAGAGACATTCAATATATCAGCCATCTTACTATAGACCTTTTGCATCATATCTGATTGCCCCTGGAAACCGCCGCCGGAGGGAGGTTGGCCTTGCTGGCCGCTCACTGAAGGAGGCTGTGGTGGCGGTTCTGACTGGCCTGCGCTCCCGGACGGATGCTGGGGCGGCTGTCCTGACTGGCCTGCGCTCCCGGAAGGATGCTGCGGAGTCTGGTAGGAGTCGCCGGATGGCCGCTCGCCAAATACGGATTTTTGCGCCTGTTCAAAAGCACTGATGAAAGTGTCCGATGAAACGCCAAGTATGGCAGCAGCCCTGGTCAGGACTTTGCTCATATTCTTTCCACCCGGCGGTCCGCTTTGTATATGCGAAGCACTTGTGTCCGCTGTATTTCCTGTGCCTGAAGTATTCCCTTGAGTTGATGCTGGTTCTGTTGACGACGGTTGCTGTGCAGGCACAGCACCGTTGCAGGCAGGCAAGGTTAGGCCGGCCAGTAAGATCAGGCCAATTATAACCAATGCCGCCGCGGCAAATCGTTTTGACATAAAATCCTCCATAAACAATGAGATTTACACGGCCCATGTTAAAGATTAAATATTAAAATCTTATTAAATTGAAGCTAAATAATTTCTTAATATTCTTCTGCTAAATTCAAAATACAAGCTTGTGCCTCCTCTAATGTAGAAGGTGCTTCCAGTTGTTGGAGGAAGCACCTTCTACGTTGAAGAAGCCAGACGCTGCGAATCAAGGAGAGCAGGGGCCGAACTTTCTACAAGGTATCGATAGGTATTAGAATTATGAGAGTGCCTAACAAGACTATACTGGTCGTCGATGATGACCCGAAGACTGTGGAGCTGGTCAAACTCTACCTGGAACGTGACGGCTACAGCGTAATTACCGCCTACGACGGGCTGGAGGCTATTCGCATTTTCAGGGAAAGGCAGCCGCACCTGGTCATACTGGACCTGATGTTGCCGGCAGTCGACGGCGTTGAGATCTGCCGCATACTGCGGGCGGAGTCGGAGGTTCCCATCATCATGCTGACGGCCAGGACCCAGGAACAGGATAAGACTACCGGGCTTGATACCGGCGCAGACGACTACGTCACCAAGCCCTTCAGCCCGGGCGAACTGGCCGCACGCGTGCGCGCCATTTTCAGGCGCCTGCCGGTGGAACGGGGCCCGACTGAAATCAAGTATGGTGATTTCATCATGAACTTCCCCAAGCGGAACGTATTCCTAAGGGAAAGACGGCTGGCCCTGACGGCGGTAGAATTCAAGATACTCTCGGCGTTCTTAAAGGAGCCGGGCCGTGTCTTTGACCGCGCCGAGCTTATAGACAAAGCCTTCGGCTACGATTTTGAGAGCTTTGACCGGGCAATCGACGTCCACATCTTCAACCTGCGCCATAAAATTGAGCCCGACCCCAAGCACCCCCGTTATATTAAGACGGTCTACGGAGCGGGTTACAAGCTGGCCGAATCGTAATATGAGATACAGCCTGCAATTTCGCCTCATACTGGCCTTCACACTGGTCATACTTTTAACCGTAGCAATAATATTTTTTGCCCTCTGGCGGACTACAATCAACCAGGTCCACATGTTCAGCGAGAGGCTGGAGCGCGACCTTTCGGGGCGGATACAGTTCGAACTGGCCGACTACTATATGGCCTACGACAACTGGGACGGCGTCCAACCTCTGGTTGAAGAGATCGGCAGCCAGTCACGTCACAGGGTAATCCTTACGGATACGGGCGGCAGCATCATCGCCGACTCCTCGAAAGAGTCTTCAAAAGAAGTGGTCAACCTGGAGGGATACACAGGTCGTCCGATAGTCCTGGGCAGCGCATCGCAGCTATCGCTGAGGCGACAGCTTACTGGGCTGCCGACCGGCCAGTCGGGCCAGCCTCCCCAGCCAGCGGAACAACCCCCCCAGGCTACAGGGCAGCCGCCTGAACAGCCGGGAACAATCGGATATGTGTTTATTATGCCCCTGGTGCAGCCAGCGATAGGCTTTACGGCGCTGCAGATAATGTACAACGAAATCGGCCGCTATTTTATCCTCGGGGCCTGCCTGGCTGTTGTAGTGGCCATTGGACTCACATTTTTCCTATCACGGCGCATCCTCTCGCCGGTCAAGGCGTTAACCACGGCGGCCCAGCAGCTGGGAAAAGGCGACTTCTCGCAGCGCGTTGCCATCAGCGACAGCAGCGAGCTGGGAGAACTGGCGTCCACGTTTAACTCCATGGCCCATGACCTGCAGCGCGACGAGCAGCTCAGAAGGGACATGGTGGCCGATGTCGCTCATGAGCTCAGGAGCCCGCTGACCAATGTCAGGGGTTACCTGGAAGCCATCCGTGATGACGTCGTGAAGCCCAGTGAAAAGACTATAGATTCTATCTACGATGAGACTATGCTCCTCTCCAGGTTGATCGACGACCTGCAGGAGCTGAGCCTGGCCGATTCCGGCGAGCTAAAGCTTTACCGGGAGGACGAGAACGTATCAGGCCTGATCGAGCAGGCAGTCTCCGCCGTAAGGTCGCGGGCCGAGGAAAAGGGCCTGACGATCTCTGCGGACATGGCCGCAGAGCTGTCAACAGTCAATATCGATTTCCTGCGCATAAAACAGGTGCTGCTTAACCTGCTGGAGAACGCCATCGTACACACGCCTGCCGGCGGCAAAATAACGGTCGATGCCGCTGCGCAGGGCGATATGGTTGAGATAGGCGTTACCGATGATGGGGAGGGCATCCCACCTGAGGAGCTTCAAAACATCTTTGAACGCTTTCACCGCGTGGACAAATCCCGCTCACGGTCGACCGGCGGAACAGGCCTGGGCCTGACAATCGCACGGTACCTGGTTGAGGCGCACGGCGGAAAGATTCAGGTATCCAGTGAGCCGGGCCAGGGAAGCCGGTTCTTTTTTACGGTGCCTGTGAGCAAATAATTGCTATAATATATGCCGGTTTGATTAATTTGATTGCTACGACCGAATCAGCAGCATGCCCTAATAAAATATTAATCTTTTCCTGTTATTGTGCCTGGAATGCGTAAAATTTTTAAGAACTTCTCAATTCCTGCGATTGCGGGAATTCTGATACTTTCAACTGCTTGCAGCTCCGGGACAGCTGCCACCGGCGGGGCGACCACCAGCAGGCCCGTCACCATTCAGCGGGGCAGCCTTTCAGTGACTGTCTCTGTGGACGGCAGCCTGAATATGCCCAATAATTTCGACCTGCACTTTGGCGCCCCGGGCAACGTGAAGGACATCTTTGTCAAAGAGGGAGATTTCGTAAAGGCCGGCACAATCATGGCTACGCTTGACGATACGCAGCAAGCCCTGGCTATCAGGTCGGCCAATAATTCGGTGCAGAGCGATTTAAGCAATCTCTACGAAACCGTGCCCCGGCTGCCGCAGTTTCAAGCCAATGTGGCGTATTATCCGGCTGTTGATCCCCTTACCGGTAAAACAGCGTGGGCCGATGTGCCATTGTCGGACCCGCTAAAAAATGTGGATCCAGCCTCACCGGCATATGGCCAATTATCAAACTTAATCGGCCTGCAGCTGCCCGTCGGTTTCCCCTCCTATTATCCCAGTGAGGCCGCGCTGATCGCCTACGGCTGGGCACAGAACGAGATTGAGCTGGCGAATAATATGTTCCAATCCGGTGACTACTCATCAGCCGCCTCCCGGCTTTATATAGCATTATCAGACCTTGATTCCTGCGCTCAAATTATGCTGGATGCCGTAAACAATCCACAGTCCGGGCTGGGCAACATGGCGCCCTTTGTCCCCGACGATTCTCAGTACACTGTTTCTCCCGAGCTGATACTGGAGCAGCCGGCCCAGGTGCCGCTGATAGTGGAGCTGCGCGGAGTCGTCAAACTGATAAATCAATATCGCCAGGATGTTCAGACGGTGATGAACCTGACCAAGCAGGGCCAGTATGATGAAGCGGGCAGTCAATTTCAGACCATTCTGGATAGCGCCGGCAAGGTCGGCTCAGCGGTAGCCCAAAACGTCAACTTCATCAAGACCAATGGCAATACGGACATCTACGGGAGGAGCATCTGTAATTATTTCTTCCAGGCTGCGACTAAGAAGCTCGATTTAGCCAAGAAAGGCCTTGAGAACGGCGGCGTCAATTCAACCGACCTGGCAATTAACCTTGTGCTGGCAGAGCACGATATGCAGCTCTGCAACGCCATTCTGGGAACCAATGACTACGTGTTGCAGCACGGGCTTTCAATGCAGGCTCAGCAAAATAACAACCTGAAACTGGCCAGCGACCTGGTCAATCTGAGAGACAGGCAGCTCGACTTCATAAACACGGCTATACTGGCGCCGGTGGATGGCATTGTGACGCTGGTCAACGTTAAGAAAAATGACGTTCTTTCAAATATAGATTATGCCTCCAAGGGCGATATCAAAATGGTGGATACCACTCAGATAGAATTCAAGGGAACGGTGGATGAGATCGATATTACCAAGATCAAGGCCGGCCAGAGAGCCAGCATCTCGGTTGATGCAGTGCCAAACAAAACTTTCCCCGGCACCGTCTCATTTATATCGCCTTTCGGCACACCGGACAGTAACAATGTAGTTAAATTCAATATAACTGTGGTACTTGATCCCACGGATATAGCCCTGAAAGGCCAGCTGACCGCCACTGCGGAAGTATCAGTCAGCACGGCGGAAAATGTGCTGCTGGTCCCTCTTGCGGCAGTAACTACGGGTGCAAACGGCGTCACCACGGTCAATTTGCTTGACACAACTACCGGCAAGCCAGAAAAAAGGACGATTACCCTGGGCAGCAAGAGCCTGCAGATGGCAGAGGTGCTGACCGGCCTGAAAGAAGGGGACAAGATTGTTATCGAGGAGAAAACAACCGGGGCACCAATTAGTACCAGACCCCCGGGCTCTGGAGGTGGAGGGCCTCCTCCCGGTAGATAACGGGCATGAAAAATACGAGTCTTAAAATTTTACTCACAGCTGTATGCCTGGTTACGCTGCTGGCCGGTTGCACTGCTGCCGGGGGCACAAAAGCCTCAAGCACGACTCAGCCGGTTGAGGTCAAGCGCGGCAACCTGGATATAACCGTAACCACTGACGGCAACCTGAGCATGCCCAACGCCTACAACCTTTCTTTCGGCACACAGGGTCAGGTCACCAGCGTCCTGGTAAACGAGGGCGACTACGTGAGACAGGGTGCCTTGCTGGCCACCCAGGATCCGTCTTCCCAGATAGATGCCATTAAGACCGCACTGTTCAGCATTCAAACAGCTCAGAATAACCTGACCCTGCGGAACGCACAGGGATGTTATTTGCCCTGGAGCTACCCCGACTTGAGCCTTTCCCGCATGTCAGACGAGGCGCAAAACGATATAAACACTGCCGTGGGCTATTTTAATCAAGGGAAATATAAGGATGCCGGATACTGGCTGATTATGACCTACTTTGACATCGAGGTCTGCCAGAATCTCATCCAGACCAGGCCGAACGCCGCCCAACTGGCCGGCGCCCAATCAAACTCGCTCTACTATCCCGATCCGTATGCCGGCAGTTCAGTAGCGTTGTCCCGGTACAACCAGCAGGTCGTCGATTACCTGGGCGGTTATCAGCAAAAATTAATGAGCATAAGTTCCGATATGAAAATGGGCAACTATCAGAAAATAGCGCCCCAGTTTGACGCCGTCAGCCAGGAAGTATCGGAAGTTGCCCAGGCGGCAAAAAGCACCATGCCCGTGCACAGCAGAATGATCTACGAATACGCCGACACCCAGTCCAGCACCGATTTCCTGCAATCTTCCCTGCGCGCGGTACAGGACCTGCAGAACTACCTGACCAGCGATAACTCCTCCCCGGTTGAGGCAGCCAAGCAGTTATATACGGCCACACTCAACCTTCAGGTTGCACACGATGTGCTGGAAACACAGACACTTATTTTCGAAGCTGGCGGAAATATAAACTGGCAGACAATTCAGCAATACAACATTGCAGTCCAGAGGGCTGAAATTTCCCTCTATCAGGCCAAGCAGAATATCATGCAGACCGTGATCATGGCCCCCGCTGACGGGTTCATCGTTGCCGTTAATGCCAGGGTGTCAGCCGTGACTTCAGCGCAGAACTACTCCTCAACTACCGCCATACAGCTGGTTGACACGAGCTACGTCAGATTTATCGGCCAGGTCGATGAAATAGACATCATGAAGGTGACGCCCGGGGAAAACGCCACCGTTACCATTGACGCCATACCGAATAAGACCTTTACCGGACATGTACAATTCATTTCCCCGTTTGGCGCTGCCGTGGGGCAGGTCATCAAGTTCACCGTTTATATCGAGCTTGATCCGGCAAAGGTGACACTGAAAGGCGGCCTGAGCGCTACTGCTGTAATATCAGCAGCCAGCGTCAAAAACGTTTTACTCATCCCCGTCTCGGTGATCACCAGCACCAACAGGGGCCCGGTGGTCCTGGTGGTCAATGATAAAACGGGCGTGCCCGAAAGGCGCTCGATAACTTTAGGCCTGCAGAACTTCCAGTATGCCGAGGTAAAGTCCGGCCTGCAGGAAGGGGAAAAGGTCGTGGCGATACCCCAGCAGTTCATGGGCACCGGTGGTGCTACCAGTGGTGGAGGCGGGGGTTTCCGCGCCCTCCGGTAGCAAATATGTGTACTCATACATAAAATACAGAACTCGATTAAGGTAACAAAAATGATTGAACTTCAAAACATCACAAAAATATACGACATCGGAGAAGTGAAAGTCGCCGCCCTGAACGACGTATCCTTCAGCTGCGAAAAGGGCGAGTTTATTTCGATAATGGGCCATTCCGGCTCAGGCAAATCCACCATGATGAATGTACTGGGCTGCCTGGACAGGCCGACCTCAGGAAGCTACCTGATAGACGGCCAGGACGTCTCCAAACTGAACGATGACCAGCTTGCTACAATGCGCAATAACAAGCTGGGCTTTGTTTTCCAGTCCTACAATCTTTTACCCAAACTCAGTGCGGCTGCCAATGTGGAGCTGCCGTTGATATATGCCGGAACAAACCACAGGCACCAGCGGGCCATGGAGGTGCTGGAAGCTGTAGGGATAGCTCAAAGAGCGCACCACCGTCCCAGTGAAATGTCGGGCGGTGAACAGCAAAGGGTGGCAATTGCACGCGCCCTCATCAATGATCCTCTGGTAATACTGGCCGACGAGCCCACCGGAAACCTGGATACCGCCATGAGCCACAACATCATGACCCTGCTGACAGAGCAGTCAAAAAAGGGAATCACCATAATTGTCGTGACCCACGAGGAAGATATAGCCACCTATACGCAGAGGACAATTTACTTGAGGGACGGTAAGATAGTCGAGGAAAAAAGGCGATGAGCGTCTGGGAAAGCATCCGAACAGCATGGCAGTCAATATTCAACAATAAAATGCGCTCTTCCCTGACCATGCTGGGCATAGTAATCGGCGTTTGTGCCGTGGTATTGCTGGTCGCCCTCGGGCAGGGATTTCAGACGAGCATGACCACCACATTCAACAATATGGGTGCAAGCGCGCTTTATGTATCCAGCGCTCCTTCGAAGAACGTTACCAGCCTTCGTCCACTCACCAATGAAGACGTGCAGGCGCTGGAGGATAAGGCACTGGTGCCTGCTGTAAGCGTTGTCTCTCCAACCCGCTCCAGGAACGTAACGGCGCAATACGGCAATAATAACGCCTCGGTGCAAGCCATCGGCGTGTTGCCTATTGTGACCCAAATAAGGAACTATCAGGTTGACCAGGGCCGGTTCATTACCGATGAGGACGTTAACAGCAGGGCCAGCATAGTGGTGCTCGGTTACCAGACCGCCCAGGACCTTTTCGGCAGCCAGTCGCCAATAGGAAACAGCGTTCGTATCCAGGGCAGCAAGTATCAGGTAGTGGGCACAATGCAGAAATTCGGCGGCTTTGCAGGTGACAGTTATATATTGATGCCGCTTTCTACCATGCAGTCCAAGCTGACAGGCGGCGATGTGGTGCAGCAGATCGGCATCAAGGCAGTCAGCTCCAGCCAGGTTGATTCAGCCATAGCCCAGGTGACCGCAGTTTTACGGGCCAGGCATTTTATAACCACAGGAGCGGCCGATGATTTTCAGATTACCGATATGCGCGAGACGCTGCAGAGCATGCAGCAAACACTGGCCGCCTTCTCCATTTTTATGGGCAGCGTGGGCGCCATATCCCTGCTGGTCGGCGGCATCGGCATCATGAACATCATGCTGGTGTCTGTGACCGAGCGCACCAGGGAGATAGGCATCCGCAAGGCCATCGGCGCCAAGCGGCGCGATATACTGCTGCAGTTCCTGATTGAGTCTGCCGCGCTCAGCCTGACCGGCGGCATGATAGGCCTTTTGCTGGCCATGGGCGGCGCCTCTCTGATGGGCAATATTCAGCTGGGAAATGCCACGGTAACGCCTGAAATATCCATCACCATTGTCATCATAGCACTGGCTGTTTCCGTCGGCACCGGCCTGATATCCGGTACTTATCCTGCTTTCCGGGCCGCCAGGCTGGACCCGATTGAATCTCTGCGGCACGAATAAGCTGTCAGGACAAGGTGCTAGGGCTGGACAGTTTGTATCAGTTGCAGATCGGCCTTTGCCTTATCAGTTAAGCTGCTATCGACGGAGAGCTCAAGCACTTTTTTCAAATCACTGCCAGCCAGGTCGTTCTTCCCCAGGGTGCGGTAAATAAGGCTCCTCACATAGTAGTATTGAGGTTGAGCGGCATCCAATTCGATAGATTTGTCGGCGTCGGCCTGCGCCAGGTCCAGTTTCTGGTTCTTATAATAGGAAAAGGCACGTTCGCTATAGGCTGGCGCAAAATCATCCTTCAAAGAGAGCGCCTTGCTCAACTCCGGGATGGCCAGGCTGTACTGCCACTGGTTGTTGTAAAACCGGCCCAGCTCATAGTGGGACAAGTAATAACCTGGAGCTGTTTGCACTGCCGCTGAAAGATCCTGCAAAGTATAAGGATTAAGCCTTTTGGCTTTGTAAAACCAGGCGCGTTCAATATATGCATCTGCCAGTCTTTGCCGCGCCGCCTCATCGGAAGATTTTGCCACGTCGGCTTTGGCCTCATCCACCGCGATATCGAGGTCGCCTGCTGAAAGCAATGACGCCATCCTTTGGTCCTGCGCCCGGCTTATCTTTGACGCTGCATCAACACCAGGATCGGCCTGGCCCGCTGCTGCATATTCTGCAATGGCCTCATCATACTTGCCCTGCTGAAGAAAAGCGTCGCCTTGCTTCAGGTGTTCTTGGGCAGAATTTGTGGCGCTGGCACAGGCGGCCGCGGCAAGCGTAAGCATCAGACAGAAAGTGATAAAGAATATTTTTTCAGCTGTCGATTTCATTTGCTTCATAGATTTTAAGAGCATTTATAACTTTTTTATATTATAAGCGCAAATAATGCCCGGGGAAATTGAGCGCTGATTTTTTCCACCACAAAATATCCAAATAAAAATGAAATTTATGGCATATGTTCGTACGCGTATTCTACGCGAAAAAGGCCAAAAGAAACGCCAATAAAAATCCATCGTAGCTTCAATTAGAAAAATTTTTGCAAAATTTTTGCAAAAATACTTGACATGATTTTTCATTAATGCTATAAAAAACGAAAGTAATAAAAAAATAAAATAAAAATTGTATTAACGTAAATAGGGTAAAAATAACTATTTTTAAGGAGGCATAGCCCAAGGTGGCGCAAGCAACCACAAAACAAAAGGATTTATTTGAACTCTCCTCAGAGGAGGAACCTCCGGGGCATATCGTTTCTGAAGTAGAAGAGCCCCCAAGCTTGCGCTTGCTGAGGAACAGAGAACAGTTCTTCAGCAACGTAACAGACCAGCAGTGGAATGATTGGAAATGGCAATTTCGTAATCGAATTGCCAGTGTCGAGGACCTTTCAAAGCTTATAACTTTGTCCGTGCGTGACCGGATCAACATGAAACTGGTCACGGAAAAATATCCCATTTCAATTACCCCCTATTACTTTTGCCTGATCAATCATGATGATCCCAACGACCCTGTCCGCATACAGGCGTTGCCTTCATTCGAAGAGATCGCCCTGCCCGGCCAGCTGTCCGAGGACCCGCTGGAAGAAGAAAGGGATTCGGCGGTCCCCGGACTGGTCCATCGCTATCCCGACCGCGTGTTAATGGTGATAACTGATATCTGCCCCATGTTCTGTCGACATTGCACGCGCAAGCGGGAGTGGCGGCACGGCCGCTGGGTGCGCAGGCCGGAAGAAATTGAACGCATGCTCTCTTACATCGGCAGCAATCCGGCCATCAGAGATGTAATTATTTCGGGCGGCGACCCGTTAACGCTGTCTACCAGCCACCTGGAAAGCATCATCAAAAAAATTCGCGAAATTTCGCACGTGGAGATCATCCGCATAGGAAGCCGCGTGCCTGTGGTCCTGCCGCAGCGCGTCGATGACGAGCTCTGTGAAATGCTGTCCAGGTACGGCGCCATCTGGCTGAACACACATTTTAACAACGCCAATGAGCTCACTGACGAGGCCAGGGAAGCCTGCTCACGCTTAATAAGACATGGAATACCGGTCAATAACCAGTCAGTGCTGCTTTCAGGCGTGAATGACACTGTGGGAAAACAGCTCAGCCTGTGCCACGGCCTGTTGAGGAGTAAGATACGCCCGTATTACCTCTTCCAGGCCGACGAGGTGGAAGGCACGGAGCACCTGCGCACGAGCCTGGAAAAAGGATTGAAAATCATTGAGGGCATGCGCGGCCATACGTCCGGCCTGGCCATACCAACTTACGTGGTTGACCTGCCCGGCGGCGGAGGCAAGGTGCCGTTGCAAATCAATTATGTGGTCTCACGCTCAGACGGGGAAGCTACCTTCAGGAATTATCTTGGTAAGACCTACCGATATCACGATCCCAAGCCATCGGCTGCCGGCGGCGGACGGAATGGCCGCCGCAAAGCCAGCGACCTCCAGATGTCGCTGCCTGAGCTGGTAGCTGCCTGAAGGACTCTATGAAAATCGGCCTGGCCTACGACCTGAAAGAAGACGTCAAAATAGGCCGGGATATCGCCGATGACTCCCTCGAGGAGTATGATTCCATCGAAGTCATCCAGGCGCTGACCAGGACCCTGCGCCTGCTGGGTCATTCAACGGTGCGGCTGGGTGGCGGCAGGAAATTCCTGGAAAAAGTACTATCGACCAGGGTCGATTTTGTATTCAATATAGCCGAGGGAAGGGGAGACACTCGCAGCCGCGAGGCGCAGGTACCCGCCGTGCTCGAGATGCTCGGCATTCCTTATTCGGGATCAGACCCTGAGACCCTGGCTATAACTCTCGATAAGCCGACCGCCAAGCGGCTCGTCCAATCTGCCGGTGTACCCACTCCTTCCTGGATGATAATCAAATCTCAGGCCGAGCTGCGCAGCCTGCCTGCCGCCAGGCTGCCGTTGCCGGCCTTTATCAAGCCGGCCTGGGAAGGCTCCAGCAAAGGCATCCGCCTTACCTCCCGGCTGGATACGGCTGCAGCGGTCAAAGCCGGCGCAATAAAACTGTTAAAACAGTACAACCAGCCCGTGCTGGTGGAAAAATATATTGAGGGCGACGAGGTCACCGTGGGCATTATCGGCAATTCGCCGCCGGCTGTGGCAGGCATCATGCGCGTTCTGCCCAAGAAAAAGTTTAAGTCGTTCGTATATTCGCTTGAGGTCAAGCGTGACTGGCGCAACCTGGTGGAGTATGAGTGCCCGGCCCACCTCGGTCAAAAAGCGCTGGCCAGGATAGCGGAGCTCAGCCTGAATGCTTTCAGAGTTCTGGGCTGCCGTGATGTCTCCCGCATGGATTTCCGCCTGGGAAAGGATGGCGTGCCATATTTCCTGGAGGTCAATCCCCTTCCCGGGCTTAACCCCTCGTCAGGCGATCTGCCCATCATGTGTTACAAAATGGGATGGACTTATGATAAATTAATCCGGGCTATTCTTGACGCCGCCTGCAAGAGGTATAAAACATGCCCCTGAAAGTAGCAATCATTTATAACAATCCCTTCGCAGACAATCCCAATATGGTGGGAGAGACAGAAGCCATCGTCGGCGTGTTGGAAGAGGTTGTGGCAGTCAAGGAGTCGCTCCTGGAACTGGGGCACGAGGTCAAGCAGGTGCCCCTGCACAGGCCGCTGGAGGCATCACGTGAGATAATCAACGGTATCCAGGCCGACGTGATATTCAACCTGTTTGAGGGATTTGATGATGACCCGCATACTGAACCCATTGTCGCCCAGATGATGGAAGAGAGGGGGATGCGCTTCACGGGCAATCCTTCTAAAACCCTCGCCCTCACGCTTGATAAGGCCAAGATGAAGCAGGTAATGAAAAAAGTCGGCGTATCAACTCCTGCTTATCAGCTTCTGACCCCTGATAACGTGCTGACTTTTATGCTTGATTTCCCCTGCGTGGTCAAGCCCAACGATGAGGACGCCAGCCACGGGCTCAAGCCGGAAAATGTGGTGACTAACATGGAACAGCTCTTTAATCAGGTCAACCGCATCGGCGGGGAATTTCGCGGCGTGGCCCTGGTGGAAGAATACATCGACGGCCGTGAATTCAACGCCTCCGTCATCGGCAACAAGGACAGCCTGGAGCTGGTGGAAATTTCTGAGATAGTCTATACACTTCCCCCCGAACTTCCACGTATACTGACCTTCGATTCAAAGTGGTTCGAGGAAAGTGAATATTATGAGAACACGGAGGTCGCCTGCCCTGCGCCCATAGACGGAGAACTCAGGAAGGCAGTGGCAGAGGCAGTCCTTACATCCACCCGGGCAGCCGGATGCCGGGGCTATGCCAGGGTGGACATGCGGCAGGCCGACGACGGCTCGATAAAAGTGCTGGAGGTCAATGCCAATCCCGACCTCACGCCCGAACTCGGTATCGCCAGGCAGGCAAATGAGCGCGGATGGACGTATACGCAGCTAATAGAAAAAATCGTCAATGTGGCCATGGAGTGAAGCGTGCAATTCAAGGTCAGACGGCTGGTGCCTCAGGATAAATCCAGTATCATAAAAATACTGGAGGATACTCCTGCCTTCATCCCTGAAGAAGTACAGGTAGCCGCGGAGCTTATCGATTGTTACCTTGAAGATGCTGAAGGCTGCGGCTATTTCTATTACGTGGCAGAGCAGGAAGGCAAGGTTGCAGGATACATCTGCTACGGCCCGACCCCTCTTACCAAAGGCACGTGGGACGTATATTGGCTGGCCACGGCGCCGGGGCTCAGGGGGCAGGGTATAGGAAGCAGTTTATTAGAAATGGCGGAAAGGGACATCAGGAGCTCCGGGGGAAGGCTTATCTTGATTGAGACATCATCCAACCCCAATTATGAGGCGGCGCGAAAATTCTATCTCGGTCATTCTTATTTACAGGTCAGCACCATACCGGACTTCTATTCCCCGGGCGACAACAAAATCACCTTTTGGAAAGCGCTTTAAAAATCCTTATAATAAGTCCAACTTTATCGGGGCTTTCAGGAGCTTATCTATGAAATCTGCTAAGAATGTTCTTCACGCTCTAATGCTGTTGCTGATCCTTTTATCCGCCTGTGCGGCGCCGGCTGCGCCCGCAAACAACGCTGAAGTCCCGTCTCAGCCTCTTTCTCTGGATATCCTGCATCTAAACAATACCAACTCTTATGTTATCCCGCATGACGTAATGCTCCATCTGGCCGGAACAGACATCCTGGCGGTGGCTGGAGGATGGAGTGTGCTGGCGTCAGCGGTGCAGGATATACGCAGCCGGGAAAAGAATGTCATGTTGCTTCATGCAGGCGATATGATCGAGGGGACGATCTGGACCACCGCCTTTGGCGGCATGGCGGACGTTGATGCCATGAACTTGTTGCAGTTCGATGCAATGGCACTGGGCAGCCATGAGCTATCCAAAGGCCCTGTTGAAGCGGCAGCATTGATAAACAGGGCCAAATTCCCGGTCCTGGCGGCCAATATGGATGTCTCCCGGGAGCCGCTGCTATCGGGCAAAATCAAGCCCTACATCATCATGGAGTTCCAGGGACAGAAGATAGCCGTCATCGGGCTTATCACCCCCGATACGGAGCTTTTAAGCTACCCGGGCAGGAACATAACCTTCTTGCCTCCGGCAGAGATAGCGGATAAGTTAATCAGGGAGCTCAGCCGGCAGGGTATAAACAAATTTATTGTCCTCTCTCACCTGGGATATGATGCAGACGTTAAGCTGGCCGCTACCGTCCCGGGCATAGACATCATCGTTGGAGGCCATCTCGGCACTTTCATGGGCGGGCCTGAATTCGCGCAAATTGGGCTGAAACCCGAGAAGCCTTATCCCGTTGAAATGACGGGCCCGGCCGGGGATAAGGTACTGATTGTTCACGCCTGGCAAAACAACCAGTTGCTGGGCCAGATCAGGCTTGATTTTGACGGCAGCGGCAAAATACAGAGCTATAATGCACAGCCCTTCATTTTCACAATGGCAAGCTTCAAGCTGGAGGAGAGCTCGGGCTGGTATCATCTATGTTCCTGTATGCCTCAATACAGCTCGATCATGGAAACCATCGCACGGAATCCGGAAATAAAAATATACTGGAACAGCCCCGACATGGACGCCCTGCTGCAACCCTACGTAAATCAGATCACATCAGAGCTCAATTCGGTGGTGGGAGTGGCGGAGGAGAACCTGCTGCGCGGCCCCGATAAGGGACCCGGACCCCTGGCCGCCGATGCCTTCCTCTGGAGCGCACAGAAGGTAGACCCCTCAGTTCAAATGGCCATTTATGACAGCTACGGGATACGCGCCGACATTTACAAAGGCAATATCCTGAAAAACGATATAGAGATGGTTTTGCCGCTCAGGCAGACACTGGCTACCGTGACCATCAGCGGAAAACTTCTGAAGCAGCTCCTGGAAATGGAAATTGACTGGCATATCAGGCTGGGAATGCCTCCACCCTGCTTTGAAATAGCAGGCCTTAAGATGATGATAGATATGACGCGTAAAAGCGGTGAACGCGTGTCCGGCCTGCGGGTCAGGGCTCCAGATGGCACCTATAAGGACATGGATGTGGCATCTGAATACACGGTTGTGACCACGGATTACATGGTGGACAGGGGGCTGGATGAATATGTGTACAGCACGCAATGGCTGGGGCCGGTGGCTGAAGGCCTGAAATCCTGGGCCAGGGACTTCGTGAAATATAAGAATCTCGGTATCCGGGACGTCGATGCTATGAGCGACTATTTCAAAGTACAGAAAGGCATCAAGAATGTCATTGAGCAAAGGACAGCGTTCATCGAACCGGCCTCTAAATGAAAATGGCAGGTACAACTCGGCAATACTGGAAAGCAATTGATTTGGCCATTAGATGACGGTATGATTACATTAAGAAGCAAAAGATGAGGTGAATGGAGGTCAGGATGGCTATAAGAACAAAAGATGACGCCCAGCGAGTGCTAAAGCATGTGCCGGATGAGAAACGCTTTTATTGCCATGACGGCAGGATCCTGTCTAATATGTATGAGCTCAAAGATGCGCTTGAATCTATGAGCGTCCATTCATATAAGCATCACGTCACAAGCGAAAAAAATGATTTCGCACGCTGGGTGCGTGAAGTGCTGGTTGACGATAAGCTGGCAACCGATCTGGCCAAGGCCGTGGACGCTCAAGATGCAGCCCGCATTGTAGCAAGCAGGATTAAATGGCTTCAGGCCAAGCTTAAATAGAAGTAGCGTTTAAAAAGTAATAAGAAGTGACAATAGCCTATACACCTAAAGACGCAGCCCTGGACGTCGTAGCCATTGCGCTAATACTTGCTCCGGAGCCCCTGACAACTCCCATAGGCATCAGCCTGCTGTTGCGCAAAAGGGGCAGCTCCGCCCAGCACGAGCCCACGGTTCATCACCGCCATTATTACCCGGAGTATACCTACAGGGTTGATACAATACGCGGCCGCCAGATTACCTGGGAAGTCAGGACCTTGATGCCTGGCCAACTGCCGATGAAGGAGCTCAACAGGCCGGACGTTAAAATCAAGCCCCGGGAAGAGTATATCCGTTCAGCCACCACGGCAGAAAAATCCTCCATCCAGAAAGTGCTGGAGAACCTGCCGCCGGGCGTGAAGGTGCACCATACCGTCTACAGGCCGTCTCGGGCACCGGCAACAGCCACTTCAGCATTTATTCCGGGAGAGACCATACACCACACGCTGCGGCAGTTGCCCGCCGGGCCGTCCTCATTTTCAAGGAGCCAGCCCACCGGGAACATCCACCACACCATTGAAGACAGCCCCGGCTACATAATTGCACGCTCGGGAGCCGCCAGCCCGGTCTCGCAGCCCGCCATAATACATCATACGTTAAGGCCGGCAGTACAGCACGGCAACCCTGCCAATATCGTCAAACCCGTGCATATCATCGAGCACCACACTTTGAACCCGACACCGCCCGTCAAATTCAGGGGCCGCCTGATACAGCCGTCCGAGCCCAGGCCCTCTGTCAGGATCACAGGCAAGTATCCTGGCCGGCCTTGACGCGCTTCCCGCATGTTAATACGGGCCAATTGCCATATCCTCTCACAAGTCATAAAATTACTATCTGGAGTTCGAATTAAATAATCGGAGCAGCTGCATGCCTGCTAAAAAAAGACACGACTATAAGACTCACATCATAGAAGAATATTACATCACGGAAGAGCCGTTTTACCTTCCGCTTAAGGACGAAATAGACCTCTTCGAGGCGGCCTATGCCGAGAAAATACCGGCCCTGCTCAAAGGTCCGACGGGCTGCGGTAAGACACGCTTTCTGGAATACATGACCTACCGGCTGAGCAAGAAGAAGTCGCCTGCTGATACAGCTGCCCGTGCTGATGGAATTCCGCTGATCACCATCGCCTGTCACGAGGATTTAACCGCCAGCGACCTGGTAGGCAAATACCTGCTTGAGGGCGACACCACTCGCTGGGTGGACGGTCCGCTGACCAGGGCGGTAAAAAGCGGCGGAATATGCTATCTGGACGAGGTGGTTGAAGCCCGCAAAGATACCATTGTGCTTATACACCCCCTGGCAGACCACCGCAGGTCGCTTTATATTGAGAAAAAGGGCGAGATGCTGGAAGCCAGCGACAGCTTTATGCTGGTAATTTCCTACAATCCCGGCTATCAAAGCATACTCAAGAACCTCAAGCACAGCACACGACAGCGTTTCGTGGCCATTGAATTCACCCACCCGCCGCGGGACATCGAGACCAAGATCATACAGCACGAGGCCGGCGTGAACCTGGATATCGCCGCCAAGCTGGCCAGGCTGGGAGAAAAAATTCGCAATTTAAAGGAGCAGGACCTTTCAGAGGTCATCAGCACCAGGCTGCTGATATACGCCGCCCGGCTCATCAAGCAGGGCATACCTGCCAGGCGCGCCTGCGAGGTGGCGGCGGTCTGGTCGATAACAGACGATCTGGAAATCCAGAAATCTCTTGAGGAAGTTGTCACTGCCATTTTTGAGTGACAGCACCCAGCCATGAGTGAAGCGCCCAATATCGCAGAACATACAGATAAAAGCGCGTGCGGAAAGTACTTCGGCATCGAGCTTGCCACAATTGAGCCCGTCCTGCAGGTTTACTGTAGGGCATTGACCGGCAGAGAAATCGAAATATCCGCCAGCGAGGGCTCGGCTTCTTCCTATCGCAACACTTGGTGGAGGCAACTGGTTTCCGGAACGGCGGTTGACGATAGTATAAAGGTCGCCGTGCCTGCCAACTTCATGGACTTCCCGACTTACGCGGAAAATTACGCCTGGTATAAATCTGCAGTTACGCAGCAGGTGGCACACGCCGAGTTCGGCTCCTTCAACTTCGTCTTTGATAAAGAATCGGAACTTTTTGAAAATCTCAGGTACCAGTTGCACGGCGAGGAAGTGCCGGGCCATTCCTCTTACGAAAAATACTTCTCTTTGTTTGACGACCGCACACTGGCCGCCCGGATTTTTATCTCTCTTGAGAACCTGCGCATCAATTTCCTGGTCAAGCATTACTATCCCGGCCTGAAGAGCGGTTACCGCGTGATGCAGGAAAGCCTGCTTCGCTCCCTGGAGCAGACCGGCGGCATAAGCCTGCGGCGCGCCTTTTGCGATCTGCTGGAGACGCTTGAGCTGGATAACCGGCATGCCCCGGCTGTAAGCGCCCTGGCTAAATCACTCAAGGCTGCCAGGCTGATCGTGCAGAGGCTGCTCAATCCGGCCGCCTCGGTGGAGGATTGCTCGGAAGCCGCCATCAGGGTATATGAGATCGCCAGGAGGCTCCCCAGGAGCATGTATATATCCGCCTCCGGCGATTACCTGTACGAGGTGGCCGAAGCCGATTTCTCCGACATGGAAGCCCAGGATTTTTTGGGCAACTTCAACGCCGGCAAGCTCCGGCTCGACATGGAAGCACGCCAGGGCACGGGACAAAAATCGACCGCCCCCATGAGCGCAGAGGAGCTTAAGAAGCTGGTTGACCAGAAGGTGGGGATAACGGATATCAAGGATGCACAGTCCCTTTCCTCTACCGGCCTTTCTGCTGCAGACCTGCCGCGCGGCGTGCCGGTTTTTCAGTTTTCGTCTGACAAATATCAGCAGGTTGACCGCTACGGGACCCAGGAGGGTGGAGCTATTGTGCCTGAAGAGGACGAGAAGGTCTTCCTTTACGACGAGTGGGACTTCAGGGCAAAAAAGTATCTGCCTGCCTGGTGCTGCATTCGCGAAAAGACGCTGGGAGAGGGCGACAGCCAGTTCTTCGATAAGACCATGGACAGCCGCAAGGCGCTGGCCACAGAGATCAGGAGGCAGTTTGAAAAACTGCCCGCCGAGATGCTTTACAAGCACAAGAACCTTGAGGACGGTGACGAGTTCGACCTGGATCAGGTCCTGTCCGAGCTGATGGACAGGCGCGCCGGCCATACTCCCACAGGCAAAGTATACTGGAAAAAGAAGAAAATACAGCGTGATGTTGCCGTGGTCTTCCTGCTTGATATGAGCGGCTCGACCGCCGACCTGGTCAGCAAGAGCCGACCACCCATGCAATACGAGGATTCAATCAGGTATAACTTTATTAAATTCGTTATGCAGCCGAGAAGGCGCATCATCGACCTGGAAAAAGAAAGCGTGGTGCTCCTTATCAACGCCATCGAGAGGCTGGGCGATACCTATGGCATCTACGGATTCTCGGGGCACGGCCGCTCCAAGGTCCAGTTCATGGTCATCAAGGATCTGAACGAGAACTTCAACGAGAAGGTCAAAAGGCGAATAGACCAGATCGCGCCCATACACGGGACGCGCATGGGGCCTGCTATCCGGCACGCCACAGCCAAGCTGGATGCCTGCGGCTGCTCCCTAAAGCTGCTCTTCCTGGTCAGCGACGGGTACCCTCAGGACGCCCAATACGGCTGGAGCGAGGATGACAAGGAGTATGCCATACACGATACCAAGATGGCGCTGGTGGAGGCATCCAAGAAGAATATCACGCCGTTCTGCCTGACCGTGGACTCTGCCGGCAACGATTATCTGCGTACCATGTGCAATGATATTGGCTACGAGGTGCTGGACGACATCGAAACATTGCCCCAGCGCCTGCCGGCGCTTTACAGAAAGCTCTCCGTGTGACTCTTGCCTTAGTCTATAAAGCGGTGCTTCAGGTCGATCACGTCACGGTAAAGTATCACGCCCAGTATGCGGTTAAAATTATCCACCACCGGGATGGACCTGAAATCGTAGCGCTCAAACAGTACCGAGGCCTCCTCCAGCGTGCTCTCAGGATCAAGGGTGATCAGCTTGTCCTCCATGATATCCCTGAGCTTAGCCTCTGAGTCCCCCTCCAGCAGCTCCTTGATATCTATAATGCCCAGCAGCTTGTCGTTTTCGTCCACCACGTGAATATACATGACGGCATCTTTGCCTTTGGCAATCTTACGGTATTCGCGCTGGGTTTCTCCCACCGTTTTATCGGGCGGCAACTTGATGAAGCTTGTGGTGGTGAAGTTCACGATCTTCTGCTCCTGTTTGCTGAGGATCGACCGTACCTTCTGCGCCTTGTCAGGATCAAGCAGGTTAAGTATAGTGCCCGCCTCCGATGAAGGCAGCACGGCCAGCACATCGGCAGCCTGGCCCGCCGTCATGTCGTTGACCAGTTTGGCCACCTTCTCCTTGCGCAGGGACTGCACCAGGTCCCTTTGCACATTGGGATTGATCTCTTCCAGTGTGTCCGAGGCGTGCTCGGGCTCCAGTTCGTCAAAGATAGCCACGCGCTGGTCGTGGTCCAACTCCTCGATTATATCGGCCATATCCTCGGGCCGTATATCGGAAAGCTTCTCCTTGAGCACCTTCAAACGAACATCCCCCTGGAAGCTGCTGATCTGCTTGGGCAACGGTTGTATATAGGTCCAGGAAAGCGTCTGGTCCTTGAACCTCTCTGCCAGCCTGTTGATAAAATCTACCAGGAACTTCAAATGCACGCGTCGAACCAGTCCATAGCGGCTGAAGTCTACGGCGGTGGCATACAGCTTCTGGTTCCGCTGGACAAGCTTTACGTCGTAAACAACATCGACTTCACTTCCTTCAAAGTCCAGCACCTTCTTGTCCAGGATGTGGTCCCTCAGCAATACCATGTTCTGCGCCGGTTCGGCCTGGTATTTTTCCAGGTTTTCTATGTCGATCATTATCTCCTTGGAACTTATCGACCTGACCTTCTCCCAGGGGACGAGCAAAGAGGGATAGCCGAAGGGGCGAGAAATATAAAAATGTGTAACCTCAGCGATGTTACCGTCCATAATAACGATGTCGGCCAGCTTGCCGATTTTAGCGCCGTTCAACATAACCTTCATCCCCAGGACCGAGGTTAAAAAATATTCCTGGTCTGAGTTGGCCTTCTCGCTGATCATATTATTTGCCATCTTTTCCTCTCCGGTTATCCGCCCGTTATTATTGTAAAGAATTTATAAAACAATATTAACACCAGAAGTATTAAATAGATACGCAGCAGCAGTAAGAGTACCCGCGTTGCAGGCGTCATTTTAATACGCGGCTGCCGGTATCGCCGGTTTATCTCAATAATGCTCCCGAACCTTCGCTGCATAAATTTTTTCAGCAGCCCGGCAATCGATACTATGCGCCTCTTAATCATATTGCAGCTCTTTTATATTTTTCACTTGAATAGATCAGGGAACAGCGCGCTCACGGCATAAAGCGTGGAAAGGACGATAATGGCGGCAACTATCGTATACGCCCAAAAATTCTGTGAGCGGCTATTTTTGAATTTCCCCATGATATCCCCGTCGTTCAGAAGCAGCACCAGGAACACCAGTGAAGCAGGCAGCAGTGTTACCGCTATCACCTGGACGAACAGCGTTATAAGAACCAGCGGGGCATCAGGTATCATCACTACTGCGCCGGCGCCCAACAGCATTATGAAATAAAAAGCGTAGAACCAGGGCGCCTCCCTGATCCTGTTATTCAATGAATGCGCCCAGCCAAATATTTCGCCGAAAGCCCATGAGCTGGCCAGCGAGATGCAGATGGCTCCCAGCAGGCCGGCGTCGAATAACCCTATGGCCATAAGTTCGCCCACATACTTGTTGACGCCCATAAGCATCTGCGCCGCCTGGGAGGCGCTTTCAATATTGACGCCCTTCAGCACCGTGCCCGTCACAATTACGATAAAGATGGCCACCAGCACTGTAAAACAGGAGCCGATGAGGGTATCCATCCTGCCCCAGGGAATATCCTTTTCCTGCAGCCCCTTGTCCACCACCGAGCTCTGCTGGAAGTAAATCATCCAGGGCGTTATGGTCGTACCCACGTTGGCCATCAGTAAAAAGAAGAACTCGTTATTGAACCCGCCGGGGATATTGGGTATCAGCCCGTTTATGACGATATCAGATACCGAGGGATGAACAATGAAAGCGCAGGGAATATAGATCAGGTTCAAGGCACAGAATAGCAGCGCTATCTTCTCCCATGTCCAGTAACGGCCCTGTACCACCATGAATCCCATTAAAACTACGATCGCCAGGATTGTCACCAGAGGAGGCACATGGAATATGCTCAGAGCGGCCGTCATGCCGATGAATTCCGTGACGAGCGTCAGGAAATTAAGTATTCCCAGGTCAATCAGGGAGAACCATCCCCAGAAGGTGCCGAAATTCTCAAAAATGGACTCGGCGTGACCGCGCTTGGTCACAGCTCCCAGCCGGACGGTCATCTCCTGGACGACAAAGGCAATCGGGAAAAGTAGGATAAGAAACCAGATAAGGCTGTAACCGTATTTAGCGCCCGTGGCGGCATAGGTGGTAATGCCGCCGGCATCGTTGTCGGCCAGCATCACGATGATCCCGGGACCGGATATCACTATATACAGCTTGATATACTTGGCCAGCCGGCGATAGCTGTAAAAAAGCCTCGATAAGAAGTTCATGCCAGGATAAGTCAACCTCAGTCATATTTTGATGTCTTAAAACCTGCCTGAAAAAAATTGGCGGGGACGTGTGACCCAAAGGCCGATTATAACACTTAAGATGAAGGCTGACAAAGAGGCAAAATGATCGTAATTTTGACAGTGCTATAGGTGGCTCCGGTTGTTCAATTATCCAGAAAATTTTTGCCTGCTTTTATAGCGCCGGTAAAGGAAGAAAATCAGCAGGCCTATGCCGACCCAGGTGAAACCCACAATACGCCCGATATGGTGAGTATAAACGACAATAAACCAGGTGGCGGCCGTGGCCAGTCCGCCCAGCACTGCGGTAACAGGAATTTCACGTCCCTTAACGCGTATATTGAGCGGTATTTTAAACGGGCGGGGCAGATCCGGCTCCTTGATCCTCAAGGCTATGATTGATGCGTGGGCCGACGTATAAGCCAGCACTGCACCAAAGGCATAGAGATCAGCCAGTAACTCCACTTTTCCTGTAGCTATCAGCGCAGCGGCGATAACAGAAAAAATGATAATAGCATTTTGAGGCACGTGCCGCTTTTTACTGATGCTGCTGAAGGCCGCCGGCAGCTGACCTCGCTGCCCCATGAAGTAGGCCAGCCGGGAGGAGCCCAGCATCCCGGCGTTGGTGGCAATGATCAAGATTGTGGCAGCCAGCAGGGCCACCCAGAAACCCAGGAAATAAGGGATCAGGCCCGGCATGGCATAGGCGATGCCCATAACCGGGTCCTCCAGAAATTTTTGCGTCAGGTCGGTAACCCACTTGCCATCCGGAAGTTGATGCACCGGGTATGCGCTTAATGCGGTCATTGAAAGAAAGGCGTACATCATTATCACAGCGGCAAAGACCAGCATTACCGCCCTGGGAATGCTTCTGCCCGGGTTCTTGGTCTCACTGCCCAGGTTGGCTACAGTTTCAATGCCCGTGTAAGCCACCATGGAGATGGATATGCCGAATAAAAGTTCGTCAACCGTGGGTGCCTGTCCCCAGTGAATATTGCTGATAAGCGTAGGGATATTGATAATTAGAAACGCGCCCAGAATGGCCACCAGTATCTGCGTGCTTAGGTCGATTACCACCAGGACGACGTTCAGCCTGGAGGATTCCCTCAGACCCAGGGTATTGACCAGTGCCAGACCGGCTACAATGGCTATACCGACAATGCTGTCGGCCGGCCAGGTCTTTATGAGAGGGAAGAAAAATCCCAGATAATTTGCCGCCGAGAAGGCCGAGATGGACATGGTTACGATATAGTCCATCATCAGGACCCAGCTGGCTACGAAACTTATCCAGTCATTAAAGGCCCGTTTAGCAAAGGCCCCGGAACCACCAGCCTCCGGCAGCGCCGTGGCCCCCTCAGCATAGGTAAGCGCGGTAAAAAGGAAGATGATGCCGGATACCATGAGCACCGGGGGTGTGAGACCGAGGGCGGACATGGATACCACGCCTAGCGCGTAGTAGACCGAAGAGCCCACATCGCCATAGGCTGCGCCGAACAGGCCGCTGACTCCCAGAACCCTGTGCAAACGCCTTGGAAGCCTGATACGTTTCTGCAGAAAAACGTCGCCCGGCCGGTCACCGTGCAACACCTGTTCGCGTTCCGGGTGGACGGAATGTTTGCCTGCTGGCCTGTCTTCGTCTTTCAAATTAAACGCCCTTTTTCACATGCGGAAGGGCTAACCGCGCTTGCGGCTCAATAATTCTCGGCCAGCACCTCGTAGTAGGCCTGAGGATGCTTGCAAGCCGGGCATTCCTTGGGCGCCTCGGTCCCCTCATATATGTAGCCACAATTAGAGCAGTGCCAGACTATCTTAGCCTTTTTCTTGAAGACCTCATTACTGGCAATATTGCCTATCAGCTTGCGATATCTGGCTTCATGAAATTTTTCCACCTCAGATATCTGCTTGAAGGAATTGGCAATCTCCGCAAAGCCTTCCTCTTTGGCAACCGCGGCAAAATTGGAGTACAGGGTCGTCCATTCCATGTTCTCCCCTGCCGCCGCTTCCTCTAAATTAGTCTTCGTATCCTTGATCATACCTGCCGGGTAGGCAGCCGTGATCTCCACGTCGCCACCCTCCAGGTATTTGAAAAATACCTTGGCGTGCTCTTTTTCATTACCGGCTGTCTCCTCGAATATGTTGGCAATCTGTATAAACCCGTCTTTCCTGGCCTGGCTGGCAAAATAAGTGTACCTGTTTCTGGCCTGTGATTCCCCCGCAAAAGCCTTGAGTAAATTCTGTTCCGTCCGTGTGCCCTTAAGAGATTTGCTCATTTCAACCCCCTGCTATATTTTCAGTCAATAAAATAATATAACTCTTTGTCAAAACGTAAAAACTCGGTTATACCCTACGTAATCCGGCTGAATACCGGTAGAGGTGCGCCAGCGTCCTGGCTGCCGCCTCGCTGGTGGGATACACCGGGAATTTTTCCTGCTCGAAGGCTCTCTTAAGCATCAGATTGCCTTCCCTGTCCTCCCTGTCCTCCAGGAAGGGTTCAAGAATTACGCTTAGAAAAACCGGCTTTTTTAACACGTCGCGGCAATAAAGGCTGCCCTCCAGCATCATATCAGTAACCAGTTTCATGTGGTCCAGGGCTTCTTCCTTGCGCGCCCGCCTGATGTAACGGAACTGGTCGAACATCAGGATGAGCGAGTCGACGTTACTGTCGGCGGCCACGGTTTTCACTATATCGACCAGATTGTCCTCCCGGCGAAAGACGTTATAAAAAATCGGCCAGGCATCCAGCGGGTTGCCTATGCTCGTGCCCGCCAGAGGCACCAGCTCTCTCAGCCTGGCCAATGTGGTATCGCTAAACCTCGGCACCTCCAGCCCCTCGGCCGCGCATACATCGGTCATAATCACGCTGAAACCGCCGGAATTGCTGATCACACCCGCCCTCCTGCCTGCAGGCAGCGGCGACAGGCTGAAGGCCGCCGTCAAATCCACCAGTTCATTATGCGTGTAGACCTGCATTACACCGCATTGTTTGAACAACGACCCCCACACGGCAGGAGTGCCCGTCAGCTGGCCAGTGTGCGATCTGGCAACGCGATTTCCGTTGTCCGTCAGTCCTCCCTTGACTGCAACCACCGGTTTTTTAGAGGCGGCATAAAGCAGCGCTTCTCTCAGCTTTTCGCCGTCTTTAGAACCCTCGATATACAGGGCAATCACCTTGGTCTGTGGATCGTCTGCCAGGTATTCCAGGAAATCGGGACAATCCAGATCGACGGCATTGCCGTAGCTGACTACTTTGCTGAAGCGTATATTTTTAGTTTTTCCAAAATAAGAAAACGATTCGGCCACGCTGCCGCTCTGAGCGATAACTCCCACGTTGCCGCTTTCTTCGCTTGATTCCGGTATGATTGCCAGGCCGGACTCCGGACAATATATGCCGAAGCAGTTCGGCCCGATAATCCTTATCTTTCCCCGGGCCACTTCTCTAATTTTTTTCTCAAGCTCAATTCCCTCTTTGAGCCCTGTCTCGCTGAATCCGGCCGTATATATATGCGCTACCCCCACTCCTTTTTCGATGCATTCCTGGATCACCGAAGGCACAATGGAAGCATTCACGCTGATTATGGCGTAGTCCACCGGGCCGGGGATGTCCTTGACGCTGGCATAGCATTTGTTGCCCATAATCTCATCGTATTTAGGATTAACCAGCTTCAAACGATCTCTGATTTTGGTGCTCATCTGGGCCAGCGTGGCTATATCGAAGGTCGAAGAAGCGCCTATAACCGCCACGCTCTCCGGATGGAACATCCTTTCCATCTCCGCATAACGTTCTTTATTCATGTTTTGTACCTCTGGAATTCAGCGCAGGCTGCAGGCTACGATGCTTGAAAGTCCGCAAATTTAATTTATACAATCCAAAATTATATAATAATTGGGTAACTGAGTTTAAGTTAGCTATGGCCGGCCCGGCAACAGGCTATCGTTTATAATATAGACGTTAAAAGATTTTTCTAATATGCTCCACATGATTCGCCTTTCCAGAATTTTCATTGCTCCCCTGCTGCTGCTTATCGGTGCCGCCTGCGCAGCTCAGCCGGCTATGCCTTCTCAACCTGTCATTCAGGGCATGCTGGTCACCATTGTCGGTGTGTCGGAGGTGAAACCGTCGACCGAAAGCGCCCTGGTGTGTGGTGTCTCAAACACCAGTAACACCGATTTTACTTACGCATGGTCAGTGGACCAAGGCACGATAAAAGGTGAAGGCAATAAAGCGACCTGGCTGACCCCCTCCGCCCCCGGAGATTATGCCGTAACTGTCGCAGTGACGGACAAACAGGGTAAAACTACTACTGTCAGCAGGACCTTCAAGGTGACCACCGACCCCTTTAACAACGAGACTCCGGATGCCACTATTTATCTCAGGTTCAATCTGCCTGAGGACAAGGGCCCGGTCCAGAACCCCAAGAAGCTTAAAATCTGGACTCCCTCGGAAATAGAATGTATCGTGGCCGACCGTGATTACAGCGAGCTGAATTTCAAGTGGACCTCGCCCGGCGGCAAGCTTTTGGGCGAAGAAATAGCCGAAGGCAAAGCCCACAGGGTGGGCTGGATCGCGCCCGGTCAGGCCGGCCTATATAAAGTCACTGTGACCGTTACCGATACAGCCGGGAACAGTTCGACTGGAGAGGTCAATTTTGATATTTACTGCTGCCATGAGTAGCTGGGAAGGTATAACATGAAAACCTCTGGCAAGCCGATAGTTATTATCACAATAGTCTCAATAATAGCCATAGTTTTCTTATTTAATTTTGGCTGCGGCTCTCCTCAGGCTGCCAGGGCCAATCAGCCCCCCTTCATCGAGAAGATAGTCGGGCCCACCTCCTGGGCGCCGGGACAGGGCGCCCAGATAACCTGCCTGGCCTCAGATCCTGATGGCGACAAATTGACCTATTCATGGACGGCGGATAAAGGCACCATCAGCGGCGAAGGGCCTACCATAACCTGGGTACCGCCATCAGGAATGGGAAAATACAACGTCACGGTCGTAGTCAGCGACGGCAAGGGCGGTGAGGCCAGGGGCACGACTGAAGAGACCGTGGTTGTCAATATCGACGGCAGTGTCAACGCCGACGCCCCTGTTGTGTTAAAGCTGACCGTTCCGTCCAAGGACGTGGTCACCGCCACCAAGAGAATCCGCATCTGGATGGCCGCCTCGGTCGAGTGCGTTGTCAACAGCTCCAATCTTCAGAATGTTAAATATAGCTGGTCCGCTGCCAGCGGCAAGATACAGCCTGCCAAGGGATTCACTGAAGGTTCGGCGCCAAAGGTGACGTGGATTGCTCCGGGCGCAGCGGGAGACTACACGCTTGATGTGCTGGTGACTGACGGCAACGGGGATACGGCCAAAGGGACAGTAACCTTCACGGTATTCTGCTGCGGCAACGAATAAGAGTGCAGGACTTCACATGTTCCGACGGTATTTCCCGCCCACGCCGTAAAGAGCAGCGGTAATCTGGCCCAGTGAGGCATAGCGCGCTGTTTCCATCATCTGCTCGAATATGTTCCCGCCCTCCATCGCCACCTGTCTCAAACGTTCCAAGCTTTCCTGCGCCCTGTGTGCATTGGCCTCTTGAAACTCACGCAGGTTTTTGATCTGCTGCTGCTTCTCCTCTAATGTCGAGCGGCTGAGAGGAATCTCCTGGGGGATGAGGTCTTCGCTATTCGGATTTATATATGTGTTAACGCCGATTATAGGCAACTCGCCCGAGTGCTTCTGCTGCTCATAGATCAGCGACTCATCCTGAATCTTGCCGCGCTGATACTGAAGCTCCATGGCCCCCAACACACCACCGCGCTTGGATATACGCTCGAACTCGTCGAGTATGGCCTCCTCGACCAGGTTGGTCAGATCCTCCAGGATGAATGAACCCTGCCAGACGTTTTCATTCTTGGTTAGTCCGAACTCACGCGTAATGATCATCTGGATGGCCATGGCCCGCCTGACGGATTCCTCGGTGGGGGTGGTAATAGCCTCGTCGTAAGAGTTGGTATGCAGCGAGTTGCAGTTGTCATAGAAGGCCAGCAGTGCCTGCAGGGTAGTGCGGATATCATTGAATTGTATCTCCTGAGCGTGCAGCGATCTGCCGGATGTCTGGATGTGGTATTTCAGCTGCTGGCCGCGCTCGTTGGCCCCGTATTTCTGCTTCATCGCCACCGCCCATATCCTGCGGGCTACCCTGCCGATGACGGCGTACTCGGCGTCCATGCCGTTGGAGAAGAAAAACGACAGGTTAGGCGCAAACGTATCTATGGGGAGGCCGCGCGCCAGGTAGTATTCCACGTAGGTGAATCCATTGGCCAGCGTGAAGGCCACCTGGGTGATGGGATTGGCTCCGGCCTCGGCAATGTGGTAGCCGGATATCGAGACTGAATAGTAGTTCCTCACGTCATTCCTAACAAAGTATTCCTGAATATCGCCCATCATTTTGAGTGCAAACTCGGTAGAAAAAATGCAGGTATTCTGCCCCTGGTCTTCCTTCAAAATGTCGGCCTGCACGGTGCCGCGCACAGTTGAGAGAGTTTTGGCCTTTATCTTTTCGTGCTCCTTGGGCGTGGGCGCCCTGCCGTGCTCCTGCATGAACCTGTCCACCTGCTGATCGATGGCGGCATTGAGGAAAAAGGCCAGCATGATGGGCGCCGGGCCGTTGATGGTCATTGAGACCGATGTGCTCGGCGAGCACAGGTCGAATCCGGCATACAGCTTTTTAACATCGTCCAGCGTGCATATGGATACGCCCGCCTCCCCCACCTTGCCGAATATATCGGGCCTCTCCTGAGGGTCCTCTCCGTAAAGCGTGACTGAATCAAAAGCGGTGGAGAGCCTCTTGGCATCATCGTTCCCGCTCAGGTAATGAAAACGCTGGTTGGTGCGCACCGGCCCGCCCTCGCCGGCGAACTGCCTCTTGGGTTCTTCGTCCTGGCGCTTGAAGGGAAACACGCCGGCGGTGAAAGGGAACCTGCCAGGGACGTTTTCCAACATGAGATATTCCAGTCTGTCGCCATCATCCTTCAAATCGGGCACGAGCACGCGCGGGACGTGTGTGCCGGACAGCGTAGATTCCTTTAACTTAATCCTGTATTCCTGGCTGCGAACCTTGTAGTGGAAAACATCAGCCGCGTAGGTTTTGCGCAGCTCGTCCCAGGTCCCAAGCAAAGCCACGGCTTCCCCCGCCAGCCCTGAACTCAGCTCCTTGATGCGCTTCTCCACAGCCTTTTTTGATTGCTCGCCGCTCACTTCGGCCAGCGCCGTATTCAGGTGCTGCAATTTGCGCGCCACACCGGCCTGCTCAACAGCAGACCGCTTGTAGCCCCGTACGGTGTCTGCAATCTCCCCCAGGTAGCGTATGCGGTCCGGAGGTATAATGTGGCGCACAAAGCTGGTGCGCGCCACCCTCTGTGACGGAATAAAGCAATCGAATTTGCAGCCGGTCTTGTTCTTTATCAGGTCTATCAGCCCTCCGTAGAGGCCGTTGACCCCTTCATCGTTATATTTGGCCGCTATGGTGCCGTATACCGGCATCTCTTCCGGTGAGCTGCCGAACAGGTTGTGTACGCGTCTGACATGCATGCGCACTTCACGCAGTGCATCTTCCGAGCCCTTACGGTCGAACTTGTTCAGGACGATGATGTCGGCAAAGTCCAGCATGTCGATCTTTTCCAGCTGGGTGGGAGCGCCGTACTCCGAGGTCATAACATACAGGCAGGCATCAGATATATCCACCACGGCCGTGCCGCCCTGCCCTATACCGGCGGACTCGATCAATATAAGATCGAAGCCCGCTGCTTTGACGACTGCTATTGCATCCTGTATGACCTCCGGCAGCTCGGTCCTGGAGCCCCGCGTGGCCAGAGAACGCATATAGATGCCGTCGGCATAAACGTAGTTCATGCGGATGCGGTCGCCCAGCAATGCGCCCCCCGTTCGCCTTTTGGAGGGGTCGGCTGAAAGGATGGCAATGCTTTTGCCGGGGTTGTCCTGCCTGAAGCGCAGCACAAGCTCGTCCAGCAAAGAGCTCTTGCCTGCGCCACCTGTGCCGGTGATGCCAATAACCGGCGACTTGCTTTGATCTGCCTTTTTACGGATCGCCTTGGCATATTCGTCCCAGGGTTTTACCCCCATCTCGGCCAGCGTTATCATGCGGGCAACGAGGGCGACATTGCCCACGTTTATATCTTCTATCCCAGGTACTGCAGCCCCGCTCCTGCAGCCCTCATGCTCGGCCGGAACATCTATCGTGTGGAAGTCGCTGCGCTTGAGCAGGTCATCTATCATACCGGTGAGGCCCATTTTGCGACCGTCTTCGGGGTCGTAGATGCGCTCAACGCCGTAGCGCTGGAGCTCTTCTATCTCGTTGGGCCTGATTACGCCCCCGCCGCCGCCGAATATGCGGATGTGCTCCGCACCACGCTCCACCAGCTTATCGTGCATATACTTGAAGAATTCCATGTGCCCGCCCTGGTAGGAAGAGACTGCCACCGCCTGCACGTCCTCCTGGATGGCGGCTTCGACAACTTCCTGGACCGAGCGGCTGTGGCCAAGATGGATGACCTCCGCACCGCCGGCTTGAATGAGCCGCCGCATGATATTGATGGCGGCATCATGCCCGTCGAAAAGGCTGGTGGCCGTAACCACTCTGACCCTGTGCTTCAGATCGTATCGCCCGTGCTCTTTTTCACCCATTTCTGTATCCGCGTACTGGAAAATTTTTGCTGCCAGGTTAAAGCTCACACTATTGTATGACAAACCGCCCCTATTGGAAAATATTCTGAACCTGAAAAAATGCCCGGACTGCCGAAAAGCGCAGTCCGGGCATGAATGCCTGTTTACAGGTGCCTTATTATTTCATCCTGGGAAGGCCGAGGCCGTACCAGGCGATGATATTGCGCTGAATCTCGTTGGTGCCCATGGAAACGATGGGGACGAAGCAGGCCTGGTAGAATGACTCCCAGACTCCGCCCATCCTGGCATACTTGGAGTGCTGGACCTGGCCGAAGGGGCCGAGCATGTCCGTGGCCATCTTGGCCATTTTCTCCATTAGCTCGCTGGCGAACACCTTGACCGAGGCAGCGTCCATCAGGCCCATCTCATGCCTGTTCTGCTGATCGGCGATGCGGTAAGCCAGTGTACGCACGGCTTCCAGGTCGCAGGCCAGCTCGGCAATGCGGTTGCGGATAAGCGGGTCCTTGGACAGGGGAACGCCGTTGCGCTTGGTCTCGTTGGCATAGTTGGTCAGCAGCTCCATTGCCCGCAGGAGGCCGTATACCAGCGCGATGTTGGACCTTTCGAATCCGGCCAGTACGTTGACCACAGCCCAGCCACCGCCTTCCTGACCGACGATATATTTGGCCGGTACATGAACATCATCCAGGTAAACTTCATTATAAATATGCGAGCCATCCATATAGGGGATGCCTTTGACGGTGATTCCGGGCGTCTTCATGTCACACAGGAGGAAGGTGAGGTTCTGGTGTTTTTTGGCTGCAGGGTCGGACTTGTATACGCCAAAGGCCCAGTCAGCCCTGTGTGCGGCCGTATTCCAGGTCTTCTGGCCGTTCAAAATAAACTCATCGCCTTTCCTGATGGCGGTAGTGCCCAGAGCAGCCAGGTCGGAACCTGCGTTCGGCTCGCTCCAGAGCTCGCACCACATGGTCTCGCCCTTGGCAATGCCGGGCAAGAACTGACGCTTCACTTCTTCGCCGCCAGCTGCCAGCAGGGTCGGAGCAAGCATGGCAACGCCGAACTCGTCCACGCCGGGCAGCCCGTAATAGCCTATGGCCTCGCTGAAAAGTACTTTATCCATCATGTCGCCACTGCCGCCGTATTCTACCGGCCAGCCTAACGACAGCCAACCCCTCTTTCCAAACTCCCTGGCGCAATAGCGATGAAACTCCCAGCACTCATCATTATCGTTTTTGCTCTCAATGCCGATGTATGACTCCGGCTTTTTCTTGGTCAGCTCCTCGCAATACTTGTAGAACTCCTTTTTCCTGGTTTCCTGCTCGGGGGTCAACCTGAAATCCATTAGCGCAACTCCTTATTTGTGTTAATTAGTTTATGTTTCCTATTAGCACGATGGCAAATTAACGAATTGACCGACCAAACCAGAATTATACCACAATTTGGCATTTTTCAAACGCCGGCTGTCTCACGGGGGTCATGTTTTGAAAAACGTCTGTGGCCAACTACAATATAGGCCAGAACCAAAAAAGCAGCGCATGGGCAGGATGTAAGGAGGCAATGCATGGCAGAGATTGAGCGCAAGATGAAAACAGGGGACAGCGCGGGTGATTTCGTTCTCAAGGACCAGGACTCACAGGATATCAAGCTTTCCGACCACAGGGGAAAGTATGTGCTGCTTTCCTTCCACCCGCTGGCCTGGACGGCGGTCTGTACCAGCCAGATGAAGTCGGTTGACGACAACTACAATGTCTTTGAATCACTGGACACCTATCCGCTGGGACTTAGCTGCGATCCCGTGCCGTCCAAAAAGGCCTGGGCGGATCACATGGGGCTTAAAAAGCTGAGGCTGTTGTCTGATTTCTGGCCGCACGGCGAAGTGGCCAGGCTGTTCGATATATTTCGTGAAAAAAACGGCTTCTCCGAGAGGGCCAATATCATAGTCGACCCGCAGGGCAAGATAGCATTTTTTAAAACCTATCCGCTCAGCCAGCTGCCCGATGTCAACGAGCTCATAGAGTGGCTGGGCAAAGGCACTATATAAGGAGGAAATCATGAAAGCGATATATGCATTATTGTTCGGACTTATTCTTGTGGCCGCAGGCTGCGTGCAGGTCATAGGCCCCTCACCTGCTCCGTCCGGCGGCGGGGGCACAGGCATCCCAACCATCGACAGGTTCGAAGCCTCGCCGGCCAGCGTTGCGGCCGGCGGCATGTCCACTCTGAGCTGGCAGGTATCCAACGCCAGCATGGTCACCATTGACCAGGGCATCGGTGGTGTGGCCTTAAGCGGCAACCGTCCGGTATCCCCTCAAGCTACAACTACATATACCCTGGTCGCCAGCAACGCTGCCGGCAGCGCCAGGGCCACTGCACAGATACTTGTTGCATCCGGCCCGGCACCAAGCACCCCTTCCTCGTTTAACCTGCCCGTCGTGAAACTTTTCACGGTCCAGCCCGCCAACATAATCATGGGAGGATCAACCCTTTTGCAGTGGGACGTTTCCAATGCCTCCAGCGTCAGCATCGATCCCAGCATCGGACCTGTTGCCCCGCAGGGCAGCACACAGATAACGCCTACATTCGCTACGACCTATAAACTAACAGCCACCAACGCACAGGGCTCCATACTGGCGGCCACACTGGTCACGGTATCGTCGGTAACTCCTTCGCCGGATATACCGGTAATCCTGTCCTTCTCTGCTACTCCGTACGTCATTCGGCAGGGCGAGCAAGCCACGCTGAGCTGGCAGACGACCAATGCCTCGTCGGTCAATCTGGACCATGAAATCGGGATAGTTCAGGGAAGCGGCAGCATGCAGGTGTCTCCGCGCACAACTACGATTTACACTCTGACTGCCAGCAATCCGGACGGCGCACAGCTTCAGACGGCCGTTGTGAATGTGAAATAAGCCGGGAGGTAAAGATCAGGACCTTCCCAGCTCTCGTATGCGGTTAAATGCGCTGTTGATGCCGGCAAAGACGTCCTTCCTGTCTGAGCGGAATGTCCTGCGCTCCTGACGCTTTGTGGCCCACTCGTCGAAGACGGCCAGCCTGAGGTAGCGCACCCGGCCCCTGCAGTCTGTGACGTACCTGCGCTTCAGCTTTCCTCCCAGCTTGAGTATCCCCTTTTCCAGCGCGCTGTCGCGCCCCGGGTCGCAGTCCACCCATTTTCCCAGCCAGACCTCACAGTCTACGTGGTCGCGCTGCTGGCCCAGCTGCCTGATGCGGTCGGCCCTGCCGATCGTACGGCCGGCCTGGTCCCACATGTACATGTCCGCCTTGATCCTGTATATCCTGTACCTGCTAGGAATGCCGATGGAACGCAGCAGCGCCACCATCAGGTTGGTCTTGCCCGAGCACATCCCCCAGCCTTTCTTGAGCGATTGAGACGCCCTGACGTCCCAGTCTTCCAGGCCGTAGGGCATTTCCTTAACGAACTCGAAGATCTTCAGAAGGCGCTGGCCGTTGTTGCGGCAACCCGCCGTCAACTCCAAAGCCTTGCGCCTGATCTGCGGGCTGCGGTCGAAATCGCACAGCAGGCTGGGCTGCAGGTATTTCTGCCGGTCAAAAGCCATGGTCAGCCCACCCGGATATCAAGAATTTTATGCCTGGAAGTCAGGCCGCTGACTATCTTGATGGAGGCCCTGGGCACCTTCAAATGGGCTGCCATCAGCTTGAGCATGGCTTCGTTGGCCTTTCCGTCCTCCGGCGCCTGACGCACGCGCACGACATATTCCTCACCCCGTTTGAAAACCTCCTCCCTGGCAGAATGCGGCATTACTTTGACGTTGATCCTCATTGGATGACCTCGCACCAGAGTTCTGCGCGGTTGTCCCGTCTTGTCCTCTGCAATCGCCGTTCCTTCATTTCCTCCACCGGCTGCAGCAGCCTCACTGGCGTAATTGAATTGGTAATATCGGTGCTGCTCTGAGTGTATACCCGCATATAGTTGTCGGTAAGCCCGCTGTATATTCCCTCTCCCTGTCTGATCCTGTTCTCCCACAGCACCGGCCTGGTTGTTCCCGCCAGGCTTCGGGCAAACCGCCTTGAACTGAGCTCTGCCAGGTCGAGCATTGCGGCGCTTCGCTCCTTCTGAACTTTATCGCCGACTCTATCCGGCATGGCGGCTGCCTCGGTGCCCGGCCTGGCCGAGTAAGCGAAAACGTGAATGGCGGCTAGTCTCATTTGTTCACACAGGGCCAGGCTCTGGCGGAAGTCTTCTTCGCTTTCACCCGGGAAACCGACTATGATGTCCGTGGTAATGGATGCATCGGGCATTATATCACGTATCCCGGCCAGCGCCTTCTGGTAGTCTGCGACGGTGTAGCAGCGCTTCATCCTCTTGAGCACGCTGTCACTGCCGCTCTGCAGCGCCAGGTGGAAATGCCGGCACAGCCTTCGATCATCCCACATACCAAGCAGATCGCGGCTCATCCACTGGGGCTGCAAAGATGACAGGTGCAGCCTGGGTATGGCCGTCTCCCTTAAAATTCTGCGGATAAGGCCCTCCAGGGATACTCCGTTACTGTTATATGACCCAATTTCCGTGCCCGTGAGCACGACCTCTTTGTAGCCCTCCAGCACCCTGAGCTGTATTTCGTCCAGTACCTGCTCGGCCGGGACGCTGTTCACCTGGCTGCGCACATACGGCACAATGCAATAGGAGCAAAAATTGGCGCAGCCGTCCTGGATTTTAATGAAGCTGCGCACCCTGTCTCCGCTCTGGCTTGATGCGGCTCGGATAGTGTCGTATTTCTGGCATAGCAAATCAACTGCTGACGACTTATCCGGGTTAGCCAGGGTCACATCCGCCCCGCATTCTTTAAGCTCCCTGGCGGCCAGCCGGGCAGAGCATCCCACGGCCACGATCAGCGCGCCCGGGTTCTGCCGGCGCAGCATCCTCACCAGGTGTCGCGACTTGCTGTCGGCCACGTGCGTCACGGTGCAGGTATTCACAATAAAGACGTCCGCCCGCCTGCCCTGCGCCAGATTAAAACCAGCGGTCGAGAGGCGCCGTGACAATAGCTCTGACTCGGCCTGGTTCAACTTGCAGCCGAGCGTGTGAATGGCGACGGTTGGTATTTTATCCATCTCTGAAACAAGGTGAATTATATTGAGATGTCAGCTTGGCGGTCAAAACGGTATTTGATCGCGCCCTGCTTAATTGACAAAAATTGCCCATGTTCTAAAATTACCTGTAGCACAGGCCCGCCGCCCAACGTTTGAGCAAGCCCCAAAAGCAAAACGGCGTTTTACGCACAGGAGGCTTAATATGACTACGCAGAGCTGTAACACATCACGCTTTTCCATCAAGCAGCCGGGAAAACTGTCGCAGCGCATCAAATGGCTGCGCGATTATTACTTCCAGGGGGTGAGCCGCAGGTGGAACAACGAGTTCACCGGTTTCACCACGGGCACGCCCTGGGACATTCAGTACCTGGAGCTCAATTATTACATAGTGCCGGAAACCTATGTCTTCTTCCCCACCTTCACCGGCGCCTTCCAGCAGGTCTCAAGCAAGGTGGAGCTTCCTGAGGACTTCTGGAAATGGAGCCTGCCGGAACGCAGCGCCTGGTTCATCAAGGAGGTCATGGTCTACTATCTGCCGCACGAGGTGTTGCCGGGCGACCTGATCGCCGGCGGACGCTTCAACGTCCAGGCCTCCCGCTGCCTGACCGAGAGGGAAACACGCCGCTATGAGAAGGACGTCTACGGCAAGAACGGCATCAGGGCGGCCGAGCTCTGGCTGCATGATCACGGCTACGGCAACGCCGGCCCCACCAGCGGACACCTGATACCTGATTACGCACGCGTTTTGAAGGAAGGATGGAGGGGCATTCACGAGGAGCTGAACCGTAAGCTGGATGGCTTGAACAAGAGAGAATACGACGGTAAGAAGGGGGCCCAGCTAAGGGCCATGCTGCTGGCCGCTACCATGGCTCGGGACGTGGCCTTCGAGTACAGCAAGGTATGCACGAAGCTGGCAGATAAAGAGGTCGACCCCTCCCGGAAAAAGGAGCTCAGTCAGATGGCCGAGATGATGCGCCGAGTGCCCTGGGAGCCACCTCAGACATTCTGGGAAGCTATACAAGCACTCTGGTTGACCCACATGCTGGTGATGAGCGAAGAGAACTATCCCGGGCCGGGCGTATCCTTCGGCCGCGCCGACCAGTACCTCTACCCGTTCTGGAAGAAATCGGTCGAGGAGGGCATGGACCCCGAGTTCGGCAAAGAGATATTAAAGTGCTTCTGGATACACTGTAACTATGCGTATGACGCCATGATACGCGTGGGCGGCAACCAGGGCATCACCGCCGGCTTCGGACAGCTGATCACGCTGTCCGGCATGGGAAAAGGCGGCCAGGACCTCAGCAACGACCTGACGTACGCCATGCTGGACGTCATCGACGATCTCAGCCCCATGCTCGAGCCCAAGCCCAACGTCCGCCTGCACAGGAGCAGCCCGGACAGGCTGCTGGACAGGATTGTCGATATGATCGCCGCCAGCCAGGGATCGCCCTTCCTGCTCAATTTTGACGAGCGCTCCATAGCAGGCATGCTCAGGGAAGCCAGGATGACCGGCATCGAGAAGCTGATCAACGCCGACAACGTCTTCGATTACGCACCCGTCGGCTGCCTGGAGAACACCATGTGCGGCAACGACCGCTCGGGCACGGTGGACATCAACCTCAACCTGCTTAAAGCGGTCGAGCATGCACTCACCGGAGGATACGACCTGATCCCCTGGGTAGACCCCATGACGGGCAAAGCCGAAGCCCTCAAGCGCTGGGGGCCGGCCACAGGCGACTCCACCAAATTCCGCACCTGGGAGCAATTTTGGACGGCCTATGCCAGGCAGACGCAGGCCATCATCAAGAGAATAGCCGAGCTGTACGACCGCACTGACCGCGTCAGGGCGCGCTATTTACGCACCCCCTACCTGTCATGCCTGGTGCGCGGCTGTGCCGACAAGGCCATGGACATTAACGAGGGCGGTGCCGAGCTGAACTTCGTTACGCTGGAAGCAGTGACCTACGCCAGTACTGTAGACTCGCTGCTGGCTGTAAAGTACCTGGTCTTCGATAAAAAAGAATGCACCATGCAGGAGCTCGTCCAGGCGCTCAAGGACAACTGGAAGGGCCACGAGGTACTGCAGGCCAAGGCCGTAAACAAGGCGCCCAAGTACGGCAGGGACGAGGACTTTGCCGACGATATGGGCAAGAAGGTCATGGAGCTGTGGACGGGCGAGACCTGGAAATATAAGACCTCGGCCACCGGCAAGCAGTTTCGCCCGGGCATGCTCTCCTGGAACTACTGGGTGGGCGACGGATACGTTCTGCCGGCCAGCCCGGACGGCCGGCCCAAGGGCAAGTTCCTCTCCAATGCAATCTGCCCCTGCGACGGCGCCGATATCAACGGCCCCACCGCCAACGTCAACTCGGTGGGCAAAGTGCTGGGCGGTAAAGACCCTCAGGGCAACGGCGACTGGGCGGGCTACCTCAACCTGCTGCCCAACGGCGCCAGCCATACCATGACCTTCAACCCCTCGCTTCTACGCGATCCGGAACACAAGGCCAAATTCAAGGCTTTTCTGCGCAGCTACATGGAGAACGGCGGCAGCGCGCTGCAGATCAACATGATCGACGCCGATATGCTGCGCGATGCGCAGCAAAACCCGGAGGCCTACCGCCACCTCATTGTGCGCGTGACCGGCTATAACGCTTACTTTACCTCCATCGGCCGCGAGCTTCAGAACGAGATCATAGCCAGGGAAAGCCACAGGATGTAACTGTTTAACATGAAAATGGAACAGGTCCCCGGACACGTGCCGGACGAAGTAAAAAAGGGTGAGAAAGCCCTGATACTGCACACGCAACGGCTCTCCACAGAGGACGGGCCGGGCATACGTACGACCGTATTTTTCAAGGGCTGTCCGCTGCGCTGCAGCTGGTGCCACAACCCGGAGAGCATATCACCCGGGCGGCAGGTGCACTGGTTGGAGTCGCGCTGCATCGGCTGCGGCATCTGCCTCAAGGCCTGCCCGCACGGCTGCCTGGTTAAAACCGAGAAGGGCATTTCCAGGGACAGGTCACGGTGCAAAGCCTGCGGCAAATGCACCGAGGAATGCCCTTCGGGCGCGCAGGAGATGCTGGGCAGGGAGGTAACAGTGGAAGGGCTGCTGGCCGAGCTGGTCAAGGATAAAATCTACTACGAAAAGTCGGGCGGAGGGGTCACGCTCTCTGGCGGCGAGCCGCTGATGCAGCCTGACTTCGCTGTCAATCTGCTGCGCAGGCTCAAGGAGAACGGCGTGAGCACGGCTGTCGACACCTGCGGAGTATGCTCGCCAGCCACGTTCCAGGCTGTGCTGCCGTATACTGACCTCGTTCTGTACGATCTGAAGGGGATAGACCCCGCAGCGCACAAACAACACACGGGCCTGCACAACGAAGGCATAATCAAGAACATACTGTCCCTGCGCGATTACATGGCTGCACACCCCGGCGCTGTAAGGCTGTGGATAAGGACACCGCTTATACCCGGTGCGACGGCGGGCCGGGAAACTATCGAGGGCGTGGGTAAATTTATACACGATAACCTCAATAGCGCAGTCCAGCGCTGGGAGCTTTGCGCCTTCAACAACCTCTGCCGGGACAAGTACCGGCGGCTGGACATGGAATGGCAATACGCCAGTGCTCCCCTCTTCAGCAAGCAGGAGCTGGCAGATTTCGAGCGGACTGCCAAAGCTTCCGGGCCGGACCCGGCCAGCATTTTTGTCACGGGCGTTTCACGGATAGAAAGCTGATTTCAAGCAAGGAGGCGGCCATGCAGGATAATAAGACCTACACCAGATTTTCGGAATCCGATATTGAAAACTTCAAGCCGGAGATGAAGGTCGGCCTGCTGGCCACCGCCAGCAAACAGGGGCTGCCTCACCTGACGCTGATATCCACGCTGCAGGCCTGCTCGGCGACCGGGCTCTTCTGGGGTCAGTTCTCCGAAGGAATCAGCAAGAACAACATACATGAGAACCCGCATACAGGTTTCCTGATCATGACGCTGGACCGCAACCTGTGGCGCGGCAAGGCCAGGTTCACTCACACCAGCAGGACGGGCGCCGAGTTCGACCTGCTCAACAACACGCCCATGTTCCGCTATAACGCCTATTTCGGGGTACACACAGTTTACTACATGGACCTGGTGTCGCAGACCGGCAAGCAGCCGTTGCCCATGGGCGGCATTTTGCAGGCGGCCGTCAAGACCATGATCGCACGTACGCTGGCAGGCAAAGGCGGCGAGAAGGAAGTCATTAACGGCTTCACGCGCAGGCTGATCGACAAGATGACCAACCTGAAATTTTTAGCCTATGTCGATGCCGACGGCTATCCCTTCATTATACCCGTCATACAGGCCCAGACGGCCGGCACTGACCGCATCATCTTCGCCTCATCGGTTTACGGGGATGACCTGAAGTCTATAGCAAAGGGATCTACCGTGGCGCTGTTCGGCATGTCTTTCGAGATGCAGACCGTGGTGCTGAGGGGCGCCTACCAGGGCATCAGCAGCGTGGGCGGAGTCAGGTGCGGTAGCATGGAGGTGGACTGGGTGTACAATCCCATGCCACCCAAGCCGGGACAGGTCTATCCGCTCAAGAAGCTGGAAGCGATAACTTCCTTTTAAGCGGCCTGTTTGCCCGCTTTTCTCTTCAGAAAGCCATTGATAAAGATCCTGGTGGAATCCATGGCCTCAATGAAGAAGCCATGGCGCTTATCCTGCATCAGGACCAGCTCCGCCCCGGCTATCCTCTCCTCCAGTATCTGGCTGTTCTCGAAAGGTATTATCTTGTCGTCCGTCCCGTGTATCAGCAGGGTGGGCGCGGTTATATTCGGCAGCCTCTCCCAGGTGTCGAACTGGGCCACTGCCTCCGCCTGACGGCGGAAGGTCCGCAGCGGAGTGGGATACTCCGTGGTCACCTTGTGGTAGTACTTCAGCGCCTCGGGGTTGGCCTCGATGAACTCCTCGGTGCAGAAGAACTTGAAGACCTCCAGCGTCCTCTGCTCCGGCGGCATTTTGGCCAGCCACTGGTAGTCGAAGAGGACCTTCAAGCCTTCGGGCGGAGGCTTGACTGCGTGCGGGCCGCCGCAATATGTGCAGCCCAGGATGAGGTTTACCAGGCGGTCGGGATAGTTGAGCGCAAACTCCTGGGCGATCATGCCTCCCAGGGAAACACCGAAGACGGTAGTCCGGCTAATGGAGAGCTCATCCAGCACGCGGCAGGCATCTTCGGCCATCAGGGGAACGGTTATGGGGTTATCGGGCTTGTCGCTTCTTCCTACACCGCGGTTGTCAATCAGTATCACCTGGTGTTGCTTGGCAAGCTCCTGCGGCAGTTGCCCCCACTGCAGCGAATAATGACCGTAGCCCTGAATCATCAGGAACGGGTCGCCCTGGCCGAGCACCTCGTAATATATTTTTACTCCGCCGACATCGCAGAATGGCATTTATACCTCCCTTAGCGGTAAAGCAGGTATCAGTCAATGTTTATCAAGCCTACCTGCATATCCGACGATTATACACGGTCCAATATAAAATGGATACCACTTGACAAACATATCTTGATATATTAAGATATATCTAAATATATCTTTAGGAGGTTGCAAAATGCACGGACACACATTTGGACACTGGCCTTTCGGAGGCAGGATGTTTCGCAAGGGCGCCTTCAGGTACAAGATCCTGGATATGGTCAAGGACAAGCCTACGTACGGCTACGAGATCATACGCCAGCTCGAAGACCAGTTCGGTGGTATGTATATACCCAGCGCAGGCATTGTCTACCCTACACTCCAGTACTTCGAAGAGCTGGGTTACGTCACCTCGGCCGAAAAGGACGGCAAGAAGTTCTATACCATCACCCAGGCCGGGTTGAAGCACCTGGAAGAACAGAAGGAAACCATCGACGACATCAAGGAACAGATGAAAAGCTGGTCCCACGGGCACGGACGTGAAGAGTTCCGGGATATGATGCAGGAGTGGGGAAGGCTGGGCAGGCTATGCGGCCGCAGCGTTCGCTATGCCAAGCCCGAGGACTTGAAGCGCATACGGGAAATCATTGAGAAGGCCTACGGGGATATCGAGAAAATAATCAAGCATTAAACTGTCAGCCTGTTTGGAAAACGCTCGATACTGACCTATAATCTGCTATAGAACCTGTTAGACCGGGAATTAGGAGAGGTGTACATGGGCGGGAAAAATTGGCATCCTGCGGTAATCCTGGCAGCATTGATGGTCGTATCGGGCCTTTTCACAGCCTGCGTCCCTGTGACGCCGGCCGGGCAGCAGCCGCCCCCGGCAGCTCCAGTTGCCCTCTTCACCTTTGACCCCATAGTGGTATCACCCCTGCCGGTAACCGCCGGCCAGCCTTTCACAGTGAGCATGAAGATAGGCAACACCGGCCCGGCGGCAGGCAGCTACAGGGCGGACCTGCTGATTAACGGCAGCCCGGCCGATAACCAGACGGTGGTGGTGGGGCCCGGAGGAAGCGGCCAGGCGGTGTTTCAAACCACGCTCCAAACGCCAGGCACCTACAACATTAAAATCGGCCCTCAGTCAACACAGGTAAGCGTTACGCAGCGCCATGTCCCTGTCACGCTGAAAATCGATAACGGGGCCGTCGATGGCTGCGACCCCGTGGCCGGCACGGTGGGAGACCCTGCCAATATGATCCAGACCCCCAACGGGCACATGCTGGTACTTGCTGCGCCTCCAGGCGGATTTGTTATAACAGGCATAGACATCTTCGGCTATATCAAGAGCAGCACCTATGACTACGACCGCGATCCTAATCTGGGAGGAAGCGTGTGGGTATACGGGCCGGACATAGCCTCAATCGAACCGATCAATCCCACCTTCGCCATCAATATTTACGATGCCCGCCGCAACAAGCTTTATTCAGGCAGTTTCAGCCGGGACACCTTTGACTACATGCCGCGCTGGGTTACCGTCAACATCCCCGATATAAAGGTCAGCGGTGATTTCAGCATAGAGCTGCTGACGTACAATTTGCCCAAGCTTAACGCCGCAGGCTATGGGAACTGGGACCCCTGGCACAGATACGTGGTGCATATCTGGTATGACCAGATCTGCATCGGCTATGAGAATTCCTTCGACGTACGGTCTTATCAGTCCGAAGGCGGCACGCCCGTGCCGGACTTTTATCCAACCTACAACTGGCTTTTGCGGGCGGAAGGCTATCAGCCCTGATATAAACTCCATGGCCGCGCTTGTTATAGCCATAATAAGGTACGCCGTCGCCGCTGCCGGTATTTTTACCGGCTATTTCCTCTTCTTTACCTGGAGAGACGTCCGGCCGGCCTTGGAGGTCGTTTGCCTGACCTGCGTCGGCATCAACGGAATTCTCAGCTTTATCTCCCATGTGGTCTTCCACGAAGAGGACGCACGGCGGCTCGGGCTGGATTCAGCTCATCCCGGCTTCCAGTTCGAGGTGGGCTTCTTCAATTTATCCGCCGGATTACTGGCCGTGTTCTCTTTCCTGCTAAGCTGGGGACCCATTGCCAACGCAGTCCTGTTGCTGGTCTACGCTCTATATATATTGCAGGCTGTAATTTTCCATCTATTCCGGTATGTGGCGGGTAAAAAACGCGGCGCCGGCTACCTCTGGGGCAGCATAGTGGCTGCAGGGCTGTACTCTGGCAATATGCTCTTTTTCGCCTTTGCCGCGCTTATCCAGGAGCAGCTTCTTCCCTTCTAATTTGATGCTCTCTGCATTTACTTTAAGCACCGTTTATGGTATAAAACACCCCAGAAAGCGAAGTGCGATTTGGCACATACTCACTGGAAACTCCTATCTGAAAACGAGGCTCCTCCCGAATTTGCGGGCGTCGATCCGCTTGTCTCAAAGCTGCTGTACAACCGGGGCGTAAACAGTTCCTCAGAAGCGGAAACCTTCCTCAAAGCCGACCAGCGTCTTGCCATCGATCCCTTCATGCTTCCCGACATGCACCTGGCCGTCAACCGCGTCTACAAGGCGCTCTTCTCGGGCGAGAAAATAGCCGTTTACGGCGATTTCGACGCCGACGGCATAACGGCCACGGCGCTGCTTGTGCAGGGGCTATCGGAGATGGGAGGAGACGTTGTGCCCTACATCCCACACCGTATTTACGAAGGCTACGGCCTCAAGGTGGCCGCACTGGAGAAGCTGCGCAAGCAGGGAGTCACGCTGGTCATAACCGTGGACACTGGCATCACGGCCTTCGCCGAGATTGAAAAATCGCACAGGATGGGGATGGATATACTGGTGACCGACCACCACGTGCCGCTGGGGGAACTGCCCTCGGCGGACATCATAGTAGACCCCAAGCGTGCCGATTCAAAGTCGCCCTTCATCGAGTTTGCCGGCGTGGGCGTGGCCTTTAAGCTGCTGCAGGCCCTGCTGGCTGGCAGCGGCCGGGATGCCCTGATGGACAGCTCGCTGGAGCTGGCCACGCTGGGCACCATCACAGACATGTCGCCCCTGCTCAGTGAGAACCGCTACTGGGTAAAGACCGGAATACAGCTGCTCAACCGCACCGAGCGCATAGGCCTGGTGGAATTGCTCAACTGCGCCGGCATTGAGCGGGGCAAGCTCACGGCCGAGACGGTCTCTTATCAGATCGGCCCAAGGCTCAACTCGGCCGGCCGCCTGGACGACGCCGGAACCAGCTATCAGTTGCTGGTTACGCAGGACAGGGCGGAGGCCAGTAAACTGGCCATAGAGCTGGAGCAGAAGAACAGGGAACGCCAGCGCATTGTGGCTGAAACGTACGATAAGGCGCACCGCCAGATAGTGGAGGACGGCACCGACCGGCCCATCCTGATGGCCAGCGACGCCGACTACCAGGCCGGCGTGATGGGCCTGGTGGCGGGACGGCTGGCCGATGAGTTCTACCGACCCGTGGTGCTGGTCAAGATAGGCATCGATACCTGCCGCGGCAGCGCCCGCAGCATACAGGAGTTCGACCTGATGGAGGCGCTCAAGTCCTGCCACCACCTGCTGGCCAGGTACGGCGGGCATGCTCGCGCAGCCGGCTTCAACGTCAGCACCCGTGACCTGCCGCAACTGCAGAAGAAGCTGCGCACCGCCGCCGAGGAGAAGCTGACCGGGCTGGATTTGAGGCCGCATATCAATATCGACGCCGAGGTCCCGCTGTCCACTTTCTCCAAGGGGGTCTTCGAGGAGATGCGGCTGCTGGAGCCTTACGGCATGAGCAATCCCATACCCGTTTTCCTCAGCCGTAACGTCGAGGTGGTGGAGCAGAAGCTGGTGGGCAGCCAGAACGACCATATCAAGCTGAAGCTGAAACAGGACGGCATTGTCTGGGATACAATGGGGTTCCGCCTGGGCTCAAGCATCGGCGAGCTGGCACGCACCATAGACATCGTCTACTGCGTGGAGGTGGACACTTACAACGGCAGGGGGCAACTCAGGCTCAACCTGCTTGATTTCTCACACTCTTACTGAGCCTTTTCCCCGGCCTGCGCCGCAACCGAAGCCGAGCGCTTATACCTGACGACCCTGATAATCAGCAGCGCCAGCGCCACCACTATAAATGGTATGTCCACCACCTGTGCTTCAGGCAGATTGAATAAAAATGGCGTGGTGTCACCGCGGAAAAAGCGTATGACGAAGTCTCCGGCGGCGAAGATCACCAGGTAAAGCAGGAAGAGCGTGCCCTGCGGCTTGAGCCTCTTGCGCAGCAGCCACAGCATCACGAACCCGATGACGTTCCAGGCCAGGTGGAATATCTGCGTGGGATATAGCGGCACACCCTGGGGCGCGTAGCTGTTGGGGTTTTGGTAGACGATGGCGATGGGCAGCTCACAGGTCTCCCCGTAGCAGCAGCCGTTTATCAGGCAGCCCACCCTGCCGATGGCCTGCCCCATGATAGCGCCCGGCGCCACGATATCGCCCAGCCACCAGAACGATATTTTCTTGACCCAGCAGTAGATCAGCACTGCCAGCCCGGCGCCCAGCACCGCTCCCCACACGGCCAGCCCGGCGAAATTCAGCAGCTGGTCGGGATGCGTGATGTAATACTGCCACCTGTCAATTACATGGAGCAGCCTCGCCCCGATTATGCCGCCGATGACACCCCACAGGCCGATGTCCCATATCTGGTCCACCGGGAACTTTGTGCGCCTGGCCTCCAGAATGGTTATTCCGATGATGGCCACCACCGCCAGCACCACCATAACGCCATACCAGCGCACCTCCAGGCTGCCGATGCTGAAAAGTATAGGGTTCCAGTTGATGTCGAACATATTCTCTACTCTGCCTCAATAAAAATTGCGTCCACGAACGCCCGCGGCTGGAAGGGAGCGATATCTTCCGGCGTCTCACCGGTGCCAACGTATTTAATAGGTATTTGCAGCTCATCGCAAATGGCCAGCACGATGCCGCCTTTGGCCGTCCCGTCCAGCTTGGTCAGGAAGATGCCGGTCACATCAGCCGACTGGGTGAAGCTGCGCGCCTGCGATAGCCCGTTCTGGCCGGTGGTGGCATCTATGACCAGCAGCACCTCCTGCGACGCCTCGTACCTGCCGGCGATCTTCTTGATCTTCTTCAACTCGTCCATCAGGTTGTGCTTGGTCTGCAGCCTGCCGGCGGTATCGACAATTACCACTTCGGCCTTGCGGCTCCTGGCGGCCTCCAGCGTGTCGAATACCACTGCGCCCGGGTCGGCCCCCGGTTGAGTGGAGATAACGTCCACTCCTATCCTCCCTCCCCACATTTTAAGCTGGTCGATGGCCGCCGCCCGGAAGGTATCGGCGGCGGACAGTATCACCTTTTTACCGTCCTTCCTGTACCGGCTGGCCAGCTTGGCTATGCTGGTCGTTTTGCCGGTGCCGTTGACGCCCACCAGCAGTATTATCTCAAGCCCGGCAGACGCTGTTTGGAAAGGCTTAGCGGATTTCACGTCCAGCATCCTGACCATCTCTTCCTTCAAGATGTCCCTGACGGGGTCTCCCTCGGTGATGCCCGCCTCTTTGACCTGCTTCTTAACGCGTGTCAGCAGCTTATCCGTAGTGTCCACACCAACGTCGGCGGATATCAGGAGCTCCTCCAGCTCGTCCCAGAGCGAATCTTCAACTTTCGGACGGTTGAACAGGGCGGATATCCTGCCGAAAAAGCCCTCGCGGCTGCGCTTGACCCCGCGCTGAATATTGTTTGAGGCATCTGCCATGTGAATCTCGCAAAGGTGAATTGTATGACAATGCCAGCTACCAAGCAAATCAGCATCATGTATTGACAGGTGCTGCAAACAGTACTATATTGGCACGAGCGCTATCATTGCGACACACACTGGCGTTCATTACAGTGGAGGAGGTAGCTATGCCAAACTACGCCAGGACCGGCGGAATACTCAATATCATCTCCGGTGCATTTTCCATTTTTGGTGGTGTCTCGTTCGGCGCCCTCTACATAGTTATGGGTCTGTTTATGGCTCAAAATACCAAGGATCAGGCCAGCTCACAAATGGGAGGCCTGATTTTTACGATCATGGGAATTATATTCGGCCTCTTTTTTATTCTGGTGGGTATACTGGCCATAGTTGGAGGCGTATATACACTAAAGCGCAAGAACTGGGCGCTGGCTATAGCCGGTGCGGTGGCCGCGGCTCTCGTCTTCTTCCCACTCGGCATTGCAGGCACTATACTCGTCTCTCTGGGCAAGCCGGAATTTTCATCGGGCAAAACTGCCTTGCCTGCTGAACAAGTCCAGGATGTCCAGACAACAATAAGTCAGGCGCCAGACGATGCAAAGTAAGGCGACCATAGCAGGCATCCTGTCAATCGTCTCGGGAATATTCGGCGTGCTGCGCCTGGGCTGGGCATTTTTGTGGATCTGGCTGTTTAATGACATATTTGTATACAGCCCAAAAAATGGTTTGCCCATGTATTCTGCCGGCTTCATTCAGCTTATGAATACGTTTCAAATATATTGGGGTATCGCTGGTGCAGTTATCGGCATTTTTACCATTGTTGCGGGAATACTGACACTCAGAAGAAAGAGCTGGGGTCTGGCGCTGGCCGGAGCTATTGCCGGGACGTTAACATTCTTCCCATGCGGCATACCGGCGATCATACTCATCTCATACGCGCAGAATGAGTTTTCAAAATGTCAGAAACCCACCGCTACTGAATCCGCTTAACTTTCAATGCTACTTATCGCTGAGCGGGTGGCTGTATTGGCTCGATGGGAACGGGAAAACCCCCCTTCTTTCCCCAGGGGGGATAGATTCCCCATTCCGCCCATATACCGTTAACTGCTACATATATCTGATGTGTTGCAAGGCCACCAAGTTGTGGCCCCGGGGGGATATTTATCTTGGCTTCAATCGTGTAGTTCCCATTATGAACCGGCTTGATAATAGTGATAATTTCTTTAGTTCCCCCTTGCTCTATGTTCCCTGCCCATGATAAGTCGTCACTGACATATGCAATTCCCTCCGGCAGAAGCACCTTATAGGACATATTTCCTGAACATGTAAACGCCTTGATAACACATGCTAGCTTGCCTGTCTGATTAAGCCCTGGAGCACCGTTCGGGAATGACATATTCACGGTTATGCACGGCAGTGGAGGCGTTTCATAAATATCTTTAGTGGTACCAGCCGTACAATCTAATACGAATAATCCCGCAAAAAGGGCCACTATTGCACACAAGCATTTAACGATGCTCATAATGATTCCTTTCACCCCTGGTTTTGACAACCAGTTGAGACCGTATTTTTTTCCCGCCCCCGATGCTCACGCAAAAATAAACACTGTCTTATAGGAACGTTCATTATAGGATAATGGTTTAGAAACGTGCCTTTAGTCAGCCCTACTTGGTCTCTACCACCTTCTGGTAGCCTTTGAGCATCTCGGTCTTGATCATCTTGCGCACCATCTGCCGTACGTTGGGGTCCTGGATGGCTTTGATCATCTGAGAGCTGAACTCCATGTAGCGCGTGTCGTTCTGCGGGAAGTCGAACATGCCGTGGGCGTCGTAAAAGCGGAAATCGGCATCGAAGGGGAAGCGCAGCCTGGACCAGATCTGATCGCGGAATATCTTGTGGCCGCCCACGCCCAGAAAGGTCCACGGGCGCAGGTATTTCTGTTCAGCATTCTCCACACACCTGCCGGCCAGGTCGTCCAGCAGGGCGTCTATTTGAGCCGAGTCCCCCGCCTCGTCGGTCACCACGCCGGTGAAGTTGGCCTCGCTCATCTCGGCCTGCGCCTGCATGATCTCCTGCATATTCGGCAGCTGCGCCAGGGGTCCCGATACGATAAATCCGAACTGCTTGCCGATCTGCGTGGGTATGTGGCCGTTGAAGAAGCTGCGGTCCATGAACATCTTGATGCGCGATGAGAAGTAGCGGTCCTTAATGGCTCCGGCAAAAATCGTGACGTCCTGATCGCGCATATTGGCGTTGAAGAACTCCATGAACTCGTCCTTGCCCTTATACACGCACTCGTTGTCGAAGGCGCACTCCATGCAACCCAGGCACCCGCCCCTAACGTTGATATCCTGGAACCTTTTGACGTCTATCTGCCCGTTGAAGGTTGCGCTGAACCTGTGCACCATCCTGGCGATGTTGGATTTTTCGTCCTCGATGTCGGCCAGCACCCTGACCTTCTGCCCCTTCAGATCGACTTTGCCTGCCGCTTTGCCCGGCTCGTACCTGAACTTGCTGTGCACTACCGGGGCATAAAGCTGGACGGTGGGCGTTTTGTGCTCGATGGCGGACAGGAAGTCACCGGCCCACTTCAGCAGTATGCGCCGCTTGTCATCGATGAAGATATCGTCCATATCGGCCGAGAAGGACTCGGTGAAATTCATGCCCAGGTCCTCGCTGATGCCGCGGATGTAGTTGTGCGCGGTGTGGTCGAAGAAGTGAATGGAGGTGCTGAGCGCGCAGGCGTACTTGCCCTTGAAGGCCGCCCCGGCCTTGTTCTCCCAGACCATCTCGATGAAGTGCTTGTACTGCGAGCAGACCAAGAAAACATACAGGGGGAAGGCCCACATCACGCCGTCCGATGCTTTGACCTCGTCTATCACCTGCCGGAAGTTCCCGGCATCCTTCTCCAGCTTCAATATATCATGGGCAATATTGATCAGCTTGAACTCGTGCTGGGGCAATTTTTTCTGGATGAATTTGACGTACTGGACGGTGACGCTTATCTCGCCCTTGGGACTACCGTTGAGAACTGCTATCTTCATCGGAGAGCCCTCCCGCAAATGAAATTGGTGGAAGCAGGCTGGTCCTGCTTCCACCAATAATATCACAAGGTTATTTTGTGCACAAACAATTTTAGGGGACGACCACAGTGGTCGATAGCGCCACGGTATTGCCCCCGTTGCTGGCCAGCAGTGTATAAGTGGTGGTGACGGTGGGGTACACCTTCTGTGCGCCGCTGGCGGAGACGTTCCCCACGCCGTTGTCGATGAAGACCGTATCGGCGTTGGTGACCGACCAGTACAGCTTGGCCTCGCCGCCGGAGGGCCCTGAACCGTAGCCGCTGTTATGGAAATCGTTGATAGTGGGCCAGGAGTAGGCCGGCGACACCACGGGCGTCACAGCCACAGTGCCCGCTGCTATGGTGGTGCCGTAGGGGTTCTGCGCCGTCAGGGTGTAAGTCGTGGTGTGAGAGGGGCTCACGATGGTGCTGCCGGTGGCGCCCACCGCTCCTATGCCGTTGTCAATAAAGATGGAAGTTGCGTTATAAATGTTCCAGCTGATAGTAGCATTCCCGCCGGCATTGATGGCAGTTGGTATGATGTTAAAGGATACCACGCCGGGCCGCGTGGCCGAGAAAGACGGGCCGGAGCCGCTCACCGTGATGGTGGTAGTGGCGTAGGTTGAGCCTGAAGAGTTCTGGGCTGTAAGCGTAAGCGTTGACGTGGCTGCGGGGGTGACGATCATGCTGCCGGTGGAAGATACCGTGCCCACGCCGCTGATGCTTACCGACGTGGCATTGAGCACGCTCCAGGTGAGCGTGGAAGAAGCGCCGTAGGCAACGGTCGAGGGGCTGGCCGTGAACGAAAGTATCGAGGGCCCACCGCTGCCTGAGGAAGGAGCTGACGCCCCGGACACTACCACCACAGTCGAAGCTGACGCCGTTCCGCCTGTGTTGTTGTAAGCGTCGATGATATAAGTCGTGGTGGAGGTAGGGTAGACTGCGGCGCTGCCGGTGGCGGCGACAACACCCAGCCCGCTTATTTTGGCGCCCGTGGCGTTGATTGCCTTCCAGTACAGCACTGCTGAAGAGCCAGGGGCGACCGCTGAGGGTGATGCATAAAAGGTTGTGATTGTGGGCAGGCCTGCATCGCTTCCTGAAGGTGAAACGGGGGAGACTGCGCCTCCTCCCACCATGAGCACAGCCGTAGCCGTGGACGTGCCGAACTTATTGGTTGCCGTAAGCGTGTAGGTCGTGCTTGCGGCTGGCGCCACCTTCTCCGCTCCCACGGTGGCAGCCTTGCCGATATAGGGGTCGATGTTAACCGCCGATGCTCCGCTCACCTCCCAGCTCAATATGGCCGCATCGCCTAAGCCTATTGAGCCTGGGCTGACCTCGAATTTGACCACCTCGGGCAGCTTGCCTGCGCCGCTCATATCGATGGTTATGCATCCGGCGAGCATTAACAACAAAGCCAGAGATAAAAACGGAATGCTTCTCATGTGTTGCGCCCCCTAGAAGCTTATTTTGCGGCTATCATACTATGCCCGGCCTATGGCGTAAAGTGTACTTTCGTCCTATCTGCAGCTATTGATTGGCAATGATGGCCAAGCCAGTGGATTTATGCCATAATTCAGCGGGAAAGCTTATGATTACCATCAGGCCTGCTGCAAAGGGCGACCTGGCAGCTATAACCGCAATTTACAACGACGCAATTATCAATACCACCGCCACCTTTGATACCGAGCCGAAAAGCGAGCAGGAGCAAAATGCCTGGTTCGAGGCGCACGGTAATCAGTACGCGGTGCTGGTAGCCGAGAGGGACGGTTGCGTAATAGGCTGGGCTTCCCTTTCAAGGTGGTCGGACAGGTGCGCCTACAGCAGCACCGCCGAGGTGTCGCTCTACATAGAATCAGACCAGCGCGGCCTGGGCACCGGAAGGAAACTTTTCGAGGCCGTCCTGCTGGAAGGGCAGAAGAGCGGACTGCATACGGTGATCGCCAGAATGGTGGAAGGTAACATGCCCAGCATCCACATCTGCCGGTCGTTGGGCTTCACGGACATCGGCGTTATGAAAGAGGTCGGCCGCAAGTTCGGCCGGCTGCTGGACGTGGTCCTGATGCAGAAAATCTATACGGAAGGGACATAAGGTAAAGCCGTATCCCGTCCTAAGCTGGGGCTTTTACCCGTAACCTGGCGCGCAGCCCGGCAATGCCGTACGAAACCAGCAGCACCAGCCCGCTAAGCAATATTATGGATGCGCCGGAGGCCAGGTTGAGGACGTAGGAAAGCCACAGGCCGGCGAAGGTGAAGACCATGCCGAAGGCCACTGCCAGCAGCATCATCTTCTTGATGTCATAGGTAAACTGCCTTGCCAGAGCCGCAGGAAAGGTGACCATGGCGATCACCAGTATCATACCAACCACGCGTATGAGGACAACAACCGTCAGGGCCACCATGCACAGCAGCAGTATATAGAGGGCATCAACCGGCATGCCCACCACCGTGCCGAACTCCTCGTCGAAGGAAAGCAGCAGGAAGTCCTTGTAAAAGACAACAACCAGGACAACGATGATAACATCCAGGACAGCCATTAGAACGATGTCGGCCACAGGCACCGTGAGAATGTTGCCGAAGAGGTAGCTCATCAGGTCGGGCGCGTAGCCCGCCGATAGCCCGATGAAGATGACGCCCAGTGCCATGCCGATGGCCCAGAGTATGCCGATAGCCGTATCTTCGGGCAGCTTTGTCCTGCGCGCCACCAGGCCCATGGTCAGCGCCGAGAGCAGGGCAAATATCATGGCGCCCAGAACCGGGCTGAATTTCAGCAGGTACCCCAGGCCGATGCCGCCGAACGAAGCGTGGGCAATGCTGCCGCTCATGGATACGATCTTCTTGATCACAACGTAGACGCCAACGATGCCGCAGGCAATGGAGGCCAGCAGCCCGGCGATCAGGGCATTGCGCATGAACTCGAACTGGAAGGCTTCCAGCAAGGCTAGTGCTCCCTCAAAACACGGTGTGGTATTTCGCCGTGGGCGATGAGCTGCACCGGGCACTTATAGGTGGCCTCCAGTATCTCGGGCGTGATCTCCTTGGAGCCGTGATAAAAGAGCTGCACGTTCATACAGGCTATCTTGTCTACAAAGATGGAGACGGCGCCGATATCGTGAGAGACCATGACGATGGTCATCTCTTTTTTCAGCTGCTCCAGCAGCTCGTAAAAGTCGGTCTGCATGGCCGTATCAACGCTGGCCGTGGGCTCGTCCAGCAGCAGCAACTCAGGCTCGGAAACCAGCGCACGTGCAATGAACACGCGCTGCTGCTGGCCGCTGGAAAGCTGGCCTATCTGCGAGCCGGAATGGGCCAGCATGGAGACCCGCTCCAGGGCCCTGGCGGCCGCCTGACGGTCGCTTTTGCCGTACGGGCGCAGCACGCCGGCCCTGCCGTAGCGCCCCATCATCACCACCTCGAGGACGCTAACCGGGAAGTTGTGGTCGAAGTTGCTGTACTGGGGGACGTATCCTATCTTATTCCTGCTTTTCTCAGGTGAGTTGCCCAGCACGGCCACCGTGCCCCGATCGGGCTGCACCAGCCCCAAAATGACTTTCAAGAGCGTGCTCTTGCCGCCTCCGTTGGGGCCGATGATGCCCAGAAAATCATGCTCTTTCACGCTCAGGTTGATATCTTCCAGCGCCACGGTATGCCCGTAGTTGACCCAAACGTGTTCCAGCCTGACTATATCCCCTGTCGTCACAGCTACTTTAGTGCCTCCCGGAAAGCTGCCGCCACCCGGTCCATGTTATCCAGGTAGTCCCGGGCCTCGGGGTCTATGCTGACCACCTTGCCCCCGATCTCCCTGGCGACGGCCTCGGCGCTCCTGACATCAAATTGAGGCGAGATAAAAATCACCTTAATTTTCTTTTCTTTGGCCTCGGAAATCAACCTGGCCATATAGGCAGCCGTCGGCTCCTTGCCTTCCTGCTCGATGGCCAGCTGCGTCAGCCCGTAATCACGCGCAAAGTAGCCCCAGGCCGGATGATAGACGATGAACGTGTGGTTGGGCAGGCCGGCCAGCGACGACTTTATGTCAGCATCGAGGGCCTGGAGCTTCTGCAGGTAGGCGTCCCGGTTGCCCTCGTAAAAGGCTGTGTTGGCGGGATCAAGTTGAGACAGGCCGGCACAGATATTTTTGACCATTACCTGCGCGTTGCGCAGCGAGGTCCAGATATGCGGGTCCATGCCCTGCTCGTCGGGATCTTCGCTGGCAATAAGCTCAATTCCCTTGCTGCAATCGACGACCAGCATGCCGGGGTTCTGCGCAATCAGCTTGTCCATCCAGGTCAGCTCGAACTCAATGGGGGCGCCCACCTTGGCATACATCCTGGCTCCGCTGAGCATGACCATCTGGCCGGGTGTGACCTCGTAGGTATGGGGATTGGCGCCCGGGGGCACCATGGCCGTTGCGCTGACCTTTTCACCGCCTACGCTGCTGGCAAACTCCACCTGCGGCAGAACGGTGACTATAACACCAATTTTGCCGGCAGCAGGTTGAGATACTGGGCTGCACGCCAGCCCGGAGAGAAAAAGAAGGAGTGAAATGAAAGCCGCTCTCGCCATAGTCTGGGACTTACTTCAATTCCAGCCCGATTTTGAAAGCCTTGGCCACTTGCTCACCCAGGCTGTTATAAGTATTGGCCGGCACTACCGACCAGATGAGCGGCCTGATCTTCTTCACATCCGGGTGCTCCGCAGTAAAGCAGTTGCCGGATACGTAGGTCTCTTCTATTTTGCCGATTACCAGCACATGGCTGCCCAGGTCCAGCATATGCTCAATCTTACATTCCATGTTGACCGGGCACTGCTGCACCATGGGAGCGGTCTCCAGCTTGCCGTAAAAAACCTTGAACTTGCAGACCTTGACCTTGTCGGCCTTGGCGCCGCTTACTATGCCGCAGTAGTCCACCTCCCTGGCCTGGTCCGTGGAGGCGACGTTGACCGAAAAGGTCATATTCTCCTGCATGCCGATGAGCGTGTAGCGGGGATGCCTGATGGCCACCGAGATCATGGGAGGATCGCTGCAGGCAATGCCCGACCAGGCAACCGTCATGAAATTGGCCTTGCCATTAACATTTGAACCCACCAGCAGCGCCGGTGTGGGATACAACAGCGTCTGGGCCCCCATTTTAACCTTCTCCATGTTCCATCTCCTCTGTTCTGTTTGGTAATAATAATACTATTTTTCCAGCAACTCTTTCATGGGCTCCCAGTAGTAGTCAATCCAGCCCTGCTTGATGTCCTCGTAAAACTTATCCGGCACGCCCGTCTGTGTAAGGGTCAGGCGGGTTCCGCCTTCCACCTTTTTAAGCGCAAATGTTGCTTTGGAATAGTGCCCCTTGGGCCAATCACTGCCTCGCCAGGTCTGGACGATCTTTTCATCCGGCACCAACTCCAGCTGCACGCCGTCAATATACTCTCCCACATTGAATTTGCCGCCAACCTTGCGGCTGATACTGGCATCATCGCCCGCCAGCACAGAATGCTTCTTGGAATCCATAAGCAGCTCATAAACGGCATGAGGGGTGGCTTTGAATGTTACTTGCTGCTTGATAACCTTGGTCTCCATATCAACCTCCCAATTCTTAGATATAAGCAATTCTAGCATAAAAAATTTATAGCGCCGCCAAAGCGGGCCAGACAGAGAGTTGAAAATCGGCCATAAATATTGT
>CAZSED010000011.1:0-73646 GCA_964605885.1 uncultured Dehalococcoidales bacterium
AGGACTCCCACTTAGCAAGGCCGCTATACTGTCCTACTGATGGGGTCCACCTCAAGTAATTACATTTAAGATCAGTTAATAGGAGCTTTACTGCCAGGGCAAATTGTTTCCAATCAATATTCCTTGAATGGGGATGGTAGTTAAGCACGCCGACTTTATAAGTGTCCACAAACTCATGTGTCCCCTTGATAATCTCCAATGCCACTTCAGGATAAAGAACTGGCTCCAGACTTACCCACGTATTAATTCCAAGTTCTTTCGCTCTATATAGACTACTGATTCTCTCTTCTGGCAATGCAGCACCCGGTTCCCATTTCAACGACAGGTCATTATCCAAATTGGTCAGTGTTACCCCGAACCAATCGTCGCCGGACAATAGATCAAAATCTCTTTCTGCAGACTTCCCATTCTTGGTTAATATCGTGACATTCACTGCACATGAGTGCAACGCACTTATCACATTCCGTGTCAATTGATACTGCCGGTCTATCGATTGATAAGGATCGCAGGTAAAGCACAACAGCACCGGGCCATGCTCATGGTTCAATTGCAATTTACGCGCATCAGTAAATATCTTCTGAACAATATTTTCTCTTAATTGAGGTCTATTAAATTGTTGCTTGGTTATGTGCAGACAGGCCGGAACATAGCAGTATTCACATCCATTATTGCAGCCACTATAAATATTGACTGCAAGCTTAGAATACTCTCCGGCTTTCCCCCGAGGCTCATAAATTACGCTAGTACCAAACAAATTCTTGTTATCCTTAGATGATCCTGACCAATTCGGGCAATACAGATAAGAACAATTGTTCTATTATGGATATTATAACAACGGATTTCCCTGAATACAAGGGGGTGCTGACAGGTATTTTGGAACGACCAGGTTAGAGCTAATGGACTTACGTAATTGCTGGAAACTTAAATCTGAGAATTACCCTCTGCCCAGCATAATCGCTGCGGCCAGCCCGAAGCCCACGCACCAGGCGTTGATGAAGGCGTTGATGACAAGGTCCACCGTCGAGGCGGCGTAGATGCCGTTCATGATGTTGAAGGCGAAGTCCACCAGCCCCAGGAACATCAGCCCGCCGGCGGCGATGAGTGAAAGCTTGACGGCCACGGCCTTGCCCTTCATGAGCAGTATGCCGGCCACGATGAGCAGTATGCACAGCAGCGTATCCGGCAGCGGGAAGGAGTGCTCGTAGGCAAAGTAGCAGGCGGGAGGCTTCTCAGGCGCCATGCCCACCGTGAAAAAGGCCAGCCAGAAGAGTATGATTCCCGCCCCCGTCACTATCTGCAAGGAAGCTATCAACCTGTTGCGGTCCTCTTTAACCATTTTCAATCTCCTTTTCCCGCCCGGGATTATTTTGCCTGCACGCCCGCAGCCATTTTCCCTTTAGCCGGTTAGCAAACCCGGCCACGCTTAAAACGGCGTAGTCACCTTCACGTCATCGCTTTCAACCGTTTGCACGCCCCAGACATCGGAGCATATTATCACCAGCTTGTAATCGCCGGCCGGCACAGATGACGCCTGCACGGGGAACCGGCCGCCGGCAGGCAGCTTCTCATCACTTTTGGATAAAATCAGCTCCTCCGCCCCTGTCTGCGAATTAACCCCCATCAGCGCCGGGAAAAAAGTGGCATCGGGAAAATCTTCAACAAAGTCCTTCAGTGGAGCCGCCTCCCAGCTCCCGCCGGGCTTCTGATAGGCAATTTCATCGGCATAGTCATTATCGCCGCTGAATATCAGGACAGCGTCCGTCCAGAACTCGCCGTCGCTGGCTTTGACCCGCCCGTAGGCGCCCATAAGGCTGGGCATGTAGTTGGGATTGTTGATGTCATTCTCAGTGACCATCCAGGGTACGACGGCGACGCGCTGCTTCATCGTGCCGATGGTCCAGCTTTTGCCAGTCCAGCTCAGCTTATAGGGCTGTTCCGGCTGGATAACGCCGCTGATGATGGTCCCGTAATATGCCGGCCGCGAAGTAACAGGGTCGGTGCCGATCAGTTCCAGGGATACCATACAGGCAGAGGAGGTTGACGTGGAGAAATCTACGGATACAGCGCCCGCGCTGGGCCGCCCTTTGTTCTCAAGCTTGTGCGTCACCTGCGGGCCTTCAGCAGGAACATCGGCCGCAAACTCCGCCAGCAGCTCCTTCCAGCCGGTCCGCCCGGCCCAGGGGCCGGCCTTGGCCGCATAGTTGTTGAGCAGGTCCTCATCGATGGTATTCATCTGGGGCAGGCCGATGCTCAACCCGTACTGGTGGGCGCGCAGCTCGCCCAGATTGCTTCCTATGATCATGGCACGCAGGGCTTTCCGGGCTGCGCCGGCCCTGGCCGCAATATCACCCAGCTCAGCCTGCTTCTCAATGTCCTCCAGGAGCTCACCAAAGTCCCTGTATTTCTGTACGCCGGCCTTGCGATATATACCCATGGAATAGCCGGGGATGGTAACGCTGGCTATGCGCGCCAGCTTCTCCTCATAAAAGGCCGTGTTGCCGGCCTGATTCTCCGCCTTCCTGATCTCGTCAACCAGGCCTTCGACGGCGGCGGCGAAGTCATCAATATACTGCGTGTCTATGGCTATGTGAGAACGCAGGTACAAATCACTGCTGGAAGCCGCCTTATGAAGATTGTCCCAGGCGGCCACCTCCATCTGAGCAAACTCAACGGCGGTCATGCCCGGATTCCGAGAGAGTGCGGTGAACACGTCCGTATAATTCCAGCCGGAGCCGTAATCTATCTCCGCATTGGCGATATACACCTTGCAAAGGTCGCGCAGGGCGTAGGCCACCTCTGCGCTGCCCATGAGGCAGGTGTCAAAAGCAATGAACTCCAGCGGCCTGTCTCCCGTAATGCCCGCCTGCTTCAAACCCGAGCTTATGGCACCGGATATCTCGGGGACGGACATGCCCCGGGAAGATTCCAGGTCACCATCCTGCTCATCTCCTCCGTAACCTCCATCCCACGAGCCGCCGTGGTCCCACAGGATCAATCCATAGCGTTCGGCGGGATACATCTGGTAGGCCCGTGCTATGGACCCGGCCAGCGTACCGGGCTCGTCCAGGTTTTGCTCCTTATCCTTTGAAATCAGCTCTTTCGACCCGTTTCCCTCGACCAGGTACCATTCAGCGCCCCTGGAAAATTTTTGCCCCGTCTTTCCTATTTCGTAAGCAGCGTCCCAGTCTGCCATCACAACGATTTTTATATCCGGAGAGAGTGTGGCCCGGGTCATTTTGTCCAGGTCATCTAAAAAGCTGTTGGTCAGGTTGTTGTCACCCAGCCCATAAACAAATATGGTCCATGATGCCTTCTGGCCGGCTGCCGGATTTTCAACTCCCGCATCAGTATTTTTCTGGCCGCAACCAATCAAACAGCAGATCAAGCTGAATGAGACAAGAATCAAGAGCAGTTTTCTCTTCATTTTAACCTCCTGCATTTTGCCTGTTAGACTCTCCGTCCACCGACATTGCTCCCTGCGCTAACCGGACTTTTTTTGTTTCTGCACGCCGCGTATCTGGAAGTCCATCACCAGCTCGGCCAGCCAGGGGGCCAGCCGCTTGCCTATCCAGGTGAACCTGGCATTGGCGCTGGGCACGATGTAGGGCCTGCCCTTGAGCATGCCCGTGACCAGCGCGGCCGCCACCTGCTCAGGCTTCATGATGCTGGCAACGTCGGAGACCGCTACCGTCTCGGGCGGCTTGGTCCTGTTCTCCTCAGCATAGCCCGGCGTGTCCGTGTCCGGCGGGCAGAGTATCGATACCGTGATGCCCTGCGGCTTGAGCTCGCTGCGCAGCGTCTCGCTCAGCCCGATGACGCCGAACTTGGCGGCAGCATAGTCGGAATAGCCGAAGACGCCGATGAAGCCGACCACGGACGACGTGTTGACGATGCTGCTGCCCCGCTTCATCCTGGGCGCCAGCAAGGCACAGGTGTTCCAGGTGCCGTAAAGGTCGATTTTTATAGTCTCCTCGAACTGGCTGTAGCTGATATCGCGGAAATAGCCCGGCCGGGCGCGCCCGGCGCAGTTGATCAGCATGTCCGGCAGGCCGAACTCCTCCACCGCCTTCTGCAGCACCCTGCCCACGTCCTCGTGCCTGGAAACGTCCAGCACGGCGTAGTAGAACTTCTGCCCAGGATTGCCGGCGCAGGAGCTTATCTCCTTGAGCGCCGACTCCAGAACCGGCTGCCTGCGGGCGAAGATGGCCACGTTTACGCCCTTCGAAGCCAGCAGTTTTGCGGTAGCCAGCCCGATGCCCGAGGAGCCGCCCGTGATATATGCCGTCTTGCCTTTTAAGTCCTTCATATCACCCCTCACTTCTGCTTGAGCCCGGCCACGTCCAGCGTCTTGAGCCACTCCATGGTGCGCCTGAAGCCCTCCCTGTAGCTGACCTTGGGCTCCCAGCCCAGCTCGCGCCGGGCCTTGTCTATGCTGAACCTGAAGCGCGAGCCCAGGTTGGTCACCGTGTAGGTGGTCAGCAGCGGACGCTGCTTGACGCGTCCCACCATCCAGATGAACTCCATCAGCCGGGCGGCGGCCATGGCCGTCCAGTATGGTATGTACGTGCGTATGGGAGGCACGTTCAGAGCCGCGGCGATGCCGTCGCAGAACTCCTCCAGCGTGGTGTGCTCGCCGTCGTGCACCAGGTAGCCGTTGCCCACGGCGCGCTCGTCCTCGGAGATGAGCATCAGCAGGTCAACCAGGTTGTCTATGTAGGTGGGCCAGACGATGGCACCCTTGCGCCAGAAGATGAGCTCTTTCTTGACTATGGCGTCGGCCAGCAGCGGCACGAAGGTCTGGTCGCCGCTGCCGAAGACCCACAGCGGATAGACCATGGTCACAGGCAGCCCCTTGTCCTTATGGTAGCCCCACATGATCCTCTCCGAGTCTATCTTGGAGTCGGGATAGGGCTCGCCCCAGTATTTGAGCGGCAGCGTCTCGTCCATGACGATGGACTCGTCCGTGCCGAAGACGTCGCAGGTGCTCATGTCCACCAGCCGTTTTACCTTCACGTCCGTGGCGGCTCTGGCCACATTTCCGGCGCCGCCCACTGTGACCTCACGGAAGAGCCTTTTAGGCGCCCAGTCGGTCACCACCGCAGCGCAGTGGAAGATGATCTCCCTTCCGTCGGCTGCCCCGCGCACCTGTTCGTAGCTCGTGATATCGCCGTTAACCACCTCCACGCCGCTGTCCTTGAGCAGCTTCTCGCCCGGGTCGCCTGGAAGTACGAAGGCACGGACCGAATTGCCCTTTGTCAGGTTGGCCCTGACCACGTGCCCGCCGATGAAGCCGGTAGCGCCTGTAACCAGCACCTTGTTCACAACGCGCCTCCTTGCTGAAATGAGCGACCTATCATAGCTAAAGCGCCTGCCAAAAGCAAGGGTCGCAAACGCTCGCGGCCCGGATTATGAAGCCACACAGCCCGGCTATATACTTATTCTGTGAAGGATGAAGCGGCCAGGATACGCAACGCACGCCCGGAGGAGCTGGACGAGGTGGCGCAGTTGCTCAAGTCCGCCTTCCAGCAGTACTCGGCGTCCATACCTCCCCAGGCCTGGCAGTTCTACCTTGAGGACATCATGGACGTGTGCAGCCGCTTCTCGGAGTCTGAGCTGATCGTGGCCGAGCTGGACGGCCGGCTGGTGGGGGCCATCACGCTCTACCTTGACCCGGCCCGGGCGGAGGAAGGCGGATGGCCGCGCGGCTGGGCGGGCCTGCGGTTGCTGGGGGTAGACCCGGACTACCGCAACCGGGGCATCGGCCATGCGCTGATGGAGGAATGCCTCAGTCGCTGCCGGCGGAAAGGCATAAAAACCGTCGGGCTGCACACCACCGCCATGATGGACGCGGCGCGCAAGATGTACGAGAAGATGGGCTTCAAGCGTGCCCCGCGGCACGACTTCCACCCCAGGCCGGGCGTGACCGTGATGGCCTACAGGTTGGATATGGGCAAAAGCCAGGCAGACGGGTCACGCCCAGTTAGAGAACGGACGCCTTAAAGTTCAGTAAGTGCCGTACGGTGCAGGCGGAGAGCCTGTCATCGGCTTCTGAGCACCGGCGCCCAGTGGTGCAGGCTGCGCCTCGGGGCCGGCAACGAACCAAACGTTATTGACACCCTGCCCTAGGGTATCTCCCGGTCCAAGGTCCTTGACGAAGTAGTAAAGCGGCCAGCCCTTGTAAGTCGTCTGCTGAGTGCCGTCATCCCTGGTGATGGTGCCGAAATCGCTGGCGTGCAGCGAAGCAGGAACCGTTATAACGCCGGCATTGAATATCGGCCAGTTCTGCACGATGGCCGGGGTGGCGTTGCTCTTGTCATTGGTATCCTTGGTGAAATAGTAGAGCGTCCTGCCTGACGAGTCGGTTAAATAGTCACCCAGGCCGGCCTTGTTCTGCAGCTCTATGGTGTACTGCGGCACAGCGGCCTGCGGCGCTGCCGCAGGGGCCGGCGCCGGCGTTGTATAAGCCGGTGCAGCGCATGCGGCCAGTATGGCCAGCAGTGAAATAATACCGGTAACGAGAATTGGTAACCTCATTGAGCCGTATCTGTATTCCATGTCATACCTCCTTTATGCCTGAATATTAAGTCGGGAGACATGGAATAGTCATAAAATCCGGCTGAAAATGTTGGAAGAGTTATAAACTATGCGTTAGGCAGGGCCGTTCGTTGCGTTATGCGAACTGGAAGCGGTTTTCTTCGAAAAGCTTCAGGCAGGCGTCGGCGGCGTCCACATCGTAAAACACGCCCCTGTTGCGGCGTATCTCGGCCAGCGCCTCATTTATTCCAAGGTTGGCGCGGTAGGGGCGGAAAGAGAACATGGCCTCGACCGTGTCGGCCACGCGTAAAATCCTGGCCTTAAGCAGTATGTCCTCACCTTTAAGCCCGCGCGGGTATCCCGTGCCGTCGATATTTTCATGATGCTGGAGCACTATCTGCGCGATCGGCCTGGGAAAATCTATGTTCTTCAGTATGTCGTAGCCTGTCTGGGGATGCGCCTTTACTATCCCCATCTCCATGGAAGTCAACTTACCTGGTTTGCTGAGTATCTCGGCCGGCACACATATCTTGCCGATATCGTGAAGCACGCCCGCCATCTGCAGGCCCTCGATCTCCTCAGCCGGGCGACCCATCTGCCGGGCTATGGCGCAGGCCAGCTGGGCCACGCGCCGCTGGTGCCCGGCCGTATAGGGATCACGCATCTCGGTCATGGTAATGATGGCTTCTATGACCCCCGCCAGCGTCTTCCTGACTTCCAGCGTGCGCTGCTGGACCTTCTCCTCCAGGTAATCGCTGTATTTCTTGAGGTCCTTATCAGCCCTGGTCAGGTCCTCGAAGGACAGTATCTGTTCCCTGGCCTTCTGAATCAGGTCACGGTCGGCCAGCGCGGTGTGACCGAGCAGCCTGACCAGAAGTATTTCTCTTCCGTCAAGGCTAAGCGCCCCCGCCTCCAGCTCGGTGGTCTTCCCGGTAAGTTTCTCCTCCCATGGCCCGGACCACAGTATCCAGCCGGCCGGCCCGGTTTTCCAGTGCTCCCTGGCATCCGTAACAAAGCTGCCCAGAAAGGAGAGCTCATCATCAGCAGTCAGCTTCAACCTGTTCTTTTTAATGCTGGAAAACAGTTTCAGGAACCAGTCTGGCGGAACGCCCTGGATCTCAAAAGAGCCGTCCTCACAGCGATAGGTGAGGACGGTGTCCAGTAAAATAAGCAGATCGGTCAGAAGAGATTCATCCATCACTGACCCCGCCGGTTGGCGGCTATTCGACCAGCTTCCTGGCCAGCAGCTCAAAGGCGTCGTTCACGCTCTGGCCGGTTTTGGCGCTGGTTTTCATGGTCTCAAACCCGTCCCGCTGCAGCTTTTCAATGGCCGCATCGTCAATATCCCACTTGCCCTCGAGGTCCCACTTGTTAAAAAGCAGCAGGCAGGGCACCTTGCCCAGTATCTCCTGCGCCATCTTATGCATGTCCATGCCCACTTCCAGCGTATTGAGGCGCGTCTTGTCCACAACCAGCAGGTAGCCGGATGCGCCCCTCAAATAGGTCGTGCGCATCTCGCTGATGCCGTTCTTGCCGGCCAGGTCCCATAACACAAGCTCCACAGCCTTGCTGCCTAGCTGGACGGTCTTTTTATCCACCTTGACCCCGATGGTGGTCTGGTATTTCTCGGAGAACATGTTCTCCACGTAGCGCCGTATGAGGCTGGTCTTGCCCACGGCAAAGGCCCCCAGCATGCAGACTTTTTTCTTAACGATCTCTGCCATTATTACTTTCCGGCCACCTGAAAAATAACACTGCCGAGAATTAACAGCAGGCTGATGATGCCTGCGCCTATTATAAGCCATATAAGGTCATGTGCGCTTCTTTTTCTGGCAGGTTTGGCAGTGGACGCCGGTATTGTCGTTTTGCCGGCCTCGCCGATGCCCCGCTTGGCCTGCATCAGGCATGACTCCAGATGATGCCTGCTCAATGCAAAGGGTGCCACGTCCCCCTTAAAGTCCTGAAGGCAGTAGCGCTGCTCGAACTCGATCTTTTCCAGCTCCTCCTCCATGTGTGCACGCAGGCTTTCGGGCGGGTTGCCCCGTATGACTGCCGCCAGGGCTACCTGCGGCCCCTGCTCGACCCATATGGTGTAATCGCCCACGTTCAGGCTCTGCAGCACCTGGTTCTCCGATACGCCGAAGGAATCGTGGACGAAGTCCTGAATGGCAGTCAGCATGCCGGAGACCATGTCCACGTCCTTGATCCCTTCCTCTGTAGCCGCCACGTGTTGTAGCAGCAGGCCGGTCTCCCTGTGCACCAGGAACACCTGCTCGACGCTGTAGATCAGCGTGTGCAGCAACACGATCTCGGCAAAAGGTCTGCCGGTCTGGATCGACTCGATCCTCCACTTCAGCCCCTGCCATGAAAAGGCATATGACATGGTCTCATTGATCGATTGGACCATGGAGCGGATGGACTCCGAGATGGCCTTCCTGATGGCCGGCCCGATTACGGGGAAGATGGCGTCTGCCAGGAACTTGGGGTCTTTCTTTACGGAGTCCTTAATGGTCAGCTCGATGGTCGGCAGCAGCGCCTGTGCCAGCTTCTTATCTTTGGACGCCCGGATGACGATGGCTTCGGCCAGGACGCGGCTGAGCTCCTCGGCACGGATATCGGGATCGTTCAACCGCTCCTTCAGCACGGCGATTTCCTGCTGCTCCGGGCTAACCAGCAGCGTACGCAGATTGACCAGCTCATCGTCCAGAGCGCCGTGCATGCCCTGTTTTTTTTCACTGGCTTCCGTCATGTTTGTACCCTCACCACGATGAAGTGTGGTGGTGGCTGATCTTCATCATTTCCTCAAAAAGCTTGGAGACGGCGTTCTTGTCGGCCTTGGCACGCCTTATCTCCTCCGCGTCGCTGTTGAATTTTTTAAGCAGCTCTTCGAGTTTTTTAGCCGTCTCCTGGCTGAGATCGGATATGTTCTGGGTCAGCAGGTCCTCCAGGCGGGCTAGCCTCCTGTCATACTCATCCCTTATAGCGCCCATCTTCTCAGTCATCTCGTTGCTCAGGGCGGTCATGTTCTTGACCAGTAGCTCCTCCAGGCGGTTGAACCTCCTGTCATACTCCTCCCTCTGGGCGCCGAAAAGAATCTCCCTTACCTGGTCCACACCGCCAGGGCTGGCCGAAGCGGCTATACTCTCATCATGTGCTACCGTGCCGCCCCGCCCGGCCCCAGCTTTCTCTCCCCCCTTGCTGCGGGTCGTTTTCGTCTCATCAGTGGCCCCCATAACATGACCTCCTCTGTTATCGATACCCGGACCTGGCCCGAAAACGGAAATTTCTGATATGCGAACGTATCTGTTTAATTTACTATATTAAGTCCAGTCTACGCTGACAGATTATTACTGTCAACGCTCTCCCCGTATAGGTCCACCGGACATGTAGTACCGGTCGGCCGCTATTTTCTCTGGTCGAACCTGCGCCTCAGAAGCATGGAAGCAATGGCGACCTTCTGTATCTCGATTGTGCCTCCGGCCAGCCCCCAGCCCCAGGCATCGCGCATCATGCGCTCCACCGGGTAGTCCTTGGAGTAGCCGTAGCCGCCGTGCACCTGCAGCGCCATGCCGGTAACCTCCCTGGCCATCTGGTTGGCAAAACACTTGGCCAGGTTGGCCTCCAGCGGCACGGGCAGGCCGGTTGAGGCGTTTACTGTAGCACGGTAAATAAGCAGCCTGGCGGCTTCAACCCTGAGCGCCATATCGGCCAGCATCAACTGTATGGCCTGGAACTCGCAGATTTCCTTGCCCCACTGTCGGCGGCTCTGGGCGTAGGCCAGCGCCTCCTCCAGTGCCCCCTGGGCGATGCCCAGGCACATGGTGGCATTGCCGCAGCGCTCCAGGTCGAAGGCCAGCATCAGCTTGCGGAAATCCCCCTCCTTGACCACCAGGTTTTCACGCGGCACCTTACAGTTGTCGAATATCAGGTCGCAGCTCGGCATGCCCCTCAGGCCCATGAGCTGCTCCTGCTTGCCGAAGGTAAAGCCGGGCGTGCCCTTTTCTATGACCAGCCCGCCGATGCCCTTGGCGCCCTTCTGCTCGCTCAGCCTGACGTAGACCATGTAGGCGTCGGACTCGCCACCGCCGGTGCAGAAGCGCTTCTGGCCGTTCACCACATAATGGTCGCCGTCCAGCATCGCTCGGGTGGAGAGGTCGGTCAGCGCCGACCCGGCCTCCGGCTCGGTCATGCCGATGGAGATGAGCGACTCGCCCCGGCACACCGGCGGCATGTATTTCAGCTTCTGTTCCTCCGTTCCGAACTGCTCTATCACCTTGACCGGCCCGACGTTCGATTCAAATACAGGAGAAGCCGACACACTGGATATCCTGGCCAGCTCCTCTATGGCCAGCACGGCCTCGAAGGCCGAGCGACCCTGTCCGCCGTACTGGACCGGCAGGCACAGGCCCAGCAGCCCCAGCTCGGAGAGCTTTTTAAGATAAGATATGGGCATGTGCTCGGCCCTGGCCTCCCATTCAGCCGCCCTCGGCCGGAACTCCTTCTCCGCCAGGTCGTGCACCATCTTCTTCAACATCATTTGCTCTTCGGTCAACTGAAAGTCCATCTTTACATCTCCTGAGTTTTTATAGGCCGGGCGTCGACGGCTATTTTAGGTTTCCGGGTGCTGTTTTGCAATAACCGTCGGGGCGGCGGCACCATTGTTGACGGCCCGTTTTGATAGTATAATCCCCTGCTGAAAGCCCCGCTATATTGAACAGTCAATCAGCACGGTCACTAAATTTAACCGGAGGTATCCAGCCATGGACAGCGCATTCAAGTTTGAGCAGAAGAAGATCGGCGGAGTCCCCGTCAACGTCTACAAAGGACGTCCGACCAGTGTCTACAGCATGTTCGCTAAAACTGTCAAAGACTATCCCCAGCGCCAGGCCATCAGGTTCGGCGACCTCACCGTCAGCTATGCCGAACTGGGCAAAAGGGTTGACGCACTGGCGGCGGCGCTGGCTAACAACTATAAGGTCAAAAAGGGAGACAGGGTGGCGATTTTTCTGAAGAACGACGACGCCTTCCCGCCGGTCTTCCTGGCCATATCCAAGCTCGGGGCTGTATCCGTCGTCCTCAACACGCGGCTGACCAGGAGCGAGCTGGAGCACCAACTGGAGGTAACCAAGCCCGTAGCGGCGGTGGTCGACGGCGAGACCTGGGACAGGGAACTGGACGGGTTGATCGGGAACAAGGTCGAACGCAGCAGCCTACCCGAGATATGGGAAAAAGGCGGCAGCCAGGCGGCAGCCAAATGCGACGAGGAGGACCTGCATACCATTCTCTTCACCTCCGGTACCACGGGCAAGCCCAAGGGTGTCCGCATACTGCAGCGCAACCTGGTACACAGCGCCGTCAGGATGCAGCAGTACATGACCGAGGTGCTCAAGATCGTCCCACCGGGCAGCGGCAGCAAGACTCTCATCGTAGCCCCGCTCTTTCACGTGATGGCGCTGCAGGAGCAGTTCATTCCCTGCATGAAGATGGGAAACACCACCATCATGCTCAGCGCGCTGAGCATAGCGGCCTTCCTGGAGATAGTTGAGAAGGAGAAGGTGGAGTTCCTGGTGGGCTCACCCGCCATCTACAGGATACTGCTGGGCTCAGAGGAAGTGGCTAAATACGACCTCAGCCCGGTCAAGCTGGCCGGGTTTGGAGCGGCGCCCATGTCGCCCGACCTGATGTCCAGGATGAAGAAGGCCTTCGGCAAAGCAGTCTTTTTCAACGGTTTCGGGCTGACCGAGGCCTCCGTATCGCTCGCCTCCTTTGGACAGGACTGCATAGACAATCCTACATCCATCGGCCGCCCCAGCCTGGGCTGCGAAGCCAGGATCGTGGACAGCAAAATGCAGGAGCTGCCGGCAGGCGAGGTGGGCGAGATAGCCATCAAGGGACCGAACGTGGCCGGAGGCTACTACAACGATACCCAGGCCACCGCCGAGTCCTTCCGCGATGGATGGTTCCTCACAGGGGACCTGGGCCAGCGCGACGAGAAGGGCTTTTTCTACGTGGTCAGCAGGAAAAAGGACATGATAAACCGCGGCGGCGAGAACATATACCCGGTGGAAGTGGAGAACATCATCTACCTGCACCCCCAGGTCATGGAGGTGGCGGTCTACCGCGTGCCGGACGAGGTCATGGGAGAGAAGGTGGCGGCCTCCATCGTGGCCGTCCCAGGCACAACTCCGACCGCCGAGGAGATAGAGAAGTTCTGTGCTGACAAGCTGGCCAGGTACAAGATACCGGAATTTTTCGTCTTCACCAACGCACTGCCCAAGAACCCTGGCGGCAAGGTGATAAAAGAAGAGCTGACCAGGCAGTTCAAGCCTTAGATTGGCTAACTGGATCAGCTAAGCTTCTTCAGCTCGCGCCGCAGTATCTTGCCCACGGCGCTCTTGGGAAGCGCTTCCATGAGTTGAATCGACTTGGGCCTTTTATAGGCCGGAAGGTGATCCTTGCAGAACAGCACCAGTTCCTCCTCCGTGACGGAGCCGGCGGCCTTGAGCACCACGAAGGCCTTAACCTCCTCGCCGTAAACGGGGTCGGGAACGCCGACCACGCCGCACTCCAGCACCTGCGGATGCCTGTGCAGGACGTTCTCAACTTCCTTGGGATAGACGTTCTCCCCACCGCGTATGATGAGGTCTTTCTTGCGGTCTGTGATGTAGATATAGCCATCCTCGTCGATATGGCCGATATCGCCGGTATGCAGCCAGCCGTCCCTCAGCACCTCCGCCGTCTCCTTCTGCTTGTTCCAGTAGCCCTTCATCACGCAGGGGCCCTTGATGACTATCTCGCCCGTCTGGTTGGGGGGCAGTTCCCTGCTGTTCTCATCGAATATCTTGATGTCGTTGGCCTTCTGGTAGCATTTGCCCACCGAGCCGTACTTGGGCGGCTTTCGCACTGCGGCATTGCCGCTGTTGACGGTGGTGGCCTCGCTCAGCCCGTAGCCCTCCCAGATATAAATGCCATACCTCTCCTTCCATTTATCGGCGACCTCCAGCGGCAGAGGGGCCGAGCCGCAGATGCAGAAGCGCAAAGAGTTCAGGTTGTATTTCCCGGCCGCCGGATGGTTGAGCAGCTGTATATACATGGTGGGTACGCCGCGGAACTCTGTGACGCCGAATTTCTGTATATGCCGCATGGCCTCCTCCGCATCCCAGCGCCGCAGTATCACCAGCTTCCCGCCGGTGAGGAACTCGAGATTGACGGCAAACACGCCGTAGCCGTGAAAGAGCGGCAGCGCTATCAGTGAAACGCGCCTTCGGTCAACGCCGTAGACTTCCACCTCTTTATCCTTTCTTTTATATCCCGGGATATCGCGGCCTCCAGCCTTGCCCTTCACAGATATTCCCCAGGAATCCAGCAGCGATGATTCATAGTAGCCGGAGACATGGCTGTACCAGTTGTAGTGCGTCAGCATCACTCCCTTGGGATTGCCCGTCGTGCCCGCCGTGTACAGTATGACGGCCAGGTCGTCATTATCGCGGTCCTCCATGGCCAGGCCATCAGGCTGGCCTTGCATCACACTACTGAACGAAAGTGCGTTTTCGACGGCCTCATCGCCGGTAAATATCACATTTTTAAGGTCACTTGCTTCCTTGCGCGCCTCGGCAACGGCCTGAGCATAATCCGGGCTGCTGATCAGCGCCACCAGGCCGGCATCTTGGTAGAGATAGGAAAGCTCGTGCACGCGCAGCGAGGGATTGACCGGCACCAGCACGGCGCCTATCTTGAATATGGCGAAAAACGACTGCAGCAGCTCGGGGCAGTTCGTGAGCTGGACTCCAACCCTGTCGCCAACTTTGACTCCCAGGCCCTTGAGCGCGTTGCCCAGCCTGTTGGCAGCGCGGCTCATCTGTAAATTGGTCAGCCACTTGCCTTCGAAGTGCACGAACTCGTACTCGCCGAATCTCGTCAGGTTGTCTTCCATCAGTCTTGCCAGGTTCATCGGTTTCTCCTTATCAGCCCCGAAATTTGTTGGACACAGCCGGTTAATTATTATACCAGCCTGCCGAAGCAGGGACGGCAGGCCACACAATGTACAGGCGGCATGCTAAAATATTGGAAGGTAATAACCGGCCGGGGAAATAAGGAGGTTGCCTTGCTTAAACGACTTCTGATAGTCATTGTCCTTGCCTGCTTGATGATGAGCAGCCTTCCCCTGTCAGGCTGCGCCACGCAGCCTGTGAAACACGGTGAAGGGGTATCCGAGGTGACACTGGACAGCGGCACAGCGCGCGGAACGGTGCAGGACGGCGTGCAGGTATTCCTGGGCATTCCCTACGCTGCTCCGCCTGTGGGTGAGCTGCGCTGGAAGGAGCCGCAGCCCGTCAAGCCCTGGAAAGGCGTACGAGACTGCAATAAATTCAGCCTTGCCTGCCCCCAGCCAGCTACACGGCTTTACGATATAGGCCAGACCAGCGAGGACTGCCTTTACCTGAATGTCTGGTCGCCCGCCAGGAGCGACGATGAGGCGCTGCCCGTTATGGTATGGATTCACGGTGGCGGATTTACCACTGGCACAGCCTCGTTCAAGATGTATGACGGTATGAACCTGGCCAGGCAGGGAGTGATCATTGTGACTATCAACTACCGCCTGGGCCCGCTCGGCTTCCTCTCACACCCCCTGCTGAGCAAAGAATCTGCCCACGGGGTATCAGGCAACTACGGCCTGCTGGACCAGATTGCCGCGCTCAAATGGGTCAAGAGCAATATCAAGGCTTTCGGCGGCAACCCGGACCTGGTAACTATCTTCGGAGAATCGGCTGGGGCGGGCAGTGTGATAGACCTGATGATCAGCCCGCTGGCCGACGGCCTCTTTCAGCGCGCCATTTCCGAGAGCGGCTCGTTCAGCGACGCCTACCCCATCAACAGGGATGACACCGTGGCCAAAGCCGAGATAACCGGTGAGGCCCTGGCTAAAAAGCTCGGCGCGGACAAATCGCCTGATGCGCTGACGGCCATGCGCCTGATCCCGGCAGATGATGTAGTCAAGGCCGCTTTCGATGGGTATGAGGCACTTGGCAGCACCCGGTACAGGCCGGTTGTCGACGGCTGGGTGATTCCCGCCGATCCCTGGTCGATGTACAGCGCCGGAAAGCAGAAGAAGGTGCCGCTGCTGATTGGCACCCAGGCCGATGAAGGCACAATTTTTATCCTGACCAACCTGCTGGTGCAGGCCATGACCGTGCAGGATTATGAAGGATATATCACTACGATCTACAAAGATAACGCTGCAGAGGCCCTTTCACTCTTCCCTGCCGCCGCCAAGGGCGATGTGCCCGGCGTTTATGCGAAGTTGTTTGGCATTATGAGCTTCGGCGCCGGCCTGCTGCATGCGGCGGATTCCAGCTCTGCCAACGGCTCACCGGTCTATGTCTACCGCTTCACCCACGTGCCGGACTTCTTCCTCAAGATGTTCGGCGCCTTCCACGGGCTGGACATATTCTATGTCTTCGGCAACCTCAGGGCGGACAAGGTTAGCATACCTGACAGCGAGGTAGACACAGCCCTCTCGCAGGATATGATGAAGTACTGGACGAACTTCGCCAGGACCGGCGACCCCAACGGGACTGGCCTGACCCAGTGGCCCGCTTATACCGCTGCCGGCGGGCAGTACATGGAATTCGGCGACCAGCTCACGGTCAGGTCCGGCATGTACAAGGAATACCGCGGCCTGATGGACAGGGTGACGGCCGGTAAATAGGAATAAGGACTAGAGCCCGGCCAGGTGGGCCGCCTGGTATACCAGCACGGCCATAGCGAAGGACAGCACGAGCTGAAAGGCCACCGAGAAGGCCGGCCATTTCCAGCCGCCGGTCTCGTGCCTCATAGCCGCCACGGTGGCGGCACAGGGGATAAACAGCACCTGGAAGACCAGGAAGGCCACGGCGGCAGCAGGAGTAAGCAACTGCCTGAGCTGCTGCGTGAAATCCACGCCATGCCCGCCCAGCAGCACGCCCAGCGTGGCTATGGTATTCTCCTTGGCAACAAAGCTTGAGAGCAGCGCCACCATCATCTGCCAGTTCAGTCCCATCAGCCCGCCTGCCGGCTCGAACCACCTGCCCACGTTGGCCAGGAAGCTGTCGTCTATCCTGCCGTTGGGCAGGATGGCCAGCAGCCAGACCGTTAGCGACACCAGCAGTATTATCGTCCCGGCGCGCTTGATAAATGCCAGTGTGTTCTGCCAGGTCACCAGGCCCACCAGGCGCATGTCCGGCACGTGGTATAAAGGCAGCTCCATGATCAGTGCTTCGCTCTCGCCTCGAATGACAAATTTATTCAGAATCATGCCGATGATCACCAGCATCAGCAGGCTGAAGACGATGATGCCCATGGAGACCAGCACGGCCTGGCTGCCGAAGAAGGCTGCAGCGATTATGGCCACCACCGCCATACGGCCGGTGCAAGGGACCAGGGGCGTAATCAATATCGTCAGCAGGCGGGCACGCGGGGAATCTATAATTCGGGTACCCAGCACGGCAGGAACGTTGCAGCCAAACCCCAGCACCAGCGGCAGACATGATTTCCCGTGGAGCCCGAGCAGGTGCATGAACCTGTCGGTGACGAAGGCCGCACGGGCTGTATAGCCCACATCTTCCATAAGTGCCCAGAAAATAAAGAAAAGCATCAGAATGGGAATAAATGTCAGCACCAGGCCGACACCGCTGAGCAGCCCGTCCGCCAGGAAGCTCTGGAACCAGGCCGGTGTAAAGGCCAGGCTGCTGTAGACCAGCTCCTGCCCCCTTTCAATCAAGTTAACTTCAAGGAATTTTTGAATGGGGATGCCGATGCTGTAAACCAGCCCGAACATCAGGCTGAGCACCAGCAGCAGTATGATAATTCCGCTCACCGGGTGCGTGGCCGCCCTGTCGATCCTCTCTGTAAGGGAGACGCGACCGATATGTGGCTTCTCCTGGGCTGCCGCCGCCATCCTTGCCACCCACTCATAACGCAGCGTGGCAATTTCCATGGCCGCCGACTCATTCTGTTTAAGATAAGAGTCCAGCTTGGGCCAGCGGTCCGGCGGGTAACGCAGCCTGATTAGCCTGTTGATCTGTTCATCGCCCTCCAGCAGCTTCATGGCCGCCCAGTGCTGCGAATAAGGTGAGGCCACTTCAGTGTTGAGCATCCCGGCCACGCGGTCTATTACCCGCAGCATATCGCTGCCATACTCTATATGCCTGATCTCTCGCCAGCCGGCAGGACGCAGGCACTCCTGCTCGATCTGTGCCACCAACTCGTTTACGCCCCGGTTCTTGTTGGCCACGATGGGCACCACCGGTATGTTCAGGGCGGAGGCCAGCGCCTCTGCATCTATCTTTATGCCCTGCTGGCGGGCCACGTCCATCATGTTCAATGCCACCACCAGGCGCGGCGCCAATTCGATCAGCTCGGCAACTAAATATAAATTTCTTTCCAGGCTGGCGGCGTTCAGCACTGCCACCACAACATCAGGGCTCTCGTTAACCAGGTAGTCCCTGGCAATCTGCTCCTCGACCGAATTGGCCGTCAGGCTGTAGGTGCCGGGCAGGTCGACTATGTTCATGGTCAAGTTGCCGCGCCTCAGCACGCCGGTCTTTTGCTCGACTGTTTTTCCCGGCCAGTTGCCCACATGCTGCGAAAGGCCGGTCAGCAGGTTGAACACCGTGCTCTTGCCCACATTGGGAGCGCCGGCCAGTGCAACAACTATCGTCCTTTCTTCAGGCTGCTGCATAGTTATGTATTCATCTGCACCAGTATTTTTTCAGCTACGCCCCGGCCCAGGGCAACTTCCGTGTCATGAAGCTTGACCAGTATCGGGCCGCCGCCGAAGTTCTCCAGCATCCTGACAGTGCTGCCTGGCGTGAAGCCCAGCGACAGGCAGCGTCCCAGTGCATGCCTGCCGCCACCACAGTGACTTATGATTGCTGAATGCCCGCCGGGCAGCTTGCTCAGCGGCATTTCTTTGGCCTTCACCCCACCAGCCGCTGCAGCGGGCTTCGCCAGCAGCGAACCGGCGACCCCGGCGGGTACGGCAACCTCCCTGCCGTTAGCTTCGACTGTAATCGTACCGTCCCTGTCCTTTCTCAACACTTTCACACATGTGCCCGGCGTCAATCCCAGCCTGGCAACCTGCCGTAAGAACCTGGCATCCTCGTTGTCGATAGCCGATATGCAGGCTTCCTGCCGTGGCTGAAATCCGGACAGTGCTAAGCTATTCTCATCCTTGATCTTGCCATTGCGGTCCGGAATTGAGTGGCCGTGCGGGCAGGTATCCACGTCACCCAGCACATTCTCCAGGCCCTCCTCAATGCCGGGCGATGTAACATGCTCCAGCTTGCAGGCTTCCTCATGCACCTTGTCCCATTTCATGCCCAGCACGTCGGTCAGGAACCTCTCCCACAGCCGGTGCCTGCGTATGACCTGCATCGCCTGCTGCCTGCCCAGGACAGTCAGACTGGCTCCCCGGCCGGCCCGGTATTTGACCAGCCCCTTGCCCTCCAGCGTACGCAGCATATCGGTCACAGCCGGCGCCGACACCTTGAGGTCCTCCGCCAGCAGCGAGGTCGCAACAAGCCTGTCCTTCTTCTGTCTCTTGTATATAGCCTCCAGGTATTCCTGGGTCCTTTCGCTTTCCATTTAAGCCTCCTTAAATTAAGCAAGCTTAATTATGCTACTTTTTACGCCCTGCCGCAATAACATGAGCCTGCGAAGGCCGTGCCTGATAGCGCAACATTTTTAACCGGCGCAACAAAACTGCTATACTGCTGTTAATAATATTGGATAACGGTTCCAGCTATAGCTGCAACTCTTGTTTCCGGAGGTATTCGATGAATAAATATGCTGTATTTGCATACAGCCTGCTTCTAGCGGCCGTATTACTGGCGGCGGCCTGCACCACTGCCGCCAAGCCTGAACCGCAGCTACCCTCCACGCAGCCCGCCGTAGAACCCGAGGTTGTGGCCCCGGACATCAAAGTTATATCCGGCGTGGCCGAGTGGGCGCCCTCCTCCAAGGGCCAGTTGCAATGCCTGGCCGAGAACTCGTATGGCGGCACTCTCACCTATATCTGGTCGGTGGATGGAGGCAGCATAGTCGGCGACGGCAAGCGTGCCACCTGGACAACGCCGGATACTGAAGGTGACTACACCGTTACTGTCAAGGTCACCAACGACAGGGGAGGGGAAGCCAGCCTGAGCAGGACCTTCAAGGTCACCGCCCATCCATTCGGCAGCCAGCCCGAGGACAATGCTGTCTACCTCAACATGACACTGCCCGGCGCTGAGACGGTGAAAGCATCAAAGCGTGTGATGGCTGCAACCATCACGGAGATTAAATGCGTAATAAAGGATGCCGAAAATTCAGTATTGACCTATACCTGGTCGCTCGAAGCGGGAAGGCTGATGGGGGTGAATATAGCCGAAGGCAAGGCCAGCCAGGCGGGCTGGCTGGCTCCGGGCACTCCCGGCACCTACGCTGTAACAGTGAAGGTGAGCGATACGACCGGCCTGCAGGCGACGGGCCAGGTTGATTTTGATGTCTATCTTCTCAACCAGTAAATGTGCATTGTTTATAGCGCTGGCCACACTGCTGTGGGGCTTTTTCTCGTGCGGGGGCCCGGGCGCGGTTGGGCCAACCGACTCCATTCCGCCAGCAACCTCCAACACTGACAATAAGACGCCGTCCGTCGTGGAGCAGCCATCCAAGCCCGCGGTAAATACCGTGAGCACTTACTACGGCTTCTGGCCTTACTGGATTCACCCGGCCTCTTATGAGCCGGACTGGAGAGGCCTCACGCACCTGAGCTATTTCTCGCTGGAGGCTGTCCAGGGAGGGACGCTGGATGACCAGTATATCGGGACTGAATACTACAAGATAAGGGACACGGCACATGCACACAACGTCAAAGTGACCCTGACCATCACCTGCTTCGACCGGGATATACAGGACGAGATACTGGCCTACCACCAGCGCGAGCTGATCGATAACATACTTAAAAGCGTGCAGGAACACGGGGCGGACGGGGTGAATGTAGACATCGAGGACGTAAGGGAGATCAACTCCTTCACTCATTTTTCCAACACCAGCCTGATGCAGAACTTCATGGCCAGCCTGTATGCGGCGCTGAAAAAGGCCAACCCCGGCTACCATATCTCTTTCTGCGTCATGGGCGGAGTTGAGCCGCCCTACCGTAATCCCGAGCTGTCAAAATATACCGATGCGGTCTTCCTCATGGGATACGATTATCACTGGTCGACCTCGCCCGTTACCGGCGCGGTGTCACCTTACGGCAACCCGGACGATTTGAGCGTGGACGAGTCATTAAGCACGCTGGAAAAATGGTATCCCAAGAGCCAGCTTATTTTAGGCCTGCCGTTTTACGGCTATGACTGGCCGTGCTCTTCCTCCGAGCCCGGCGCAAAGACGCTGGGTGAGGGCGCCATAGTCTATATGCAGGATGCCCTGATCAGGGCGTCCGAATACGGCAGGCAGTTTGACGCTAAAACAAAATCGCCGTGGTATCGCTATCAGCTGAAAGGCAGCTGGCACCAGTGCTGGTACGATGATCCCGAATCGCTCGCCCTCAAATTTAACTATGTAAAATCTTCCGGCATTGCAGGCGTGGGCTACTGGGCGCTGGGCTACGAGGGAAACGGCTCGCCCGTGTGGGAAAGCGTAATTAAAACCTTCAAGCGTTAATGTCTATAATATATTAAGGCCAGTAGAGGCCGGGCAGGAGGTGGCCAACATGGATCTTCGCTTAAAAGACAGGTTCATGACCCAGTGGACCAAATATTTTAACCAAGCCGAGCTGCCGCTGACATTCTATTACACGGACCAGGAGGGGCGCGCCCCCGTTGTCAAAGCCGGCCAGGCCAACAGATGTGTCATCGCCGAGCTGCTAAAAGCCAGAAGGGGAAAGCCGTTGGCCTTCGGGGCAAATTCAATCGGCTGCCTGGGCGGTAAAATGTACCTGGGATTCAGACAGACAACCAGGCCGGACCTGAATTATTTCCTCTCCTGCGGAATACCGGGCAAGCTGAGGGGAGAGCGCTATAAGAAAACGCCCCAGCTGGCCTCCAGGGCCATGAAATACACGCCTCCGTTCAAAGCCCCCGGTCGTTTTGCAGTTTTCAAAAGATGGGACATGCTGGAGAATGCAGATACTCCACAGGTCGTGGTCTTCTTCGCCGAGCCGGACGTGCTGGCAGGCCTTTTCACACTGGCCAGCTTTGATGAGGCTGAGCCGAACGGTGTCATAACTCCCTTCGGCTCCGGGTGCTCGACCATCGTACGCTATCCTTATCTCGAGCTGGATGCCGCCAGGCCGCGGGCGGTCATAGGCATGTTCGATATATCGGCCCGGCCTTTTGTCTCCAAATATACCATCAGCTTCGCCGTGCCCATGAAGAAATTCGTTAAAATGGTCGGCGATATGGAGGAAAGCTTCCTGGTCACCGATTCATGGAAGAAAATCCAGAAGCGCATCGCCTGAAGGCAGGCCGTCTCACAGGTCTTCCATCATTGTGGTAAACGTGTCGTGATGGTCCTCTTCCCATTCGAGGACCTCGCCCTTCTAGGGATATACCTGGTTGCCGTCGTCATCCTCGACGATTATGGCGTCCACAGGGCAGCTTTTCGCAGCCTCCATCAGCACGTCGTCGCTTACAGAAGTGGAATCAAGCACCACCGCCTTGTTCTGCTTGTCCAGTTTGAAGACCGTTGGGGCGACCACCTCGCAGTTGCCCACCCCGGTGCAGATATCCCTGTCCACCCTTACCTTCAATTCCTGCCTCCATTTATATGGTAGTGATTTAATTCTATAAACTAACAGGGCAGCGTGCAATTCAAAGGCTGGCCAGAGGGTATTGACCTCAGACTATCGCTTTTATCACGGCAGCCAGGCGCTCGGGGTGGTCGGAACCGATGAGATAGGTCTTAGCTGCACGTTTGGTCAGCTTGACACCGCGGTCGCCCTGCAGAAAATAGGCCGTCATCTCACGGTTAATGCGAATGCCGTATCCGCCGAAATCGCGGAGCGGCGAGAAATTATGCACCTCGATCGAGGTAATATCAGAGGTATCGATCCTGAGCAATCTTATTCCCAGGACCCCCATCTTTAGTGTGATTGCATCCCTTGTCACCAGAGTGCGAAAACCGCCGTAGATCAAAAAGAAACCCGCTCCGATTAACGCCAGCAGTATAGAAAGCCAGGGAAGCTGCTGCCAGGTAAAGACCGCCGCAATGAACATCACCACCGGCAGCAATGCGGCCAGGATATTGATGTAAGCAGGGTTCTGCATCTCCCTGTAGGAAAAGTGGCCCCCGGACCTTACCAGTTCCCTTACCTCTTCCTCTAAATTGCCTGCGGCTTCAGCCTGGTAGACCTTTTCATAGTGCCGGTAAGGCCTCAGCAGCTCCAGCACCACAGCCAGCCCCACGGCTGCCAGACATGCCACGGTTACCTCCCGCCAGGGAAACAGGAAAACGCTGCTCGACGAGGCCAGCATGGCAGTGTAGGCGATTTGTACTCCGCAGAGGTCGCCTATAGCGAACTCGTCGAAAAGCGACAGCCAGTTGAAGGTCTTGGCCTTCTCCTGCCTGGCCCAGAGCTCGTCCAGCCAGACCGAGAGCGCCAGCAGCCCTATCGACAACGCCAGCAGCAGTATGGAGCTGGCCAGCGGAGATCCATAACCGTTGGGCTGCCCGTTAAAATCAAAATGAGTGGGAGCATTCTCAGGCAGCGGCCAGATCTTCAGCGTGAATCCGACAGCTACCAGTATCAGCAGAATCGCCGGAAGGTGCGTCCACAGCGGGTGTATCAGCTTGTTTTTCAATTTCATGTCCTCTGCACATCGGTCAGGCCGGCGGTGGCGAACTTATCTCACGCGCCACGCCCAGGCCAAGCGGCTTTCCTCCCAGCCTCACCAGCCTGGCCCTGATTTCTATAGGCACCCTGCTATCATCCTTGCACAGGCAGATGCTGTTGTAGCGGACTTCTTTTTTCTCGCTGAACTGCTTGACGCGAATATCGAACTTCTTGCGCATCTCCGGCGTCGTGACATCCAGCATGTTCATCTTCAACAGCTCATCCCTGGCATACCCCGTCAACTGACACATCGCCGCATTCACATAAACTATGCGGCCCGTCTCATCCTGCAGGAACACCGAATCATTGATGGAATCAAGTATCAGCTGGCGCACTGATATCTCGTCCTGGATCTTCTTGCTCTCGGTAATATCATAGAAATATATCAGCAGTGCAGGCTTGGACATGAAGTTGACCTTGTAGCTGAAAGCGTTTACGTATTTCAATGTCCGGTCTTTGCGCAGTATCGGCCACTCTTCCGGCATCTCGATGGTCCCGCCGGCCATGAACATCTGCAGCCTGGCCTCGTACTTATCCCGATAGGAGGGCGGCGCCAGGTTTCTGGGCGAAATCTCCATCAGCTCGCCTTCGCTATAGCCTGTGATGTTGCTGCAAGCCTGATTGGCCCAGATTATCTTGTTTTCCTGAATGAGCGCCACACCTTCGTTAATCCCCCGGGAGAAGGTAGACATCATGATCTGGACTTCGAGCATTATCTCATCCAGCGTCTTGAGCTTTTCAAAGGCCTCTCCCATGACCTGCAGGCTTTCATGCAGGCCGGTTATCTGCCTGAGTAGTGGGCCGGGATAATATTTTCGCTCTTCCATTTTAGATCGCCGTAAATACGTCCTGTTTAAATTTTAATATGTTATCATATCAACACGTCAAGGTGTTATCAATTTATCAGCCGCAGCCGCCATGCCGCGGATACAGGCACATTTGACAAAGCTACAACCGCTATTTAAACTGTCGTTCAGCCCTTTGGCAAAAATATTATTAAGATGAAGACTGTTGTTACCGGCCCGTCGGGCCATGTGGGCGTCAATCTTATCCGCGCCCTGCTTTCCAGGAAAAGAGATGTGCGCGCGGTGTGCCACGTCAGCGGCCAGGGTCTTGAAGGACTGGATATCGAGTTGGTCCCGGGAGATGTGGCCGATATCGACTCGCTGTTAGAAGCCTTCCGCGGCGCAGACGTGGTCTATCACCTGGCGGCACATATCTCACTGCTGATGAACGACTGGCCGCGCTGCTTGGCTATTAATGTCAATGGCACTGCCAACGTCATAGAGGCTTGCCGCCGCAGCGGCATCAGGCGGATGATCCACTTCAGCTCTATTCACGCGCTCAGCCAGGAGCCATTCGACCGGCCCGTAGACGAGTCCAGCAAATTCGTAGATTCACCTTCCGCTCCACCTTACGACCGCTCCAAGGCCGCCGGGCAGAAGCTGGTGCTGCAGGCTATACAGGACGGTCTGAACGCCGTTATCATCAATCCCACCGGTATCATAGGCCCGTATGATTACCGTCCATCCCATTTCGGGCAGGCGCTGGTCCTGATGGCCAGGGGCAGGCTGCCGATGCTGATCGACGGCGGCTTCGACTGGGTGGATGTCAGGGACGTGGTCGAACATGCCATTAAAGCTGAAGAGACGGCGCCGGCGGGCTCAAGCTACCTGCTGTCCGGCCAGTGGCTATCCGTTAAAGGAGTTGCCGAAACGGTGGCCGGGTTGACAGGAAAATCGGCGCCCCGGGCGGTGTGCCCCATGCCGGTGGCCCGCTTCTTCGCCCCCGCCGTCACCGCCTGCTACCGTGCTGTTCGTGTCAGGCCCATCATTACCACGGCGTCACTCAACGCCCTGGTAAGCAATCGCAATATAAGGCATGATAAGGCCACCAGGGAGCTCGGCTACCATCCGAGGCCCATCAGTCAGACGCTGGCAGATACGGTCAAATGGTTCCGGGACAACGGATATTTAGGTTGTTGATAAGAAGATGACTTCAGACCCGATCTTTAATGCCGTACTCATATTCTGGTTGGTGCTCTCGGCCGTTATTTTCGTATCCCTGCTCTTTATAGTGGCGCCCTACGGGCGTCACGTCAGGCGCGGCTGGGGTATAGCACTCAATGCCAGGCCGGCCTGGGTCATAATGGAGGCCTGGTCTCCCCTCATCTTTGCCGCCTGTTTCGTGCTGGGCAAAGCGCCCGTGACCGCCGCGTCGATAGCTTTCCTCTTGCTCTGGGAGGCTCACTATATACACCGCGCCTTCATTTATCCCTTCAGCCTGCACAATTCCGATGAAAAGATGCCTGTTTCAGTGGTGGCGCTGGGTATATTTTTCAACCTGGTCAACGCCTCGCTCAACGGCTACTGGGTCTTCACGCTTTCCGGCGGGTATCCCAATTCATGGCTGGCCGACCCGCGCTTCATCATCGGCGCAGCGCTGTTCATCTGCGGCTTTGTCATCAATCGCCAGTCGGACTACATACTCAGCAAGCTGCTGGGCCCGGGAGAGACCGAGTATAAAATACCCTATGGCGGGCTCTACCGCTGGGTATCCTGCCCGAACTACCTGGGAGAGATAATGATATGGGTGGGATGGGCTGTGGCCACCTGGTCGCTGGCCGGGCTGAGTTTCGCCCTGTGGACTATCGCCAACCTGGCCCCGCGCGCCAGGTCGCACCACGCCTGGTACCATGAAAATTTCCCCGACTACCCACCCGGGCGCAAGGCGCTGGTGCCCGCCGTCTGGTAGGGCTAGATTCCTATTCTATAACCTGTGCGAAGGCCTGGTTTGCAATTAGCACCGCGTCGGATGCCAGCCTGTAGCTGTTATCCTGCCTGACCAGCAGTTTCCTTACGGCCAGTTCCTCCAGCCTTGTTTCCAGCCCGCAGACATTATCCATTCCGTATTTTCTTTCAAGGAGCCGGAGGTCCAACCCCTCCTCCAGCAGCCTGAGGCGCAGCATGGCCTCTTCCGCCGGCCTGGCCGTGGCACTAACGCTATCCTCTTCAAGCCGGCATGACAGCGGATTGTCCAGATATTCCTGTAAAGTAGCTATGTTTTTAACCCGCCTGCCGTCCAAATAGGAGGCGGAGAAAGGTCCCAGCCCCAGGTATTCCCCACCCTTCCAGTAATTCAGATTATGTAAACTTTCTTTCCCCGGCAGCGCAAAATTCGATATCTCGTAGTGGATAAAGCCGTGCCCCTTCAGCAAGCCGCAGGCCTTCGTATACAGGTCAGCCTGGCGGTCGTCGTCCGGTAGGTCGCGCGGAGGACGGCAGGCAAACGGCGTGCCTTCCTCAACGGAGAGGCAATAGGCGGAGAGGTGCGATACGCCTGATTCGGCCAGCCGGTTGATGGTATCCTCCAGGCTGACTTCAGTCTGGCCGGGCAGGCCAATTATTACATCGGTTGACACATTGGAAAATCCGCTCTTAATTGCAGTTTTAACCGCCTCTAAGGCCTGTGCGGAGGTATGTATCCTTCCCGCTTTCGCCAGCTCGCCATCGTTGAGCGACTGCGCACCCAGCGAAAGCCGGTTGAATCCGCATTTCAGCGCCGCCTGCATGAAGGCGGGACAGGCCGACTCCGGATTGGCCTCGATGGTGGCCTCCCTGAGCCCGCTCAGGTCGAAATGCTGATGAAGTCCCTCGGCCAATTTCTCCAGGCCGGCAACATCCAGCAGGCTGGGCGTGCCACCGCCGATATACAGCGTGTCGAAGGCCATACCGCTGTGAATCTGCACTTCTTTCAGCAGGGCATCTACGTAGCTTCCCAGCAACTCCGTATTTCCGGCGAGCGAATAAAAATCGCAATAATAGCACTTGCTCCGGCAGAATGGTATATGTATGTAAAGCCCCGTCATGTGCTATTCCTCTATTTTCATCAACGACAGGAAGGCTTCCTGCGGCACCTCGACGAAGCCGACCATCTTCATCTTTTTCTTGCCCTCTTTCTGCTTCTCCAGCAGCTTGCGCTTGCGCGTGATGTCGCCGCCGTAGCACTTGGCCAGCACGTCCTTGCGCATGGGGTATATGTCCGCCCTGGCTATTATCTGCGAGCCGATGGCCGCCTGCAGCGGTATCTTGAACTGGTGCCTGGCGATGACCTTGCTCAGCCTGTAGATCAAGGCCTTGCCCTTGACGGCGGCGCGGTCCCTGGGGGCAATATAGGACAGTGCGTCCACCTGGCCGTTGTTCACCAGTATGTCCACCTTGACCAGGTCGGCCGCCCTGTAGCCGCTCATCTCATAGTCCATGCTGGCGTAGCCGCGGCTGACGCTCTTCAGCCTGTCGTAAAAGTCGGTTATCATCTCGGCCAGCGGCAGGTCGTAGCTCAGTATGGCGCGCCGGTCGTCCGGGTGCTCCATGGAGGCCAGCGTCCCCCTCTTGGCCTCGGCCAGCTCCATGCATGGGCCGACGAAGCCCGCCGGCACGATTATCCGGGCCCTTATCATAGGCTCCTCGATATGGTCGATCTGCCCCTCAGGCGGAAACTTGGATGGATTGTCCAGCATGAGCACGTCGCCGTTTTTGCTGACCACTTTATAGACCACCGAGGGCATGGTAGCAATTATCTCCTGCTCGTACTCGCGTTTCAGCCTCTCCAGAGCTATCTCCATGTGCAGCAGGCCCAGAAAGCCCATGCGGTAGCCCCAGCCCAGCGCCGCCGAGCTCTCCTTTTCAAAGGTCACCGACGAGTCGTTCAGCTTGAACTTCTCCAGCGCCGTGCCCAGCTTGGCATAGTCACTGGTGATGATGGGGTACACGCCGCAATAGACCATGGGCTGGGAAAGCCTGAAGCCCGGGATGGCCTCCACCTCTGGATGGTCGGCGGCAACGACGGTATCGCCCACGCGTATTTCGCCGGCATCGCGTATCAGCGCCACGGCGTAGCCCACTTCGCCGGCCTTCAGGCTGCCGGACTGGGCCAACCCCAGGCTGAAGTAACCAACTTCCTCCACGTCAAAGTCTTTCTGCGTGGACTTGAGCATGATCCTGTCGCCCGGCTTTATCTCTCCGGTGAACACCCTCAGGTGCGGAATGACGCCGCGGTATGAGTCATAAAACGAATCAAAGATCAGGCACCGCAGCAACCCCGATGCTTCGCCGACCGGCGGCGGTATCCTGTCTACGATTGCTTCCAGCAGCCCGGGGACTCCTGTGCCGTCCTTGGCCGAAACGTGCAGCATGTCCTCGATGGGCAAGCCCAGCATGGAATAAAGCTGCAGGCTGCAGTCGTCTATCATAGCGCCCGGCAGGTCGATCTTGTTTATCACCGGGATTATCTTCAGGCCGGCGTCCAGCGCCAGATTGGCGTTGGCAATGGTCTGCGCCTCCACCCCCTGCGTAGCATCCACCAGCAGCACAGCGCCCTCGCAGGCATTCAGGCTGCGCGATACCTCGTAGTTGAAGTCCACATGGCCCGGCGTATCTATCAGGTTGAGCACATATTCCGCGCCGCCGGGGGAACGGTAGGGAATGCGCACGGACTTGGCCTTGATGGTTATGCCCCTCTCGCGCTCCAGGTCCATGCTGTCCAGCATCTGCTCCATGCTGGCCTTCCGGATCAGTCCCGTGATCTCCAGTATGCGGTCAGCCAGCGTGGACTTGCCGTGGTCGATGTGGGCGATGATGCAAAAATTGCGGATATTATTCATGGAAAACCCGGTACATAATAACAGCAGGATAACTGCTTGTAAGCCCGGCAGCTACCCTGCTGTAAACCTTACCTGAATATTATACTACTCGGCCTGGGATGCCATCTTGCGCGCCAGCCTCATCAGCATGCGCTGTTCGGCTGCTGCTATGTTGCGCCTTGTGATGGGAATGACATCCGGGTTGACGGATACCGATGTGATGCCCCAGTCCACCAGCTTCTCCGCGTAGTCGGGATAGTTGGAAGGCGCCTGTCCGCAGATGGAGCAGGTAATGCCCATCCTGCGGGCGGTGGTGATGATCAGTCTGATGGCGTCCAGCACCGCCTTGTCGCGCTCGTCATACAGCGGGGCACATACCTCGCTGTCCCGGTCCACGCCCAGCACCAGCTGGGTCAGGTCGTTGGAGCCTATGGAAACGCCGGTGATGCCGGCCTTAACGTAGTCCTCCAGCCAGTAGACCACCGATGGCACCTCTGCCATGACCCACAGCTCCATCTCCCTGTCGCTGCCCAGTTCGCTGGCATCGATGATCTGCTTGCAGCGCTTCAACTCCCAGAGCGTGCGCACGAAGGGAATCATCAGGTGCAGGTTCTTGTCCTGCTCCCTGACCTTGGCCAGCACCTTCAGCTCAAGCTCGAACAGGTCGGGATTTAGAACGTACCTGAAACAGCCGCGGAAGCCGATCATCGGGTTCTGTTCCACCGGCTCATATTTGTCGCCGCCGCGCAGGTTGCGGAACTCGTTGGTGCGAAAATCGATGGCTCGGTAGATCACCGGCCTGGGGTAGAAAGCACGCGTGAAAATGCGCAGCTTCCTCACCATGGCATCGATGAATTGGGTGCTCTTGCCCTCTTCCATGAGCTGGCGGGGGTGAACGCCGTCGCAGGCGTCGATCACCATGAACTCAGCCCTGAGCAAGCCCACGCCTTCGACATCCTCCTTGGCTATCCTTTCCGCCTCGTGAGGCATGGCCAGGTTAACGTACAGTTTTGTGGCTGTTACCAGCGGGGCCGAGGCCGCAACAGGAGCTTCAACCTCCGCTTTCTTATCTTCTTTCAGTTTGCCTTCGTAAACGACGCCGTGGGTTCCGTCCACCGTCACCAGCATACCGTCCTTCAGTACCTTGGTGGCATCCCTGGTGCCGACGACGCAGGGGAGACCCATCTCACGTGAGACGATGGCCGCGTGGCAGGTCATGCCGCCGCCATCCGTAACAATGGCCGACGCTTTTTTCATCAGGGGGACCCAGTCAGGTGTTGTCATTTCCGCCACCAGGACATCCCCGCTCTCGAAGCCGTTGTCGCGGTCAGGAGACTGGAGCACACGGACCAGCCCGCTGCCCCGGCCCGGGCTGGCTCCCAGGCCACGGATCAATTCCTTACTTTCTTCTTCCACGTGCGCTGTTGCTTCTTCCTCCTTGGCTTTTATTAAGGTGGTAATAGGCCGTGACTGTACCATATAAACCTTGCCTGCTTCAATGGCCCATTCGGTATCCTGCGGGCTGTTGTAGTGCTTCTCGATATTAAGTCCCAGGTTGGCCAGCTCGAGCACTTCGGCCTCGCTCAGCACCTGCTGCTCGGCCTCCTTGCTGGACAGGTTGACCTGCTTGTTCTGGCCTTTTTCATCCCGTATTATCTTAAAATTCTTGTGTGAAACCCGGATATCCTTTATCTTCTGAGTGGACTTGTCCACCTCGTAGTAGTCCGGCGATACAAGCCCGCCCACAACAACCTCCCCCAGGCCGAAGGCGCCCTCGATGACCAGGCTGGACAGGTTGCTGGTGCTGGGGTTGGCCGTGAACATCACGCCGGCCTTCTCGGAGTTGACCATCTTCTGCACCACCACGGCAATCTCCGGCTCATCCAGCAGTTGCTGCTTGGCACGATAAAATACCACTCGTGCGCCGTAAAGCGACGCCCAGCATCCCTTAACATTCCTGATCAGGTCTTCTTTGCCATGAACATTCAGGAACGTGGCGTTCATGCCGGCGAAGGAGGCTTGATCCGAGTCCTCCATGGTGGCCGATGACCTGACGGCCACGAACTCGGCCTTCACGCCGTTTCTCTTGGAGAGCTCCTCATAGGCCTTGATGATCTCGTTCCGGATAATAGTCGGCATCTCCATGCCGGCAATCATCTCCTGTATCTCCTTGGCCCTGGCCTGCAGCGCCGATGTATCATCGACGTCCAGCCCCTCAATGGCATGGGCGATCTTGTTGGACAGGCCGCTTTCTCCGATAGCCAGAAGATAGGCCTGCGCCGATATTACGAAGCCCGGCGGTACGGGCAGGCCAGCTTTCACAAGCTCTCCCAGGTTGGCGCCCTTGCCACCCGCCTTACTTACGTCTGCTTTGCTCAGATCCTCAAACCATTTGACTATTTCCACGGGTTAACCTCCTGCATCAATTGAGAAATACCAAGTGCAATATTCCGGGATAGCTTACTGTGACCTTGGACGTACGAGATTTGCGGCAGCATAGGCATATCGGTCTTACAGCGATAATATGGGTATATATTGCAGGTACCGCGCATCTATATTCTTTTTCTTTTCCCAGGTGTCCCTAAAAGGCGTATAGACAATCTCGCTCTGGATCTCACCGACAGCATGCCCCTCCTTCCCCTTAAGCAGGCCCTCCACCGCAGCTATTCCCAGGTTGCTCGCCAGGATCCTGTCGATGGCTATGGGCGATCCGCCCCTCTGTATGTGCCCCAGCGTGCAAACCCGGCATTCGACCTTCAACCTCATCTCAACGTATTTTGCAATATTAATGGTGTCTTCAAGCTGGTTCCCCTCAGCAACCACGATGATACTGCTCCTCTTGCCGCGCTTGAAGCTGTCTTTCAAATTCTGGCACAGCTCCTCAATATCTGTTTTTTGCTCCGGTAAAATAATTTGCTCGGCGCCACCGGCTACGCCGACCTCCAGGGCGATGAACCCGCTTTTCCTGCCCATCACCTCCACAAAAAATATCCTGTCGAAGGCGCTGGCAGTATCCCTGATGCGGTCTATAGCGTCCAGCGCAGTATTGACCGCCGTGTTAAAGCCTATGGAGTAGTCGCTGCCCCATATGTCGTTATCAATCGTCCCCGGGATACCGATGAACTTAATGTCGCTCTCATCCCCCAGGGCTAATGCCCCCTGGAAAGAGCCGTCGCCGCCGATGACGACGCAGGCGTCTATCTCCTCCTCCTCGAGCGCCTTGATGGCCTTTTTTCTCCCATCGACTGTGTACATATCGCTGCAGCGGGAGGTTTCAAGTATGGTGCCTCCCCTCTGTATTATATTGGCTACCGAACGGCGGTTGAACTTGACGAACTCACGATTAATCAAGCCGGCAAAGCCCCTGCGTATGCCGGTTATCTCCAGGCCGTGGAACACCGCACAGCGCACCACCGCCCGGATGCTGGCATTCATGCCGGGCGCATCGCCCCCGCTGGTCAGCACCCCCACCTTCTTGATTTCTTTTTTCATCCTTAGCTAATAACTTATCAAATTTGTATTATAAACACAATACAGCTAGAAAAACCGGCGGCTTGCCGGACGGAAGGTCATTGACCCGTCGTTGAACTGGCCAGTGCCTTTATGTAAAACCGTTCGGTGTATTCCTTGGCCATCCTGGAGGTATTGAAGAAGGGCGTATTGGTGCGAATGGTCTCCTTCATCATTTTGATCCACTGGCGGGGTATTCCACTGGTATCCCGCTCATAGTAAAGCGGTATCACCTGCTCCTCCAGCAGGTCGTAGATTTTGGCCGCCGTGCGGTTGTCCTGCTCAGCGGGATCCAGGCCTTCCTCCTCCTGGATGGCCCAGCCGTTAAGGCCGTTATAGCCCTCGAACCACCAGCCGTCCAGCACGCTCAAATTGAGCACTCCGTTGGACGAGGCCTTCTGCCCGCTGGTGCCGCTGGCCTCCATCAGCGTGCGCGGTGTATTCAGCCAGACATCAACGCCAGCGATCAGGTCACGCGCCAGGTGCATATCGTAGTCTTCCACGAAGGCGATGCGCCCGCAGTAGTCCGGATTCTTGGCCAGGTTGTAGACCTGCTGGATCAGCCGCTTGCCGTCCTCGTCGTTGGGATGGGCCTTGCCGGCGAAGACTATCTGCACCGGCTGCAGGTCCCTGTTCAGTATCTTCTTGAGCCTCTCCTGGTCCCTCAGTATCAGGCTGGCGCGTTTGTAGCCGGTAAAGCGCCGGCTGAAGCCGATGGTCAACGCCTCGGTATCCAGCAGCGCACCCATGGCCAGCGGCTGCACTGGGGACACCTTGTCCCTGCCCCATCGCTGGCGCGCACGGTCCAGTATGGATCTGATCAGCTTCAGCTTGAGCCAGCGGCGCATCTGCCACACGATGTCATCCGGGATATTTTTTACGTTTTCCCACAGAGCAGGATCGTCCTGCCTGTCCACCCAGTCTTTCCCCAGGAACTGGCTGTAAAGCAGCTGGAACTGGGGCGAGACCCAGGTCTGTGCATGGATTCCGTTGGTAATCGATTCTATAGGCACATCATTCTCGGCCAGGTCCGGCCATAGCCCGTGCCACATTTTGCGGCAGACCTGCCCGTGAAGCTTGCTCACGCCGTTCCTGTATCCTGCCAGCTTCAGTCCCAGCACCGTCATGTTGAAGGAAGCGCCCTGGCCGTCCATGATCCCCAGGTTTATGAACTGGTCATGGCTGAGCTTGAGCTGGCCCCAGTAGTTATGGAAATACTTGTCCACCAAATCGGGGGCGAAGGTGTCATTACCGGCCGGGACCGGCGTGTGGGTGGTGAAGACCGTGGTGGCCTGCACATTGCCCATGGCCTGATCCACCGGCATGCCCCCGGCGACAAGCTCGCGTATTCTCTCAACCATCATAAAGGAGGTGTGCCCCTCGTTGGCATGCCAGACAGTCGGATTAAAGCCCAGTGCGCGCAATATGCGCACGCCGCCGATGCCGATTACCAGCTCCTGCAGCAGGCGCATCTCCCTGTCGCCTCCGTACAGCCTGGCAGAGAGGCTGCGGTAGGCCTGCGGGTTCTCCGGCAGGTTGGTGTCCAGCAGGTAGAGGTTGACCCGGCCCAGTTTAAGCAGCCAGGCGGCCACGTGTATGGATACGCTGTCCAGCGGGACCTGTACGGTGAGCAGCTTGCCATGCTTGTCCAGCACGCGCGATAGCGCCACGTCGTTAAAATCCAGCTGGTCGTATACCTCGTTCTGCCAGCCGTCCTGCGAGATGAACTGGTGAAAATAGCCCTGAGGGTACATGAAGCCCACGCCCACCATGGGTATGCCCAGGTCGCTGGCCTCCTTGCAATAATCGCCGGCCAGCACGCCCAGGCCGCCGGCATACAGCGGCAGCGAGTTGTGCACGGCAAATTCAAGCGAGAAATAAGCTATGAGCCTGTTATGATAGTCCGGGTATGTCCTGGCAAACCAGGTGCCGGTGGAGGAAAGGCTACTATTAAATTCGGAGAGCGTCTGGTCGTAGCCGGCCAGGTAGGCGGCATCACCGGCGCTGGCCACCAGGCGGAAATAAGGTATATTCTTCAGCAGCTTGACAGGGTTATGGCCGTCGGACTTCCAGAGGGAGCGGTCGAGCTCCTTAAATACGTCGCGGGCGTCCGGATGCCAGCTCCACCAGAGATTATAGGCAAGCTCATTAAGTCCCTGTATGCGTTCGGGGAGGTTCAGTTTAGTAGTGGAATCCATATGCAGTCTGGTCCGCCTGTATCGACATCTCCATTTATCGGTGACTGTTAATTATAGGCAATGGCAGGCAGCGTGGCAATCCCAATGCCGCCTGCGCCTGAGAAGGTTGCCTTTCTAACGGAAACTGCGCTCAATCTATGACGAGAAGCCCGTCCGTCCCGAGGGCGTCTGAGAGGGGCTTCAAAGCCCCTCTTCAAAAAATCATCACCCTCTCCCTCGAGGGAGAGGGCAGGGAGTGGGTGAGCCAAATCCTTTGCGCACAAAGTATTAAGGCTGTATACTAAACCCGTATCCAATAAAACGAGGAAGACCCCATGAAAATAAACGTGATGCAGGACGTGCTCCAGGCCAATGACCGCATAGCCGGTGAGAACAGGGCGCTGTTTAAAAAGAATAAGAACCTGGTGCTCAACCTGATGAGCTCACCCGGCGCCGGCAAGACCTCCTTGCTGGAAAAGACCGCCGAGAAGCTGGCCGGCAAGCTCAGGCTGGGCGTGGTGGTGGGCGACATCGAGACCACCCGTGACGCCGACCGCATCAGCAAGTACAACGTCCCCGCCATCCAGCTTACCACCGGGAACGCCTGCCACCTTGACGCCAACATGGTGGCCTCGGCGCTGCCGCACATGCCGCTGGACAAAATAGACGTGCTGGTGGTGGAGAACGTGGGCAACCTGGTCTGCCCGGCCGAGTTCGTGGTGGGCGAAGACCACAAGATCATGATACTCAGCGTCACCGAGGGCGACGAGAAGCCGCTCAAGTACCCGCTGATGTTCCACGAGTCTGCGCTGATGCTCATAAACAAGATTGACCTGGTGCAATACACCAATTTCAAAATCGACGAAGCTAAAGCCAACGCACGCAAGATAAATCCTGACATAGACATCATTGAGATTTCCTGCACCACGGGTGAGGGGCTGGACAGGTGGGTGGACTGGCTGGTAGCCCACCACCGCAAGAAGCTGGACGGGCTGAAAAATGCATGAGATGGGCATCGCCCAGAACATACTTGAGATAGCCCTAGACGCGGCCAAAAAGGAAGGTGCCACCAGGATAACCAGGATCAACATGGTAGTGGGGGAGCTGCGCGGCATCGTACCACTTCAGCTTACCTTCTGTTTCAGCATCGTCGCCCAGGACACCATGGCCGCCGGCGCTTTTCTCAACGTGGAGGAGGTCCCGGTCAGCGGCCATTGCAATGACTGCCAGTCCGACTTCTCGGTCGAGGAATACCAGTACCTCTGCCCCAAGTGCAGCAGCACCAACATCCAGATCACGGGCGGCACCGAGCTGCGCGTCAAAGACATAGAGATAGAGTAGCTCTTGACTCTCCATCCGATGGAGATTTTATACTGGTAAAACTCAACCACGACAGGAGGGTTCCATGCAAGAGACAGAGCAGAGGCGTTATGACCTGGACTGGCTGCGCGTAATCACCATCTTCCTGTTCTTCCTTTACGGCTGTGCGCGCTTCTTCACTTCCGACTGGTGGTTCTTCAAGAACGACCCTGCCAATGACACGTTACTGCGCGCCCTGTGCCGCTACTCGGATTTCTGGCAGATGCCCATGCTCTTCCTCATCGCCGGCTGCACCGCCTGGTATTCGCTGGGCATCCGGCCATGGCGCCAGTTCATAAAGGAGAGGCTGCTGCGGCTGGGTGTGCCCGTAGTATTCGGCACCCTTATCCTCGTGCCTCCCATCATCTACCTGGCCAGGGTGATGGACGGCAGCTTCGCCGGCAGCCTGTTTGAGTTCTATCCCCAGTTTTTCGTCGGCTGGTATTCCCAGCTCGTGGAGTCGACTGGCAATTTCAGCTGGGGCAGCATGTGGCTGCTGCTCTACCTGCTGGTGGCGACACTGGTCATACTGCCACTGCTGGTTTACCTGCGCGGCGACCGCGGCAAGAAGGCCGTGGACGCGCTGGCCCGGTTCACAGCTAAGCCGGGCGCCATCCTGCTCTATGCACTGCCCTTGTCCCTGGTGCTGTGGGCCCTGATACCCATCTTCCCGCACGACTTCAGCCTGTATAAGGACTGGGCGCTGTTCCTCTTCTACCTGCTTTTCTTCTTCTACGGCTTCCTGTTTTGCACGGATGTACGCTTCTGGCAGGCCATCGATAAGCAGAAGGGCTGGATGTTCGGGCTGTCCATCGCCCTTTCCATCTGGTGGTTTGTCAATGCCATACTAAAAATATCCGGCGAGCCCTACTCGCTGACCCAGCTTGCGCTCACCACCCTCTACTGCCTGACCTCGCTCGCTTACGTGCTGACGCTGCTGGGGTACGCCTATAAGTACCTGCAGTCCGGCAGCCGTTTCCTGTCTTACTCCGCCGAGGCCTGGCTGCCTTTCTATGTCCTGCACCTGACGGTCATCGTGGTGCTGGCTTTTATCGTCGTGCAGTGGGACATGGAGGTGTGGGGGAAATTCCTGCTGCTGGCGCTTCTATCCTTCGCAGTGATCATGCTCATCTATGAATTCGTCATCAAGAGGGTGAATGTAATACGGCTGCTCTTCGGCATGCCTATGAAGCCCAAGAAGAAAAAATCAGCCTGATACGGCTACAGCTTTCTCTTTGCCCAGCACGTCGCGCAGGTAGCGGCCGGTGGCCGAGCCCTCTATACGAGCAACCTCTTCCGGCGTTCCCGTGGCTATTACGTAGCCTCCCTCTTCGCCCGCCCCCGGCCCGAGATCAATGATGTGGTCAGCGTTCTTGATCACGTCCAGGTGGTGCTCGATGATGATGACCGTGTTGCCCGAGTCCACCAGCCGCTGGAGCACCCGCAGCAGGCAGTCTATATCGGCGAATGACAACCCCGTGGTGGGCTCGTCGAGTATGTAGACCGTCTTGCCGGTGGAGCGGCGTGATAGCTCCGTAGCCAGCTTGACGCGCTGGGCCTCGCCGCCCGACAGCGTGGGCGCAGGCTGGCCCAGCCTGATGTATCCCAGGCCCACATCGTTCAAGGTCTTGAGCTTGTTCTTTATCTTGGGGACGTTCTCGAAGAAGGCCACCGCCTCCTCCACCGTCATATTGAGCACGTCAGCTATGTTCTTGCCCTTGAATTGTATTTCCAGCGCCTCGCGGTTGTAACGCTTGCCCTTGCAGACCTCGCAGGGCACGGTGACGTCCGGCAGGAACTGCATTTCGATCTGTATATAGCCTTCGCCCTGGCAGGACTCGCAGCGGCCGCCGTGCACATTGAAGGAGAACCTGCCCGGCTTATAGCCCCTCACCCTGGCCTCCGGCACCGCGGCGAACAGCTCGCGTATGGGAGTGAAGGCGCCGGTATAAGTGGCAGGGTTGCTGCGCGGCGTGCGCCCGATGGGCGACTGGTCTATATTGATGACCTTATCTATGTTTTCGATGCCGGTTATGCGGTCGCACTTGCCCGGCTTCTCCCTGGCCCTGTAAAAGACCTGGGCCAGCTTCTTGTACAGCACCTCGTTCATCAGGCTGCTCTTGCCGCTGCCGGATACTCCGCTGATGCAGACCAGCTTGCCCAGCGGGATCTCCACATCGACATGCTTCAGGTTGTTCTCCCTGGCCCCCTTGATAAAAAGATTCTTACCCGAGCCGTTCCTGCGTTTGGAGGGCAGGGGTATGACCCTTACTCCGCTCAGGTATTGCCCGGTAATGGAATCCCTGGCTTTCATCACATCGTTAATGGTGCCGGTGACAACAACCCCACCACCGTGCTCGCCCGCCCCGGGGCCGAGGTCGATGATAAAATCGGCGGCTCGCATCATGGCCTCGTCGTGCTCCACGCTGATCACAGTGTTGCCCAGGTCCCTGAGCTTACGCATGGTGTTGATCAGGCGGTGAATATCAGCCGGGTGCAGGCCAATGGTCGGCTCGTCGCAGATATACAGCACGCCCATCAGGCCACTGCCTATCATGGTGGCCAGCCTGATGCGCTGTGTCTCTCCTCCGCTCAAAGTCATGGAAGCGCGGTCAAGCGTCAGGTATCCCAGTCCGATATCCTTTAAGAACCCCAATCGTGCGTCTATCTCCTTGATGATCTGCCTGGCGATGGTTTTCTCATTGGCCGAAAGAATGGGCTGCCCGTCGCGCTCGCCGGACAGGGACAATGTCCAGGCGCTGGCCTCCACGGCCGACATGGCAGCGACCTGCATGATGCTCTTGCCGTCGATTAATACAGACAGCGATTCCGGCTTGAGCCTCCTGCCTTCACACACGGGACATGGATTGGCCGCCATGTACCTTTCTATCTCGGCCCGCCTGTTCTCCGATTCCGTCTCCCGGTACAGCCGTTCCAGGTTGGGGATGACGCCCTCAAAGCCCACTGCATACTCCCGCACCCGCCCGAAACGGTAGCGGTACCTGTGCTTATCGGGATGCTCCCCGTATAAAATCAGGTTCAACTGCTCTTTGGTCAGCTTTTTCACCGGCACTCGCAGCGAGAAGCCGTGGCGGTCAGCCAGTTCCTCAAGCTGGCTCAGGTACCAGCTATAGGTAGCCCAGGGGCGTATGGCGCCGTCCAGTATGGAAAGCTCCTTGTCAGGGATGACCAGGTCCGGGTCTATCTCAAGCTTGACGCCCAGGCCCGTGCAGGCCGGACAGGCTCCGTGCGGGCTGTTGAAGCTGAAGGTGCGCGGGGCTATCTCGCCCAGGCTGATGCCGCAGCTGGCGCAGGCGAAGTGCTCTGAGAAGATCAGCTCCTCGCCGCCGTCCACGGCAATGAGCACCACGCCGCTGCCCAGCTTGAGAGCTATCTCAACAGAGTCAGCTATCCTGGCCTTGTTGCTACTATCGCCGGTCACTATGCGGTCAACCACCGACTCGATGGAATGTTTCTTATTTTTATCCAGCTGGAACTCCTCGGACAGGTCCCTGACATAGCCATCCACCCTGACGCGCACGAAGCCCGCCTTGCGCAGGTCGTCGAAGATTTGCTGGTGCTCGCCCTTCCTGTCCCGTATGAGCGGGCCGAGTATCATGATGCGAGTGTCCGGCTTGATGCCGAGCACGGCATCCACGATCTGTTGCACGGTCTGCCGTGCTATCTCACGCCCGCACTGCGGGCAGTGGGGACGCCCCACGCGGGCAAACAGCAGCCTCAGATAGTCGTAGACCTCGGTTACCGTCCCAACCGTAGAACGGGGGTTATGTGACGGCCCTTTCTGGTCGATGGATATGGCCGGGCTGAGCCCCTCGATGTAGTCCACGTCCGGCTTATCCATGCGGCCCAGGAACTGGCGGGCATAGGCCGAGAGCGATTCAATATAGCGTCGCTGTCCCTCGGCATAGATGGTGTCAAAGGCCAGTGAGCTCTTGCCCGAGCCGGACACGCCCGTGATGACCACCAGCCTGTCGCGGGGTATGGTCACGTCGATGTTCTTGAGGTTGTGCTCGCGCGCGCCGCGCACCACTATGTTGTTTTGAGTCATTTGAATTGTTCGCCGGAATAAGTCCTTATATTTTAGCACCCGCCACATACACAGGCATAAAAGCAGGAGGCCGGCTTATACGCCGGCCTCCCTGTCGTTCAATGATTATCCTTCGTCAGGCTTTCTTGGGAGGTTTGAGAAGGAATACGGAAAGCAGTATGGCAACAAAGGCCAGCGCGGCGGTGATGATGAAGGCCTTGCTGTAATCGCCGAACATGTCCTTGGCCAGGCCCGAGATGAGACCGCCCAGCAGGGCGCCTATGCCATAGGCAAAGAAGACCACGCCGTAGTTGCGCGCATAATGCGTTGCGCCGAAGAAGGTGGTAGTGGAGGTTGGCGCAATGGCCAGCCAGCCGCCCAGGCACAGCCACAGGCCGCAGAAGCAGGCGATATAGAGTGCCGTCGTGCCCTGGCCCGCCTGCAGCATGGCCAGCGCAGCGACCAGTATGACGGCCAGCGATACGACAGCCGCCCAGCGCGGTGTGATCCTGTCGGTAAGCCAGCCGAAGACAGGCCTGCCGATGCCGTTGAAGATGGCGAAAACGCCCACCAGCACAGCGGCGGTGGCCGCATCGATCTTGATGACCTCCGTTCCAACCGGGCTGGATATGCCGATGGCCATCAGGCCCGCCAGGCAGCCAATGGTGTAGGACAGGAACAGGCCCCAGAAGGTCCCTGTTTTCATCATTTGAGATGTGTTCAGTTCGGCTGCTGCACCCACGGCCGATGCCTTGGGCGTCCAGCCGGCAGGTTTCCAGCCGGCGACGGGGAACTTGAGGGGAAGTGAAAGCAATATTACGATGATGAGGAAAGCAATGCCCATGGAAAGGAAGGTGAAGAGCGGGCCGCTGCTCTTGATGAGAGCGCTGGCAACATTGGCGCTGATAAAAGGCGAGCCGCCGAAGCCGGCCAGCGTCAGGCCCACAGCCAGGCCCTTCTTATCGGGGAACCAGCGTGCCGCAACCGCAATGGGGCCGCCATAAGCCAGTCCCACGCCTGCGCCGCCGATCACGCCGTAGGTCAATACTACAGCCCAGATGCTGGGCCAGACATTGGGGAGCACGCCCGCCAGCAGCCAGCCCAGGCCGACCAGTATGCCGCCCACTATGCCGAGCTTGCGCGGTCCCAGCCTGTCCAGAACACGGCCGCCGAAGAACATCAGCAGTGCGAAGAAGGCCAGGAAGATCATGAACGGCAGGTTGCCCTCCATCGAGCCCACGGTGACATTCTGCGTCTTGGCGAACCAGTCCTGCAGGGGTTTCTTGAACACGCTGAAGGCGTAGACACTGCCCAGGCATATATTGATGATGAAGCCCAGAAAAATAAATATCCAGCGACCGCTCTCCGCCTTCATGCCGAATACTTTAGAATCTTCAGCCATAATCTGCAGTCTCCTCCTGAAAAATCGACTCGTAATCTATAGAGATAGAAAAACGGCGCTGCCGGTGGGCAGCGCCGTTTGGAATCCGGGTTATACCCTGTTCTTGACCAGGTCGTCCACGACCGTGGGATCGGCAAGGGTACTGGTGTCTCCCAAGTTGGAGATGTCACTGGCAGCGATCTTGGTCAGGATCCTGCGCATGATTTTGCCTGAGCGGGTCTTAGGTAAGCCATCAGCAAACTGGATCTTGTCCGGTGTGGCGATGGGACCTATCTCCTTGCGTACATGCGCTACCAGCTCTTTCTTGAGGTCGTCCGATTTCTGCTGGCCGGTCTTGAGCGTAACGTAGGCATAGATGCCCTGGCCTTTGATGTCATGCGGCATGCCCACCACGGCTGCCTCGGCGACCTTGGGATGGGAGACGAGCGCGCTCTCGACTTCGGCCGTGCCGATCCTGTGACCGGACACGTTGATGACGTCGTCGATGCGTCCCATCAGCCAGAAGTAACCGTCCTCGTCGACCCTGGCGCCGTCACCAGTTGTATAAACGCCCGGGTTCTGGACGAAGTAGGTGTTCTTGAACCTCTCGGGATCGCCGTACACCGTGCGCATCAGGCCCGGCCACGGCTTCTCAATGATTAACGAGCCGCCCTCGTTGACGCCGGCCTGGGTGCGGTCTTCTCTGATAACCTTGGCCTGGATGCCCGGGAACGGCAGCGTAGCGGAGCCCGGCTTGATGGGGAAGGCGCCGGGCAGCGGGGTGATCAGTATGCCGCCGGTTTCGGTCTGCCACCAGGTATCCACGATGGGGCACCTGCCGCCGCCGATGACGTTGTAGTACCATATCCAGGCTTCGGGGTTGATCGGCTCGCCGACCGTGCCCAGCAGTCTGAGGGAGGTAAGGTCGTGCTTCTTTGGCCAGTCATCGCCCTCCTTCATGATGGCGCGGATGGCGGTGGGGGCGGTGTAAATAATGTTTACCTTGTATTTTTCAACGATGTCCCAGAACCTGTCGGGCTTGGGATAGTTGGGCACGCCTTCGAACATCAGGCTGGTAGCGCCCTGGGCCAGCGGGCCGTAAACGATATAGCTGTGCCCCGTCACCCAGCCGATGTCGGCGGTGCACCAGAAGGTATCTTCGTCCTTGTAGTCGAAGATCCACTTGAAAGTGACCATGACGTAGAGAAGATAGCCGGCGGTTGTATGCAGCACACCCTTGGGCTTGCCGGTGCTGCCGCTGGTATACAGGATGAACATGGGGTCTTCCGCATCCATCTTCTCGGGCTCACACGGCTTCTTGATGTCGTCAGCGGCCATTTCCTCGTCCCAGAGGACATCGCGGCCGGCGACTATGGGTGCGTTGTTGTTGGCACGTTTTACCACGATGACTGTTTTCACCGTCGGGGCTGACTGCAACGCCTGGTCGGCGTTGGCCTTGCTGTTGACCACCTTACCGCCGCGATAGTAACCATCGGCGCAGATGAGCAGGTTTGACTGGCAGTCTATCATCCTGTCCTTCAACGCATCGGCGCTGAAGCCGCCGAATATGATGCTGTGAATGGCGCCAATCCTGGTGCAGGCCAGCATGGCAATAGGCAGCTCGGGTATCATGGGCAGGTAGATGGACACCCTGTCACCTTTTTTGACGCCGTGCTTCTTCAGTACGTTGGCGAACTTATTGACCTCATACCAGAGCTGCTCGTATGTATAGGTCCTTGAATCTCCAATGTCGCCTTCCCAGATGATTGCAGCTTTATTCTTGCGCCAGGTGAGAAGGTGTTTGTCAAGGCAGTTTGCCGAGACATTGAGTTTGCCGCCCACGAACCACTCGTGCTTGGCATTTTTGAAATCGTTGATCAGTACCTTGTCCCACTTCTTGTACCAGACGATCTTTTCAGCTTGCTCGGCCCAGAACCCCTCCATATCCTCAATAGAGCGCTTATAGATCTTCTTGTATTCCGCCATGCTCTTAATGTAAGCATTCTTGGAAAACTCCTTGGGCGGTGAGAATTTGCGCGTTTCCTCCATCATGGAGGTGATTACTTTTTTCTCTTCTGGTTTGTCTGCCATAGACTGCTGATGATCCTCCTTTATGTTATTTCATGTAATGGGCAGTTATTTATTTCCGCATGTATTTATGGAACAGGTAACTGGCTCATAAAAAAGCGGTGAACACCTTATACCACTGTTCACCGCATAACATAATCCAAACGGAAATAATACAGTAAGGGACTATGCCTGTCAAGCTTGCATCAGGCCTGCAGTTTTTGTTCCTTCTGCAAAGACCGGAAGTATTTAAAGATCTCCCAGATAGTGGCTGCTACAGGCACTGCCAGTATCATACCCCAGAACCCGGCCACGTACCCTCCCACTACCAGCAGCACCATGACCACGGCTGGATGCAGTTGCATGAATTTTCCCTGAATCCAGTTCAGCAGCACCGTATTCAGTATCAGCTGCGCCAGCACGACTACCAGCAGAGCCCACAGCACCTTGGCTGGTTGCAGCGCCAGTGTAATAATCAATATGATCAGGCCGGAGATGACAGGCCCGACTATGGGTATGAACTGCGTGACGGCCGTCACGGCGCCCAGCGCAGGCGCGTAGTCGACCTGCAGTACCCACAGCCCGATGAAGACCATGAACCCCACGATGGCGCCCAGTATGATCTGTGCCCGTATATAGCGCCCCATGACGTCGCCGATAATCCCCAGCACCCTGCCCAGATGGGCGGCCGCACTCGTGGGCACCAGGTTGCGGAAATAGTCCTGGAAGGACTCGTAGTCCATTAATATGAAGAACAGGAAGAAGGGCAGTGTCACAAAGCCCATTATGGTCGGCGCACTGGCCGGTATCACGGCCATGCTGCCCACCAGGAAATCCTGGATGAATTTGCCCACGGCCGGGCCAAGCCCGGCAACCATGCTCTCAAACTGGTTAATAAAGCTCCCCGGCAAACCCAGCTTAAAGATTCTAATCCACTCGTTAACCTGGCCCATGCTCTTCTCTATGAACTCGGGCGCCCGGTTGATCAGCACCTGTGAAGCAGCCACCAGAGCGGCTCCCACATAGATGGTGAAGAGTACAAGCACGGCCAGCGCTGCGATAAATACAATTACAACCGATATTATCCGTTTGGCTTTCTGCATACGTCCCCTGAAAGGCAATACCCTTTCCAGCAACTTCACCAGAGGCATCAGCAGGTAGGCCAGCAATATCCCTACCAGGAAGGGGATGAGAACGGCCATGGAAACGATGGCCAACCAGATGACAAGGACGATAATAGCCAGTATCACCAGGGGCTGGACGTATTTTCTTAAGGTATTACTTTCTGATGCCAATTTATCGCCCTCCTTTTAATATACCTTGCAGGCTTTGTAACCGGTCATGGCAGACGGCTGCAGGTTGATCAGGCACGCCGCCTCCGCTAAAGCCTGAATATGTTTAAACGTCCTCTTCGGACAGCTTGCTCGACACCGCCTCTCTGACCCGTCCGGCCGCCCTGGCGGCCTTTTCTTTAAATTCCTTCGATTTCTCTTTAACAACGCGGCGGGTCTCTTCGCCCGGTTGGGGAGCGTACAACAGCGCCACGGCTGCTCCAATCACCGCACCGATGATCAGGCCGGCAAAAAATCCTGCGCTGGAATCTCTACTCATCGTCTTCCTCCTTTTTCTTCTTGAATACCTTGCTGAACAGGCTTATACCTTCAATTAGCCCCTGTATCAGCGTCCCGAACTGGCTGATCGGCCTTATCAGCTCCTTATCGGCATAATCTATAATTCCGCCCACCTGGTCAACTACCCCGTTGGCCGATTCCAGCAATGTCATGGTCCTTCTGTAAAACAGGTACACTATCACGGCAATGAAGATAATCGCCACAGTGGCTATCAGGCCCCAGATAACGATCACCATGTCACGCCACCCTGCTAAATCCATAGATCACCTCCTTGCTGATATTAAGTGCTCCTAGAGATTTAACCTCAGATAATACAAGCCTTCACCGCTGCTGACTATCTTGAAGCCGGCTTTCTCAAATATGGAGAGCATGGGCATGTTCTCATACAATACCTCGGCCACAAAGGCCAGCAGGCCATTTTTTTTACCAAGGTAAATAAGGTACTGTAAAAGCTCGCTGCCGATGCCCTGTCTCTGATAGTTATCCCGGACGGCAAAGGCCACCTCGGCGCTGTGGACGTCCTGGCCGATGCCGTACTGCCCGATGCCCAGTATCTTTTCGTTTTCCTCCTCTCCCTCGGTGGCCAGTATCACCATCTCCTGCGTGTAGTCGATGACCACGAACTCCTGCAGGCGCTCGTGCGGCATGTCCTTCCTGCTGGAGATGAACCTGCGGTAGAGGCTTTGATCGGAAAGCGCGTAGAAGAAGTCCTTGACCAGGGGCTCGTCGCTTATCTTGACCGGCCTGAAAAGGACTTCCTTCCCGCTTTTCATACGGCGGACGGACTCCAGGTTCTCCGGATACTCACCCCGCTTACCCGGCACGAAGGCCTGGTCGCGGTATATCAGGTTCAGCTTCTTGGCCTCCTCGATCAGCCAGGGCCGGAACTTGGGATGCGCGATGGAGATAAGCTCCATGGCGCGCTCGCGTATGTTCTTGCCGTGCAGGTAGGCGATGCCGTACTCCGAGATAACGTAATGTATATCCCCACGCACCATAGTCACGCCCGAGCCCTCGTTAAGGAAGGGGACAATCCTTGACACCGTATCGTCCTGGGCGGTGGACTGGATGGTGAGTATGGTTTTGCCGTTATGCGCCAGTATGGCGCCGCGCATAAAATCCGCCTGGCCGCCCACACCGCTGTAAAAGGTCTTGCCCAGCGATTCGGCCGTGGCCTGGCCGGTCAGGTCTATCTCCAGCGCGCTGTTGATAGCCACCATGTTCTCATGGCGGGCTATAACCAGCGGGTTGTTGGTGTACTCTATCGTCCTGAATTCCACCGAGGGGTTGTCATTGATGAATTCATAGGTCTCTTTCCTGCCCATGCAGAACGTCGCCACAGTCTTGCCCCTGTCGACCTTTTTGCTGGAATTATCTATTACTCCCTGTTTCATCAGCTCCGCAATGGCATCGGACATCAACTCCGTGTGCACGCCCAGGTGCTTCTTGGCGGAGAGGCTCATTAATATGGAGTTCAACCGGCTGCCATAGCCCACCTGGATGGTATCGCCGTCCTGGATTAGGCGTGAGACGTAGGAGCCGATCTTAGAAGCCACCTCATCGTTGACAGGAGAGTCGAACTCGAGTACCGGCTCATCATGCCGCACCAGGTAATCGATGCCGTCTATGTGCAGAAATCCGTCCCCGTGCACGCGCGGCATGTTGGCATTGATCTGGGCGATTACCAGATCGGCTTTTTCAACCGCGGCGTTGACGATGTCCACGCTGATGCCCAGGCTAACGTACCCGTGGTGGTCGGGCAGGGAGGTTTGTATCAGGGCCACGTCCACAGGCACTATACCGCGCTGAAACAGCTCCGGCACCTGGGAAAGAAAGATAGGGGTGTAGTCAGCCAGGCCGGCATTTACCGCGGAGCGCGTGTTGTCGCCTATAAAGAAGGAATTGTGCCTGAAATTGGATTTGAATTTTTCCTGCGTATAGGCCGCCACGCCCAGCGTCCAGACCTGCAGCACTTCTGCATCGAAAAAGGCCTTGGGATTTGATTCCACGTAGTTGACCAGTGCATTCACCAGGTACTGGGGCTCGGCGCAGGCCGTGCTGATGAATATGCGGCTTCCGGGATGGATCCTGCCGAATATTTCTTTCTCCGGGGCGAATTTCTGTGGATACCTGTCCTTCAGATTATCAAGTTCCGATTCACCGGGTTTATCACCCATAGTATCCTCCGAGCCGCTCTACCTGCCAGAGGCCACAATCGACTGCATTGTAACACAGCCTGTGTTCTTAATTATAGGGAAAAAGAAAAGGCCCTGCTATGTGGCAGGGCCTTTCTCTAATCGCTGTATAAAATCTATTTGGCTACCAGGGTCTTGGTGATCTCAACCACAGCATCTTTGTTGTTCTGTCCCTTGATTGTGCTGCCAAAGGCCAGGATGGTGTTATCGCCCTTGGTGAAACCAAGAACATAGATGAACACATCGGTGGAGATGATCTTGGAAGACATGTAAACCTCAGTGGCATCAGTGCCGTCAGACAGTTTTACCGCCTTTGTAGAGTCGGTGGTCACTTTAGCGGCAAATGATTTCATGTCTGGATTGTTCGTCGAGATGCTGTTTGCGGTACCGGCAATATCATCGGTCTTGGGAACGACGCTGACACTGATCTGATCAGCGCCGAGATCAGCGGAGGCTACCTTTGTGAATACTGCTGGTTCAGGAAGTGCCTTGTCGATCCATTTCTTGGGATAGGTGATGCTGAATCCATATTTGGCGTTGGTGTAGGTGGTTGCAGGCTGGCCGGCAACTGTGGCTGCTGCTGCCGGTGCTGCAGGTGCAGTCGGAGCTGCAGGTGCAGTCGGAGCTGCAGGCTCCGTTGGGGTTGTGGGGGTCGTCGGGGCTGCCGGTGCTGCAGGAGCCGCCGGCTTTGCCGGTGTTGCCGCCGGTGCCGCGCAGGAAATGGCAACTAATGCCAGAACGAGAACGGATACGATGACTAAAGCTTTGTTTTTGAACACTTACCTGGGATCCTCCTTCGATAAATTAAAATTTATTAAAAAGAAATAGATGCCAAAAAAATTAATAAATTAGGAGAACTCCTCTCACCTCCTTTAACACGTTCACTACCGTCGTAAGTTTTCAGGTTGCTGCATAAAAATACACTAATCCAGTTGCTAAGTCAAGTATTAGAACTACTGATAAACAGCTTTAGTCATCCATATTGATGATACTAATTGGTCAACTGACCGCTCATACCGCCCTTGACTGTTCTTGAACTCACTGTTATTTTAAAGGTAGAATACACTCCGGGTTATCAAGCCGGCAGGTCAGTTTGATGGGATTCAAGATAGTTATTGCCGACAGCAACGCAAACTTCATGAGCATGCTGGGCCGGGCACTGCTCGACGCTGACTATGTGCTCTACCCGGCCGAATCAAGGGAAAGTGCACTCAAACAGATAACGCAATACGATATTGACGCCTGCATAATAGACGTGGACCTGCCCGGCGGTATAGAAGAAGTGCTGCAGGCATGCATGACTAAATCAAAGCCCATCGTCGCCATGGGCACATCCGTTCTTAAGGAGACCGATAAGCTCATCGAGATCATGTACTACGGTATACCGTACGTGAAAAAGTTCAATAACGAGGGCCAGGCCAAGCTGGATCATATTATCGCCCGCATGAATGTGCTGCTGCGGACGCTGCTTATCTTCAGCAAGGACTCCGAGTACCAGCGCGGCGTCATAGCCGGCCTGGAAAGCAAGGGCTACAAGGTCTTTACCGCTGAAAAGGCCGACGACCTGATGCGCTCCTTCCTGCTGAGCGAACCAAAAGCCGTGCTTGTCTACTTCCCCAATGAGGAGGACCTGGAGGAGCTGAATAAAATCAGGAAAATCGACTCGCAGCTCCCGATCGCCATTGTGCTTAACAATCAGTCTTCCGAGGCTGCCGATGTGCCGGACACAAAGTCCACCAAAATCCTCGGGCAGGAAGACGTTTCAGACTATCTGGACAACCTCTGATTAAAAGTCAGATGGTAATCGGTACGCTTACGTTGACGGTCGACCCCCTTCCAGGCTCGGTCTTGATGGTCAGGGATCCGCTGAGAAGAGTAACCCTTTCCTGCATACCCACCAGTCCCAGCTTGCCTGCGTGAGAGAGGTCGCCCACAGTCTTGGGTAGCTCGAAGCCCCTGCCGTTATCACTGATGGTGACCACAACCTCCGTATCTGTAAACTCAATGTGCACGGAAGCCTGCGTGGCCTGGGCGTGCTTGCTGACATTGTTGAGCGCTTCCTGCACTATCCTGAAGAGGATGAGTTCCATCTCGGGCAGCAGGCGCTGCTCTTTTCCATCGATTTTGAGCCCGATATCGATTCCGCTTTCCTCAGATTTTTGCTTGACCAGCCACTTAACGGCCGGCAGCAGACCCAGGTCATCGATAATAGATGGCCTCAGGTCCTGGCTGAAGCGCCTGATGCCCTGCAGCGTGACGCCTATCCTGCGCCTTATCTCCTGCAGCACAGTCCGCTGCTGCTGGGTCAGGCTGGAATTGCCCCTGATAAAATTGTCCATCTGCCTGGATATGGCAAATAAAGCCTGGGCAGTATCGTCGTGCAGCTCGCGCGCCACCCTTTTCCGCTCCTCCTCCTGGGCCCTGGTGATCTGGTTGAGGTAGTAGCGAAGGTTGTTCTGCATCCTCCTCTCTTCCGTCACGTCGCGTGCTATGTGTTGGAAGCCCACCGGCTCGTCGTCGATGGTCATCAGACTGGAGGTAACCATCACGGTCTTGCGCACGCCGTCCTTGGTAACCGTCTGCTGCTCGTAGGGCTGTGGGAACGGCTCTCCATTCAACAGTTTGTGCCGGACCTCCCTGGCCAGGTTGAGCATTCCCTCATCCATGAACTCCTGCACGTTCCGGCCGATGAACTCCCCGGTGGGGTATCCGGTCAGCTCCTGCGATGCCCTGTTAGCCGCCAGTATCTTGCCGCTTATATCGTGGAACCAGATGGCATCATGAGCATTTTCGAACAGATTGCGATAGTCCCTGGCTGACTTGTAAAGCTGGTCGGCTATTTGCCGCGCCTCCTCGTACAGCGTGGCGTTGGAGAGGGCCGAGGCCAGCTGTCCGGCTATGGTGCTCAGCAGGTCGATCTCGTCCGGCAAAAAGGTGCGAGGACGGCGCATGGCCACGCACAATGTGCCTATGACCTCACCCTTGGATTTCATGGGCACTATCAGCTCGGGGTGTATCTTGTTGCGGATGATGGCCGGCCGGGTGAGACGGGGATCGTTGGAGGCGTCAGGCACCAGCATAACTTCGCCGGTGGCGGCAACCTGCCCGTTGAATCCTTCTCCAAGCTTGACCTGGTCAAGCTCCCGGGCGGTCTCGCTGGAGATGCCCTCGTAGGCGGTCAGCGTCAGCTCATTCTGGGACTGCATGGTGTAGACCAGGATGACCTCAACCTCCATGACCTCGCCCACCATATCCACCGCCGTCTCGATGACCTTGGCCGGGTCAAGGTACTGGCTCAGCGCATTGGAGATTGTATTCAGCGTTGCCAGCCTCCTGGCATTGGCCCTGGCCTCACGGATTCTCGTCTGCAGCTGCTCCTGTGTGTTCTCCAGCGCAGACACGGCCTTGACATAGCGCCTGTCGTCATTATCCTTAATGCGCACCCAGTTAATAAAGGCCAGCCCGGCAATGGTGACCAGCGCCACTTCCAGCAGGGCGTCGCTAACGTTGACGGAATAGAGCAGCGCCTGCGGCAGCATCACGGCCAGCGATGCGCCCAAGGCAATCAATCCCGGCAGAATGCCCATTATGAAACCCGTATAGAGCACGATCAGAAGGAACAGGTTCCGCTCTACCGTATGCCGGCTGAGGTTAAAAAGGAAAACGTCCAATTTAAAGCCGGGCCAGATGATGTCGCGGTAGAGGAAGAGGGTCACTATAACAAACAGGACCAGTACGACCCAGAACTGGTAGCGGGTCCATATTTTATAAGGGATCCTCATGATATCCGGACTTCAGCCTGATAATATTATGCAATACCGTCAGGGCAGCTCTTCCAGGGTCAGCCAGCCTTTTTTCAGGCCGTAAACGATGGCTTCCGAGCGTGAGCCCACGCCCAGCTTGTTGAATATGCTGCGCAGGTGCGTCTGCACCGTCCTCACGCTCAGGGTCAGGCTATCGGCGATCTCCATGTTGCTCATGCCCTTGGCCGCCAGGAGCAGGACTTCCATTTCACGGTCGCTCAGCACCTCGCCCAGGGTCTGTGTCGTCTGTTCTTCGGCAGGAGACCTCAACCTGTTGAGGACCTTCTTCATGATCTTGGGATGAAGCACCGGCTCTCCGGTCATGACCTGCCTTATGGCGTCGATCAGTTCCTCGCCGCTGGACTCCTTGAGCAGATAGCCGGCAGCACCCGCCTCCAGCAGCGCAAAAACATATTCGTCATCATCGTAGCCTGTTAATACCAGTACTGCCATATTGGGATAGAGCGCCTTGATCTGCTTGGTGGCCTCTATGCCATTAAGCCTGGGCATGGAAACATCCATAATAATGATCTCGGGCTTCAACCTTTTGGCAAGCTCCACCGCTTCAATGCCGTCGCTGGCTTCGCCTGTTACTTCAAAATCTTCCTGGGATTCCAAGAGGCGCCGGGTTCCTTCGCGCACCACTTTGTGGTCCTCAGCCAGCAGGATCCTGATTCTCTCCATTTTAATTTCCTACCAAGCTGTGATTATAACCGCAACAGATACACTATTCAAGCCGCAACCAACTCTTGTTCAGTACAAATGCCTAAGCATTTAACCTGAAACATTTATATACGGCGGCACAGGGCTTCAGCGAGAAAACAAATAGAATTCCCTGGCGGTTGCCTGTATCTGCAGATATTAGGCTTTGAGGCGGATGAAATAAGGCCGGGATTAAGGTAAATTCTCAACTGTCTAAGCCTTGATATTCTATCGAGGGCTGCTGGCCAGCCCGTCAGAACAGCTTGGAGGTACGCCATACCGGATAACATAATTAATAAGCTCAACCAGGTAAAGCAACCCGAAACAGAAGAACAGCCTAACTTCTGGGCCGGCAAGTCCCCCTGCTGGGAGATGTGCCACTGCCCGGCCATGATCAGGGAGGAGTGCCCTGCGCCCAAATACCAGTTTCTGGCCTGCTGGGAAATAGAGGGCACGTACTGCAAGCTGGACGATTACGGCGACAGCGGCACGGATACCAGCATCTGCCAGGTCTGCCGGGTATACAAAAAATATGGAGCCGATCAACCAATAGAGCTGAAACTTTTCGGCCGCGGAATCGACAGCTCTTTAAAATCGCTGGAGAAGGTCGCCAAGTTTTGACTCTGAAGCTAAAAAAGGCTACAATTTACACTTGGTCTGGCTACATTTTTATGTCAATCAGGGGAATAGGCTGCACACGGGCCTTATTCCCCTTAATAACGTATATAGCCTGAGTTAGGAGGAATTTTATGGCAAAGGTAAAGTCAGCCCCAATACCCGCTTCAGATACGGGAAGAGGCTTTGCGGGCAAGGCGTTCCAGCGCATCCAGGGCATCATCGATGATACGGGCGGTCAGGCCGGGGCACCCATACGCGTGCTGCAGCAGGCGCAGGGCATAGTCGGATACCTGCCCCCCACAGTGCTCAAAACCATTTCAAGGGACCTCAAGATCCCCCTGGCCGAGCTTCACGGCGTAGTCACCTTCTACAGTTTCTTTACCATGCAGCCCAAGGGCAGGCACGTCATCCAGGTCTGCCTGGGCACCGCCTGCTATGTGAAAGGCGGCCAGGATATCCTGGACATCCTGAAAAAGGATTACGGACTTGAACCGGAAGGCATAACTCCCGACGGCAAGTTCTCCCTGGAGATCGTACGCTGCCTGGGCTGCTGCGGCCTGGCGCCGGTCATTGCCATCGGCGACGATATCCACCGCAAGGTCAAACCCGGCCAGATGAAAGACATTCTGAGTATGTACCACTAGGAGGTAAATGAAGTGCCTAAGATAACCTCTATTGAAGATTTAAATAAACTTAAGAAAGCCGTCGAACCCAGGCTGAAGATCCGCGCGGATGCGGATTTTGGCCATTTCAAGGGCACCCCGGAGATCTGCATCCAGCAGTGCAGGGGCATGGGCTGCACCGCAGCCGGGGGCGATAAGGTGACCGAAAAATTTGAAGAGCTGATCGCTAAGAAGGGCATCGGCGGCAAGGTCAATATAGTCAGGACCGGCTGCCTCGGCCCCTGCGAGATGGGCCCGACTGTGATCGTCAACCCCGGTGACATCCTTTACGTCAGGGTCAAGCCCGAAGATGTGCAGGAAATCTTTGAGAAGCATATTTTAAACGGCCAGATCGTGGAGCGCCTTGTCTATCACGACCCCACCACCAATGAGGCTGTGCCCGAACGGCTTAAGATCAACTTCCTGGCCGACCAGGAGTTCCGCATCCTGCATAACAACGGCATCATCGACCCCTGGAACATCGAAGAGTACATAGCCCGCGGCGGCTATGAAGCGCTGGCCAGGGCCCTGTATAAGATGAAGCCGGAGGACGTCCTGGAAGAGGTCAAGAAGTCCGGCCTTCGCGGCAGGGGCGGTGCAGGCTTCCCCACGGCCACCAAGTGGGGCTTCCTCAAAAGCTCGCCCGGCACGGTCAAATACCTGGTCTGCAACGGCGACGAGGGAGACCCCGGCGCATATATGAACCGTGCGGTGCTGGAAGGCAACCCCCATTCAATAATAGAAGGTATGGCTCTGGGCGCTTACGCCGTGGGCAACGTCAGCCAGGGCTTCGCCTATATACGTGCCGAGTACCCGCTGGCCATCGAAACACTCAGCGCGGCCATCGCTCAAGCCCGTGAGTACGGGCTGCTCGGCAAAAACATACTGGGCACCGATTTTCAATTCAACCTGGACATTTTCCCCGGCGCGGGAGCTTTCGTCTGCGGCGAGGAGACGGCTCTGCTCATCTCTATCGAGGGCAAGCGCGGCATGCCGCGGCAGAGGCCCCCCTTCCCCTCGGATAAGGGCCTTTTTGGCAAGCCCACGGCCATCAACAACGTGGAAACCTGGTCCATAGTTCCCAGGATCATTCGTGAGGGCGCAGACTGGTTCGCCTCTGTGGGCAGCGATAAGAGCAAGGGCACCAAGTCCTTCAGCCTGGTAGGCAAGGTCAATAACGTCGGCCTGGTCGAGGTGCCGCTGGGCACCAGCCTGGGCAAGATAGTATTCGATATCGGCGGCGGCGTGCCCAAGGGCAAGAGGTACAAGGCCACCCAGATGGGCGGCCCCTCGGGCGGCGTCATACCCATAGAACACGTCAACGTGCCGGTCGACTACGAGTCCGTCACGGCGCTGGGCGCCATTATGGGCTCGGGCGGCCTGGTCGTCATGGACGAGGACAACTGCATGGTGGACATCGCCAAGATGTTCCTGGGCTTCACCAGGGACGAGTCCTGCGGCAAATGTGTCCCCTGCCGTGCCGGCATACCTAAGCTGCTCTCAATACTGAACAAGATCACCAGCGGCCAGGGCACCATGGAGGACCTGGATATCCTGCAGGAACTTTCGGAGATGATCCAGAGTTGCTCCATCTGCGGCCTGGGCCAGACGGCCCCCAACCCGGCTGTGTCTACGCTGAGGCACTTCAGGGAAGAGTATGAAAGCCACATCATCGACAAGCACTGCCCGGCCTCGCTCTGCCAGGCTCTGTTCCGCGCACCCTGTCAGCATACCTGCCCGGTAGGCCTGGATGTGCCCGGCTATATGGCGCTGACCAAGGAAGGCAGGCCGGCTGACGCCTACAAGCTCATCAGCCAGAGGCTGCCGCTTCCCATGACGGTAGGCCGCGTCTGCCCTCATCCCTGCGAGAAGAAATGCCGCAGGGGCCAGGTGGACGAACCCATCGCCATCAGGCATATAAAGAGGTATGTATCGGACTTTGCCTGGGAGCACAACCTCTCCTACGTGCCTGAGATCAAGGGCTCGAAGGCTGAGAAAGTGGCCATAATCGGCGCAGGGCCGGCGGGGCTCTCCGCAGCCTGGGACCTGGCAGTCGAGGGCTACAAGGTAACCATCTTCGAGGCCCTGCCTGTGGCGGGCGGCATGCTGGCCGTGGGCATACCTGAGTACAGGCTCCCCAAGGACGTACTGAATAAGGAAATCGATAATATTAAGAAGCTGGGCATCGAGATCAAGCTCAACAGCCCGGTCAAGGACATAGATTCACTCTTCAAGGACGGCTACAAGGCCGTGTTCGTGGCCATCGGCGCCCACAAGGGCGACAAGATGGGCATACCCGGCGAGGAGCTGTCAGGCGTCTATGACGCCATAGACTTCCTGCGGAATATAAACCTTGGCAAAGAAATCTCCATCCGAAGCAAGGTTGCCGTCATCGGCGGCGGCAACTCGGCTATCGACGCCGCCAGGGTGGCGGTTCGCAAGGGCGCCAAGGAAGTGCACATAGTATACCGCCGCGAAAAAGTGGATATGCCTGCTGAAGAGGAAGAGATTGCAGCAGCCGAGGAAGAGGGCGTGAAGCTCCACGTCCTGGCCGCGCCGGTCAAGGTGATCGGCAAGGACGGCAAGGTGTCTGCTATTGAATGCGCACGCATGGCGCTCGGAGAGTTCGACAGGAGCGGCAGGCGTTCACCCAAGCCCATACAGGGCTCAGAGTTTACCCTTGAAGTGGACATGCTGATCGAGGCCATCGGCCAGAGGCCGGACACCGCCTCAATGAACCTGGGCGGCGCCAAGACCGGCAAGGGCGGAACGCTGGTTGCCGATAAACGGACGCTGGCCACAGAGCAGAAGGGGGTCTTCGTCGGCGGTGACGCCTTTACCGGCCCCTGGACAGTTATTGAGGCCATCGCATCCGGCCAGAGGGCTGCCTCATCCATCAAACGCTTCCTGAGCGGTAAAGAGCTCGGTCCCAGGGTCGACCGCAAGGATCCCGAGACCATCGAATACAACCATATCGCCCCCACTGACGAAGAGACCAGCCCGCACCCAAGGGTTGCAATGAAGGAAATACCGCTGGCCGAGAGGAAGTCTACGTTCAAGGAAGCCGTGGTCAACTTCACCGCCAAGGAAGCCAAGGAAGAATGCACCCGATGCCTGCGATGCGATATCGGATAGGAGATAAGGCAAAATGAGTGAAATAACATTAACCATTAATGGAAAACAGGTCAAAGGCAACCAGGGCGATACCATCCTGGATATCTGCACGGCCAACGGCATAGACATACCCACTCTATGCCACCATAAAGGCCTGACCGACGTTGCCGCCTGCAGGCTCTGCCTGGTCGAGATCGAGAAGGAAAGGGGCCCCAGGCCCGCCTGTACCTATCCGGCACGCGACGGCCTGGTGATAAATACCAGCAGCGAAAAACTGGAAAAGTACCGCCGACTGATACTGGAGTTGCTCTTCACGGAGAGGAACCACCTGTGCGCTTACTGCGTCGCCAGCGGCGATTGCGAGCTGCAGAGCATGGCCTACCGCTACCAGATGGACAGCACGCGCTACCAGTACTCCTGGCCCAACGTTATAGTCGATTCTTCCCATCCCTACGTGGTAATGGACCACAACAGATGCATACTGTGCGGCAGGTGCATCAGGACCTGTGACGAGATCACAGGCGCCCACGCACTGGACTTTGGCAAGCGCGGCTGGAAGACCATGGTCTGCGCCGATATCAACCAGCCCCTGGGCGAGTCCTCTTGCATCTCCTGCGGCGGCTGCTTTCAGGCATGCCCCACAGGAGCAATCTTCTCCAAGGGAAGCGCCTACAAGGGAAGGCCGGATGAATGCCAGGCCGTTGAATCGACCTGCGCCATCTGCGGCATTGGCTGCGACATCAAGGGGCTGGTCAAGGACAATAAGGTCGTCAGGATAGACAGCCCGGACATGACCAGGCCGCGCGGCCTGCTGTGCGATATGGGACGTTTCGGACCGTTGTATAAAGCTGCGGAGAGGATCACGACCCCCATGAAGAAAAACACCAAGGGCCAGCTGGTTGATTGCACTTATGATGAAGCTTTCGAGGCCATCGCCAAGAAGCTCGGCGGCCTTTCAAGCATGGCCGGCCTGGCTTCCAGCAAAGCCAGCACGGAGGCCCTCAAGGCTTTCGCGGACTTAATGACCAGGACACTGAACAGCAAAATGGTCGATACCCTGGACGGGGATGATTTCAGGACCATTTCTGCAGCGACCGCCCAGGCTGGCGGCGACGGCAACCTGAAAATGGAGGCCAAGCTCGAGGATATCCTGATCGCGGACTGCATTCTGGTCATCGGGGCACATCCCATCAAGACACACCCGGTGATCGGCTCATATATTATGCGCGCCGCTACCAAGAACAAGGCACAACTGGTCGTTCTTGACCCGTTGCGCAATCCCTTCACCTTCCGCGCCACCGCCTGGCTGAAGCCGGCCGAGGGCAAGGAAGGACTGACCATCAAGGCCCTGGGCAATGCCATCCTGGATCACGGCCTAGCCAAGACCGCCGGCGATAAGAACAAGTTTGGAGCCGAGTTCAAGGAGGTCGAAGCCAAGAAGGCCGCCAAGGACCTGGGAATCGACGTCCATGATATTTATAAGTCGGCCGAGGCTCTGGCCGAGGCCAAGAACGTCGTCATCATTTACGGCAACGGCATTCTGCAGTATAAGAACCCTGACCTGGTGACCACCATACTGAACCTGGCCGGACTGGTCAGCAGCAAACCCAGGGTCATCTCATTGAAGAGGAACGGCAACAGCCGGGGCGCCTGGGAGATGGGAATCAGCAATGTTAAAAGCTCGGTCATGGCCGAGGTAGCCAAAGGAAAGGCCAAGGGGCTGTACCTGCTGCTGGCTGACGACATGGCCGACTCGCAGGCGCTGGCTGACAGCCTGAAAGGGCTGGACTTCCTGGTTGTGCAGGCCAGCTACCAGTCGCCGGTTACGGCCAAAGCCAACGTGGTGCTGCCCTCTTTGCTGTGGACTGAGGCAAAAGGCAGCTATACCACACTGGACGGCATAAGCAAGTCCACCAGACCCATGGTCAAGTCCATGGCGGAGATAAAAGATGACGCGGCAACCCTGAAAGAGGTTGCCGGGCATCTGAAGAAATAAATGCCCCAAGGAGTGATCAGATGGCTAAAGTAAAAGTTGCTACCGTGTGGTTGGAAGCGTGCTCAGGATGTCACATGTCCTTCCTGGACATCGATGAGTTTATTATCGACGTGTCCAAGCTGGTCGAGTTTCACAGGAGCCCGATAACAGATATCAAGAAATTCACTCCCGTAGATGTGGGCATTGTCGAAGGCTCTGTCGGCAACGAGGAAGAGAAAGAGATCATCGAAGAGCTGCGCCATAACTGCAAGATATTGATGGCCTGGGGCGACTGCGCCTGCTTCGGCGGCGTCTGCGCTATGCGCAGCTCCCTGGACAAGGACGAGGTGCTCAAATACGGTTACATCGACACCGCCAGCACCTACAAGGGCAAGATACCTCAATCTCCCGGCGTGCCGGCCCTGCTGGATAAGGTTTATCCGGCCAACCAGATAGTTAAAGTTGATTGCTATGTGCCCGGTTGTCCTCCGGAGCCTGAGGCTATCAAGTACGCCTTGACGGAGCTGCTGGCAGGCAGAATACCCATCCTGCCCAGCAACATTATGCGCTTTGATTAAGAGGTGAAAAATGACAGGCAAGATAATTGAAATCAACCCCGTTACCAGGGTGGAAGGACACGGCAAGGTCACCATCCAGCTGGATGAGGCCGGCGATGTCGCTTCGGCCAGGTTTCACAATACCCAGTTCCGCGGCTTTGAAAGATTCTGCCAGGGGCAGGTCTTCTGGGAGATGCCAAACATTACGACACGCATCTGCGGCATCTGCCCGGTCAGTCACCAACTGGCATCGGCCAAGGCCTGCGATGCTATACTCGGCGTAGAGCTGACGCGCCCAGGTAAGCTGTTAAGGGAATTACTGCACCAGGCCCAGTATATACAGTCCCATGCGCTGCACTTTTTCCACCTGGCCAGCCCGGATTTTTTACTGGGCTTTGATTCCAATCCCGCTACCAGGAATGTTATCGGGCTTATAGGAGCGGATCCTGGACTGGCAACCGAGGCGGTCAAGCTGCGTAGCTTTGGCCAGACTATAATTAAAAAGCTGGGCGGCAAAAAGATCCACATGAACGCAGCTTGTCCCGGCGGGATGACAACTGCCCTTAAGGTTGAAGACAGGGATGCTTTCCTCAAACAGATTGATTGGGCCATTGGAGATGCCCAGCTGGCCGTAAAAATTTTTAAAGACTACGTGGGCAAAAACCAGGCTATGGTCGACACCTTTGCCACATTCCCCTCCGCCTATATGGGCATGGTCGACGAAAACAACAACCTCGCCCTGTATGATGGCAACCTCAGGCTGATTGATTCCAAGGGTGTTGTACTGGAAGAGCAGTTCAACCCGGCGAAATACCTTGATATCATAGCCGAACACGTAGAAGACTGGTCATATATGAAATTCCCCTTCTATAAGAGCCTCGGCTACCCGGGCGGCATCTACCGCGCCGGACCGTTGGGCCGCCTCAATGTCTGCAACGGCATCACTACACCGCTGGCCAATGCTGAGCTTAAAAACTTCAAGAAACTGAGCAAATTCGGTTTTGTCGAGGGCTCCATGTATTTCCATTATGCACGTCTGATCGAGCTCATCTACTGCATCGAAAGAGCACGTGAGATACTGGAGGATAAGGACGTTACATCCACAGATCTGCAGGTTAATTCGACCAAATACAATGAGCATGGAGTCGGCGTTGTAGAGGCGCCAAGGGGAACCCTCTTCCATGACTACTGGGTAGACGAGACAGGTAAAATCACCGGGGTCAATCTTATCGTAGCCACAGGCAATAATAATGCGGCCATGAACCGCTCTGTGTACGAAGTTGCCCGGGACTACATCAAGAAGGGCAACGTCACCGAGGGCATCCTCAACAGGGTCGAAGTCGCCATACGCTGCTATGATCCCTGCCTTTCATGCTCCACGCACGCGCTGGGCCAGATGCCCCTGCTGATACAGCTCCGCTCGCCTGAGGGTGAGATAGTCAAGGAAATCTACAGCTAGGTAGAGTACAGGCACAGTTCAAGGCGGGTTACAAATTTGTAACCCGCCTTTCTTTTCTGATATCGTTTCAACATGTCAGCCACTATCGTCATCGAAGGCCGGGAGGTTAGGGCCAGCAAGGGCGCCAGCCTGCTGTGGACCGCCCTGGACAACGGCTTCTTCATACCCAACCTGTGCAGCCTCAAGGGCATCAAACGCCCCTTCGCATCCTGCCGCCTGTGCTACGTCGAAATTGCAGGGCGGCCCGGGCCGGTCACCGCCTGCACCGAAAAGGTCAGCGACGGCCTTTCCGTCAGCCTGAACAGCCCTGCCATCGCCCGGCTGCGCAAGACTGCCTTCGACCTCCTTCTGAGCAATCACCGGGTGGACTGCGGCCGCTGCGTAAAAAACGGCAGTTGCGAGCTCCAGAAGATAGCCTACCGGGAACATTTCAAGCTGAGAGACAGGCGCTTTCCCAGGATCGACATGGACTTCCCGCTTGACGCCAGCCATCCCCTTTTCAATTTCGACAGGAACAAGTGTGTGCTGTGCGGCAGGTGCGTCTGGGTCTGCCAGCAGAAAGGCAAGGGAATACTGGATTTCGCCTACCGGGGCATCAAAACTGTGGTCTCCACCTTCGCCAACGTCCCGCTGGTGGAATCAGGCTGCAACTCCTGTCGTGCCTGCGTTGAGGTATGCCCGGTGGGCGCCCTTTACTTTAAATGATTGGTAAAGGCAGGGAGACAGTCATTCCTGCCAGGCGTCTTTGCTGATGAGCGGCACGAACCTGCAGCCGCCCAGGTTTTCCACCCTGTTGCCGAAATCCCTCTTGGTTACCTTAAGCAGGTCCTGCTCCCACCTGGAGCCCACGGGAATGACCATTATCCCGCCCGTGGCAAGCTGCTCCAGCAGGGGATTTGGTATCGTGGGCGCAGCGGCGGTAACAACTATGGCGTCATAGGGAGCGAACTCCCTCCAGCCTAGCTCCTCCCCCGCAATCTTGATGTGGATATTGGTGTATCCCAGCCCTGCCAGCACATTTTTAGCGCTCTCGGCCAGCTCAGGAATTCTCTCAACGGTGTATACAGACTGCGCCAGCTTGGCCAGGATTGCGGCCTGGTACCCGCTTCCCGTGCCGACCTCGAGCACCTTTTCCTTTCCTTTAAGCTCCAGGGACTGCGTCATAAGGGCGACTATATATGGCTGGGAAATGGTCTGCCCCATGCCGATGCTCAGCGGCCTGTCTTCATAGGCTGCCGCCTGCATTTCGGGCGGCACGAAAAGCTCTCTGGGCACTTTGGAAAACGCTTCAAGTACGCGTCTATCTTTTATTTGGAAGCTCAGGGATTCGACCAGGATTTTGCGTGGCCTGTCAAAATCCACCGGAGCCAACCTTAACTTTTCATTGAGGGCATAAAGCTCAGGACAATTAAGATGATCAGCAGTGCTCCTGCTATGATGGCTATGTGTATCAGGTCAGTCTTCACATAGTCGTACTGGTGTGCAGTGATGGGTGTGGCGACGGCGGCCGGCTGCTGCTTTGCCATATTTTGCCCTGCCTGTTTCAGCGGGGCTTGAACCGGCCTGCCGGCAACTGCCGGGGCAACCTGAATTCCCCTTGATTTCGCCCGGGCTCTGCGTGATTTCTTTGACATGTTGTTTCTACTCCTGGGGTACTAATATATATCCTTCGTTAAACCTGCTTGTAGGCCTTGGTAGTGGAAATATGTGCATGGCCCAGCACTTCCTGCACGGCGTGGATATCGGCGCCGCTGCTGAGCCTGTGAACGGCGAAACTGTGGCGGATAGAGCGCGGCGTCACCTTGGAGGTGATTCCTGCGCTGTCCGCGTAGCTCTGTATTATCTGCCAGAAACCCTGGCGCGTCAGCCTCTCGCCCCTCTGGTTGAGGAACAGGGCCCTTTCCTTGTCGTCCGTTAAAATCTTGATACGTACCGCGTCTATATATTCCTTGATGATTGACCTCATCCTGCTGTCCAGCGGTATGACCCTGGACCTGCCCCTTGAACTGGCAATGTTTATCCTGCTCCTCTCCAGGTCGATGTTTTCTACGTTGAGGGACATCAACTCGCTGGCCAGCATGCCTGATGCATAGAGCAGCTCCAGCATGGCGCGGTCCCTCTTGGCGTCGATGGAAGGCAGCCTTGCCGCCTCCGCCATCAGTCGCTGCACCTCCTGCACGGTCAGCGCCTTGGGCGCCGCCTTCACTACCTTGGGGGCGGAGAGCCTGGGCGCCATGTCGGAATTAACCTTGCCCCTATCCGCCATGAACTTCAGGAATGTCCGCGCCGCGGCAATCTTCCTGGCAATTGTTGAAAGCGTATAGCTCTTGTTCTTGAGGAAAGCCATGTACATGGAAAGATGCTTGTCGGTCAGCTGGTTGACGTCGTATCCGCCCGACCCGGTCGTGGCGATGAAATCGGCCAGCTGACTGAGATCGTTATTATAAGCGTCCAGCGTGTTCTTGGAGCACTTCTTCTCTTTAGCCAAGTAGTTGAGGAACAGTCTGATATCTTCTTCCATTTTTCCGGCGACCATTATTTTAACATAAATCTACGTCCGCTAGTAGGACAGCCAGCTCAATCGTGCCGCAACTTTGTCGCTCCGACCTGCCGATGTTAAAATTCAATGGCACATGATCAAGCCAAACTTAGAATCCTATTTAAAAACCCTGCCGTCCAGGCCCGGCATTTACCTCTTCAAAGATAAGGACGGCGAAGTAATATATGTTGGAAAGGCGTCAAACCTTCGCAACAGGGTAAAAAGTTATTTCAAACAGGGCGCCAACCTCCCGGAGAAGACCGAGCAGCTCAGCGCGCGTGTGGATAAAATTGAGTTCGTTGTGACCGAGTCCGAGATTGCAGCTCTGGTGCTCGAGTGCCAGCAGATAAAGAAATACATGCCCCGCTTCAACGTCCTGCTTAAAGATGATAAGAGTTTTCCATATATTAAGGTCGATGTCAAAAACGAATGGCCGACCATCAGCCTTACCAGGCGCCGCTACAGCGACGGCGCCAAGTATATCGGCCGCGTCCCCAGCGCCTGGTCCGCCCGGCAGACCTATGAGCTGGTCAAGAGGATCTTCCCTCTGAGGTCATGTAACAAGGTGATAACCGGCAAAGAGCCCAGGCCCTGCCTGAAGTACCACATCGGCAGGTGCCTCAGCCCGTGCACGGGATTAATCAGCAAAGAAGAGTACTCGGAGATGGTCAGGCGGGCGGTGGCCTTCCTGGAGGGCAAGGAGAAGCTCGTCCTGGCCCAGCTCAAGAATGACATGAAAAAGGCCTCCGAGAACATGCAGTACGAGAAAGCCGCACAAATACGTGACCAGATACAGGCCATCCACAGGGTGATCGAGAGCAACAGAATACCGTTCAATACCCGCGGGGAGATGGACGTCATCGGGCTGGCGCGGGACGGCAGCCTGGCCTGCGTAAGGATCTTTTCTATCAAGGACGGCAGGCTGCTGTGTGACGAACATTTTATCATCGAGAGGGCTGGCGAAAAGTCCGACGCCCAGCTTATCGAAAGCTTCATCAAGCTGTACTACTCTTCACCCGAGCAGCATATACCGCGGCTCATATTGCTCCAGTCGCCCATTATCGAGGCAGCGCTCATCGGCAGGTGGCTGAGCGATAGGAAAGGCGCCAGGGTGGAGCTGCGCCTGCCCACCAGGGGCACAGGATCACGCCTGGTGGCCATGGCGGGAGAAAACGCCGCCCAGGAGCTCCAGGCCTACAAGACCCGTCAGGCGTACAAGCCGGAATACCTCAGCGTGCTGAGCAATCTCAAGGACCTGCTCAAGCTGCCGCAGCTGCCGCGCCGCATCGAGGCCTACGATATCTCCAATATCCAGGGCACCACGGCCGTGGGCAGCATGGTCGTCTTCGAGAACGGCTTGCCCAGGCCGTCTCATTACCGCCGTTTCAAGATCAGGATGGTCAAGGGGGCCGATGATTACGCCATGATGCGCGAGGTGCTGCAGCGCCGCTTTAAGGCGGCCGTATCGGATGAAAAGTGGGCCATCCTGCCGGACCTCGTGCTCATCGACGGCGGCAAAGGCCACCTCAATGCCGCCCTGTTTGCCATGCAGGAAGCGGGTGCAGACAGGGTCCCGGCCATCAGCCTGGCCAAGGAAAACGAGGAGGTCTTCCTGCCTGGGCGGCCGCAACCTGTGCTGCTGGACAGGTCATCACAGGAGCTCCAGCTGCTGCAGAGGGTCAGAGACGAGGCGCATCGCTTTGCCGTCACCTATCATAGGAAGCTGCGCTCCAAGAAGAGCAGGGAATCAGCGCTGGATTCTATTGGCGGCATAGGCCCGGCCCGCAAAAGGGCATTGATAAAGAGGTTCGGGTCGGTCCGCGAAATAAGGAAAGCATCGGTAAGCGAGCTGGCCTCCGTCAACGGCATAACCCAGGCGCTGGCCAGAAAGATCCTGGAATCGCTGGTATAAAATCAGGCTTCGTCCAGGTCCAAGACCATGCCGTCCCTGGCGGCAATGACCTTCACGCCGGTATCTTCGCTCACCCTGCGCTCGATCTCCCAGGGCTTCATACGCCACATGGTCATGCCGAAATGGGTCAGTATTGCCGTCCTGGGCTTTATCTCGCTGATAATCCTCTCGGCGTCGGGCAGCGCCAGGTGGTCGACCGGGAAGCGTTGCTCCGAGCTCAGCACGTTGATGATCACCAGGTCGGCTTTATAGAAGCCGGAAAGCTCATCGAAGAACCTGGTATCAGTTATCCAGGAGAAGGTGTGCCGCGGCGTCTTGAAGACAAAGCCGTAGGTCTCCACCTGGTGAATGTGCCTGACCGGCGTAGTAAAAGTCACCCCGTTCAGCGAATACTCCTTCCCTTCCCCCAGCAGGCATATCTTCTCCGGGTATTTCTGCACGTAAGGCAGGATGACCGCACCGTCGCTGAAGGCGTCCGAGGGGGCATAGACGCTGCCGCGCTTTTTCCAGCCTCCTTCCGTCATTGCTTCAATCATCACATTTATGTCAACCGAATGGTCGAGGTGCTTGTGTGAAAGTACTATGGCATCCAGCTTGGATGGCTCGCAGTGGTACTTGATAGCATAGACCAGCGAGCCGGGGCCCGGGTCCATCAGTATCTGCGTGCCTCCCAGGTCCATCCAGGCGCCGCCCGAGCCCAGCAGCTGCTTGGCCACGGTAAACCTGGCGCCGCCTGTCCCCAGGAAGATGATTTTATCCCTTGGCGTGTCCATCCCAACAATTATATCAGTCCTGCGCTTTATACCCGAAAATATATTTTTTGCTACAATTTGTGCGTACTTTTACTGGGTGGTAGTTTTTAATGAAAAGGCTGGAACACAAAATCTCACACCTGGTCATGGATTACCAGGGCAAGACGGGCACCTCCCTGACCATTGGTACTGTAGAATCCGCTACCGGCGGCAGGATTGCGGACAAGATCACCAACGTTCCGGGTAGCTCCGTGTACTACAAGGGGACGATCGTAGCATACAGCAACGACGTTAAATCGGCAGTGGTAGGCGTCAAAGAGGAGACACTCGATTTGCACGGGGCGGTAAGCCGTGAGGCCGCGCTGGAAATGGCCCGGGGCGGGCTGAAGCTTTTAAAGGTAGATGTCTGCCTGTCCACCACGGGCATTGCCGGCCCCAGCGGCGCCACTCCCGTGAAGCCGCCGGGGCTTTTCTATATAGGCCTGGCAGCCGGAAACAGCACGTACAGCCATAAGTTCATTTTTTCGGGCAACCGCGAGACGATTAAGCGCAAGGCCACAGATAGCGCCCTGGAGATACTTAAGGAATACCTTCAAAAAAAATATGATGCAGCCTGCGCCATCCCGCTGGAGGAAAAGCATGTCGTCACCTGCTTCCTGGAGCATCGCCATCACATCCTCATCTTGAGGCGCAGCGGCAAGGTCGGCACCTACCGCAGGGCCTGGGCCGGGGTAAGCGGATATGTTGAGACCACCCCTCTGGACCAGGCGTACACAGAGATAAGAGAGGAGACCGGCCTGTTCAAGAGCACCGTCAAGCTCATAAGGCAGGGCGAGCCGGTGGAGGTGATCGATAAGTCCCTCAACAGGAAATGGGTCGTCCATCCCTTCCTCTTCCACGTAACCGAGATTGACCGGCTGAAGACGGACTGGGAGCACACCGAGTTCAAGTGGATCAAGCCCGAGGAGCTTAAAAAGTATAAGACCGTCCCCGGACTGGCCAGGGCGCTCGACCGCGTGCTGGACTGACAACATACTGACTCATCCCCCATCCAATCTGGTATAATCACTAACCGGCTGGTGGGTTTGTTATGTTGGCGAAAGTGAACACGGCGGCGATGGTGGGGCTGGACGCCCGGACCGTGGAAGTCGAGGTGGATATCTCTCCCGGCCTTCCCAATACGCTCATAGTGGGCCTGCCTGATGCCGCGGTCAAGGAGGCCAGGGACCGCGTCAGGGCCGCCATACGCAACTCCGGCGGAACCTTCCCCATGAAGCGCATAACGGTCAACCTGGCGCCCGCCGACCTGAAGAAAATAGGCCCGACCTACGACCTGCCCATAGCCATCGGCATACTGGCCAGCTCCGGCCAGATAAACCTTAACACACTCGAAGCCCTCTTCCTGGGCGAGCTCTCGCTGGACGGCAGCGTCCGGCATATACACGGCATACTGCCCATGGTAGCCATGGCCAGGGAGATGGGCATCAGCAAGGTCTTCGTGCCGGCCGATGACGCGCCCGAGGCCTCGCTTATCTCGGACGTGCAGATACTGCCCGTCGTCTCTTTAAGCCAGCTCATCAGCTTTTTCCTGGGCGAGGCCGACATAGCGCCGTACGCAGGGTCGCAGTCCTGGCAGGACGACGGCAGAGACGACCACCAGATAGATATCACGCATATAAAGGGCCAGGAGCACGCCAAGAGGGCCCTGGAGGTGGCTGCAGCCGGCGGTCACAACGTGCTGATGGTCGGGCCGCCGGGCAGCGGCAAGACAATGCTGGCCAGGGCGCTGGCCACCATCCTGCCCTCTATGACGCTGGCCGAGGCCATCGAAGTCACGAAAATTTACAGCATCAGCGGACTGGTCTCCAAGGATATGCCGCTGATAAGGCAGCGCCCTTTCCGCTCGCCGCACTACTCCACATCACACGCCGGGCTGGTTGGCGGCGGCAGGATTCCACACCCTGGCGAGATTACGCTGAGCCACCGCGGCGTGCTTTTCCTGGACGAGTTCCCTGAGTTCAACCACATGGCGCTGGAGTCGCTGCGACAGCCAATGGAAGACAAGGTAGTAACCATCAGCCGCGCCGAGGGCAGCCTGACCTTCCCGGCCAACTTCATACTGGTGGCGGCCATGAATCCCTGCCCCTGCGGCTATTACGGCGACCCTGTGCGCGAGTGCAAGTGCACCTCCTCGACCATTACCCACTACCAGAAAAAGATCAGCGGGCCCCTGATGGACCGTATAGACATTTTTTTGGACATCCCCCGCATCGACTATGAAAAGCTGGTGGAAAACAGCCCGTCCGAAGCGTCGCCAACAGTCAGGGCCAGGGTGCAGCTGGCCCGTCAGGTGCAGCTCAAGAGGTTCGAAACGATCAGCCTGAACTGCAATGCAGAGATGTCGGCGGCCCAGGTCAAGGAGTTTTGCGGGATTGATTCGGCGGCGCAGGGGCTCTTGAAGGCGGCCATGAAGCAGTTCCACTTCACGGCGCGTGCTTTTCACCGTACGCTCAAGCTGGCCCGCACAGTGGCCGACCTGGAGGGCTCCGAGGGCATAAGGAGCAACCATCTGGCTGAGGCGCTCCAGTACCGTCAGCGCAATATCAACATCTAGCAAAACAGGCCGGCACGTGCCGGCCTGTTTTATTGCTTATTTAACAGTTGGGTCTCTGACCCTTTACTTTGACAGTTCCCTGTATTTCCTGATCACCGCCACCATGGCATAGTCCGTTATCAGCACTGTGCGGTTTATGCCGTCGGCGGCCTGGTGCTGGTCCAGCGAGGTGGTAAACAGGTTCTGGAACTGTGCATACAGCCAGAGGTGACGTCTCAGCATGATGATGGCGTAAATGGCCTCTTCCAGCGGGATATTCTCGTAGAACTGGTCCTGGGCGAACCTGGTAAAGTAGGCGGACACCACATCATACATATTCTGCTCAAAATACAGCTTCTTAAGGTTCTTATAGAAATTCTCGCCCTCGTTGACCAGCTTGAACTCACGCACTTTGCGGTATGACTGCGTCCTGGGGTTGGAAATAAGGGCCTTATGCCATTCCCTGGCTATCTCTTTGGCATGCTGCTCGGCGAAATTCAACAGTTTGTCAGCTAACGCTACATACATCCCTTTATCCCTCCTTCCATCCAGCTATTGGGACGGGCGGACAACTTACATTTTCCATCACACCACTAACACTGTCCATATCCCACCCCCTTTAAACTATTTACTTAATTAAATTATAGAGAGCAATAATTTAATTAACAAGCGACAATGGTCACTTTTTGCGGATGAGTTCGAAAACAACCGGGTTGGCCGGGTCGGGACAGGCCACCGTGGCCTTGTCCGGGTCGCTCTCCCAGGGGAAGCTGCCGCCGGAGATCAGGACCTGCGCAAAAGGAAATATTGTGCTGAAGGCCCAGGCGCACATGCCCTTGGGGCACATGTCGGAGATAATGAACTCCTGCCCTTCCTTATAGCCAGCTGCGCACGTTCCCTTCTGTGAAATTATCCTTGCCGTGATTTTGCGCTCGCTGTAATCAGCCATTTCCGCCTCCTGAAAATTACCTGCCTATGGAAGATATCACACTTAAAAATAAAACAAAAGTTCACCGGCATCCTTCCCTTGATTGGAAGGAGCCGGTGAACTTGAGCAATGCCTGCCAGGCGTTTATTTTACGTCGACTTTGGCGCCGGCTTCCTCGAGCTTCTTCTTGATGGTGCCGGCCTCTTCCTTGTTAACGCCCTCTTTAATTGGCTTGGGTGCTCCCTCAACCAGGTCCTTGGCCTCTTTCAGGCCCAGCGTGGTAACTTCCCTGACTGCCTTGATAACCGCGATCTTGTTCTCGCCGACCTCTTTGAGGACGACAGTAAACTCGCTCTGCTCCTCAGAGGCAGCGGCTCCACCGCCAGCGGCTCCGCCGGCAGCCGGCCCGGCAGCCATGGCCATGGGGACGGCAGCGCTCACGCCAAACTCGGTCTCAAGCGCCTTGACCAGGTCGTTAAGCTCCATGACGGTCATGCCTTTGATTAACGCCACAATCTCTTCTTTTGTCATTTATATCCTCCGATATTCTTTCTATATTTGATATTAAAAGGTTTATTACCTTGTGATTGCCTTATCCTTCCAGTTGTCTGGCACGTGCCTGTAAAACGGTCGCCAGGCCGCGCAACGGCGAGCTGAGCACGAAGTGCAGCGAATAGATGGGGGCCTGCAGCCGCCCCATTAACTGGGCTATCAGTACCTCCCGTGAAGGCGTTGCAGCCAGGCTGGCCACATCGGCCGCGGTGAGCACCCTGTCGCCCATGATACCGCCCTTGATCTTCAGCACCGAGGCAGCACTCTTGATATGGTCGAGCAGTATCTTGGCCGGCTTGACCGGGTCATCGTAGCTCAGGGCCAGGGCCATAGGGCCGGTCAGGAACTCCTCGAGCCCCTTTACCCCGGCTTTTTCGGCGGCGAAGTGCGCCAGCGTGTTCTTGATGACCTTGTACTCCACGCCCTGCTGGTGCAATTGCCTGCGCAATACCACCATTTCCTTGGCGGTCAGGCCGCGGTAGTCCGTGGCAATGGCCACGGCAGCCTTGCTCAGGTTTTCGGCCAGCTGTTTGATGATCTCTTCTTTTTTCTCACGTATCATTTCAACGCTCCGTAAAAAAATTATCCCCGTGCCGCTACACGAGGATATATTTATCAGCCGGCCTGATGCCGGCCTGTGAAGATCCTCGGCGGGTCAGTATTAAGCCTTGCGGCGCCCGCTGTCAACGGCTTCGCTTATTCAGTTGTTTGTTATGCGCCTACAGCCAGGTCCATCATCGACTTGATATCGAGCTTGATGCCCGGTCCCATGCTCGTGGATAGAGATGCTGTCTTTACATACTGTCCTTTAGCCCCGCCGGGTCTGGCACGTGCGATGGCCTCGATGACGGACATCAGGTTCTCGTAAAGTTTGTCCTCGTCAAAGCTCTTCTTGCCGATGGGCACGTGTATGATGGCCGTCCTGTCCAGGCGGAACTCCACGCGGCCCTTGCGCACTTCGGTGATGGCACGCGGTAGGTCCGTCGACGGCACCACCGTTCCGGCCTTGGGATTGGGCATTAAGCCCTTCCTTCCCAGTATCTTGCCCAGCTTGCCTACCTTTCCCATCATATCCGGCGTGGCAATGCTGACATCAAAATCAATCCAGCCGTCTTCAATTTTCTTGACGATATCGTCGGCCCCGACGTAGTCGGCCTTGGCCTCGGAGGCCAGCTTGGCGCCTTCGCCCTGCGCAAACACCACCACCCTGACCTGCTTGCCCAGCCCGTGTGGAAGAAGTGCCGTACCCCTCACCTGCTGGTCTGCGGCGCGCGGGTCGACGCCCATCCTCAGGTGCAGCTCGACCGTCTCATCGAACTTGGCAAAGCCCGCCTTCTTGGCGATGGCGACGGCCTCTTTAGGCTCGTACAGCTTGTTCCTGTCAACGAGCTTGGATGCTTCTTGAAATTTCTTGCCTCTGGTAACCATGTAATTACTCCACCTTTATGCCCATGCTGCGGGCGGTGCCTTCAATGATGTGGGCTGCTCCCTCGACATCCATAGCATTGAGGTCCTTCATTTTGGTCTTGGCGATCTCCCTGACCTTGTCCTTGGTAATGGTGCCGGCAATGGTCGTGGGAGTCGAACCGCTGCCCTTCTCCACACCCACCGCTTTCTTCAGCAGGTCGGAGGCGGGCGGCGTCTTGGTTATGAAGGTGAACGAGCGGTCCTCGAAAATGGTTATCTCGACCGGAACAATCGAGCCCTCAAAGGACTTGGTGCGGTCGTTGTAGTCCTTGCAGAAGCCCATGATGTTCACGCCGTGCTGGCCCAGCGCCGGGCCTACCGGGGGCGCCGGTGTGGCCTTGCCGGCCTGGATCTGTAATTTCACTATTGCCTTAACTTTCTTAGCCATTTTATAGCTTCTCCACTTGCAGGAAGTCCAGCTCCACGGAAGTCTCCCGCCCGAACAGCGTGAGCATGACCTTTACCTTGCCTTTGCCCATGTTTATTTCATCGACTGTGCCGATGAAATCCGTGAACGGGCCGTCCATGACGCGGACGCTTTCTCCTTTCTTAAACCTGATCTTGACCTGGGCTACGCCCTCTTCCCTCTGCTTCAGAATCCTGTTGGCTTCCCCTTCTTCCAGGGGGGTGGCTTCCTTGCCGTCGCCAACAAAGCCTGTAACACCGGGGGTCTCCCGCACGACCTTCCAGGTCTCATGGTCCATCTCCATGCGTACCAGCAGATAGCCGGGAAACATCTTCTTCTCAACCGTCCGGCGTTGGCCCGATCTTATCTCTATCTCATTCTCTTTGGGTATCTCCACATCCAGAATTCTGTTGCTGGCGTCCATCGACTTGATACGCTGCAGCAACTTGTTCTTAACTTTTTCTTCGTGTCCGACATAGGTGTGGATGATGTACCACTTTGCAGTGCTGCCCGCGGTCACATTCACTTCCCACCTATTAAAACTTTAGCTACGAGCTCTGAAAACCCGTAGTCGAGAGCGCCCAGTATCAGGCCCATGGCCAGGCACAGGCCGAGCACGATAAGTGTAAGGCGCAACGTCTCCTGCCTGGTGGGCCAGACAACCTTGCGCAGCTCGGTGATGATGTCGGTGAAAAAGCCGAATCGGCGCTTTTTGGGCTGCCCTGGCAGGCTCTTGGTCTGCTCCTTGTTGGCCACCTACTTCGTCTCCCGGTGGAGATTATGTGCGTGGCAGCGGGGGCAGTATTTCTTCACCTCTAGGCGCTGGGTATCGTTTTTCTTATTCTTTTCGGTGGTGTAATTCCTGGACTGGCAGACAGTGCATGCCAGGTAAATCACACCACGCGCATCGCTCTTTTTGGCCATGTGTTATCCAAGAATCTTCGTGATGACGCCGGATGCTACGGTCTTGCCGCCTTCACGTATGGCGAAGTGCATGCCCTGCTCCAGAGCGACCGGGTAGATCAGCTTGATGCTCATCTTGATGCTGTCGCCCGGCATGACCATTTCCACGCCCTGCGGGAGCTCAACCTGTCCCGTGATGTCCAGGGTGCGGATATAGAACTGGGGTTTATAGCCGTTGAAGAAAGGCGTATGCCTGCCGCCCTCCTCCTTGGTCAGAACGTATACTTCACCTTCAAAGTGGGTCTGCGGTTTAATGCTGCCCGGCTTGGCGACCACCTGTCCCCTCTCGACCTCGTCTCGCTCGATGCCCCTGATCAGCAGGCCGACTGCGTCGCCGGCCTCGCCGGATTCAAGTGTCTTGTGGAACATCTCTACGCCGGTAACCACGGTTTTCCTTGTATCTTTAATGCCGACGATCTCGACCTCGTCGCCGGTTTTCACCACGCCGCGCTCGATCCTTCCGGTGACCACGGTGCCGCGGCCTTTGATGCCGAAGACGTCTTCAATCGGCATCAGGAACGGCTTATCCACAGCCCTGACGGGCAGAGGAATATAGCTGTCAACCTGGTCCATCAGCTTGAGGATGGGGCCGCACCATTTGCAGTCCGGCTTGCCGCAGCCGCATTCCAGCGCTTTGAGCGCGCTCACGCGGACTATAGGAATCTTGTCTCCGGGGAAGTTGTATTTCTTGAGAAGGTCCCTCAGCTCCATCTCGACCAGCTCGAGCAGCTCCTCGTCCTCCATGGCGTCCACTTTGTTGAGGGCCACCACGATGGCCGGCACTTCCACCTGCCTTGCCAGCAGGATGTGCTCCCTAGTCTGGGGCATGGGGCCGTCCGGAGCGCTCACCACCAGTATTGCACCGTCCATTTGCGCCGCGCCGGTGATCATGTTCTTAATGTAGTCGGCATGTCCCGGGCAGTCTACGTGAGCATAGTGCCTCTTGGATGTCTCATACTCAATATGCGCAATGGCGATGGTAACGCCCCTGGCTTTCTCTTCAGGTGCGTTATCGATGCTGTCGAACGGCCTGAATATGTTGTCGCCGATCCCGGGCTGTTTCGATAGCACTAAAGTAATGGCGGCGGTCAAAGTCGTTTTTCCATGATCAACGTGGCCTATTGTGCCCACATTCACATGCGGCTTCTTGCGCTCGAATACTTTCTTTGCCATATATAAATTCCTCCTTCGTTTCTGAGCCCACAATCAGATTCGAACTGATGACCCCGTTCTTACCAAGAACGTG
>CAZSED010000012.1:0-71884 GCA_964605885.1 uncultured Dehalococcoidales bacterium
AACCTGCACCGCCGCCTCCGCCGCCCGAACCTGCACCGCCGCCTCCACCTCCGACAAGGCCGGTTCAGCTCACGCCGCGGGACAAAGCTGAAATGCACGAGGAGAAGAGCTTAACTTTATTGAAGGAAGGCCACTATGAGCTGGCCATTGAAGAGCTGACCAAGGCCATTGAATTCGATCCCAGCAAGGCCATCGTATATTTAATGAGGGGAGGCGCCTATTATAAGAGCGGTGAATACGCCCTGGCCATACCTGACCTGGACAGGGCCATAGACCTTGATCCCAACCTGCCCGCCGCACTCTACAACCGCGGCAGCGTATATTACTACCTGCAGCAGTTCGACCGCTCCATCGCGGATTTCTCGCGTGCCATAGCGCTGGATGACAGTGATCCCGGAGCGTTCCATAACCGGGGCTGCGCCTACATCATGAAAGGCCAGTACCAGAAGGCATTGGACGATATCAACCGCTCGCTGGAGCTTGACCGGGAAGATCCGCGTGTCTTTATAAGCCGCGGCACGGCCTATATGAAAATGGGTGACAGGGACAGGGCTTCAGAGGACTTCAAACAGGCCATGGGGATGACCGTTGACCCCGATATCATTCAGAGAGCCGAGCAGTCCATGAAGGCTCTCGAGAACTCATAGCAGCCTTTGACTAATCGGTCTCGTCGGCGCTTTCGCCTTCAACCACACGCAACTCCTCAATGCCCCGCTCCTGTCTGATCCGCTCTATCTTGTTTAGCTGCCTGTCCAGCCTGGCCCTGCGTGTGGTCACCAGGTTGTCATATTCCTTCTGCGCTTCCTGAATCTTCTTACCCATCTTGTCCATGCTCTCAACAAAGACATGCCACTGTATGATGAAGAAGCTCACCTGCTGCACGATCTTATCTATGGCCTGCTCCATCTTGAAGTTCCTGGCTGCCTGGTTGATCAGGGAGAGGACGGCATAAAGGGTCACCGGGGAGCAGAGCACAACCTTGCTCTGCAGGGCATCGTCAAGCAGCTCGGGATCGCTCTCGTTGATGAAGCGATAGACCTGCTCGTTGGGTATCAGCACCAGCACATAGTCGACCGTGTTTTGCTCGGGGTTGATGTACTCACGGGTGGTTACTTCTTTGATGCGCTGCCGGGTGTCCTTTAGAAATGCGTTCTTGTAGCTTTCGCCCTCGGCTTCAGAGCTGGAGTTGACGCATTTCATATAGTTATCCAGGGGGAATTTCACGTCCATGTTAAGCAGCAGGTTGTTGGGCATGACAAATGTATAATCGGGCCTGTTGCCTGTTTCCTCGCTGGTCTGCTGTTTGTGGTAATTAATGCCCTCTACGAAGCCTATCCTGCGCAATATATCGTCAGCCATGCGCTCGCCCCACTGCCCCCTCACGCTGGTGTTGCCCAGGGCCAGCTGCAGCTTGCCGGTGGTCTCCTGTAGCTTCATGGTGTTTTCTGAAGCCACCTGCAGCTGCTGTGACAGCTGGCCGAAGGTGCGTTCCCTGTTCTTTTCAAGCTCGCTGACCAGCTCCTCCATGCCCTTAAGGTTGTCGCGCACCTCCTTGATCGATTGGTCTATGAGCTGTTTTTTGGTATCGAGATTCTGTTCTCCCAGCTGTGTATGTTTGGAGATCACCTGCTCGGATAAATTGACCAGGTGCTGTACGGAGGCCTGCATTGAGGTATCGGTGAAAGCTGCCATGTTCTTCTGTATTTCGCCTGTAAGCGCCAGTATGTCCTGCTTGTAATATGGCTTGAAAATCCGTGTGATGACGATGGTCACCACCACGCCCACGGCCAGCCCCGCCAGGAACAGCAGGATGTAGATCAGCAGCTCATTCATGAGTTCACCGCCTTTATAAATTCAAGCCGGCAGCCGCCGGCAGGGATAACTTACTGCATGTATTGCCAGAAGTTTTTGAAGTCCCAACCCCTAACAATGCCGAAGGCCTCAGCTATCTTGAAAAGCGACAAGGCCAGCACTGCCACGGCGATAATTAGAATTATGTAGGTAGCTATGGCAGCCACGCCCCACCATGTCCAGGAACGCTGGACCCGCTTGAAATGCTCTATGCTTTCCCATTTCTTATGTTGCCAGGCCCACTCGTTGCCCTTGATGCCCAGTATGACGCGCATTGTCAGGCCTATGACCCAGCCTACCCAGGGTATGATTGACAGCAGGGATATCAGGGCAATCCAGACGTTATTGCCGATGCCCCAGATCCAGGTCAGCAGGAAGCCGCCCCAGCTCCAGCCCTTTATCTCTTCCGGCACGGGCGAATTGGAACCTCTGCCCGGCGCACAGGACTCATCTATACCTGTCTGGCCCTGCCACGAGCCCGTTTTCAGACGCGTCTCAACGCATCTGTTGCAGAAGACCCGGCCGCCCAGTGAAACCTGGCATTCCGGGCACACAAATCTGCCGCAATTACTGCACGTTCCTACGGCTTCCCTGTCCATGTGTACAGCACACTTCATATTACAGGCTCCTATCTAATACGTTGCTTTTGGTCAAACTCAAACTTACTTTAACCTGAGCCCTTCCTGCTGGACAAATGCGATAAGCATGAGCGCGATTGTGACCATGACGGAAACGACCAGCACGGTTACTGCTATGGTCAGCGCCCAGCCCCATACAGCCCAGGTATGCTGGACCCGCTTAAAGTGCTCTACGCTTTCCCAGTGTTTGCTCTGCCAGGCCCACTCGTTGCCTTTGAAGGCCAGAAGGAAGGGGATTACCACCAAACCAAGGTAAGGGACGAACACCAGAAACGACCACCAGACATTGTTGCCGATGCCCCAGATGAAGGTCAACAGCAAGCCGCCCCAGTTCCACTCCCCCAAACCTGGCGGGGCCGTCGCTTTGCTTCCCATTCCGGAGGTGTTTTCAAATGCGGCGCCTGCCACCTGAGTTGCAGGTACAGTGCCGCCGATCTTCCTTTCAATGCAGGTGTTACAGTAGATTCTGCCTGCATACTCGACCTTGCACTCGGCGCAAACGGGATTGGAGCACTCGATGCAGATGCCTATAGCGTCCCGGCCGGGGTGTTGATAGCAGTTCATGAAAATCTCCTTTCAGGCAAAGGGGAACATTGATGGATTTCCGCTTAAGTAAAGTATATGCAAGCAGTCAGAATAAATCTAGCCCCGCAGTGCAAGTAAACTTTTCAGACAGCGGAGGCGTTTTATAGCAGAGAGAAGCAGTAAGTCAAGGCAGAGGTGAAATCGAGATGAGCGCTAATATTCAGCTTGCAGCCATACTGGTTGGCTATTTTGTGTTTTGCTCCGTAATGGTTATGCTGGCTTTTGCCCAGTAGAGCCTCTGCGGCATCACCTCCGGTGTTCCCTGCCCTTAAAATAAGGGCAGGGAACACTCTTTTAATGCCTTTACGACGCGGCTCTGCGGTAATATACTAAATCCGTTTTTCAAGGCGGCGGGATGGCTATGAAACTGGGCGTGATCTCCGATACACATATCAGGTACTTCTCCGAGCTGCCGCAAAACCTGTTGAAGGCGCTGGAGAAGGTCGACCTCATCATCCACGCCGGCGACATCGTGACCGCCGACGTGGTCAGAGGCCTGCAAGAGCTTGCACCTTTGAAGGCAGTTTACGGCAATATGGACCTGCCGGAGGTGCGGGCGATACTGGCTGACAGGGAGATATTAGAGGCAGAGGGTAAACAGATTGGAATTGTACACGGCAGCGGCGGGCCGTGGGGACTGGAAGCGCGCGTTAAAGCGCTTTTCCCGCAGGCACACGCCGTCATTTTCGGCCACAGCCACCAATCGTTTAACAGGGTTATAGACGGGGTACTGCTGTTCAATCCGGGGCGCGCCAGCCAGTCGTACGGAATCATTGAGATAGATGGGAGCTTCAAGGCCAGGATATACGAGGGGTATTATTAGCCGGCTGCGATAAAAACAAAAAAATAAAAAGCCCCCTTTGTCACAAAGGGGGCTTCCAACGAATAGCGACTTATTCCTCGGCCTTGGGTTTGGCTTCCTCCTCCGCCTTCTCTTCACCTTCGGCAACAACCTCTTCGCCCTCGGCGGGCACGGCCTCGACCGCAGGCACCTCTTCAACCACCTTGCGGACTTCCGCCACCTTGATAATCATCTGTTCCGGGTCTGTGAGGACTGCCACCTTTTTGCCGACCTTTATATCCCTCACGTGCAGGGCCTGGTCGATCTCAGCCAGCACGGATAAGTCGACCTCGATATTGTGAGGCAGGTCATCCGGCAGGGCCTCGATCTGCAGAGAAGTCAGCGAATGCAGCAGGGACACGTTCTTCAGTTTCAGAGCGGGCGCCTCGCCCACAAACACCAGAGGCACCTCCGCCTTAAGTTTCTCTGTCATGCGCACCTGGTAGAAGTCTACATGCAAAGGCTCGCCCGTCAGGGGATTGCGCTGAACATTGCGTATCAGAACCCTGGCGGGAGTGGCGCTGTCACCGACTTTGACGGATATGAGGTCGGTGCCTCCTGCCTTTGAAAGCAACTGGCCCAGTTTGCGGGCGTCCGCCTGCACGGCCTGTGATTCCACTCCGTGTCCGTAAATATTGCACGGGATCAAGCCACCTCTGCGCAGGAACCTGACCTTTTTACCCGTTATATCCCTTTTTGATACATCGATCTCCAGTTTTCTCATTGCAGTTCTCCAGTTGGTAACAAAGGATAAAGAGTATCTATTTTCGGCCTCAAAGTCAAATTTCTACTGGCGCCTGGACTTTGCAGCCTTTATCTTGCAGGAGCTTTGCTTACCTTGCAGCCCGCACAGGTTGCACTCTTGTGTGCGGCAGTCAGAGGTCAGCTCTCCTGACAGCATCCTTTTTTGCTCTTCCGCCAGGAATCCCGTGCTGACACCGCTAGAGATATGCTGCCAGGGCAGTATCTCGTCCGCTGAGCGAAGCCGGTGAGCGTAAAAGGATGGATCAATGCCGCACTCGTTGAACGACTGCTCCCACCTATCGAAATCAAGGAACTCGCTCCACGTGTCCAGGCGGCACCCCTTTTTCCATGCGGTATAAATTACCTGACCCAGTCGCCGGTCCCCCCTTGACAGCACAGCTTCCAGCAGGCTGGACCTGGCATCGTGCCAGGAAAGATGCACGCCGCTTTTTCGCAGGCGGCTGCTAAGCAGTGAGTGCTTTTCGTTCAGCCCGGCCTGGCTGTCCTGCGCCGCCCACTGACAGGGTGTGTGGGGTTTGGGGACGAAAGATGATACTGAAACGCGGACCCTGGGCGGCCTGCCCCTGATGCCCCTGCCCAATTTATTTACCGCCTCCACCAGGTGCGCGATTCCCTCCACGTCTTCCCGCGTCTCGGAAGGAAGCCCGATCATAAAATACAGCTTCAGGTTCATCCACTCCTTTTCAAAGGCGGCGGCAAAGGTCTCCATCATGGCATCTTCGGGAATCCATTTGTTCATTGCCCTGCGCATGCGGTCGCTTCCCGCCTCCGGAGCAAATGTAAGAGTGGTCTTATGGCGCCTGGGCAATGAGTCAATTAGCTCTACCGATGATTTATCCAGTCTGAGGCTGGGCAACGATATAGAGGTTCCGTCACTGGCATGGTTGGAGCTGATTTTTCGCACCAGGCTCTCTATATGGCTGTAGTCGCCTGAGCTCAGTGAAACAAGCGAAACCGTGTTGTACCCGGTATTCCGCAGCAGGCACTCAGCCGCCTCAGCGGCCTGGTCCTCGGGCAGCTCCCTTACCGGGCGATAGAGCATGCCGGCCTGGCAAAAGCGGCAACCCCGGCTGCAGCCCCGTTGTATCTCCACTGCAGCCCGGTCATGTATAACCTCGACATATGGGACCACCGGCTTTACGACCGGCGTCAGCTTGCCGGCTATCACACGCTGAATCGAAGCCGGGCCATCGGCATTAAGGGGAGCCACGGAAGAGAGCGTTCCGTCGGCTCCGTAGCTGACCGAATAGAAGCTCGGCACGTATATTCCCGGTGTAAGGGCCAGCTTGCGAAGCAGGCTGGCACGATCCTTTATATATGTGCTGAGGGTCTCAGCAATTCCAGGCAAGGCATCCTCGACTTCGCCGACAAAGAAGAGGTCGATAAAATCGGAGAGAGGCTCTGGGTTTGCGGCGCAGCTCCCTCCCACTATGACCAGCGGGTACCTGGCATCCCGCTGGCGGCTCAAGACGGGTATCCCCGCCAGGTCCAGCATATTCAGGGCAGTTGTATATCCCAGCTCGTAACCAAGTGAAAAACCCAGTACATCGAACTCGACGAGCAGATGGCGCGTCTCAAGGCTGTACAGCGGCAGATTATTCTGGCGGAGCTGTCTTTCCATGTCAGGCCAAGGGGCATATACCCTTTCAGCCAGCACGTGCGGCAGGTGGTTGAGCAATTCGTAAAGAATGGGGATGGCCATGTTGGAACTGCCGACCTCATAAATATCGGGGAAGGCCAGGGCAACGCGCAGGCGGGCTTTATCCCAGTCCTTTTTTACGGCGTTCCACTCCCCCCCGGTGTACCTGGCCGGCTTGGTGATGTTGTGGAAGATGGAATCTTCAAGCTGAAGCATGCGAATTCGTATTCAATTATAGCTGGCGTTAGTGGCCTGCACAAAACATATGGAATTGGCCGTTTATCTCACTATTGTGAGCTGAACGGCGTTGACACTCAGTAACTTAAAAGAGTATAAAATATCCATAATATCGGGATTGATTTAGTGGTCATGAGGCTCCGGGGAGCTGGGAAATGCCCAGAAAAGAGAGCAAAAAAAACCGGGGAAAAGAAGATTTAAAGGCGTCAAAGCCTAAACGCGCGGTCAGGAAAAGAGCAGCCAAGCCCAAGCCCATCGTTAAACCAGAGCCTGAGCCTAAACTGACGCCTGTCACCCTGGTAAATCCGGCTGAGCTACTGGATGGACTGCCGATCGGGATATGTTTGTTTGACGGGGAAGACAGGGTCAGCTACTGCAATGATTGTTTCCTGGCCATTACCGGCCTGCAGCCGAACGACATACTCAATAAAAAATTGAAGCCGAACCTGATCTGCGGAGCTGCGGAGAAACCCGATGAATTGCAGGAATTATTTCAGAAGGCAAAGGATTCAGGCAGGACGGTGGCCGCCAGCGGCCTTTCAATTGATCGAGACCAAGAAGGGCTGAAGACCTGGAACATTAGCTTGATTCCTCTAGCAGACGAGGAAAAGCGCTATAACGGGATGGGGCTGCTGATTGAAGACATCACAGACCGGCCCCTGGATATACGGGACGCCGAGCTTTACCGCAATTTTTATGAGGCCGCCTTGCATAGCAGCGGGACGCAGTCCATGCTTCAGGAGCTGGTCGGCGTAATCAAGGCCTATTGCCGCTGTGCCCACGTGAAAATCGTTATATTCAACGCTGGCAGGGAGGGGGCGTTCAAGGCGGAGACGGGTAAAAGGACCGGGTTGTGGGACAAGGACCAGTCAGTTGGCCCGCTCACGCTCCAGGAGCTGTTCAAACAACCTGCTGACTTACTTACCCCCGGCGGGTCAATTTACATCAGGGACATAAACGAACTTGAAGGCAACCTTGAAGGGACGTTAAAAGAGCTGGTGGTTAATGCAGCTAACTCATACGGGTTCACGTCTCTGGCACTTGTGCCGGTTAAAATTGAAGACCGGATTTGCGGCCTTATTCAACTGGCCAGTATAAAGTCGCCTGTACGCCAGGAAGTTGTGGGCATCGTGGAAAACCTCTCCGAGCTGCTGCAGGTCATTCTTGAGCGCGCCAGTTTAAGAACGGAGATGCGCAGGGAGCGCGAGAGCCTGTTGAAGCAGATGCACGAACGCAGCGCACATCTGGAAGCCCTGAGCGAACGTTTGAAACAGGAAGCGAGTGAGCGTAAGAAAGCGCAGGAAGACCTGAAAGTTCAGAAAGACCTGGCGGTTACTCTGGCCGGCATCGATGGCATGAATGAAGCGCTGCGGCTGTGCCTCGAATCAGCCATACGCATATCAGGCATGGACAGCGGCGGCATCTACCTGTTGGACCCGGCGACCGGCGGGTGGGACCTGGCATATTCAATCGGTCTCTCCGAGAATTTTATCAAAGAGGTATCCCACTATGACCAGGCCGAGGCCAATGCCCAGCTTGCTGCCGCGGGAAAGACCCTGCTGGTGCGTGACATACCGGATATGAAGACCAAGGACCTAATGATAGTTGAAGGGATTAAGGGCCTCTGCGGCATCCCGATATTACATCAGGGGCAGGCCGTAGCCTTTATGAATATAGCTTCCCACGTTATTGAAGAAATCTCGTTCCCTGTCAGGAGTTCACTTGAGGCAGTGGCGGCGGAGAGCGGCTCGGCCATAGGCCGTTTGAGGGATGAGGCGGCACTGGAAGAGAGCCGTGGTTTGTACGGGGCTTTGTTTGAGGGAACGGCGGACCCGATACTGGTTTACGATGAGGAAGGTAACTATATAGATGGCAACCAGGCTGCCCTGGACTTCCTTGAATGCGGCAGGGATGAGCTGCTGAAGATGAACGTCAGGAATACTTTGCCTCCATACCTGGACGAAGGATGGTTCAACCAGTACCGCAAGATTTGGAAGACGGGCGGCAGGATGGAGAGGGACTATTATGTCTGGGGCAAAATAAAGGTGATGGAGCTCACCATAACTCCTGTACGCTTGGGCCAACGCCAGGTAATTGTTAATGTGGGCAAGGATATCACCGAGCGCAAGAAACTGGAGCAGGACCTGCGCAAGAGCGAAGAGCGGTACCGCACAATGCTCGAGCAGATGGACGAAGTGTATTTCGAGGTGGATTTGAGGGGGAAATATACGTTTTTCAATGAAGCCCTCTGCCGTCAGCTCGGCTATGCCAGGGAAGAGCTGATGGATATAGACTGGAAGGTTACCGTTCCTCCCGAGGACCTTAACAAAACCTATGACATGTACATGGAGATATACCGCACCGGCCAGCCACGCCTCTGGCAGCCCACAGTTAATATCCGCAAGGATGGAAGCTTAATATATGTGGAAGACTCTGTCTATCCTGTAAAAAACGATGCCGGGCAAATAACAGGCTTCCGCGGCATAAGCCGCGAAGTGACGGAACGTAAAAAGGCCGAGGATGCACTTAGATACAGCGAGCAGAAATACCGCTCCATCCTAGAAGACATAGACGAGTCATACTATGAAATTGACGCCAAAGGTAACCTGATCTTTTTTAACGACGCCTGCACCCGCAGGTTCGGCTATTCACGCGAGGAGCTGGTGGGGATGAACTACAAGGCATTCACCCGGCCCGAAGACGTGAAGGAGAAGGTGCGAATATTCACTAAGGTGTTTCAAACAGGCAAGCCGCGCTTTGCTCAGCCCATGGTCAACGTCCGCAAGGATGGCTCGATAGCCTACGTGGAGGACTCGATATTCCCACTGCTTAACGAAAAAGGGGAGATCATCGGCTGCCGGGGCATCGGGCGTGACGTAACCGAGAGGAGGCGCTGGGAGACGGCGCTTAAGGAGAGCGAGGAAAAGTTCCGCCGGCTGTTTTACGAGTCGCCCGTGGGGGCTGCAATAACAACTGTGGAGAACTTCCATTTCGTATTGGCCAACCAGGCGATGTGCGACATCCTGGGATACACGGCTGAGGAATTGACCCTGTTGAACTTCAGGGATATTACTCACCCTGACGACCTGGATCGAGATGTTGAACAGATACAAAAGCTGGCGGCTGGAGAAATAGAGCAGTATGAAACTGATAAACGTTATATTCGCAAGGATGGAGCGACGGTCTGGGGACACCTCTCCGTGCGTTTGATCAGGGATGCATCAGGACAGCCTTTATATTATCTTCCAATCATACAGGATATTACCGCACAGAGGATGGCCGAGGTGGCGTTGCGCGAGTCTGAGTCCAAATACCGCAGCCTGGTGGAAAGTGGCGGGGCGGGCATCGTCACCTGTGATAGTAATGGCTACGTAAATTTCATCAATGACACGCTCTGCAAGCTAATCGGCTACAGCCGGAACGAGGTGATGGGCAAGCCATTCCTGGACTTTGCCCACACCGATGACCAGGATGAAGTGGGCAGGCTTTATATGCTGGCCGTTGAGGAAAAGCTCAGGGACGTACACTTTGAAGTGCGCGTGCCGCACAAAGACGGCCGCATCATCTGGTTTTATGTTAGCCCGGTGGCGCTGAAAATTGACGGCAAGATGGCCGGGTTCAGCGCCATACTACAGGATATAACAGAGCTAAAGTGGGCGGAAGATAAGATAGAGCGCCTGAATCTTATACTTCAGGCTATACGCATGGTCAACCAGCTGATCGTGCGGGAAAAGGAGCTGGACCACTTACTGCAGCTAGCCTGCGACAGCTTGGTGGAAACCCGGGGCCTGCGCAGCGCCTGCATTGTGCTGCTGGATGAGTCAAGAAATTATGTAGCGTCGGCGCAGGCCGGACTGGGCGAAGGTTATACCGGCCTGGAGCAGGAGCTCAGGATGGGGAAACTTCCTTATTGTATGGGATGCGCCCTGGAACAGGCCGAGCCCGTGGAGATAACCGAAAAAATCCCAGCATGCACGGATTGCCCGCTCTGGCCGGTTGACCAGGGGTATCCCACCATCGGGACCAGGCTTGAGTACGGCAACACGGTGTATGGCGTGCTCATCGTCTCTGCGCCGGAGGAGATACCGTTTGACCTGGAGGAGAAGGAACTGCTGGCTGAGGTTGCCGGCGATATCTCCTTTGCCGTGCATAACCTGGAGCTTGAGCTCCAGAAGAAACAGGCGGACGAAGCCTTGAAGGAGTCTGAAGAGCACTTCCGCAGCCTGGCGGAAGAGTCTCCTAACATGATCTTTATCAACGCTATGGGCCGCAACGTGTACGTCAACAGGAAGTGCGAGGAGCTGACGGGCTATGCCAGGGAGGAACTGCTGGCTGAGGATTTCAGTTTCTTCCGCCTGATAGCGCCCGAACATATAGAAAAGCTGAAGGAAAACTTCGCTAGGCACGCAAGGGGAGAAGATATAGCGCCGGTCGAGTACGTGCTCTTGACTGAGACCGGCGACCGCCTGGACGTCGTTCTGAGCACGAAGCTGATCACCTATGACAACAAGCCGGCTATCCTGGGCGTGGTAACCGATGTTTCGAATATAAAGAAGATAGAACGAGCCCTAATGGAGACGGAGAATAAATACCGCATCATCATGGAGGAGACCAGCGAGGCTTACCTGGAGATGGACTTCAGGGGCTACTTCACCTTCGTTAATGATGCAGCCTGCCAGCACCTGGGTTACACACGGGAAGAGCTGATAGGCATGAGCTACAAGGTCATCACCAGGCCCCAGGATATACACAACAGGGTGGCCATCTGGGCTGAAGTATACAGGACGGGAATACCACGGCATCTCGTTGAGTTCATTAATGTGCGGAAGGACGGTTCGCTTTATTACACCGAGATCTCGATATTCCCGCTTCATAATGAGAAGGGGGAAATAGTAGGACTACGTTCGGTGGCGCTGGATATCACCAGGCGCAAGGAGGCAGAGGACGAACTGCGCATGAGTGAGGAGCGTTATCGTACCATACTTGAGGACATCGACGAGTCTTATGTTGAGACTGACCTCAAAGGGAACGTAACATTTTTCAACAATGCCGTCCTCAAAAAGCTGGGCTATACACGTGAGGAATTCAGCGGCATCAATTATAAGATGTATACGCCGCCTGACCAGATCAGAGTAAAAGCCAGGGTTTATTCGGAGGTTGTCAGCACGGGGATGCCAGTCTACTGGCATCCATTCAGGAACCTGGCCAAGGACGGGACCCTGAGGTATTCAGAGTCGTCCATTTTCCCATTGCGAAACGAAAAAGGCGAAATTGTAGGGATCCGTACAATAACCAGGGATGTGACGGAGAAAGAGCAGGCCCTGCACGCCCTTATCAATAGCGAAGCAAAGTACCGGAGCCTGGTTGAAAGCGGCGGCGCCGGCATTGCCACCACGGACCTTGAGGGCAACCTGGACTTTGTCAATGATACGCTGTGCAGCCTGCTGGGTTATACCAAGGAAGAGCTGATGGGCAAGCCTTTCGTAGCTTTTATCAGGGAAGAGGACAGACAGGCCATAATCGATGCCTTTGTGGCGGCGGTACAGGGCGAAAGACACGGGGCGCATCTGGAGTTTCGCCTCATGCATAAAGATGGGCATGAGATCTGGGTATACACCAACCCGACCGAGCTGAGCGTAGACAACGAAGTTGTCGGATTCAGCGCCATTATCCATGACATATCGGAGCGCAAGCGGGCTGAAGAGACAATCCGCCAGAACGAGGAAAAGTATCGCACCATACTTGAGGACATTGAGGAGCACTATGCCGAGGCAGACCAGCGTGGCAGCTTTACCTTCGTCAATGATGCCCTGTGCCGCTACTTTGGCTATTCAAGGGAAGAGATGCTCAACCTCAGTTACAAGGTTTACACGCCGCCCGAAGATATCCGGCACAGGGTGGCAATTTTTTCGGAGGTTTACCGCACCGGCCAGCCAGTATACTGGCAGTTGTTCAGGGACATCATAAGGGACGGGTCGATTCGCTACACTGAGATATCCATCTTCCCGCGGCGCAACGAAAAAGGGGAGATAATCGGATTAAAGACGATTGGCAGGGACGTGACAGAACGCAGGAAGGCGGAAGAACAGCTTCAAAAGAGTGAAGAGCGCTACCGGCTGCTGGCGGATAATGCGCTGGACGTTATTTTTACCACGGACCTCAAAGGGAAGATAAACTATATCAGCCCCTCCATGTCCCATTTAACCGGACTTACTCCGCGGGAGATCATGAGTTTCCAGGGCGAAGCACTGGATATCGAGAGACTCTTCGGAATGTCTTCTACAGATGCAGAAAAGCTGAGGAGGGCTTGGGAGGCGGTTGTGGCGAATCCCGCCAAGACACAGCTGCTGGAGTTTGAGTTTAAGCACCGTGACGGCTTCAGGTCCTGGGCGGAGTTGAAAATGAGTGTCATGCAGGACAAGGACGGCAATATGACGGGCGTGCAGGGTGTAATGCGGGACATCTCTCAGCAGAAGAAGATGACGGAGAGGCTGGTCAGCGCCGACCGGCTGGCTTCGCTGGGCGAAATGGCGGCCGGCCTGGCCCACGAAGTGAACAACCCGCTGACGGCCGTGATGGGCTTTGCCTATCTATTGATGCAGAACCCGGATATCCCGGCTGAGACCAAGGGCGACGTAGAGGCGATCTACCGCGAGGGCAAGCGCGCAGCGGATGTCATCCGCAGCTTCCTGATATTCGCCCGCGGCCAGAAACCTGAGAAACAGGCCATCTATCTTAATGACATCATACATGGTGTGCTGCGGTTAAGAAGCAGCCAGCTGGAGAAGGAAAACATCAAGGTAATTTTGAACTTGGCTGAAGACCTGCCGGCCATCCAGGGCGACATATCTCAGATGCAGCAGGTATTTTTAAACATCATTCTCAACGCCGAGTATTTCATGTACCAGGCCCACCGCAAAGGCGCCCTTGCTATCAGCACCCAGTCTGCGGATGGCCTGATCAAGGTGGCGATAGCGGATGACGGCCCGGGCATTGCACCGGACAAGCTCAGCAGGGTGTTTGATCCGTTCTTTACAACCAAGGAAGTGGGGGAGGGCACGGGCCTGGGCCTGAGCATATGCCACGGCACGATCAAGGAGCACGGCGGCAATATATATGTTGACAGTGAAGCGGGGCAGGGGGCTACTTTTACCATAGAGCTGCCGGTCAGCAGGTAGTTTGCCTTTCCCCTGTGGCGCTTGTTGACAGGAATGGAATTCCTATGATAACATTTCCATTTGTTGCAAACTTGCGCTAATCTATATGATTTAGCGCAGGCTTTGTGTGGCCTGGATCTTAGATAAGCCGGCTGGTTGACCCGGGATGAGGGCCAGATCGGGAAGTAGTCCGGGAACAACTGGGTGGCTTTTTAATTTGCCGAAAATTTAGAGTTATTTCGAGGATAAGAATAGTATGCCGACTATCAATCAGCTGGTCAGAAAGGGACGCCGCAGGGTAGGCAGGAAGACCAAGGCGCCTGCTTTGCAGGTTATATACAACGCGCTTAAAAACCGCAGCCGCAAGGGCGTCTGCTCCCCCCAGAAGCGCGGCGTGTGCGTACAGGTCAAGACCATGACGCCCAAGAAGCCCAACTCAGCGCTGCGCAAGATCGCCCGTGTAAGACTGACCAACCATATTGAAGTTATGGCATACATCCCCGGAGAAGGCCACAACCTGCAGGAGCACTCCGTTGTGCTCATTCGCGGGGGCAGGGTGAAAGACCTGCCCGGTGTCCGCTATCACATTATCCGCGGCACTCTCGATGCCGCCGGAGTCGAAAAACGCAGGCAGGGACGCAGTAAATACGGCGCCAAGCGGGGCAAGGCGCCCGTTGTCGCCACAGTCTGAGTTCAACAGGAGTAAAGATGTCTAGGCGCGCCAAATTTATCAAAAAGACGATCAACCCGGACCCCAAATTCGGGAGCCCGGTTATTGCCAGGTTTACTAATAAAATAATGTATATGGGCAAAAAATCCACCGCCCAGGGCATTATCTACGATGCATTCGAGCGCATAAACAAACAGATGAAGACCGACCCCCTTGCGGTTTTTGAGCAGGCACTTAAAAATGCCACGCCTATGCTGCAGGTAAAGTCGAGGCGCGTTGGCGGCGCCACATACCAGGTACCTATTGAGGTTTCCCCGGAGAGGGGCGAGTTCCTGGCAATGCGCTGGATTATTTCATTTGCCAGGGAACGCAGCGGACGGTCGATGGCTGAAAAGCTGGCTGCAGAGTTGATGGATGCGGCGCAGGGACAGGGCAACTCGATCAAGAAAAAACAGGATACGCACAAGATGGCCGAGGCCAATAAGGCATTTGCGCATTACCGATGGTAACCACAGGAATAAGGGAACCCAGGCCAAAGTCGGGCCGGGGTGTTAATACGGTGACAAGATCATTCCCGCTGGACAAAGTCCGGAATATAGGCATCATCGCTCACATCGATGCCGGTAAGACCACAACCACCGAGCGGATTCTCTTTTACACTGGCCGGACATATAAGGTCGGTGAAGTCCACGACGGCACAGCCGTCATGGACTGGATGGTGCAGGAACGGGAGCGCGGCATAACCATAACCTCAGCCGCCACAACCTGCCACTGGAGAGAACACCGCATAAATATTATTGATACGCCGGGCCATGTTGATTTCACCGCCGAGGTGGAGCGCAGCCTGCGCGTGCTGGACGGCGGCGTGGTGGTGCTGGACGCCGTTTCGGGTGTGGAAGCGCAGTCAGAGACCGTATGGCGCCAGGCCGATAAATACAGCGTGCCCAGGATTTGCTTTATTAATAAGATGGACAGGGTGGGCGCTGATTTTATGCACACGGTGGAGATGATCGAAGACAGGTTAAAGGCCAAGACACTGATAACCCAGCTTCAAATAGGCAAGGAAACAGAGTTTAAGGGTGTGGTGGACCTGGTTTCGAATAAGGCATGGCTCTTCCCCGACGAGGTGACAGAAAAACCGGAAGAGATAGAGATGCCGGCGGAGCTGAAAGAGGAAGCGTCGCAGGCCAGGCACAAGATGATAGAGAAGCTGGCGGAAAATGACGACCAGCTCATGCTGAAATATGTTGATAACCATGATATTGGAGAAGAGGATATCAAAGCTGCCATCAGAAGGTTGACAGTGGCCAGCAGGATTGTCCCGATTGTCTGCGGCAGCGCGCTGCGCAACAAAGGCATACAGCTTGTGCTTGACGCCGTTGTCGACTATCTGCCCTCGCCGGCGGATAAACCGCCGCTGAAGGCGGTGACGACCTCCGACGGCTCCACTGTTGTCCGCCCGCCCAGCGATGATGCTCCGTTCTCGGCTCTGGCCTTTAAGGTCGTCTCAGACCCGTTTGTGGGCCGGCTGGTTTACTTCCGTGTATATTCAGGCAGTATCAAGGTCGGGGCGCAGGTCTATAACGCCAGCAGGGACACCAAGGAGAGGCTGGGCAGGCTGCTGCTAATGCACGCCAACCGTCGCGAGGAGATAGAGGAAGTTGATGCCGGCAGCATCGCCGCCACCCTTGGATTAAAGAATACCTTTACCGGAGACACACTGTGTGATATGGCCCAGCCCATATTGCTTGAGGATATTAAGTTCCCCGAGCCCGTCATCTCCATGGCGGTTGAGCCCAAGAGCAAGGCCGACCAGGACAAGCTGAGCGATGCGCTGGGACGGCTGTCCGAGGAGGACCCGACCTTTAAAGTACGCTCCAACGAGGAGACCGGGCAGACCATCATCTCCGGCATGGGCGAGCTGCATCTGGAAGTGCTGATAGACCGCATGCTGAGGGAGTTCGGCGTGCAGGTCAGGGTGGGCAAACCGCAGGTAGCCTACAAGGAGACCGTCACCGCTAGCGTTGAAGCGGAAGGACGTTTCGTCAGGCAGACTGGTGGTCACGGGCAGTACGGCGACTGCTGGCTGAGAGTTGAGCCGGGCGAACGCAACAGCGGCTTTAAGTTCTTTAATGAGGTGCGCGGCGGCGATATATCCAGGCAGTACATCCCGGCCATCGAGGCCGGCGTGCGCGAGGCCCTGGACAGCGGCGGGCTGAGCGGCTACCCCCTGGTGGATATAAAGGTTACTGTATTTGACGGCAGCGAACATGAAGTGGACTCATCGGAAATGGCCTTCAAGATGGCCGGTTCCATTGCCCTCAAGGAAGGTGTGGCCAGGGCCAAGCCGGTGATTCTCGAGCCGATAATGAAGCTTGAGGTGGTTACGCCTGCCTCGTTCATGGGCGATGTAATCGGTGATATTAATGCCAGGCGAGGACATATTGAGGGGATTGAAACGCACGGCGAGACGTGTGTTATTCATTGCTTTGTGCCCCTGGCTGAGTCCTTCGGCTATGCCACGGCCTTGAGGTCGCTTACCCAGGGCAGGGCGACCTACTCCATGGAGTTCCATCAGTACAGCGAGGTCCCGGCCAGCATACTGGAGCAAATGTTAGCTAGATAAAGGTGTGTAGATGACCAAGCAGAAGATAAGGATCAAGCTCAGGGGATACGATCACAGGCTGGTCGACCAGTCGGCCGGACAGATCGTTGAGACTGCCATCAAATCGGGCGCTGAGGTCATCGGGCCTGTGCCTTTGCCCACCAGGATAGAGAAGTTTTGCGTCATCCGCTCTCCACATATCGATAAGGACTCACGCGAGCAGTTCGAGATACGCACACACAAGAGGTTGATCGATATAGTGGGGCCTACCAGCAAGACCATCGATGCCCTTACTCAACTTCAACTGCCGTCGGGCGTGGAAATCGATATAAGGTTATAGGAATTAGAGAATGTCAGGCATACTGGCCAGAAAAATAGGTATGACACAGCTGTACAGGGAGAACCTGGAAATAGCCGTAACGGCTGTTGAGGCAGGGCCCTGCTGCGTCGTCCAGGTAAAGACCGTTGAGAAAGATAAGTACAATGCCGTTCAGATCGGATTTGGCGCCGCCAAGAAGCTCAACAAGCCTCTGAAAGGCCACGTGAAGTCCAACGGCGACTTCAGGCACCTGCGCGAGCTGAGGGTGGACGATATAAAGGATTACCAGGTGGGACAGAAGATCAACGCCGATATTTTTAAAGCCGGCGACATCGTACATGTCGAAGGGATATCCAAGGGAAAGGGCTTTGCCGGCGGTGTCAAGCGCTACCATTTCCACGGCGGCCCCAAGACGCACGGCCAGTCGGACAGGCATCGCGCCCCTGGTTCGGTAGGTTCCACCACGACTCCCGGCCGCGTGTTTAAAGGATTGCGCATGGCGGGCCACATGGGCGCCCGCAAGGTCACGGCCCGCAACCTCGAGGTGGTCGAGGTGGACGCGGCTAAGAATATTTTGCTTTTGAAGGGAGCGGTGCCGGGCGCCAAGGGCGGAATTTTACTTATAGAGAAGGCCTCATAGAGGATATTCAAGTGGAACTCGATTTATATAATTCAGAAGGAAAGAAGACCGGAAAGATCAAGGTCAGCGACCATGTTTTCGGTCAGGCCCTGAATGAGCCGGTGGTGCACCAGGCGCTGCTCAGGCAGCTGGCCAACGGCCGGCAGGGGAATGCCGACACGCAGACCCGCTCGGACGTAAAGCGCAGCACCAAGAAATTGTATGCGCAGAAGCATACCGGCAGGGCCAGGCGCGGCAGCGCCACGTCACCCCTGCTTAAAGGAGGCGGCGTGGTATTCGGCCCACACCCCCGTTCATACAGGCAGGACATGCCCAAGAAAATGCGCAGACTGGCCTTACGCTGCGTTATTTCAGGCAAGGCTTCAGATGACGAGATAAGAGTTTTGGACAAGCTGGAGCTGGAGGAGCCGAAGACCAGGCTGTTGATCGAAATGCTTGACGCCCTGGAGATCACAGATACGGCCCTGATTGGCGTTTCGGCGCCCAATGATTATATTACCCAGGCCGGAGCCAATGTGCCCGGAATAAAGACCACCATGGTTTCCATGCTGAATGTTGCCGACATGCTTTCACATAAAATGCTGCTGTTGGACGTGGACGCTGTCAGGCATATGGAAAAGCTGTGGGACAAGAAAGAGGAAAAACGTATCAGGGGGAAAGCGGAGTAAAGCTCCACGGAGTTTGTTCATAGCATGAATATATATGAAATAGTGCACAGGCCTCTGGTAACTGAGAAGAGCACCCGCCTCTCAGAGAGCAATAAGTATGCCTTTGAGGTCAACAGGAGGGCGACCAAGCAGCAGGTCAAAGAGGCAATTGAGCTGGCCTTCAAAGTCGGCGTGGTCAGCGTTAATGTAGTCAAGGTGCCCGCCGAGACAAAAAGGGTTGGCAAAAGAAATGTGACCAGCCCGCACTGGAAGAAAGCAATAGTAACGCTCAAAGAAGGTGATAAAATACAGTTCTTTGAGGGTGTTTAGGATAGCAGGAGTAAGAATTGGGTTCTGTTATTAAGAAACGAAAAAAGAAGATGGCGAAGCATAAGCATCGTAAGCTTCTAAGAAAGAACCGATGGCAAAGGCGCCATCCTTAATAGTTAGGAGTAGTTAGATTTGGCTTTGAAGGTATTTCGCCCCACGTCGCCCGGGCGCCGGAGAATGGTTAAGATCACGTTTGATGATATAACCAAGAAGGAGCCCGAGAAGTCACTGCTGGTGCCACAGCCCAGGAAAGCTGGACGTAACAGCAGGGGTGTGATCACGACCCGTCACAGGGGCGGCGGTGCAAAACGCAGGACGCGCATAATAGATTTCAAGCGTGATAAGCTGGGCGTGCCCGGCAAGGTTGCTGCCGTAGAGTACGACCCCGGCCGTTCAGCCCGCATTGCCTTGATATTTTATGCCGACGGCGAAAAGCGTTATATGCTGTGCCCGCTGGGGCTGGGCGTGGGCGATACAGTGCTGGCCGGCGAAGGCGCAGAGATCAAGCCGGGCAATAACCTGCCGCTTTCGGGCATTCCTGCCGGCACCATGATACATAACCTGGAGTTCGAGCCCAACAAGGGCGGCCAGATTGTGAGGAGCGCCGGGACCGCAGCCCAGTTGCTGGGCAGGGAAGACAAATACTCGACGGTGAGACTGCCTTCGGGTGAGGTCCGCCGTTTTATGAATGAATGCAGGGCTACTATCGGCCAGGTGGGGAACGTTGACCACCAGAATATCAAGTCGGGCAAGGCAGGTCGAACGCGTTTGCTCGGACGGCGTCCCAAGGTCAGGGGCTCGGCTATGACCCCGCGCGATCACCCCCACGGTGGTGGCGAGGGCAGGGCGCCGCGCGGCATGGCCCCCAAGACGCCCAGAGGCAAGCCGGCGCTTGGACGTAAAACCCGTGTCCGCAAGCCCTCAGATAGATTGATAGTAAGGCGCCGCAAGGCGGAGAAATAAAGAGGTAAATTAGACATGTCACGATCAGCGAGAAAGGGCCCGTACTGTCATCCCAAGCTGTTGAAAAAGATTGAAGCCCTGAATAAAAAGGGCGAGAAACAGGTTATCAAAACCTGGGCACGCTCCTCTACGGTTATGCCTGAGATGATCGGCCATACCATAGGGGTGCATGACGGCAGACGGCACGTGCCTATTTTTATCACTGAGAACATGGTAGGACATAAGCTGGGTGAGTTTGCAATGACCAGGACGTTCCGCGGCCATGTGAGCAAAGCGGCAGCAGCACCGGCGCCGGTCAAGAAGTAAGCAGGTTAAGATATGAGAGTCGCAGCAACAGCAAAGAATATAGGCATACCGCCCCGCAAGATGAAGCTGGTGGTGGATATGGTGCGCGGCAAGAAAGTGGAAGACGCGCTCAATATCCTTAAATTTACACCGACGCCGGCGGCCAAGGCGGTAGCCAAGGTGATCAAATCGGCTTCAGCCAACGCCGAGAATAACTTCCAACTGGACCCAGCCGAATTAAAGGTCGTTTACATCGTTGCTGACGAGGGCCGGACATTAAAAAGGTACAGGCCGCAGTCCAGGGGACGATTCAGCCCCATTTTGAAGCGCGCTACGCATATCAAGGTTTTAGTCTCCGAGGAGGAACAATAATTGGGACATAAAGTACATCCCTACGGGTTCAGGATCGGCGTCATCCGCGGCTGGAAGGCCAAGTGGTATGACGAAAAGCACTACCTGGAAGCCCTGCATGATGATCTCAAGCTGAGGGCTACTATCAAAGGCAAGCTGCGCGAGGGAGCTGTAGCGCGCGTTGAGATAGACCGGCAGGGTAATGATATTTTAGTGACCATTTTTACTGCACGTCCGGGCATCGTAATCGGGCGCGGCGGTCAGAGGGCCGAGGAGCTGAGGTCCGAGCTGGAGAGGGTCTGCGGAAAGAAGGTCAAGCTGTCCATCAAAGAGGTGGAACAGCCTGAGATAGAGGCAGCCCTGGTAGCTCGCAACATCGCCGATTCGCTGGAGAGGCGCGTGGCCTTCAGGCGTGCCATGAAGCAGGCTGCCTTCAAGACCAGGCAGGCCGGGGCCAAGGGAATCAAGATCAGCTGTGCCGGCAGGCTGGGCGGCGCTGAAATTGCACGGCGCGAGACCATACACGAAGGCCAGCTGCCCCTGCATACGCTGAGCGCTGACATAGATTATGGGTTTGCCGAGGCTGCCACTACCATGGGCAACATCGGCGTTAAAGTATGGATATATAAAGGCCGTATCATCCCTGAAGTAAGGAGAGAAAGTGTTACAACCGAAACGGGTGAAGTATCGTAAGTGCCATCGCGGCCATTTACGTGGCAAGGCACAATCGGGCAGCACTATAGAATTCGGCGATTTCGGCATGCAGGCCGCAGAGGCGCACTGGCTGACGTCCAGGCAGATCGAGGCTGCACGCCGCGTTATTGTGCGTTACCTGCGCCGCGGCGGCCAGGTATGGATCCGCGTCTTCCCGGACAAGTCGGTCACCAAGAAGCCGGCTGAAACCCGCATGGGAAGCGGCAAGGGTGCCGTTGACCACTGGGTGGCCATGGTGAAGCCCGGCAGGATGCTTTTCGAGATAGGCGGCATTAAAGAAGGAATGGCTAAAGAGGCCTTGACACTGGCGGCTTATAAACTGCCGATCAAAACCAGGTTCGTGGCCCGTGAAACCATAAAACAAGAGGTAAAAGGTGAAGCTCACTGAAATCAAGGCGTTGGGCGACGCCGAACTGCAGAAGAGACTGGAAGAGGCTCACCAGGAGCTGTTCAACCTGCGCTTTAAGCTGGCAACCAAACAGCTGGTCAATCATCGCGAGATTCCGGCAGTCAGGAAACGGATTGCCAGGATAAACACCATAATACGAGAAAGGGAGCTTGGCAGGAAATAAGCCATGGAAAAGAACCGGAAAACCAGGATAGGTAAAGTTACCGGCAACAAGATGAACAAAACGGTTGTCGTACAGGTTGAGAACCTGCGCAGACATCCACTTTATCACAAGGTTGTCAGGCACTCCAACAGATTCAAGGCTCATGATGAAAAGAATGAGTGCAACATTGGCGACGTTGTCAAGATGGTTGAAACAAAGCCGCTTTCCAAGGACAAGAGATGGCGGATTGTGGAAATAATTCAGAAGGCAGAAATTGTTGCGGCAATAAAAGATGACTTGCCTGAGGAAAAAGCGGGAGAATCGAAGTGATCCAGCCTTATTCCAGATTAAGAGTGGCTGATAATACGGGTGCGCGCCAGATAATGTGCATAGGCGTACCCGGAGGCACACGCAGGCGCTATGCCACGCTGGGCGACGTTATCACCTGCAGCGTCAAGCGAGCCATCCCCGGCGGAGTTGTGAAGAAGGGCGATGTGGTCAAAGCCGTCATCGTCAGGATCGCCAACCACCATCACAGGCCGGACGGCTCTTACGTGCGCTTTGACGACAATGCCGCTGTTATACTGGATGACAAGGGCAACCCCAAGGGCACCAGAATTTTCGGGCCGGTAGCCAGGGAATTACGGGACAAGAATTTTATGAAGATCATCTCCCTCGCTCCGGAGGTACTCTAAATATGAAGATCCAGAAGAATGATAATGTCCTGATAATAACGGGCAAGGACCGGGGCAAGAAAGGCAAAGTACGCAAGGTAATGCCTGATAAGAACAGCCTGATAGTCGAGGGCCTGAATTTGATTAAACGGCATTCCAAGACCAAAGGCAAGACCCGGCAGGCCGGAATCATCGAGCTGGAAGGGCCGATAGACGTTTCCAACGTCATGCTCATCTGCAACAAGTGCAACAAACCGGCCCGCGTGGGCGTGAGAGTCCTGGAAGACGGCAAGAGAGCCAGGTTCTGCCGCACCTGCTCAGAGATCATTGACTGATTGAGGTAACTGATGGCAAGGCTGAAAGAAAGATATAAGAAAGAGATTGTGCCGCAGCTGATAAAAAAGTACGGCTATAAGAACGTTATGGAGGTTCCCCGCTTCAATAAGATCGTATTGAACCTGGGCATGGGCGAATCGCTGACCAATCCCAAGGCCATGGAGGCCGCCGAGAAGGATTTGACCACCATTGCCGGCCAGCATGCGGTTGTGACCAAGGCAAAGAAATCTATCGCAGCCTTCAAGCTGAGGGCCGGCGTTCCCATCGGTATGATGGTCACGCTGCGTGACAAGCGGATGTATGAGTTCCTGGATAAGCTGGTCAGCGTGGTGCTGCCCAGGATACGTGATTTTCAGGGCGTTTCCAGGGACGCCTTCGACGGCCAGGGCAACTACACGCTGGGAATGAAGGAACAGATCGTATTTCCTGAAATTGAGTACGATAAGGTGGACAAGACCAGGGGCCTGGAAATTACCATCGTAACAACGGCTAAGACTGACGAGGACGGCCGGCGATTGCTGGAAGCGATCGGCATGCCGTTTAAGAAAAACTAGTAAGGTAAAGTAATGGCAAAGATTTGCAAAATAAACAAAGCTAACCGACCACCCAAGTACAAGGTACAGGCGCATAACCGCTGCAAGCTGTGCGGCAGGCCCAGGGCCTATATCAGGAAATTTGGCATTTGCCGTATTTGCTTCCGGACGCTGGCCCTGAACGGCGAGCTGCCGGGTGTGAGGAAATCCAGCTGGTAATATTTAGCGGAGTAGTTTACTGATGGTTACTGATCCGATTGCCGATTTATTGACCCGGGTGCGCAACGCAGCCATGGCCCGTCACGACAGTGTGATGGTGCCCTCGTCCAAGATAAAAATTGCGCTGGCCAAGATCCTGAAAGAGGAAGGTTTTATCAGCGATTTCTCTGTGGTCAAGGGCGAACCTCAGCGCATGATTAAGGTAACGCTGAAATATATTGACAAGCAGCCGGCATTCATCGGGCTGGAACGTGTGAGCAAGCCTGGCCTGAGGGTCTACAGCGGCAAGAAAGAAATCCCCAGGGTTTACGGTGGACTCGGCATAGCAGTGCTTTCCACCTCCAAGGGGATCATGACCGGTCAGGACGCCTGGAAGCAGAACCTGGGCGGAGAAGTATTATGTTACGTATGGTAATTGAACACAATGAGGTGAACCCGTGTCACGTGTAGGGCGTATGCCGGTGACCGTACCGGACGGCGTTAAGGTAAAAATTGACGGCAGGACGGTTACTGTCGAAGGCAGCAAAGGGAAGCTGACCCGCGAGTTTCATCCGGATATCAGCATCACGCAGGAGAAGGGTCAGTTAATACTGAAACGGTCCAGCGAGAGCAGGCTGCAGCGGTCGCTGCACGGCCTGAGCAGGTCGCTTCTGAGCAACATGGTGGTAGGCGTAACCAAGGGTTTTGAGAAAAACCTGGAATTGAGCGGGGTGGGCTACAGGGCGCAGAAAGCGGGAAACAAATTGACCCTGCAGGTCGGCTACAGCCACCCGATTGAATTCGAGCCGCCCAAGGGAATTGATATACAGGTTGAAGGCACAAACAAAATCCGCATAGCCGGCATTGACAGGGAGCTTGTCGGTGAGACGGCGGCCGAAATCAGGCGTATCCGCATACCCGATTCTTATAAGGGAAAGGGCATTAAGTACGCAGGCGAGAGGCTTCGCCTGAAACCGGGTAAGGCCGGCAAGACCGCAACCAAAGGGAAGTAAAAAATGCCTAAAGCAAGTTCGAATATTGCCAGGAAAAGACGTCATGTCCGTATCAGGATGAACGTCTCCGGGTCTGATAGCAAACCCAGGCTGAGCGTTTTCCGCAGCTTGAGCAACATATACGCACAGGTTATCGATGATACCAGCGGTACAACGCTTGTTTCAGTGGGCAGCCTGAACTCTGCAATAAAGGAGCAGAGCAAGGGCAAGAACAAGACCCAGGTGGCCGAGCTGGTGGGCACCGCGCTGGCAAAATCTGCACAGGATAAAGGGATCAGCCAGGTGGTATTCGACAGGGGTGGTTATAAGTATCACGGCAGGATAAAAGCCCTGGCCGAAGCTGCCCGCAAGGCCGGGTTAAAATTCTGAGGATTAGACTATGAAAGCAGAGACTAAAATTCATTCGCCGATGCCCAGGGTGGATACCACTGATATGGAATTCACCGAGAAGCTGGTATCCCTCACTCGAGTCACCAAGGTGGTCAAAGGCGGTAAGAACCTGCATTTCCGCGCGCTGGTAGTAGTCGGCGACGGCAAGGGCCACGTTGGAGTCGGCCTCGGAAAGGCCAGGGAAGTGCCCGAAGCCATCCGCAAGGCAGGCGTGGCAGCCCGGAAGAACGTGATCGGCATAACCTTCAAGGATAACACCATACCGCATGCCAGCCTTTCCAAGTTCGGTGCGGCCAGGGTGCTGCTCAAGCCGGCTCCCCCGGGAACCGGGGTAATTGCCGGCGGCGGCGTCCGTGCCGTTGTCGAGGCGGCCGGTGTGCGGGATATTCTGACTAAATCGCTGGGTTGTGCCAACCCGGTGAACGTTACCAGGGCGACGGTGCTGGCCCTGGCCAATATGAGGGATCCCAAGGAAAGCATCAAGCGAAGAAAAGGGCAAGCGCTTACCGAGGAGATTTAAGCAAGTGTCCAGGATACGCATTAAGTGGATTAAGAGCGATATAGGCTACCCCGGAGACCAGAGGCGCACTCTGAAGGCTCTGGGTTTTCACAAGTTGAACGAGACAATAGAGAAAGAGGATTCCCCGGTAATAAGGGGCATGGTTGCCAAGGTCAGCCACATGGTAACCGTGGAAGAGAAAGAAAATGGACCAGAGTAAATTAAAGCCTGCAGCCGGAGCCAAGCACAAGAAGAAGAGGGTCGGCTGTGGTGACGGCAGCGGACACGGAACGTTTTCCACCCGCGGTTGCAAGGGCCAGAAGTCACGGGCCGGCAGGGACCTGCGCCCCGGCTTCGAAGGCGGCCAGCTGCCTATAATCAAGAGACTTCCCTGGACCAGGGGCTTTACCAACGTCGTCAAAATCCACTACAGCCTGGTGAAAGTTGGGGATCTGAGACTGTTTGATGCCAACGCAGAAGTGGATACCAAGTCGATGCTTGAGAAAGGGCTGATCAAGTCCGCAGCCAAACCGGTCAAGGTACTGGGCAATGGTGAGCTCGACCGGCCGCTGAAGGTTAAAGCCAACAAGTTTTCTGAAAGTGCCAAAAAGAAGATAGCTGCAGCCGGTGGTTCGGTAGAGGAGATCTAAATGCCGCAGACACAGTCGAGGCCGCGCCTGATCCAGGCAATGATAGATGCCTTCTCGTTGCCCGACCTCAGACAAAAATTGATCTTCACCTTTGCCATGCTGGTGGTTTTCAGGTTCGTGGCGCATGTGCCCATACCCGGCGTGGACGTGGCGGCGCTGCAGAAGATATTCGAGCGCAGCCAGCTGCTGGGAATGCTGGACCTGTTCAGCGGTGGCGCCATGAGGTATTTCAGCATCGCTGCCATGGGCGTATATCCCTACATTACCTCATCCATCATCATGCAGCTGCTTGTGCCGGTCATCCCGGCGTTACGCAAGCTTTCCGAGGAAGGTGAGGCGGGCAGGAACAGGGTCAACCAGATTACACACTGGCTTACTATTCCGCTGGCCGCATTACAGGGCTTTGCTCAGCTTCAGCTACTGCGCAGCCAGGGCGGCGTGCTTCCCACCGGCCCGCTGGAGACCGGCGCCATAGTAGTTTCGCTAACGGCCGGCACCATGTTCCTGGTGTGGCTGGGCGAGCTGATCACAGAGAGAGGCATCGGAAACGGCGTCTCGATCATCATCTTCGGCGGCATCATAGCGCAGCTTCCGTCACAGCTGGGCGGTGCACTGATCGAGGGCGGAGTCAACTGGATGGGCATAGTGGTATTCGGCGTGCTGGCGCTTTTGACCGTAGTATTGATTGTTATTTTCACAGAGGGACACCGGCGCATACCTGTACAATACGCACGCACTGCCTTCAGGGGCGGCAAGATGTACCGGCAGGCCGGTTCCACCTACATCCCCCTGCGCGTTAATATGGCCGGCATGATACCGCTGATATTTGCCATGTCGCTGATGATATTTCCCGGCACCATAGCCAGCTACTTCGCAGCCCCCGCCGGGCAGGAGCCCAATTTCGCCAACATGATAATGGAATGGTTCAATCCTTCTGCAACTCTTCCCATAGGACTGTTCTACTGGGTGTTTTACTTTGTGCTGGTGGTGGCCTTCACATTTTTCTATACCATGGTCATATTTGAGCAGATGGACCTGGCGCGCACCCTGCAGCGGCAGGGCGGATTTATACCTGGCGTCAGGCCGGGCAAACCCACTACGGACTACCTCAACGGCGTTATCGGCCGGCTGACCTGGGGCGGCGCCATCTTTCTGGCGGTGGTGGCCATCATGCCTTTCTTCGCCCAGCATATTGCAAATGTAGCCAACATGACGCTGTCCAGCACCGGCATACTCATCGTGGTGGGCGTGGCGCTGGATACCATGAAGCAGATCGAGGCGCAGCTGACCATGCGGCGCTACGAAGGCTTCTTAAAGTAAGGAGGAAATGGCAAATGTTCTTTATATTGCTTGGAGCGCCCGGGGCGGGGAAGGGTACCCAGGCAGATATTATTGTGAAAGAGATGTCTTTGCCGCACGTGGCTTCCGGCGACCTTTTCAGGAATGCCCTGAAGAACGGCACGGAGCTGGGCAAGCAGGCTGAATCCTATATGAAGGCGGGCAAGCTCGTGCCCGACGAGATAACCATCAAGATGATACTGGAGCGCATTGCACAGCCGGACTGCAAGAACGGCTGCGTTTTTGACGGTTTCCCCAGGACCCTGGAGCAGGCCAGGGCGTTGGATGCTGCGCTGGAGAAACAGGGCAAATCGATCGAGAAGGCCATCTATATAGAGGTTCCCGATAGCGTGCTGCTCGACAGGCTGACCGGGCGCTGGGTCTGCCGCACCTGCCAGGCGCCCTACCATGAGAAGAACTCTCCTCCCAAGAAAGCGGGAGTCTGCGATAAATGCTCCGGCGAGCTCTATCAGCGGGCGGACGACAAGGAAGAGACCATCAAAGAGCGACTGAAGGTATATTTTGCTCAGACCATCCCGCTGCTGGACTACTATGAAAAAAAGGACCGCCTGTTCAGGGTGGACGGCAACCAGCACATTGACGAGGTCGGCAAAGACATTGTGAAGTTCCTCAAGGGATTAAAGCAGAAGAAATAAATGACTATCATTAAATCGGCCGAAGAGATCGCTATAATGCGTGAGGCCGGAAGGATCACGGCAATCGTATTACAGAAAATGCGCGAAGCGGTTAAACCCGGCATCAAGACCAGGCAGCTGGATGCGCTGGCTGAAAAGGAAATGCGCAAATACAGCGCGGCCCGGCCTTCGTTTAAGGGTTATCACAGCTTTCCCGCCAGCGTATGCGTTTCTGTAAATGACGAGGTCGTTCATGGCATACCCGGCAACAGGGTGTTAAATGAAGGAGACATTGTCTCCATCGATTTTGGCGTGATTTACAAGGGTTTTCAAGGCGATGCCGCGCTCACTGTGGGCGTGGGAAAAGTGAGCGAGGAAGCGCGCAGCCTGATGGATATAACGGAAGCTTCGCTAGCGGAGGGAATCAACGCCGCACGCGACGGCGGCAGCCTGGGAGATATCGGGGCCGCCATTCAAAGCTATGTTGAGACAAGGGGCTGCAGCGTGGTCAGGGAATATTCGGGCCACGGCATAGGCCGTGACATGCACGAGGACCCGCTGATACCGAACTTTGGCAAGAAGGGTGACGGCATGAGACTGCGTGAGGGAATGACCATGGCCCTGGAGCCGATGGTCAACCTGGGCGGATGGAAAACCAGGGTGGACGCCAACGGCTGGACGGTGCATAGCGCAGACGGCAGCCTGTCGGCTCACTTTGAACATACCATAGCCATAAGGAGGAGTGATACCGAAATCCTGACCTTGCTGTAGAATTATTGTATGGACAAGAAAGAAGCCATCGAGGTCGAAGGAACAGTAATAGAATCGTTGCCCAATGCAACGTTCAGGGTGGAACTGGCAAACGGGCACAGGGTACTGGCACATATATCGGGTAAAATGAGAAGACATTATATCAGGATTCTGCCTGCGGACAAGGTGCTGGTGGAGCTTTCGCCATATGACCTTACGAGGGGCAGGATAACCTACCGGTTCAAGTGAAAAACCGGGCGAATTATTTTGACATAAAGTGAATAAAGGTTTATATTATTTAACGGTTTTTTTGTAAAACGAGGACATATCGGAAATGAAAGTCAGGGCTTCAGTAAAAAAGAGATGCGAAAAATGCAAGATAATCAGGCGCCGCGGGGTCGTTCGCGTTATTTGCAGCAATCCTAAACACAAGCAGCGCCAGGGATAGTCACAGGAGTAAGTTAGAAAATGGCACGTATTGCAGGCGTAGACATACCCAGGGAAAAACAGGTCCAGTTTTCCCTGCAGTATATTCACGGGATAGGGCCCAGCATCAGCAGGAAGATATTAAAGGACCTGAAGCTAGACCCGGCCAAAAAGGTCAAGGACCTCAGCGATGAAGAGGTCAGCCGCATACGTGAAAAGATAGATAAGGAATACAGCGTTGAAGGTGAGCTTCGCAAGGAAGTCACCATGAACATCAAGCGGCTGATCGAGATAGGCAGCCGCAGGGGCATACGTCACAAGAGGAACTTGCCTGTCAGGGGGCAGCGGACACGCACCAACGCCCGCACCAAGCGCGGTGCCAAGAAGACCGTGGCCGGAAGGGGCCAGAAGCGTGGCGCTACCAAGAAATAAAGGAGTAACCAGTTAACATGCCGCAGAAAAAGAAGGTCAGGACTAAAAGACGAGAAAAGAAGCTGATACATGAAGGAAAAGCCTTCATAACATCATCTTTTAACAATACGATCGTCACCCTAACGGACGCCAAGGGCGGCGTTATAGCCTGGGGCAGCTCGGGCACTGCCGGCTTCAAGGGTTCCCGCAAGGGCACTCCTTATGCAGCACAGATGGCCGCCCAGGCCGCATCAGCCAAGGCCAAGGAGCACGGGCTGAGGCAGGTCGAAGTCTTTGTCAGGGGGCCCGGCAGCGGGCGTGAAGCGGCTATCAGGGCCATCCAGGCTACCGGCATAGCCGTAACCGGCATCAGGGACGTGACCCCTGTACCGCACAACGGCTGCAGGCCCAGGAAGAGAAGGCGGGTATAGATATGGCCAAATATACTGAAGCTTACTGTCGTCTATGCCGCCGCGCCGGCACCAAGCTCATGCTGAAGGGCCAGCGCTGCTTTAGCGAGAAATGCGCTGTTGAGCGCCGGAACACACCTCCGGGACCTCACTCCTCCGGCCGCCGCCGACCCAAGGTGTCGGAGCACGGCTTACAGCTCGTGGAGAAGCAGAAGGCCAAGTACAGTTACGGCTGCTATGAGAGGCAGTTCCGCCGCTTCTTTGAAGAGGCATCCAGGTTGCCCGGCATCAAAGGCACCAACCTGCTGATACTGCTGGAGAGAAGGCTGGATAACGTCATCTTCAAGCTGGGCTTCAGCGATTCACGTTCCCAGGCCCGGCAGCTGGTCAGGCACGGCCATATAAAGCTGAACGGGCGTAAGACGGATGTGCCTTCATGCCTGGTCAAAGCCGGCGATGTCATCGAATGGCGCAAAGAGAGCACCAGGAGCGAATATTATAAAACGCTGGTCGAAAAGATTGAGGATAAGGACATTCCATCCTGGCTGTCACTGGACAAGCCCAGTATGGTCGGCAAAGTTATGTCTTTGCCCGCTTCCGAGGACATCAAGACAAACTTTGACGAAAAAGCGATCGTGGAGTTTTATTCACGATAGGAGGATTTTTGGTTCAATTAGCTTTACCAAAAATTGAATGCACCTTATACCGGCCGAACTATGGCAAATTCGTTGCCGAGCCTGTGGAAAAGGGCTTCGGCATAATACTTGGCAACAGCCTGAGGCGCGTGCTGCTGAGCTCGCTTGACGGCGCGGCAATCACCTCGGTTCTCATCGACGGCATAACACAGGAGTTCAGCACCATTCCCAACATGAAAGAGGACGTCATAGATTTCCTGCTGAACGTGCGGGACATCCGGATCAAGATTTTATCCAATACGGCTGAATCCGGGAAGATGGTGCTTAACGCCAAGGGGAGAATGGACGTCCATGCGGGCGATATATCACTGGTCGGCCCGCCGAATTTCGAGATAGTCAACCCTGATCTCTACCTGGCCACGCTGGATTCAAGCGACGCCAGGCTCAATGCCGAGTTCACCGTGAAGGTCGACAAAGGTTACCAGCCGGCCAGCGTCGGCGACAACGTGGGCATCATCGTGACCAGCGGCGGCACCAGCAAAGAGATATCGGTAGACGCCATCTTTTCGCCGGTCACGCGCGCCAATTACTCCGTCGAGAGCAGCGGACCCGGCAAGGGGGCCGGCAAAGAGAGGCTGTTCCTGGAGATCTGGACTGACGGCACGATTGATCCTGTAGAAGCCATAAGCCAGAGCGCAAGCATACTGGTCGAGCAGTTCAGCAGCTTCACCAGGCTGGCCACGGCCATAGCCGAGAAAGAAGAGGCGGAAGCCTGGCAGAAATCAATTCCGTCAGATGTTTATAATATGCCACTTGAGAAACTCAACCTCTCCACGCATACCTATAACAGCCTGCGCAGGGGCGGCATAACCATGACCGGCCAGCTGCTGGAGAAGGGGCTGGACGGCCTGATGTCGCTGGGCGGCTTCGGCGTCAAATCCAAGGAGGAAGTGGAGGTGGCCCTCAAGGAACTGGGCGTAGAACTATCCGGCGCCCCGGATGAAAAAGATAAAAAGAAAAAGGGGCGTGTAAAAGCTACAGGCCCGGAAGAGGAAACCGATGAGACATAGGCTTGCCGGAAGAAAATTAGGAAGGCCAGCAGCACACCGCTGGTCTTTATATCGTAACCTGGTCACCGACCTGCTCAATCACGAGAAGATTACCACCACGCTGCCCAAGGCCAAGGAGGCCAGGGGGCTGGCGGACAAGATGATTACACTGGGCAAGGAAGGAAGCCTGGCCTCGCGCAGAAGGGCGCTGGCCTTTATCTTCGATGAAAAAATAGTGGATAAGGTTTTTACAGTCTATGCGCCCAGGTATAAGGATCGCCCCGGCGGCTATACCAGGGTTTTAAAGCTGGGACAGCGTGAGGGCGACAGGGCGCCGATGGCGCTCATCGAAATGGTGGAATAGGCGTTACTGACGCAGGTGGAGCTCTTTAATAACTTAAAAAAAATCGTCCTTGTAGTCGAATACAACGGCAAGCGCTATTGCGGCTTTCAGTGGCAAAAGGGCCAGCCGACCGTACAGGCCGAGCTGGAAAAGGCCATACATAAGCTTACCGGAGAGAGACGGCGGGTCGTGTCCGCCTGCAGGACCGATACGGGCGTGCACGCACTGGGCCAGGTGGTGACATTCTGGACGGGCTCAAAGCTGCCCTGCCGCAAGGTAGTCAGCGGTTTGAACCACTACCTCCCAGCAGACATCTCGGTCAGGGGCGCAGCCACGGTATCGAAGGATTTCAACGTGATGAAGGACGCCGTGCGCCGGGAATACCGCTACCTGATACTCAACAGCAGCACGCGGTCTCCCCTGCTGGACGATTTTTCGTACCATGTCAGTACGAAGCTGGACCTGGGCCTGATGAGCAGGGCCGCCAGGATGCTGAAAGGCGAGCACGATTTTGCCTCGTTTGTCACGGCCTGGGACAGGGAGAAAAGCACCGTACGGCACATATACGAGACGATTTTTAAGAAAGAAGGCAACCTGATCGCCTTTCATGTTGTTGCTAACTCGTTCCTGACGCACCAGATACGGAACATCGTAGGCACGCTGGTGAGGGTGGGAACGGGAAAAACAGGAGTAGACGAGTTTAAAAGAATATTAGAAAGGAAAAAATTGAGCCTGGCCGGGCCAACGGCGCCGGCGCACGGACTCTGCCTGATGAAGGTCACCTACGGGGATAATTCGGAGTTTAAATATGAAAACCTATGCGCCTAAGATAAAAGAGATAGAGAGGAAATGGCACCTGGTTGATGCCGACGGCCAGACATTGGGCAGGCTGTCCGTTCAGGTCGCCAGGATGCTGATCGGCAAGGACAAGGCCATGTTTGCCAATAATATGGATACGGGTGACTTTGTGATCGTGATCAATGCCGCCAAGGTGAGGGTAACGGGCAGAAAGGCGTCCGAAAAGGCATACTACCGCTTTTCCGGCTACCCGGGCGGCATCAGGTCAGTCACGCTGGGCGAGATGCTGCAGAAGCATCCCACACGCGTGATCGAGCATGCGGTGAAGGGCATGTTGCCCAACAGCAGGCTGGGAAGGGCCATGTACAAGAAATTGAAGGTCTATGCCGACGATAAGCATCCGCACCAGGCACAGGTCGGCGGCGAAAAAGTTGCTGTCAAAAGGAAGGCTAAGAAATGAGCGCTGCAACATATCATCGAGGGACCGGCCGGAGGAAGTGCGCCATAGCGCAGGTCAAGCTGTCCTCAGGCCCGGGTGAGATCACCGTCAATGGCAAGCCATACCAGAAGGTATTTGCGCTGGTGGACCACAGGCGCATGGTTGAGCAGCCTTTCCTGGTCACGGATACCGTCGGCAAATACAATGTCGATATCAAGGTGGTCGGCGGCGGAATAACCGGGCAGGCGGGCGCCATAAAGCACGGCATAGCCCGGGCGCTGGTGGATTTGAATGACAGCTTTAAGAGCCCGCTCAGGCAGCACGGTCTGCTGACGCGTGACCCCAGGATCAAGGAGCGCAAGAAGTACGGCCTGAAGAGGGCCCGCAAAGCGCCTCAGTACACCAAGCGTTAAAGCTTCAAAGGATTGTCAGTTAAAATCCCCCTTTGCACAAAAGGGGGATTTTATTTTTCCCCGGCCAGGCGGCTTTTTAACAGGTCTATCTGGGGCACGGGGGTGGGGTCTATGCCGTAGAGCATGGCCAGGTAGAAGCTCACCCAGTCTCCCAGCAGCACCAGGCTCATCATCATGGCCAAGTCGCTGCCGCCCTGGCTGTCTATCACCTTATAAGGTATCTTTTTCAAGCCGAGAAGCTCGCCGGTTACCTCGTAGCGCAGCAGGGTGCGGTGATGTATCGAGGGGCAGCGCAGCATAAGCACGTAAATTTTGCCGGCCATATCGGCCGGGTGGCTATAACCCAGTACGGCATTGTGGTTAAGCTCGGGCAGTATTTCGAAGAAAGTCCAGGCCTTGGCGTTCTCGTTAATCTGAGTTTTCCAGCGTCGCGCCACATCGGAAAGGATTCCTGCCCCGTAGACGACCACGACCTTTTTATGCAGTGTGAGTGCAAGCTGCTTGGCCATGTTCTCCTTTTGGGGCACGTCCTCCTGCCAGCCTTTGTTCAGCTTTTCCAGCAGGGCGGCCATTTCCTCTACCTCTGCCAATTTGCCGCTTAGAAAGCCCAGGTTGTGCATTATGGCCATCAGGGGCAGCAGACTGTACCCCAGGGCCACCCGGGGCGGAGAAACGTGCTGTATGACGAAAAACGGCACGCCCTTTTCCTGGGCCAGGGCGGTAAGCTTGCCGCCGGTGGACGTGACCAGCTTCTTGCAGGGCAGATTTAAGGCCTGCTCGAATCCTGAAAGGGTTTCCTCGGTGTTGCCGGAGTAGCTGGAGGCGATGATCAGCGTTCTATCGTCCACATAGTCCGGCAGGCCGTAGTCACGGTGCACGATCACCTGCGGCCTGCGCAGCTTGAGAGTCAGCGCTTTCAACAGGTCGCCGCCGATGGCGGAGCCACCCATGCCGATTATGACAACCTTGTTTACCTCGGAGTAGTCAGGCGGCAGTTTGAACTCGAGGGCCTGATTCCAGGCCTGTATACACTGGGCGGGCAGCCCGGCTATCTCCCTGCGCATGCCTGCCTTGTCCAGCCTGGCGTACAGCTCCGGGCTATCCAAGTTTGTCATTACTCAACCCCCGATCATTTCCTGGCCGTATTGTAGCAGCTTCTGTACCTCGTCGGCGCTGGTGCTTTCGGCATAAATACGCACCAGCGGCTCGGTCCCGGAGAAACGGATCAGCAGCCAGGACCCGTCCGCCAGCTTATAGCGGAACCCGTCCCTGTTATCCAGCTTGACCACCTTTTGCGACCCTATGGTTGCTATCTCAGTTTGTGCAAGCCTGGCTTTCATATCCGGCATATCCGTGTCGTTCAGGTGCTGGTCGACCCGGTCGAAATAGTGCGGCCCGACCTTCTTATACAGGTCGTTGAGCAGCTGGTGGGGCGTTTTGCCAGTGCGGGACATGTAGTCCAGCAGGTAGAGGGCGGCCAGAACGCCGTCCCTTTCCGGTATGTGGCCCCTGAAGCCGTAGCCGCCGCTCTCCTCGCCGCCCAGCAGGGCTTTCTCCTGCATCATAATGGGAGCGACGTATTTGAACCCCACCGGCGTCTCGAAGACCGGCACCTTGTAAAGCTCACCGATGGTGAAGAGCATGTCGGTCGAGGTAAGCGTCTTAACCAGTGCGCCCTTCTCCTTGCGCACCTCCAGCAAATACATGGCCAGCAGGGCAAAGACCTCCTGCGTGGTGCGGTATTTGCCATTCTCGTCGATCAACCCGATGCGGTCGGCGTCGCCGTCCGTGGCAAAGCCGGCGATGGCGTTGTCCCTGATAACGTGCCGCGCCAGCTTGCCCAGGTTTTTGCCGATAGGCTCGGGCTGTATGCCGGGGAAGAGGGGGTTACGCACCCGGTTGATCTCGTGTATCTGAATCTTGCCGCCATCCAGCAGGGTTTTCAGGTAACCAATGCCTGCCCCGAACATGGAGTCCACCACGATGCGCAGTGGCCGCTGCTTGAGGTAATCGATGTCCACCAGCTTGCCCAGGTGCCTGGCGTAGCTGTGAAAGGGGTCGTGGAAAGAGACCAGCTTCTTTTTGATGGCATCGCGCAGGTCCATGCGGTTTACGCCGCCGCCGGCGATGACCTCGTTGGTGTTATTTTCAATGGTGGAGGCAACCTCGGAAGGTGCGCTGGAGCCGCTGGCCACCTTGTACTTAAAGCCGTTATAGTTTCCGGGATTATGGCTGGCGGTGATCATTATGCCGCCGTCAGCCTGCAGGGCTGTCACCGTGTAGCTTAACACCGGCGTGGGCGCTGCGTTGGGGAGTAAAAAGACCTTTATGCCGTTTGCGGCCAGCACCTCGGCCGATGCGGAGGCAAAATCTTCGGAAGCATAGCGGGTGTCATAGCCTATGACCACTCCCTTCTTGCCCGGCCCGGAGGCTTTCAGATAGTTGGCCACGCCCTGTGCGCAGGCGCGCACATTGTCAAAGGTGAAATCCTCGGCAATGACCGCACGCCAGCCGTCGGTACCGAACTTGATTGTGGCGGACATAGCTACACCCCCGCTTCAGCTTTTAAAACCCTTGCCTTATCCGTTTTTTCCCAGGGGAATTTTACATCGGTGCGTCCGAAGTGGCCGTATGAAGCCGTGGCCCGGTAGATCGGCCTGCGCAGGTCGAAGTACCTGATGATGGCCTCGGGCCGCATATCGAAATGCTTGTGAATCAGTTTGAGTATGGCGGCATCGGGGATCTTCCCCGTGCCGAAGGTCTCAATTGATACGGACAGGGGGTGCGCCACGCCAATGGAATAGGCCACCTGCAACTCCAGCCTGTCTGCCAGGCCGGCGGCCACGCAGTTCTTGGCTATATAGCGGGCCATGTACGAGGCCGAGCGGTCGACCTTGGTGGGGTCCTTGCCGGAGAAGGCGCCGCCGCCGTGACGAGAATATCCGCCGTAGGTGTCCACCAGCAGCTTGCGCCCGGTGAAGCCTGTATCAGATACCGGCCCGCCCACCACAAAGCGGCCGGCGCTGTTTACATATATCTTGGTGTTCTTGTCCATCATGGAAGCCGGTATGACCGGCTTGATCACCTTCTGGATAATGTCCCGCCGGATGGTTTCATTGTCCGGCTCGGGATCGTGGTGCGCGCCGATGACTATGGCCTCTATCCTCTTGGGCTTGCCGTAGCTGTATTCCACTGTTACCTGTGACTTGCCGTCTGGCCGCAGGTAGGGCACAATTTTCTTCTTGCGTGCTTCGGCTAGCCTCATAGTCAGCTGGTGAGCCAGTGATATGGGCAGCGGCATCAGCTCCGGCGTCTCGTTGCAGGCATAGCCGAACATCATGCCCTGGTCGCCTGCGCCTGTCAGGTCCAGCTCATCCACTTTCTTGCTGCCCCTGACCTCCAGCGCCTTGGATACTCCGGCGTTGATGTCCGGCGATTGTTTTTTAATGGATACGATGGTGGCCAGGCTCTGGTAGTCGAACTGGTATTCGGGCTTGGTATAGCCGATCTCTTTGACGATGTTTCTGACCACATCGGGTATCTCCACGTAGGTCTTGGTGGTCACCTCGCCCAACACTATGACCAGGCCAATGGTCACGGCGACCTCGCAGGCCACCCTGGACCGTGGGTCATCCTTGATCATGGCATCCAGTATTCCGTCTGCCACCTGGTCGCAAAGCTTGTCGGGATGGCCTTCAGTTACCGATTCGGACGTGAAGAAATACTTGGGCGAACGCATAAAGGTATTGTTCATTGGATCTCCTTTTGGTTTAAGTTCCCTCTTCCCAGCTGGTCAGGTATTTCTGCTGCTCACGGGTAAGCCTGTCGATGGCTATATCCATGGATTTCAGCTTCAACCTGCCCACCTCACTATCAATCTCCAATGGGACGGGGTATACCTGGGGCTTGAGCCCCCTGTTCTTCACCAGGTGCTCGAGGGAAAGCGCCTGGTTGGCAAAGCTCATGTCCATCACGCTGGCGGGATGGCCCTCGGCTGCGGCCAGGTTGATCAGCCTGCCCTCGCCCAGCAGGTTGATTCGCCTGCCGCCTGCCAGGCTGTATTCATCCACAAAAGGCCTGATCCTATTCTTAGATTTAGCCATCGCCTCCAGCGCAGGTATGTTTATCTCAACGTTAAAATGGCCGCTATTGGCCAGTATGGCGCCGTCCTTCATGCAGGAGATGTGCGCCCTGTCGATCACGTGGCGGTCCCCGCTGACGGTTATGAACACGTCCCCGACTTTCGAGGCGTCAAGCAGCGGCATGACCTGGTAGCCGTCCATAGCGGCCTCCAGCGCTGAAATCGGGTCCACCTCGCAGACTATGACCAGCGCTCCCATGCCCTGGGCTCGGCGGGCCACGCCGCGGCCGCAGTAGCCGTAGCCGCAGACGACCACGTTCTTGCCGGCCCAGAGTATATTGGTGGCGCGGGTGATGCCGTCTATCGTGCTCTGCCCGGTGCCGTAGCGGTTATCAAAGAAATGCTTGGTCTTGGCATCGTTCACAGCTATTACGGGGTACTTCAGCTCTTTGTCTTTGGCCATGTTCCTCAGCCTGATGACACCGGTGGTTGTCTCCTCCGTGCCGCCTATCACGTTACGCAAAAGGCCGGTCTTCTCCCGGTGGATGGTGCTCACCAGGTCGGCGCCGTCGTCTATGGTCAGCTGCGGCTTGTGCTCCAGGGCGGCCATGATGTGCTTGTAATAAGTCTTGTTGTTTTCACCCTTGATGGCGAATACAGGGAAGCCCTGCTTGACCAGCGCAGCAGCCACATCGTCCTGCGTGCTCAGGGGGTTTGAAGCGCACAGCACCAGCTCGGCCCCGCCGGCCTCAAGCGTGTAGGCCAGGTGGGCCGTCTCGGTGGTGATGTGCAGGCAGCCCGAGACGCGCACGCCCTTGAGGGGCTTTTCCCTGGCGAACCTGGCCTGTATCAGCTTTAACACGGGCATCTGATGGCTCGCCCACTCGATGCGCAACCTGCCTTCAGCAGCAAGTTTGATGTCTTTGACGTCGTAATTCATAGCGCGGCCAGCCTCTCCAAAATCAGTCCAATAATATTACCTGATAGATACGTGGTGTCAAGTACGAGATGATTTTGTGCAGGAATTTCGTCAACGCTTTCAAAATCCTTCTTGATCTGCGGGAAGATCTCCCAGCGGCCGTCGGAAACCGATTGCTCTTTACTTCGTATCTCCAGCCATTTCTTGATGGTCTGCTCGTCCGCCACGCACTCGATGACCAGAAAATCGGCCCCGCATTCCGCCGCCAGCTTCTGCGCCTGGAGGCGCTCCGCCTTCTTGCGGAACGAGGCGTCCAGAATGACGGAATGCCCCTGTTTGAGCTGCCCGGCGGCCCGGCGGAAAAGCTCGTCATAGGTTTTGCGCGTGGACTCCGGGGCATAGATGCCCGCGTCGAAGCTGTCATGGTGCCGCTCTGTGGGCGCTACACCGGCCAGCTGTTTGCGGATGACGTCAGAAGAGAGCACGGAGAAGCCCAGCCCGGTTGCAGCCAGCCCGGCTACGGTGGTCTTGCCGGTGCCTATCAGCCCGGTCATTATGATCAGGACCGGCCTGGTCCGGGCGTATTTGTGCGCCAGGTTAAAGTACAGCCCGGCTTCGGCGGCAATGGCCTTCTTATCTTCAATATGGGGGTCGTCGTACTTGAAGCAGGCTACCTTGCCTCTGACATAGGCCCTGTAGCACTTGTAGAAATCGAGCAGGCCGGCCACCCCGCCGTCGCCGCTCTCTTTGACGTAAGCCCCGATGAAATCATTGGAGAGGTCGGCCCGTCCGTAGCGGTCCAGGTCCATGGCCAGGAAAGCCACCTCCGAGGCCACGTCACAGTAGCGGAACCTGTCGTTGAACTCGATGCAGTCGAAAATATAGATTTCATCGGCAAAGCATACGTGGGCTGCATGCAGGTCCCCGTGGCAGTCCCTGGTGCGTCCGGCCGCGGCCCTGCTGCGCAGCTCGCCCTCGTGCTCATTGAGGAAACGGTTGGTGTAGTCCATGATGAAGTCGTATGTCCGCCGGGGGATGATGCCGCCAATATATTTTTTCGTCTGCGAGAAGTTTTCATCGGTATTGGTCTTGATCATCTGCGGGGAGCCGAAGGAGCTTATAGTTGCGCTGGTTGCAGCCCTGCGGTGGAAATCGGCGACTATGCCGGCCACCAGCTGCAGCATCTCTGTGGTAACCAGGCTCTGCGGCAGCAGAACGTCCATGGTACGGTCGCGCGGCAGCTGCTTCATTTTAACCGCGTACTCGATTGTTTCTCCCTTGCCTCCGATAGTAATAGCGGGGCCTGATTGGGTTACGGGGACTACTCCCAGGTAGGCGGACGGACAGAGACGGCGGTTGAGCTCCACCTCCTGCCCGCAGAAATACTGCCTTTTCTCCAGCGTGGTGTAGTCCAGGTAGCCCAGGTTGACAGCCTTCTTGGTCTTGTAGGCATATTGCCCGGTGAGAAAGATAAAGGACATCTGCGTCTGTATCAGCTCCACTTTCAAGGGCTTTTCGGCATAGATTTCAGGATTCAGCAGAGCGCGTACATAGGCGGGAAGTTGAGAGGACATGACAGGGGATATTTTAACAGTTTTATGTATAGTATGTCTTTGAAGCTGGCAGGGGTCAGCCAGCGGCCTGGCTTTTGTTCTCGGCGCCCAGCCTGTCCATCCAGTCTATGGACTTGAGCTGCTTTTCCAGCACGTACTTGATGTTCTCGCGCAGCAGGCTTTTGATCTCGTTTGTAAGCTCGGAGCTCAGTTTGACCCTGCTGGCGGTGGCGTAGTCACATTGCAGCCACAGGCGCAGCACCTTGAGCGCGTTGACGGAGAGAACTTTGGCGCCCATGTCAGGGTAGCCGCACTCCCGGCAGAGCGCCCCGCCCTGCGCAGGGTTAAAATAGTTTACCTCGGCCTGAAGCTCCCTGCCGCAGTTAGCGCACTTCTGGAACTGCGGCCTGTATCCCAGGTGGCTGAGCAACCTCAGCTCGAAATAGCGCAGCAGCCGCTCCATGTCTCCTGTTTCAGAAAGCTGTCTGAGCGTGTTCAGAAGCAGGGTGAACAGCTCCCTGTCCTCGACGTTCTCCTCGGTGAAATTGTCCATGAGCTCCGAGAGGTAGAAGCCGGCGGACATCAGCTCCAGGCTCTCCCTGACGGGCAGGAAGTTATCGATGGCCTGCGCCTGGGTGATGATATCCAGGTTGCGGCCCCTGGCCAGCATCAGCTGGCTGTGGGCCAGGAGCTCAACGTTGCCGCCCAGCTTGCTGCCCGGCTTCCTGGAGCCCTTGGCGATGGCCCTTACCTTGCCGCAGTCCAGCGTGAACAGCGTGAGCAGGCGGTCGGCTTCGCTGAACTTGGTCCTCTTGATGATGATGGCTTCTGTCTGGTAGCTGCGCGGGGCGGTGGGCAAGGCCTACATCTCCTGCCTGCCCTCCAGGGCACGGCTGAGGGTAACATCGTCGGCGTATTCGAGGTCCCCGCCGAAGGGAAGACCGCGGGCCAGCCTGGTGACGCGTATGCCCAGCGGTGAAATCAGGCGCTGGATATACATGGAAGTGGCCTCACCCTCTACGTTGGGGTTGGTGGCCAGTATGACTTCACGCACCCGGCCATTGGCCAGGCGGTCCAGCAACTCCCTGATGTGCAGGTCCTCGGGCTTGATGCCATCGCTGGGCGAGATGACCCCGTGCAGCACGTGGTAAAGGCCGCGGAACTTCCTGGTGCGCTCCAGGGGCATGATGTCGATGGGCTCCTCCACCACGCAGATGATGCTGGTATCACGCGTCTGGTCCCCGCATATGCCGCAGGGGTCGGAATCGGTGATATTCAGGCAGGCCGAGCAAAGCTTTAAATTGTCCTTTATGCCCAGAATGGCGTCGGCCAGGTCCCGCGATCTCTCGGGAGGGGCCTGCAGCAGGTGATAGGCCAGACGCTGCGCCGTCTTGGGCCCGATGCCCGGCAGCTTACTGAGCTCTTCTATCAGCCTGGATATCGGCTTGGCTGTGGTGGGAAAATCCGGAGTCAAAGGTCGCTCCTAAAAAAGTCCCGGTATCTTCAGCCCGCCCGTAAGCTTGCCCATGCTCTGGGCAGCCATCTCCTGTGACTTGTGGATCGCCTCGTTACAGGCGGCCAGGACCAGGTCCTGCAGAAATTCAACGTCCTCTGAATTTATAACGTCGGGCGAGATGGTGATTGATTGTATCTGCTGGTGTCCGTTGATAACTATCTTTATAGCCCCGCCGCCGGCCGTCACCTCTATATTCGTTTTCTCCAGCTCTTCCTGGGCCTTGACCAGCTTGGCCTGGAGCTCCTGTATCTGACGCAGGTTAAATTGGCTCATTTCTCCTCCGTTTCTGCATTCTCCTCAATGATTTTTGCGCCCATATTGAGGGCGGCCTCCACCAGGTGGTTGCTGCTGGCCGGCTTCAGCTCCGATTTTGGGCCCTGCGGCATCATGATACAGACTACTGTGTAGGTGTGCCCGAAGACCTCCTTGAGCTTTTTCTCTATGAGGTGCAGGTATTTGCGGTTATCAATATAACTCTTGTGGAACTCATGGTAAAAACCCAGCAGCAGGTCCTGGCCCTTGATCTCCACCGGCTCGCAGGCATGCCGCAGCCGAGCGTCCAGGTTGCCCTGTGAACCCTCGCCCCGCATGGAGTTGATGAAGTCCTTCCAGTGCAACCGCAGGTACTCCAGGTCGCCGGGGTCATCCATTTTAAGCGGCTCGGACAGCTTGGGCGGCTCGCCGGCCGGGTAGCTCTCATCGGACGGGGGCGGGTTAGCGGAAGCCGTGGATTCGGCCACTTTGGGCGGCCTGCTGACCAGGCTGGCAGGACGCGCATATTCACCACCGGGCCTGGTAATGCGCGGGGCTGCCGGCGCCGGTCGCGAATACTGGCTTTCCCTTGACGAGCCCTCTGCGGAGGCCATTTTATCCCTGTTGTGCTGTGCCAGGACGCTCTCCACCAGCGCCAGCTCGAGCGGCAGGGGGGAGAAGCTGTCCATGCGCATATCGATGTTGCTGAATAGCTTGACCGTGTTCAGCAGGTAGTCCAGGCTGGCGCCTGAGGCTATCTTCTGCATCTCGGCCAGGTCGTCGGCCGTGGCATCCACCATCTCCCCCGAGCCTGACTTGGCCAGCAGAAGCTGGCGCAGGTAGTCCACCAGCTCCCGGTTGAACTGCCTGAGATCCAGGCCTTCGGCGGAGACGGCGTTGATGACCTTGAGGCCGGAAGATATATCCTTGGCTAAGACGCAGCGGGTGAGCTCCTGTATGCGCAGGTCCCCGGTGATGCCCAGCATGGCCTTGGCCTGTGCCAGTTCGATGCTGTTGCCGTAGTAAGTTATCAGCTGCTCCAGCAGGTTGGTGGCGTCACGCAGGCTGCCGGTGGTTACCTTGGCTATCAGCTTGAGCGCCTCCGGTTCCAGCCTGACGCCCTCTTTTTCGCAGATATAAGACAGGCGGGAGACCACGGCGCTGCTGGAAAGGCGGTGGAAATCGAAGCGCTGGCAGCGGGAAGTGATGGTGGAGATTATTTTGTGCGGGTCGGTGGTGGCCAGGATGAAAATAACGTGCGGAGGAGGCTCCTCCAGCGTTTTGAGGAAGGCGTTTGCGCCTTCCCTGGTTATCATATGGACTTCGTCGATTATATAGACTTTATAGTGCAGGGCGTTGGGCGAATAGTTCACCCGCTCCTTGAGCTCGTTCATATCGTCGATGCCGCGGTTGGAGGCCTCGTCGATCTCGATTATATCCAGTGCGCTGCCCTGGTTGATGGCGTTGCAGGAATCGCAGCTGTTGCATGGCTCTCCTTCTATTGGATTGCGGCAGTTGACAGCCTTGGCCAGTATACGGGCCGTGCTGGTCTTGCCGCTGCCGCGCGGGCCGCAGAACAGGTAGGCATGGGCGATCCTGCTGCTTTTTATGGCATTGCGGAGAGTCTGGACTACGTGTTCCTGGCCGGCTACTTCGCTGAATGTCTGGGGACGCCACTTGCGGTAGAAAACCTGGGAGGTCATGGTGAAATCATTATACCGCAACCGCGCGAGGGCTGAAACCGATTCCCTGCCGGCCAAGGCAGGTTTATAATGCAATGGCGGCCTCGCTATGCTATAATCATGCGTTAAAGAGTTTTCTAGGAGTAATTACGTTGGACAAGGAAAAGAAGCAAGCCCTAATGAAGAGCTATGCTATACACGAAAAAGATACTGGCTCTTCTGATGTTCAGATCGCGGTTCTCACCGAGAGGATTAACCAGCTGTCTGGACATTTGAAGGACCATTCTCATGATCAGCATACACGTCGATCTCTTCTCAAGCTTATCGGGAGGCGCAGGCGGCTGCTCGCTTATTTGAGCAGGGAGGACCTCAACCGCTACCGCACAGTTATAGGCAAGCTGGGCCTACGCAAATAAATATAGCAGGTTATTATTATGCCCCAGAACTTTAAGTGCAATATTGGGGACAGAGAGCTTGTCATCGATACTGGCAAGCTGGCCCAGCAGGCCGACGGCTCTGTAACCATCCGCTATGGAGATACCATAGTCCTCGTTACCGCCTGTATCAGCGAAGAGGCCAGGGAGAACAGCGACTTCGTACGCCTGACGGTTGACTACGAGGAACGCCACTATGCCGTCGGCAAGATACCCGGGAGCTTTATGCGGCGTGAAGGCCGCCCCGGCGAGCAGGCCACGCTGGCCGCGCGCCTGTGCGATCGCTCCATCCGCCCGCTCTTTATAAAGAGCCTTCCCAATGATATACAGGTGGTTATCACTGTCCTGTCCACCGACCAGGAGAACGATCCCGACGTGCTGGGCGTCATAGGCGCTTCGGCGGCACTGACGATCTCCAGCATCCCGTTTTACGGCCCTATAGGAGCCACGAGGATAGGCTATATAGACGGCAAGATGGTGATAAACCCGTTACTGCCGCAGATGAATGACAGCCTCCTTGACCTGGTCGTGGCCAGCAGCAAAGAGAATATCGTCATGGTGGAAGCCGGCTGCAAGGAGATAGACCCTCAAATTTACCTGGAAGCCGTCAAGCTGGCCCATGAAGAGAACCAGAAGATAATCAAGCTCCAGGAGGAGCTCCAGGCGGCCATCGGCAAGCCCAAGCGCAATACAGAAGGTTATGGTCTGAATCCGGAGCTTATCTCACAGGTAAGCGCTGATTTCGGGCAGGCGCTGGCAGCTGCACTCGAGAACCACAGGGAATCGAGACAGGCGGAGGTCCACAGGCTGACTGCGGAAGCCAGGGAGAAGCTGAAGGAGCAGTTCGCCGAGTCTGAGATTGGCTTTGCTGTGGACGAGGTTCTTAAGAAAGCCTGCCGGGCCAGGATTTTAAGCACGCAAAAGCACGTGGATGGCCGTGAGATCAAGCAGATCAGGCCGCTCAGCGCCGAGGTGGGGCTGCTGCCCCGCACGCACGGCTCCGGGCTGTTCTCACGCGGCCAGACACAGGTGCTGACCATCACCACACTGGGATCGCTGGGACAGGGCCAGACGATTGACGACCTTGGAATTGAAGACGTGAAACGCTTTATGCACCACTATAACTTCCCTCCCTATTCCAACGGCGAGGTCAAGAGAATGGGTTCGCCGGGAAGAAGGGAGATCGGCCACGGAGCGCTGGCGCACAAGGCCATCCTGCCGGTTTTACCCACTGAACAGGATTTTGCCTACGCCATCCGGCTGGTATCCGAGGTGTTGAGTTCGAACGGGAGCACCTCCATGGGCAGCGTTTGTGCCTCAACCCTGTCCCTGATGGACGCCGGGGTGCCGATCAAGGCCCCGGTAGTTGGCATAGCCATGGGCCTGGTCACGGACAAGGACGACCCGGAAAAGTACGTTATCCTGACAGACATCGAGGGCATGGAAGACTTCTATGGCGACATGGATTACAAGGTAGCCGGCACGGTCAACGGGATTACGGCCATCCAGCTGGACATCAAGCTGCGGGGCATACATCAAGACGTGCTGGCCAAGGCCACCATGCAGGCCAGGGAAGCTCACTGGACGATTCTGGACAAGCTGAAGGAGGCCATTGCTGAAGTTCGCCCGGCGCTGAGCAAATATGCGCCGCGCATGTATAAGATCACCATCGACCCGTCCAAGATAGGGGCCCTGATAGGCCCGGGCGGCAAGAATATTAAGGCCATCATCGAGGAGACCAAGACGACCATCGAAGTATCCAACGATGGCACAGTGGTCATCGGCTCAGCCAGCGAAGAGGCCGCCCAGGCGGCCATCCACAGGGTGGAAGGCCTCACGCAGGACGTCGAGGTGGGCGCCATCTATACGGGCAAGGTCACCAGGATCCAGAATTTCGGCGCCTTCGTTGAGGTGCTGCCCGGCAAAGAGGGGCTGGTACATATCAGCGAGCTGGCTGACCACCATGTGGCCAAGGTTGAAGACGTGGTCAAGATAGGCGACGAGATAATGGTTAAAGTTACGGAGATTGACCGGCTTGGACGCATCAACCTTTCGCGTAAAGCCGTATTCAGTGAGCAGACCGGATCCGGCGGCGAGAAGAAATTTGACAGAGAAAGACCTCCAATGCATCCCAGGCCGCCCCACAGGCCGGGCCATCCGGCCCGGGCAGGCCTGCCTTCCAGGGAGCGAAGGCCCGAGTCCAGGCACCATACGGATAAGAGCTAAAAAATCAGTCCGGGCAGGGCCCGGCGAGGTTACTGATATGGCTCAGATTAAGGTTATTGTCAATGGTGGCTTAGGCAGGATGGGGCAGCAGGTGGTCAATGCCGTAGCTGCCGATCCGGAGCTTGAGCTGATAGGAGCCGCTGATATAAAAGCGGCAGTTGAGGGCCTGCCTGCTCCGGTCAAATCCGGGAGTGTGCCGTTGCGACCCAGCCTTGGTTCGCTGCTTGAATTCCTGCATCCCGATGTGGTGGTCGACTTTACGGTAGCCGAGTCCGGCATGGATGCCGCCAGGCGCAGCCTGCAGAGCGGGGCCTGTATCGTTATGGGGACCACCGGCCTGAATGAGGAAAACCTAAACGAAATCAACCAGCTGGCGTTAAAACATAATAAGGGTGCAGTGGTGGCTGCCAACTTTGCCATCGGAGCCGTTATGTTGATGCATCTGGCAAAGATCGCGGCCAGGTATTTTGACAATGCCGAGATCATCGAGCTGCACCACGATAAGAAACTCGATGCGCCATCGGGTACGGCGCTGGCCACGGCCAGGGCCATGGGGAAATCCCGCGGCAAGCCCTTTAACTACCCCAGGACCGAGAGGGAAACGCTGCAGGGGACCCGCGGCGGGCAGTCTGAAGGCATATCCATTCACAGCGTGAGGCTGCCCGGACTGGTAGCCAGCCAGGAAGTTATCTTCGGCGCACTGGGCCAGACGTTGAGCTTGCGGCACGATATGCTCAGCAGGGAAAGCTTTATGCCGGGCGTGATACTGGCCGTAAAAGAGGTCGTCAAACGTAAAGGCCTGGTTTTTGGACTGGATGTACTTCTAAATTTGGGAGACTGATATGAATGACGGTTACCACGTAGCGATTGTAGGCGCCACCGGCATGGTAGGGCAGGAGTTCATCAAGGTGCTCCTGCAGAGAAAATTCCCGGCGGCGTCAATACAGTTATTTGCTTCCGACCGTTCAGCCGGCAAGAAACTGTTCGTGGGACATCAGGAGAAAGTGGTCAAGGAGACTGCCAATGATTCCTTTGACAACGTGGATATCGCGCTGTTTTCCGCCGGCTCGGAGATCAGCAAGCATTTTGCGCCAATTGCGGCCAAGGCCGGCGCGCTGGTCGTGGACAACAGCGCTGCCTGGCGCATGGACCCGCGTGTGCCGCTGGTGGTCCCTGAAGTGAATGTTGACGACATCAAGAAGCACAAGGGCATAATTGCCAACCCGAACTGCTCGACCATCCAGATGGTGGTGGCGCTTTATCCGCTGCACAAGGTCAACCCGATCAAGCGCGTGACAGTGGCCACTTACCAATCGGTCTCGGGCACGGGCATTGCCGCAGTGGAGGAGCTGACCAAGCAGTCCAAGGTGGTGCTGGAAGGCGGCAACGTTGTGCCGCATGTCTACGCCCACCAGATTGCCTTCAACCTGCTTCCTGAGATAGATGTCTTCCTGGAGAACGGCTACACCAAGGAAGAGTGGAAGATGGTGGAAGAGACACGCAAGATCATGCACGCGGAAAACATTGCAGTTTCAGCCACCTGTGTGAGGGTGCCTGTCTTCGTCAGCCACAGCGAGGCAGTTCAAATTGAGTTTACTGAGTATATGTCACCGGAAGAAGCGCGCGGCATCCTGAGCAAGGCGCCGGGCGTGAAGGTTTTGGATGACCCCAACGTCAGCCTGTATCCGCAGCCCTGGCTGGCCGCAGGCACTGACGAGGTCTACGTCGGCCGTATCAGGTCAGATGCTTCCTTTCTTAACGGGCTGGTTATGTGGGTGGTCTCGGATAATATTCGCAAGGGGGCTGCACTCAATGCCGTGCAGATAGCTGAAGAGGCCATAAAGCGGGATTGGGTCAAACAGTCCAGTAAATAGCCTGAGGAGGACGCGATGAAGAAGTTCGGACGTTTACTAACAGCTATGGTCACGCCCATGGACAGCAGGGGCAAGGTGGACTACGCGCAGGCTAAAAAACTGGCCAGGGCCCTGCTGGCCTCCGGCAACGACGGGCTGGTGGTATCCGGGACGACCGGAGAAAGCCCCACACTGACGGCGGAGGAGAAGCTGCGCCTGTTTGCGGAGGTGAGGTCTGCCGTGCCTGCCAAAGCCACGATCGTGGCAGGAACGGGCAACTACAACACGCACGAGAGCATAGAGCTGACCAAACAGGCGGAGAAGACCGGCGTGGATGCCTGCCTGCTGACGGTGCCCTACTACAACCGTCCTACGCAGGACGGGCTATATGAACATTTCAAGGCCATCGCCGGCTCTACCAGGCTGCCCTGCATAGTTTATAACGTGCCCTCCCGCACCGTGACAAACCTGACGGCCGACACGGCCGTTAAGCTCAGCAAGATCGATAACATTGTGGGCATCAAGGAGGCCAGCGCCGATTTTGTGCAGATAGCCAAGATAATCGAGGGCGCAGGTAAGGACTTCCTCGTATATAGCGGCAATGACGGCGACACCTTCCCCATACTCGGCCTGGGCGGGTACGGCGTCATCGGTGTGATCACGCACCTGATAGGCAAGCAATACAAGAAGATGATTGACGATCTCCTGGCTGGCCGTATCGAGCAGGCTGCAAAACTGCACCGGGGCTTCTTGCCCCTGGTGAACGCCATGTTCCTGATCGGCAACCCCATGCCCATCAAGTATGCCCTGAACTACGTGGGCTTCAGGGTGGGCAAGCCGCGCCTGCCGCTGGTGGAGCCTGACGAAAAGACCAGGGCGGCCATCGAGCAGACGCTGAAGAAATATAAGATAGACCTGCCGGTTAAGTAAGGCTGTCAAACTGAAGAGCGCCCACCGCTAAGGCGTCACAGCACGTTCTTGATTACAATGCTCTCATCGCGCCTGGGGCCGATGGAGATGACGTGGAAGCGGCAGCCGATGAGTTCCTCAAGCCGGTTGATGTAGCGTCGAGCGTTGGCCGGCAGCTTCTTAAAATTGCGCACGTTCCTAGTGGAAGCCTTCCAGCCCGGAAGCTCTTCATAGACAGGCGTGCAGTTTTCCAGCCCGGCCGAGTCTGCCGGGAAGCGGTCGTACTGCCTGTCGCCCATCTTGTAGGCGACGCATATCTTAACGGTCTCCATCTCATCCAGCACATCCAGCCGCGTTAGAATGCCGCTGGTGAATCCGTTGAGCTCTGTGCTGTAACGTCCCACTACTGCGTCAAACCAGCCGCACCTGCGCGCCCTGCCGGTGGTGGCGCCGTATTCATGCGCCCGCTGCCTGATGTACTCGCCGGTCTCGTCCTTGAGCTCGGTGGGCATGGGGCCGCTGCCGACCCTGGTTATGTAGGCCTTGAAAATGCCCACCACGCTGGTTATCTTGCAGGGGTTGATGCCTGACCCTATGCAAGCACCCGCAGCCAGCGGTGACGAGGACGTAACGAAGGGGTAAGAGCCAAAATCGGGGTCGAGCATGGTGCCCTGTGCGCCTTCCAGCACAACGTTGTGGTTATTGCGCACCATATCGCTGATCATGGCGGTAGTGTCCTTTATATAGGGAGCCAGGCGCCGGGCATAGCCGGCGTATTCATTGTAGACGGCCTCCAGGTCAAGGGCAGGCATATTATGTATCTTGGTAAGGATCTCATTTTTGGAAGCCAGTATGGCGGCCAGCCGCGTCTTGAATGCCTGGGCATCCAGCATGTCGCAGGTGCGGATGCCGCGCCGTGCGGCCTTATCGGCGAATGCAGGCCCTATGCCTTTCTTGGTTGTGCCGATGGCCCCGTCGCCGCGCTGCTCCTCCTCCAGGCCATCCAGCAATATATGCCAGGGCATAATCAGATGGGCGCGGTTGCTGATATGCAGGTTGGATACATCCACACCTCTCGACTTCAGGTCGTCCAGCTCTTCCAGCAGTACCCTGGGATTAACAACGACCCCGTTGCCGATAATACAGATGGCCCGCGGGTAGAATATCCCGGAGGGCACAACGTGCAGCTTGAACTCACCCTTGGGATTAAGGACAGTATGGCCTGCGTTGTCTCCCCCGGAGAAACGTATGACCGCATCCGCCTTTTCCGCAAGCAGGTCTACGATTTTTCCTTTGCCTTCATCGCCCCACTGGGCGCCGATCACAGCTATAACTGCCATATAATTTTCCTCCCGCGGACATACCTATATCATTCTTGTAACGTCCGGGAGCTATAAAAGATTACTAAATCTACCCTCGGGACATGTAGTTCTTGCCCCAGTAATAGAGGAGAGCACCGCCGCCCAAGAGGAGCACTACAAGGCCTGTTAAAATAGTGAGGAAAATGAGCAGCGGCATATTAGTATTCGCCAGGCGCAAGCCCGTTGCCGCCAGCACAATGCCGGCCGCTATCAGCAATAGCGCCAGCACCGCCAGGCTCGAAAGACTTAGTTCAAAGGTTCTATCGCTCATTTCCCCGCCTTTGCACTTTAAACAACTCCTTCTTATTTTCTAGCCTGCCGCCAGACGTGTACAAAACGCTGTCCGACGGTCACAAAAGAAAGGACTACTACTATGGCCAGAGCTATAAAGACCTGGCTCAGGAGCAGTCCGAGCGCTAATATTATAACCCTCTCAACACGAGTAAACAAGCCTACGGTGCAACTGATATTCATGCCCTCCGCCCGGGCCCTGATATAGCTTGTCAGGAAAGAACCGATCATGGCCAGGAAGATCATCACCAGCTCGCAGGTCACGTCGTACGGCCATACGGATATGCTGGTAACGAAGATGAAGCTTAAGAATATGGCGCCTTCCGTAACGCGGTCCACCGTTGAGTCCAGAATTGCGCCGAAGCGGGTGACCTTCTCCATGTAGCGCGCCAGGGCGCCGTCCAGCAGGTCGAACAGGCCGGCCAGCAGGAATATAATACCGCCCCAGACAAGTTGTCCAAAGCCGATGGTGACCGCAGCAGCCAGGTTCAGAACCAGGCCTATAAGTGTCATGACGTCAGGCGTGAGCTTGAGCTTGCTGATCAGCGGCACAATCGGGCCGGTGAGCATGGATCCAGCTTTTCTGCGAAATTCCTGTAAATTCAATTCATTATTCCTCTAATCAGCGTTTGGCCAGTGACAGATAGTAGTCCATTACCTGGCGGCTGACGTTCTCCCAGCTGTATTTTTCAGCGGTTACCAGCCCGTTGTGGGCCATCTTGAGCCTTAACTGCTTGTCGTGTATCAGGGTGAGCAGGGCATTGGCTATAGAACGGCGGTCCCTGGGCGTAGCCAGCAGCCCCTCCTGACCATGGGTCATCACACTAGAGTAACCCGGTATGCTGGTGGCCACCACGGGCTTACCGCTGGCCATGGCCTCCAGAAGCACTATCCCGAAGCTTTCTCCGCTGTTTGCAGGAGAGCAGAAGATATCCGCCGTGCGATAGTAGCGGGGAAGTTCGTCAAAAGGGACGAACCTGGTAAATACGGCCTGGTCAGGTATCAGCCTCTTAGCCAGCAGCTCGTATTGATAGCGTAGTTTCAAGCCGGGGCCGGCAATGATGAGACGAAAGTCAGGGAAATCCTTCCTGACAATGGCGCAGGCGTGGATCAGGTCATCAACGCCCTTGCGCTCCTCCAGCCGGCCGACGAAGAGAATATTCAGCTTGCCGTCGTTGTAGTCATCGCACAGCGGCCCCTCCGGCTTGAAGTGCTCGGTGTCAACGCCGTTGGGGATGATGCGGTAGTCCGCCGGCAGGTAACGACGGATGTAGTTGAGCGCTGGCTGTGAAACTGCTATCTTGCCGCTCAGCTTGGGGCCGAGAGAACGCATTATGGGTTGTCCCAGCCAGTAGCCCAGCGATCGCTCGTGGCAGGCATGAAACGTGCCAACATTCAGCGTCTCTGATTCGATCAGGCAGCTGAGGCAGAGCAGGGGGATAAACGGTTCGTGCAGGTGAATGATGTCGAAGCTCTCCCTCTGCAGCACCCTTTTGACCTGGTATGGCAGCCAGGGTGAGAGGGGTATGCGCGCCGTAGTTCCCCCGTAGGGAATGGGCAGCGGCCTGCCCACCGCCGTTACATCCTCGTCGAAGTACTGCGTGCCTTTCCTGCGCACGGGAGCTATGATCTGCACATCCTGTCCCAGCAACTGAAGGTAGTGAGCCAGGTATGAAACGTGGTTGATCACGCCGCCGGGATGCGAATAGTCATATGGTGAAACCAGCCCGATCTTCATTCGTCCGCCGTTAAAAGCTCTCTTGAACTGTTAATCACTTAGTATGGCCTAGTATTTCAGACAGATTCGGGTAAGGTGATCGGCTGCTGCTGGTCCTTGCCGCTTATAAACTGCTCCACGCGCCTGCGGCATTCATCGTCGGAGTATTGTATAGGCGGTGATTTCATGAAGTATGAGCTGGGCCCGACTATAGCGCCGGCCAGGCCGCGGTCCTTGGCGATTTTGAGGCAGCGGACGGCGTCTATGACCACGCCGGCAGAGTTGGGGCTGTCCCACACTTCCAGTTTACATTCCAGGTTCAGCGGCACGTCGCCGAATGTCCGGCCCTCCATGCGAATATGACAGAATTTGCGGTCCAGCAGCCACGGCACATAATCGCTGGGCCCGACATGTATGTTGTCAGGATTCATCTCATAGTCAAGCTGTGAAGTGACGGCATTGGTCTTGGATATCTTTTTGGATTCCAGCCTCTCACGCTCCAGCATGTTATAGAAGTCCGTGTTGCCGCCGAAGTTGAGCTGGTAGGTCCGCTCCAGTTTAACGCCGCGGTCCCGGAACAGCCTGGTGAGAACCCTGTGCACGATGGTAGCGCCTACCTGCGATTTAATATCATCCCCCAATACGGGCAGGCCGAAGTCCTTGAAGCGGGTGTGCCAGTAAGGCTCCCTGGCTATGAACACAGGGATGCAATTGACCAGGCCGACCCCGGCATGAAGCAGTTGCTCGATATACCACTTGGTGGCGTGCTCACTGCCTACCGGCAGGTAGTTAATGGCTACATCGGCCTTAACCTCTTTGAGTATGTTGACGATGTCAGCCGTGGGGCCGGGGGCCTTCTCAATGATTTTTCCCAGGTACTTTCCCAGGCCGTCGTGTGTCATGCCGCGAACGACCTTGACGCCGGTTGACGGGACGTCGCAGAACTTGTACGTATTATTGGGCGGTGAGAAGATGGCATCAGCCAGGTCCTTTCCGACCTTGTTCTTGTCAATGTCTATGGCTGCTACGAAATTTATGTCTTTGATATGATAGCCGCCCAGGTTTACGTGCATCAGGCCGGGCACGAACTCATTGTCTTTGGCCGACTTATAATAGTGCACTCCCTGCACGAAAGAGGATGCACAATTTCCGACTCCAATGATTGCCACATTGATTTTTCCCATTTTGGTTTACTCCTTTCTGACGAATGACGCTATCAGGACGCTATATTATGGCTGTCACCCAACATCTGGTCAATGATCTTGCGCGGCCGAACCAGCCACATGGGAATTTTTGATTCATGTAATATTTTATCGGCTACGCTGCCCAGCACCCAGCGGGCTATGCCGCTTCTTCCATGGGTGGACATGGCTATAAGGTCTGCCTTCTCGTGTTTGGCTACATCGACGATCGTTGCTGCCGGGTCACCGGACAGTATCTGCGCCGAGACCTTTATGCCCTTTTCCGTAAGCCTTTTATGCACCTTCTCCAGGTATTTTTGGCCTGCTTCATGCATGGCCTTGACGAATTGAACAAACTCCGGGCCGAGGATGCGCGCCTCCACGGCATGGGGCTCAGGTATCACGTGCAGTAATATAATCGACGCCCCGGTCTTCATGGCCACCGCCTCGGCATCGCGCAGCGCGGCCTCGCCCGTGTCCGATCCATCCAGCGGCGTCAAAATGCGTTTAAACGTGACTACCTTGTCGCCGTCTATCTCTTTGGCATGTTTACTGTGTATTCCCAGTATGGGGATGATGGACTGTGAGACCACTTTTTCGAATACGCTGCCCAGCCACCACCGCCGCAGGCCGCTGTGCCCGTGAGTTGCCATAATAACCAGGCTGACGTGATGTTTTTTAGAATAGGAAAGTATGTTATCAGCCGGCCCCCCGTAAACAAGCTTGCCCCTGGCCTTTATTTCGCTGGCGGGGGCAACTATCTCGGCATAGTCCAGGTGCTGCTCCTTTTCATCGCTGTACAGCACAACAGCCCTGCAGGTTATGTCATGTTTCCGCAGATGCTCAACCGCGTGGTGCACGTAGTCGTCAAGCAGCTGATTTACGCGGCGCCGCTCGCTTCCCAGGCCCACACTCAGGATGTCCACTTCCGAGCTGAAGCGGGAGGCGATATCCCTGACATATGGTAAAACAGTCTCTGCTTCGCGGGAACCATCCAGCGGAACGAGTATTTTTTTGAACATTGGCACTCAAAATCCGCTCTATTATAACAGATATTTATGTCATTCTTGAATTAATCGAGTTTTTTATGCTAATTTATAGCGATGCTCTATGACTTTCATTCCCACACGTTCCACAGTGACGGAGTCTTATCTCCCATAGAATTAATCAGGCGTGCCTCGGTCAAGGGCTACTCCGCCATCGGCATAACCGACCATATTGGCGTGGGCTCACTGGCCAGGGTGATCAAGGAAGTCAGTGAGGACTGCGAGGTGGCACGCTCACACTGGAATATCCTGGCTGTGCCCGGCGTCGAGTTGACGCACCTGCCCCCGCAGGCCATCGATGAGATAGCCTCCAGGGCCAAGGCCCTGGGCGCGCGTATCGTGATTGTACACGGTGAAACGCCTGTTGAGCCGGTGGAGGAGGGCACCAACCTGGCTGCAGTTAAATCGAGACACGTGGATATCCTGGCCCATCCAGGACACTTGACTGCGAAGGAAGCAGAACTGGCAGCTAAAAACGGGGTGTTCATTGAGATTACTTCCAGGCGCGGGCATTGTGCCGGGAATATTGAGGTGGCCAAAGCTGCGACCAAGGCCGGTGCGCTGATGCTGCTTGACTCAGACGCACATGATGAAGACGACATTCTTACGGAAAAGAAGGCCAGAGAGGTGCTTGGTCAGGCAGGTATCAGCAGCAGGAAATTCAAACAGATACTAGAAGATAATCCTCTGAAGTTGCTTCAGAAGCTCAGGCGATATGCTCAATTATAAATTTGCTGTACGCGGTGCTTAGCTCTTGCCGATCCTGTAGACCTTGGTTCCGCAAAGCGGGCAGACACCCTTCATTGCTGGTCTGCCATTCTTCAAGGTTACCTTCACCGGATTCTTGATCTCAACCTTCTTTCTGTCTTTGAAGCAGTAGGCCTGTGTCATCGAGCACCTCCTGAAGCTATTTTGTAGCTCTTAAAGGTAATATAGCTAATACAAATAGCTATGTCAAGCTTTGCAGGCACAAAAATAAGCCAATTTGTGCGCTTCAGTTCAGGTTGAATACCTTTTCAGGATGCCACAGGCCGGTTTCCGGTACGTATTTCATGACTGCCAGGAAGCTGCCGGAGGGATCATAGGCGCGGCAGCGCCCGGCCGTTTCGAGCCCGGCAACATCCAATCTTGTGTCTCGCCCGCTCGAAACCGCTGCGGCCTCTTCCGGGCCAAGCACTTGCTTGCCCCAGCCGGCCAGAGGGTAATCGAGCGGCAGAAGCAAGCCGCCCAGGCTACCATCGGTTAAGTACTCTTGAATTCTGTCCGGTGTTGCAGCGTCGCCGATTTTGAATGGTCCGACGGCAGTCCGTACAAGTTCTTTTAAGTAGGCTCCGCAGCCCAGCGCGTTACCCAGGTCGTTGGCCAGCGAACGCACGTAGGTCCCCTTGGAGCATTGCAGCAGGACTTTTAAATACGGGCTGTTAAACTCGATGATGTCAATGCGTTCAATTGTGACCTTGCGTGCCGCAAGACGAGGCGGAAGGCCTGCCCTGGCCAGTTTATAGGAGGGCTTTCCTCCGACCTTTACAGCGCTGTGGACCGGAGGTATTTGCTCAATTACACCCTGGAAAGACAGCAGGGCTTGCTGCAAATCGGATAACCTGATCGATAACGCGTCCTTGCAGGCAAGCAAACGGCCCTCGCCGTCATAAGTATCCGTGCTGATGCCCAGCTCAATGGTGGCAATATATTCCTTGGAGAAGTCCAGGATGTATTCTGCAATCCTTGTTGCCTGTCCCAGGCAGACAAGCAACACACCGGTGGCCATTGGATCCAGCGTGCCGGCGTGGCCGGCGGTTTTTTCACCGGTTATCCTGCGTAGCCTGGCAACCACGCTGAAGGAGGTACAGGATGCAGGTTTATTTACGTTTAGTATGCCGTTTAATCGCATCGGCTTCCATTTTATCTGCAGCAGCCACCCTTTCTATCGTGCTGACGAGCTCCACGCCGCGCTGGATGGAATCATCGAATTCAAAGGTGAGTTCCGGAGTAACCCGGATATTCAGGCGGTGGGCCAGCTCCCTGCGAAAGAATCCGGAGGCTGACGTAAAGCCCTTAATAATATCTCCCCGGTTTGCGGCGTCACCCAGTGCGCTTATAGAGATCCTGGCGTTCTTGAGATCCTTGGATAAAGAAACGCCGGTGATGCTGATCAAGCCTTTGAGGCGTGGATCGTTTATATGCCTGCACAGAAGGTCGCTTATCTCAATCTGGATTTGCTGGCTGAGGCGTTCCGTTCGCCGCGTCATAACATTCTCCCTGTGAAAATTTGAGAGGTGATGGTGGCCCGGTTACCAGGTGTGCGAGAGCTAGTCTACCCTTTCCTTGCGGACAAATTGCAGGATGTCGCCTACCTGGAAATCGTTAGAGCTGCCAAGCTTGACGCCGCACTCCATCCCGCTGGTCACCTCCTTTACGTCATCTTTAAAGCGGCGCAGCCCGGCAATGCTTGATTCGGCTATAACTTTTCCTCCGCGAATGATGCGGACAACCGAGTCACGAGTTGCCTTCCCGTCCTTGATCTGTACTCCGGCTATTATGCCTTTCTTGCCAGCCTCAAAAATAGCCCTTACCTCGCCCTGACCGGAGACGACCTCGGCGTATTCAGGCTCGAGCAGGCCTTGCAGGGCTTTTTCGACATCCTCGATCAGTTTATAAATCACACTGTACTGGCGGATACTGATATTTTCCTGCTCGGCCAGTCGGCTGGCGCCCGGCTCAGGCCTGCTGTTGAAGCCTACGATGACCGCCTTGGAAGCCATTGCCAGCAGGATGTCGCTCTCTGTGATGCTGCCGGTGCCGGTGTGGATGACCTTGACGCGGGTCTTATCGTTACTGAGGTGCTCCAACGAATCTTTAATTGGCTCTATGCTCCCGTGAACATCCGTCTTAAGGATGATGTTAAGGTCTTTTATCTCACCGGCGCTGGCCTGTGCCGCCACTGCCGTCAGGCTCAGGGCGCGTGCCGCGCCGTGGCCCAGGCCGCTCTCCCTGTTTTTCTCGATAAGGGCCTTGGCTTCTTTATCATCAGTCACCACCTGGAACTGCTCGCCGGCGGCAGGCACGGCATTCATACCTAAAATCTCAACCGGTGTGGCGGGCTCAGCCTTCCTGATATTTTTGCCGGCGTCATTGAACATGGCTTTGACCTTGCCGGATACTGTGCCGGTGACCAGTGTATCACTGATCTTGAGGATTCCTTTTTGTACGAGCAGTGTGGCTATGGGGCCACGATTCTTATCCAGCTTAGCCTCGATGACAACGCCCTCCGCAGGCACATCCCATTCGGCTTTCAGCTCCAGCATATCTGCAACCAACAGCAGGTTCTCCAGCAGGTCGTCTATGCCCTGCTTTTTCTTGGCAGAGACAGGCACGCAGATAACGTCCCCGCCCCATTCTTCTATAAGAACACCGAGGTCTGCCAGCTGCTGCTTGATCCTGTCGGGATTGGCGTTGGCTTTATCGATTTTATTCAGTGCTACCACTATGCTTACGCCGGCGGCCCGGGCGTGGTCGATAGCTTCAACAGTCTGCGGCATAACCCCGTCATCGGCCGCGACCACCAGCACGGCTATGTCCGTGGCGCGGGCGCCGCGCGCCCGCATGGCGGTGAACGCCTCATGACCGGGGGTGTCCAGGAAGGTGATTTTACGTCCGTCCATTTCAATCTGATAAGCGCCAATGTGCTGGGTAATGGCGCCGGCCTCCCCGGCGGCCACATTGGTCTGCCTGATAGCATCCAGCAGGCTGGTCTTGCCGTGGTCGACGTGGCCCATGATAGTAATGACGGGAGGGCGGGGGTGCAGTTTAACCCCCTTTTCTACAACGGCCTGCCTGGCCTGAACAGGGGCGTGTATCCTTTTGGCCGTGAACCCGAAGTCCGTCACAAGCTTGGAGGCGGCTTCGTAATCCAGTGACTGGTTGATGTTGGCCATGATGCCGTTGCGCATCAGCTGCTTGATGATCTCAATGCCGCTCACGCCCAGCTGGTCTGCAAGCTGTTTAACGGTTATTACCGGGGGCAGGCCTATTTGTGAGGATGGAGCTTTGTCCCCGCTTTCAACCGCTTTTTCATCCTGTTCTGGCTTATTTTTCATGATTCCATTTCCTTGCCTGACAGATTCTGGAAGTATTGCTGCAGAAGCTGACGATTCTCCGGTGAAAGACTGGTGCGCAAGGCATACTCAATGCGGTTGCTTTTCAGGCCAGTTTCCCAGCACTTTTCAATATGGCAGAGATATACACCCCTGCCGGGCTTTTTTCCTTTCAGGTCCACTTCAACCATATTTGCGGAGCAGACCAGGCGGACCAGCTCCCTCTTGCTTTTTACCTGTCGACAGGCGACGCAGGAGCGCTGAGGCACATGCTTACGTTTTGGCGCCCTGGCTTCGATACTAGCTTTCGAAGTCTTCGTCCTCATAATACACCGTCTTCTTGGTCTTTGCCTTTTTGGCTTTAGCGCCGGTATCCTTTCCTTCGCCGTCCTTCTTGGCTGCCTCCTTTTTCTTGGGCTTTCCTTCCTTGCCTGACAGGATCTCTTCAGCAAAGCGAATCTTGGATGGCTTTGTGGGCCCGGCTGCTTCCAGCGGCAGCAGGATTTCTATTCCAGCGCCTTCCTGTTGCCCCTCTGTGGAGACCGAGGCGGCCACCGGTTCTTCTGCAGCTTCCTCCGGGATCAGCTCTCCGGCCAGCTCGGCCACCGCCTCAGGAAGCTCGGCCTTTTCGGCAGCCTGAAGCTCTTCCATCTTGTGTGTGGCTTTTTCAGCCTCAAGCTCTGAAGCGCTCTTAATATCGATGCGCCAGCCCGTCAGCTTGGCGGCAAGGCGTACATTCTGGCCTTCTTTGCCTATTGCCAGTGACAGATGCTTATCGGGTACCTTAACAACGGCGGTAGTTTCAGCCTCGTTCAACGATACACCCAACACCTGGGCAGGGCTCAGAGCGTTGGCAATAAAGACCCTGGGGTCGTCAGACCACTGTACCACATCGATCTTTTCGCCGTTGAGCTCGTTGACTATGTTCTGAATCCTTATGCCGCGCAGGCCCACGCAGCATCCCACGGGGTCGATATTGGGCTGGCGGGTGAAGACCGCTACTTTGCTGCGATAACCGGCCTCCCTTGCCACTGCCTTTATTTCAACCACGCCGCTGGCAATCTCCGGTATTTCCAGAATGAGCAGGTCGCGTAAAAGATTCCTGTGGGCCCGGGATGCTATCACCTGCGGACCCCTGGTCGTCTTGGCCACCTCAACGATATATAGCTTCACCCTCTGGCCCGGGCGGTAGCGCTCGGTGGGCATCTTCTCGTTCTGGGGGATAACGGCTTCCGTTTTTCCTATATCAACTACTATGTGTTCGGTCGTAATGCGCTGAACCGTTCCCGTGATAATCTCGCCTTCCTTGCCCACGAACTCTTCATAGATGGCGCCCCGCTCCGCGTCGTGCAGTTTCTGAAGGATGACCTGCTTGGCTATCTGGGCAGGTATGCGCCCGGCATTGGGAGGGGGAACGTCGGTGGTTATCGTGTCTCCGACCTTCAGCGTCTTGTCTTTTTTCTTGGCTTCCTTCAAGGAAATTTCGCGGTACTCGTCTTCCGGTTTTTCAGCCACTATTTTTTTCATAGTGAGCTTAACTTCGCCTGACAGCGGGTGTATCCTGACCGCTATATCTTCGCCATGAGTGAAGGACTCTTTTCTGTAGGCTGAAACCATGGCGGATTCAAGGGCGCTGAGGACTATTTCCTTGGGCAGGTTTTTCTCTGCCGCAAGCTGCATAAGGGCGTTCATGAATTCAGTCTTTGCCATCGATGTCACGCTCTCTCAATATGCATTTTTTCTCAATAAAAAAGTGGGTGCAAGGACCCACTTTTAGGACAAGTATTGAATTCAGTAAGATAATATCATATCCAAGTTGAAAATGCAAATAGGAACATACGTACAAAAAGGTATGCGGCTGCAGCCTGCAAGGCTCGCTTCCCCGTCCTATCTGCCCAGCTTGCGGAGCGACTTCTGAAGGGAGCGGTGCTTCATCGCATCGAAGATCACCCTGCCATGCCAGTCGAATGAAATATCGGGCGAGCTCAGTATGGTCTCATGGATTCCATGGCTCTCGATCACGTTGAACACATGCTCAATCTGCCTGTTGGTCAATCTGCGATAAAAGCGGTGCGCCCAGTAGTCTATAGCCAACTCCTGCTTGAGCAATTTGTGCCACTGCTTCTGGTACTGCGAGAGCTTTCTGGATGAGAGGTCGTCGGAAAGCAGCGCTTCACGGGCAGCCTGAACGCACAGTCCGGCGCACAGCAAGCCAAAGTAAATGCCACCTCCCGTGGTCGGCTTGACCTGGCCGGCGGCATCACCCACTACCATTATACGATCGGAATATGTCCTGGGGAGTATGCTCAGGGGCACCGCGCCATAGCTGATCTCAGCGGGGGCAACATTAATCCTGCCCTTTTGTACTAAGCCGCTGAGGTACTTGTCCATAAAGGGCCTGGGATTTCCGTGACACAGCAGGCCGGCTTTGACCCTGTTTGCCCCGGCCGGCACCAACCAGCTGAAAAACCCGGGCGCAATCTCAGCGTCTGAATATACCTCCACTTCAGCCAGGCCGGGACAATCCACCAGGGCCTGCGCACCCTGGGCATAGTCATGAATCTGTCCCAGGCCTAAGGACCTTGGTAGGGAGGTCCCGAATCCACAGGCGGCGATAACCAATCTTGCATCCAGTACAGTAGCCCCGCCGCCATGAGCCGCCTGTACCTGCAGCGATTGTCGTTTTTTCTCGATGCCGGACACACTTGTAGAAAATAAGTACTGTACGCCGTGCTTCTCCGCACGGGATGCTATATTCCGGTCCAGAGCCGGCCGGTCAAGCACATAGGCCTGAATATCCTCCCGCTGCACGCGTAGGTATTTACCGGAGGGAGAAAAGATTTTGGCTGAATGCGCCTCAAACTGCACCAGGTCGCGGCCGGGAGAAAGCAGGTTAAAGCACTCACGGCTTATGATGCCGGTGCAACTGGCCTTGGCGCCTGCCTGAGGGCTTTTCTCAAGCACGCACACGCTGTGCCCCATGCGGGCGAGCTCATCGGCTATATAGCTGCCGGTGATGCCGGCGCCGATTATCACTGCATCGTACATTATCAGTATTTAAAGGGGATGGCCGCGGAGGTATCCAGGGCGGATTGGCCTGCTAAGAAGGCCGCAGACCGCCGAATCTCCTCTGGCGTTTGCTGTATGCGGCCAATGCCTTATCCAACTCCTGCTGGCCAAAGTCGGGCCAGAGCACCGGAGTGAAGTAGAGCTCCGCGTAAGCTGCCTGCCAGATAAGAAAGTTACTTAAGCGCATTTCATCCCCCGTCCTGATGAACAAATCGGGATCGGGGAGGTCCGCGGTATATAAATGCCGGGAGAGGGTGTTTTCGTCAACGCGGGCGGACGGGATTTTTTCCTGGATGATGCTGCGCAGCGCATCGACGATTTCGCTCCTTCCGCCGTAATTAAAAGCAACATTTACTGTTAGACCTGTATTATTTCCAGTCAGGGCAATCGCCTGCCGGGCCTTCTTCTGAATTTCCGGCGAAAGCCGGTCAAGTTTGCCCAGGTGCTTGATGCGAATATTGCGGTCATGGGCCACCTGAATCGCCTCATCCAGGTTATCCTTGAGCAGTTTTATGATGCCGTCGACCTCCCTTTTGGGACGGTTCCAGTTCTCCGTGGAAAAGGCGTAAAGCGTCAGGTAGGGGATGCCGTAGCCGGAGAACATCTCAACGAAGTCACGGGCGTGCAGGGCGCCCTGCCTGTGGCCGTACAGCCGCGGCTTGCCGCGCTGTTCGGCCCACCTGCCGTTGCCGTCCATCACAATGGCAACGTGCCCGGGCAGCTTTTTTTTACCTGTGTCCGGCATTACCTTTCTTTCTTTTAATCCTGGCTTTTGGGGGCTGCCCTGACCTGGCTGTATTCTCTGTAAACTCGCACCTTGTCTTATTGAACACGATGGTATTGGGCTTGAGGTCTTCAGTCAGGCAGACGTTTGAGCCCACGATAGAGTTGGGACCGACCCGCCGCCCGGGCAGTATCCCCGAGTTTATGCCCGTCCTGCAGTCATCGCCGATGATGGCTCCGAAATGGTTCCTGCCGGTGCCGATGGCCTTGCCGTTGTATTTTACCGATATCTCCCCCTGGTCGAAGCGGAAATTGGCCGTTACGCTGCCTGCTGCGAACGAGCAATTGTCACCGACTATCGAGTCACCAATATAGCTTGAATGGAACCAGCAGTTGTCACCCACATAGGAGTTCTTTATCTCTGTTGAGAATCCCACCACGCAGTTGGCACCTATGTGGCTGTAATCCCTTATCAGGGCATTGTTGCCTATGACAGTGTTGGGGCCTATATAGGCCGGCCCCCTTATTACAGCGTTCTCCAGCACACGTACATTTTCCCCTATAACGGCTTTACCTTCTATAGTAGCCCGTCCGGATATCTGGGCGGATTTAGCAATGCTGTTCACGCTCTTATCCAGGAAGAACCTGACGACGTCAAACAGATGCCACGGGTATTTAATCGGCGCCCAAAATCCGTCATAAGCGGTCACCTTTATCTTGTATCCATCTTTGACCATCTGATCCATGGTGCACTCATACACATCATCCAGTGAGGTCTTAATATAGTTCATGTAGGTCAAGAGCCTGCCTGCATCCCTGTGAAGGTGTAAAAGTATGTTGACCAGGTCGCTGGGCTCGGTGCCCGGCTCGGGCTTCTCTACTATGCGCTTGAGCTGGCCGTTGCTCTTTACAGCCAGATACCCGCCGGGGAAATATTGTTTTACGCGGTATCCCAGCATGAAAGAGGATGCCGCGCAATTGCCAGGTGCACCCAGTAATACGCCATAGGCCAGAGGATCGAATACGTCATTGGGATTAACCACCAGTATCTCGTCTCCCAGGGAAGAAGCTGCGCTTCTCAGTGCATCGGCTATTCCCAACGGCTTCTTTTGCAGGGCGAATTCGAATTTGACGCCTTTGATACCGGCGGCTATACGGCGGATCTGCTCAATATTTACCGGGTTGCCGATAATGACGAAACTGCGCAAACCTGCCTTCTTGGCCATTAATATCTGATGTTCGAGCAATGTCTTTCCCAGGAAGTCAAGTAAAAATTTGTCCTCCGTGATTGGGAACATTCTCTTCCCTACGCCGCCGCAAAGAAAGACAGCTTTCATGCTTGTACCTCTTTTAACGCATTATCGACGATGGACATACCTTTTTCTAATAAATTTCTGGCGTCTGAACTGGTGGTGGATTCAGCCAGCACTCTTATGGCGGGCTCAGTTCCGCTGGCTCTGATCAGCATCCACCCGTTCCCGAACTCGAGACGCAGGCCATCCAGTTCGTTGACCGAGGAGGGCTTCAAGGCCTGTGCTCGCTGCCCGATGACTGGCATGACCGCCTGTTTGACATCATTCGGGCAGTCCAGCTTATCTTTAAAAAAATGCACCGGGGGCAGCTTGGCCAGAAACCCTCTTATCTCACCGATGTTTTTAACTGCACTCAGCAGCGTCAGGGAGGCCAGTAACGTATCGGGGTAGTATCCGGCGGCAGGCAGTATGTAGACACCCACGGATTCTACTCCCAGGGCGGCATCGTTGTCTCTGGCCAGGTAAGCGGCATATACGTCTCCCACTTTGCCCCTGATCACCTGGCCGCCCAGGTCCTTAAGCGCCAGGTCAAGCAGCATCCCAGTCTCAACCGTAGTGGCGACCAATTTTTTCCCCGATGCCCGGACAACATGGTGTGAAATGAAGGAAATCATCTCGTTAAAGCCCAGGAAGCCCTGCTGATCGCAAAATACCACGCGGTCTGCATCACCGTCAAAGCAGATGGCCAGGTCAGCGTTTTTCTGCCGCAGGAACTTGATAGTCCCCTGAAGGGTATCCTCCCTGGGCTCAGAGCTCCTCCCCGGGAAACGTCCGTCAGGGGTATCGTTGACGGGTATCACCTTAAATCCCAGATCAGTGAACAGTTCGCTGGCAAAGCCGGATGCCGCTCCGTTGCCGGGGTCCACCATAACCTTGAGGCCGTGGTTCAGGTCCCAGCCGGCCACCAGCGTCTTTATAAAGTCAAAATACTTATATTTTAATTTGGGTGCGGACTCTGCCTGCCCCTGCTTGCCGAAGCGATATTTGCCACTGTAATAGAGCGCTTCGATCTGCTCCTCCTGCGCCCGGCTGAAGCCGATTGAATTGCCGTTAAACAGCTTAATTCCATTGAACTCGGGCGGATTATGTGAGGCGGTGATCATAACGCCAGCGTCGAACCCCAGCTCGCGGGCAATCAAAGCCAGAGCGGGTGTGGGAATTGTGCCCAGGTGCGCAACATTCACTCCGCATTGAACCAGGCCTTCGGTTACCGCTCCCTTGATCAGCTCACGGCTTAAGCGGCTGTCGGTAGCCAGGCAAACCGCGGAACCAGATGCCAGCAGCGTGCCCAACGCCCTGCCGACATCACGACAAAGGTCCGGTGTAAGGTCCTGGTTGACCACGCCCCTTACGCCGCTAGTACCGAAAAGCCTCTTCTCCATGCGTTGGGTCACGAAACTGGATTTCGGTACATGATAGTAATGCCAAGGCCACTCAATGTCAATCTGATAATAGTTCAGGCGAGGCAGGCATAATTGATTGATTGTTCAAGTAATTTTTATCGACTGCTCGGAATAGTGGGGCCGGCCCGGGAAGCTAAATAATGCTGAATGGTTTACATAAGAAATATTGACGGCTTCAATTTTATCTGATAATATCATACCTTGACGTGCGAGGGAGGAAAAATTCGTAAAGAAAGGTAAAATGTGCTGACAACAATTGAAACGACGCTGATCTACAGTCTATTGCTAGGTTCCCTGTACTTACTTGTTTCCATTGGCTTTTCTCTCATCTGCGGCGTGCTAAGGATCTTCCACCTTGGCTATGCGTATATCTTCGTCGCAACCATTTACCTCACCTGGATGTTTTACAACACGCTGGCCCTACCTCTCTGGCTGGCAATCCTGTTAATGGTAATAGTCCAGGCAGGTATAGCTATCGCCCTCTACTACGGCATCATCGCCCGGTACCTTAAAATGGAAGAAAAAATCATTACCGGGTTGCTGTTGGTTGCCATTATAGCTGAGCAGGCAGCCAACAGGTGGTATCCCATTCAAGCAGCCGTGTTCCTGCCGATGACCCTGATCGACGGCAGCCTGAATATCGGCGCTACCAGCATATCCTACCAGATGTTGCTGGCGGCTGCGGTGGGCATTATAGTAACAGCCCTATTCGTGCTCTTCTTCCTTAAGACCAAGACAGGCCTGGCGGTAAGAGCAATTTCCTACGACATCAATACTGCCAAGATTATGGGCATCCAGGTTGAGCAGATGTACATGTTGATCATGGTACTAGTGCTGCTGCCCGTTATCATAGCAATGCTCATGATCGCTCCGGTCTGGGCGGTGGACCCCAGCATGGGCTGGGGTTACATGATCACAGCCATCTTGATCTCGGTGATGGGCGGCCTGGGCAACATACGGGGCACAATTATTGCCAGTTACATCATCGGCTTTACACACGCCTTAATATCATTTGCAGTTAGTGAACCACGTCTTATGAACCTCGCAGCGCTGATGGTCGTCATCGTAATGCTGATCGTCAGGCCGCAGGGCATAGCCAAGACGGAAAGCTTGTGGTGATTAAATGGAACTAGAAGTTAAACGTGAAAAGCTTGTATTACGCGTAGGCACACAGAAACTGGAATGGCATATTGAACCCAGGTACTGGCGTAACCCGGCCATCTATGTTGGAGCTCTGATTGTTCTGTCCGTTCTAGTATACTTCTTTTATCCCACCCTTCTTCCCACCATTATCGATGCCAACCTGCTGGCAGCCATCGCCATTCCGCTTGGCTGGATGACCATTGGCACGGGCCGCCTTAACTTCGGGCCTCAATTCTATATCGGCGCCGGCGGTTACGCCGCGGCTCTCTGCAGCATCCATCTGGGCTGGCCGCCGTTTGTCACCCTGCTGGTAGCCATCATCGCCGGCCTGGTCTTCGGCCTTTTAATGAGCCCGCTTTCCATCATAGCCGGCGGCCTGTATTATACGCTTCTGACCCTGCTCTTCCCCCTGGTTTTCCTGGAAGTTACATTTATTTATATAGATTTATTTAAGGGCGATACCGGCTTGTTCGGCATTGCCCCCATGGTGAACTTGGGCTCGTTCACCCTCAACCAATTGCTGCTCTGCCTGATGTCCTTGTTCATGATGTTGGTATACATGTTGATTGTGGACAAGATTCTTCGTTCAAAGTTTGCTACTTCCATGGCGGCTATCAACGATGACGAAGAAGTTGCCGAGGCCATGGGCGTCAACGTGAAGAAAATCAAGATCATCAGCTTTACCGTACCGGCGGTTATGATTGCCGTCATCGGATGGTTCTATGCCCACTATTACGGCACTTTTTCGGGCATTACATATCTGCCTCTCACATTCATGCTCAAAGTACTGATGGTAAGCATGATCGGTGGCCGCGTCCAGATTTACGGCAACGTGGTCGGCGGCTACTTTATCGCCTTCCTCGAATTGCTGTTGATTAACGTGGTGGGTGACTATTCACCTGTAATATTCCCCGTTATCCTGCTTATCCTGTTGCTGACACTCCCCGAAGGTCTGTTCGGCCTTTACAGGAAGCGCCATTACAGGGAATACCTGCCCACGATACATGTCAGGAGATAATAACGTGGCTGAAATATTGAAAGTAAATAACGTTTCCAAGCACTTCGGCGGCTTGATGGCGGTCAACGATGTGAGTTTCTCCATCAACGAAGGTGAAACTCTGGGCTTAATGGGGCCCAACGGCGCCGGCAAGACAACCCTGGTGAACATGATCACCGGACAGTATCTGGCAGACGCCGGCAACATTCAGTTCATGGGCCACGATATCACAAAGCTGCCGCCTTACAAGAGGTGCAAGCTGGGTATCAGCCGCACATACCAGATTCCCAGGCCGTTCCCCGAGCTTACTGCACTGATGAGCGTGGTCGTCAGCGCGCTCTACGGCAAGGACAGGACCAATCAGAGCCTTGAGGATGCAGCCACAGAGGCCACACAGTACCTCGAGTTCTGCGGCCTGTTTAGCAAGCGTAATGTGCTGGGTAAGGACCTGACCCTGTACGAGCTGCGCGGGCTGGAACTGGCCAGGGCGCTGGCCACCACTCCCAAGCTGGTCTTTGTGGACGAGGTGATGGCCGGGCTTAACCCGAGCGAGGCCAGCAAAGCCGTCAGGCTGCTGGAACGCACCAAAGAGGAGTTCGGCGTTACCATACTCTGGATCGAACACGTAATGGCAGCGCTGATGAAGGCGGCACAGAGAGTGGTCGTGCTTCACTACGGAAAGAAGATCTGCGAGGGTCCACCACAGGCGGTTGCCAATGACCCTTACGTAATAGAATGCTACTTAGGATCGTGCCATGTTTGAAGTCAAAGATTTATTCGTATCTTACGGTATTACGCCGGTGTTGCACGGGGTGTGCTTAAACGTAAAAGAAAATGAAATGGTCGCCCTTCTGGGCTCTAACGGCGCCGGCAAATCCACGCTGATCAATACCATCCTGGGAATGATAAAGCCCACCAGCGGCTCAATAATCTTCGAGGGTGAGAATATTGAAAGGCTGGCCCCGCACCAGATAATCAAACGGGGCATTGCCCAGGTGCCTGAGGCCCGCAGGATATTCCCTTACATGAGTGTAATGGATAACCTCATGGTCGGAGCTTACAACAGTTCCGCCTGGCGCATGCGGAAGAAGACCCTGGAAAGGGTTTTCAATATGTTCCCAATCTTAAAGGAAAGGAAAAGCCAGTCTGGTGGCACATTGAGTGGTGGCGAGCAGCAGATGATGGTCATCGGGCGCGGCCTGATGTCCAACCCCAAATTGCTGATGGTAGATGAGCCTTCGCTGGGCCTTGCTCCCAAGATACTGGAGGTTGTTTACGATACACTGGCCAAACTCAGGGATGAAAAGATCACCACCATACTGTCCGAGCAGAATGCACAGCAGGCTCTTTCCATCGCGGGTCGCGGCTACATAATGGAGAACGGACGGGTGGTCTTCGAAGATATCAGCGAGAACTTATTGAACAGTGACAAGGTTAAGAAAGCTTACCTCGGGATGTAAATATGGAAAATTATTTTGACTACACAAAAAAGCTCTTTGATCCTTCTAAAATAAACGAGAAGCCGGAAGTTTTTAACGGCATACGTGTTCTGGACTTTACACACGTGATTTACGGTCCCACCGTGGGCAAGATACTCGGGCAGTACGGCGCCGAGGTGATAAAATTCGAGCTTCCCTGGATAGGAGACCTCTGGAGGGTCGGCGTTAACTGGGGCAGTTTCTGGCGGCACTCCAGCGTATGTTTCCACTTTGTTCAGTTCGGCAAGTATTTCTTTGCGCTTAACCTCAAGCTGCCCAAGGCCAAAGAGATAATCCTGAAAATGGCTGAGAAAGCCGATGTGGTGGTGGAGAACTTCGCCGCCGGCACCACGGACACGTGGGGCATCGGCTACAGGCAGCTCAGCAAGGTCAACCCTGGCCTCATTTACCTTAGCTGCGCGACTTACGGCCAGTACGGGCCGATGCGTTTCTTCCCGGGCTGGGACCTGCTGGCGCAGGCTGCCAGCGGTGTCATAAGCGTAACGGGCTACCCCGGCACCGATAAGTATTACAAGCTGCCTGATTACGTGGGCGATTTCCTGCCGGGCAATGTGGGAGCGCTGGCCGTCATCATGGCGCTGAATTACCGTAAGAAGACAGGCAAAGGTCAATATATTGACCTGGCACAGACCGAGGCCCTGATGCGCATCATGCCAAACTTCACTTATAACAGCATCACAAACGAGGACCTGGGGCGAGTAGGCAACACCGACCCCACGATGGCACCCTCCGGAATATTCAAATCCAGCGACGGCAAGTTTGTGGCTGTTGCAGCAGCTACTGATGAACAATACAAAGGTGTCTGTGAGGCCATGGGGCGCCCTGACTTGGTAAGCAAATATAAGGACACCTTCGAAAGGCTCAAGAAGGAGAATGCTGCGGAGCTTTATGCTGAAGCAGGGAAATGGGTAAGTTCCAGCAAGGCCGAGAGCCTGATGGGGCTGGCTAAAAAGCACCACTTTGCCATGGCACTGGTTGAGGACGATTACGAAATTACCTATGATGAATGGCGCCGGGAAAGGGGCAGCGTAATCGTGTTCCAGGATGATATGTACGGCAAGCTCATAATGCCCGGGCCTTCTGCTATGCTTAGCAAGACACCCGGCCGGGTTAAATGGCTGTCCAGGCCGCTGGGTTACCATAACCGCTATGTGTTGAAGCACCTTCTGGGTTATTCTGAGGAAGAGATTAAAGCGCTGGAGAAAGAAAGGGTAGTTGGCTACTGGGATGACAGGCCCGGAATCAAGCCGCCGGTCTATTATGATATGTCCAAGGACGCCATGTTCAATTATAAGGGAGAATAAGTAAGGCGAACATATGAGCAAAAAAGAAAAAGAACAAATACTGGTCAGGTACGGCGGCAGCCGAAAAGAGCGCGAGGATTTCCTCAAGGCAATGATGAGCCCGGACGACAAGCCCGAGGTTCTGAGTGACACGCTTATACTGGATGTGAGCTATGCCAACATGTCAGGCGATATATGCTCGGGCATATACGCAGAGTTTGGCGCCGAAGTGATTAAGATTGAACCGCCAGAAGGCGATCCGTCCAGGAAAATGACTCCCTACGGGGTCAATCGAAGCGGTGTTGGCGTTCCATTTATCATGGAGGCACGCAACAAGCGTTACATGACCCTTGACCTTAAATCTGAGGCCGGGCGTGCAGATTTTAAAAAGCTGGCCGCCAAGGCTGGCGTTGTTATCGAGACTTTTGATCCAGGCCAGATGGATTCATGGGGAATAGGCTACCGGCAACTGAGCGAGATTAACCCCGGCCTTGTATATATTGCTATCAGCCCCTACGGCCAGTACGGTAAAAAGACGCAGGAGATGACGGGCATTCCTGATTCTGATATAACGTCACAGGCCGCCTCCGGTGCACCGGCAAACATCGGTGATATGGAGGAAGAGGGGGAACCTTACAACTGGCCGTTAAAGGCCGGCGTGTGGCTGGGCTGGTATACTTCCGGCTTGGAGGCCGCCCTGGGTGGGGCCATTGCCCGGTATTACGCACAGGCATCGGGCGAAGGCCAGATGGTGGACGTTGCGACCGCTGATGCTTATGCTTCCCTGGTGGGCTATCCTGTACTGCTGGGCTTCACCTGGAACAAAGCCAGGCCCAGGATCGGCAAACATGACTACATCCTCTATCCTTACGGTTTCTGGAAGAGCAAGGATGGCATTGTGGCCATTGCCGCATCCAGGGATCATGATTTCAGGGCATTGCTCAAGGTATTAAAGATCTGGAAACATGAGGATGACTGGCGCTTCACCTTCGATCGCATCCCCGACATACTGGAAAAGATTGAGGAGTTCTATAAGATCATCGAGGACCAGACGGTTAAATATACGTCTGACGACCTGGTGAGGATGGCGCTGGAATACAGTATTAAGTCTGCGCGGTCAAAATGGCGCGGCGGCGGCGTGCCGATTGTCATGAAAGTGCAGCAGCCAGCTACCACCATGCAGAACCCGCACTGGGCTAAGCGGCATTCGTTCCAGGACTTTGACGACCCGGCGCTGGGCAAATTCCTTATGCCGGTCAACTTTATCAAGATGTCCGAATCGCCCCCGCGCGTTAAATGGGTCAAGTGTGCCATAGGCCAGGACAACGCCTATGTACGTGAGAAGTATCTGAAATAGACTGGAGCTTCAAGCAAATATTAAAGGGGACTCGAAAGAGTCCCCTTCTTATTTAACCTTGCCGGGCCGGTATTTCCTGAAATAGAAAGGGCATTCTCACCTTGTGCAAGGTGAGAATGCCCTGGATTGTACTTTGAACTTAGATTACTGTTCCCTGGTCCAGGAGAGGTCGAGCGGAACCTCGACATTGGTGTTGCCAGCCGAGACCACCATGGAGCCCTTGACCTTGTAGGTGCAGGGTGCAGAAGGGGCGG
>CAZSED010000013.1:0-53650 GCA_964605885.1 uncultured Dehalococcoidales bacterium
TTTCCTCTATGATGGAACTGATGTTATCACTGAGCTTGACCATCTCCGTGCTCATGGCATTCAGCTGCTGCGCCGCCGCTGATATCTGTTCCACCTGCACTCCCATGTCCCCCGACTGCTTGAGTATCTCGTCCAGCGACTGCCCGGCACGCGTGGCCAGCTCATATCCATTGGCTATCTGCTCTGTCCCTTTATCCATGGCCGATATGGTCTGCGATACCCCCATCTGTATGCCGCTGATCAGCTCCGCTATCTCCTTGGTCGAGGTCGAGGACCTCTCAGCCAGCTTCCTCACCTCGTCAGCCACCACCGCAAACCCGCGCCCCTGCTCTCCAGCTCGCGCCGCCTCTATGGCCGCATTAAGAGCCAGCAGGTTGGTCTGATCCGCTATGTCATTGATAGTGGCGATGATCTTGCCGATCTCCCTTGAACGCTCTCCCAGATGGCTGACCTTATCGGCCACGCTGTCCATGGTGTTCTTGATGTTCTCCATACCTTTAATAGTGCTCTGGACCATTTCCGCACCCTTCTGTGCGGCATCCGATGTATCCCGGGCACTCAGATTAGAGTGGTCGGCATTGGCCGTTACCTCAGCGATGGCCGTGGAAACCTGGTTTACTGTCTGGACATTTCTCTCGATTATGCTGGTCTGTTCCTTGGCGCCCTTGGCTATCTGGTCGATGGCGGCCACCAGCTTCTCGATGGCTGACAAAGTATCCTGAAGGCCGACTGCCTGGTCTGAAGCTCCCTTGGCGACCTGCTGGCTTGAAGTAGCTATCTGCTGTGTGGCGTCACCGGACTGCTCGGCAGTCTGCTGCAGGCTCTCACTGGCTGCCGCCAGGTCACTGCTGACCTTTTTAAGCGTCTTCATTATCTGAATCCTGTTCTCCAACGATTCATTGACTGCTTCCTTGAGCTTGTTCAGATCACCCTTGTATTCGCCGCAGACCCTGGTCGTCAGGTCATTTTGAGACTCCAGCTTAAGCACACTAAACGCCTCGTCCAGCGGCTCGATAATCGAATCGAGGATGGAGTTCAGCCCCGTAACCATTTGCGCCCAGCACCCTTTAAATTTGGCGGCATCACCCCGCACGTCCAGCTTGCCCTCGACTGAAGATTTTGTCAGCCTGTCCATCTCATCCATAAAGTTATTAATAGAATCGATGAATTCATTGAAGGTATCGAACATATCCTTCCAGCACCCGTGCTCGGCCTCTTTCTGATTTTGCCACCGCTCCAGTTTTTCACCCTTGGCGAATTTCTTGAAGTAACCGTCCTGCCCCATGATCAGGCCCAGCAATGAGTCTAAAAGTACATTGGTGCCCTTGGCATGCCGGCGCAGCAGGCCGTCCATTTGGCTGTAGTCCGTTCTGGCCTCCGGTCTGCCCATGGCTATTTCGCCGTAGACCCGTCCCATCTCCAGGGCAAACACCAGCTCCCTGGTAGCATCGATAAAATATTCGAGCGCGCCTATGATCTTTCCATGCTTATCCTTGATAGGCACGGTATAGCAGCGGAAAAATACGTTGCCTCCGGGCGCCTTTACCTCCACATCTCCGCTGTACGTCTTGCCGTCCTCAAAGGCCCTGCGGGCCTGGCACTTGGGTGAATTGCACAGGGGGAACTTGAACAGGTCGTAGCACTTCTTGCCGATACAGGATTGCCTGGTGCAGCCCAGTATGCTGGCGCCGGCTTCATTGGCAAATTTAATATTGAAGTCACGGTCAAAGAAAACCACCGGCACAGGCAATAGCTCTATAATGTCGAGCGTTCCCGCCGACTTGCCGTTTCCGCTTGAGGCTGACCGGCGCTTGTCCCCGGCGGGTTCTTCTATTGACCCCTGTCCGTTTCCTCCCTGTTCTGTTTTCCTCTTTAACTGGATCATTGGTCTCCTCCCTTGCTGGCTAATTCATCTGTTTACTTTCTGGTTATATCTCCACCATAGGACCAGACGTGGTCCTCAGCTTGGTCACGCCCGTTTCAATATAGAGCCACATCGAGCGTCCCAGCGTGCCCCGCAGTTCCTCCGTTTTTAACCGCAGGTCGTTTTCAAAAATAGCGTCCTTGACCGCGCTTATATTGCGGTCGCCTATGTCCAGGATGCTTCCGGTGGGCACAGTGCTGATAATCTTGGCCCCGCCGGCAATTTTGAGAATAATCCTCCTTTTTGCTGCACCGAGCTTCTCCATCTCCTTCACCATATAAGGCAGTGCCGTATTGGCATACTTGGTCGGCGATTTCAGTGAATCGGCATTGTTGCCGTGCGGCAATACTATATGCACCATAGCTCCCACCCTGGCTTCAGGATCGTAGGCACTCACACCGATGCACGAGCCCAGCCCCAGGCAGGCCAGCACGAGACTACAATTGCCGGCGACCTGCATTTCACCCAGGCCTACCACTATCATCTCGTCATGTTTCACAGCCGGGCTTACGGTCAATTGGTGCCTCCCATTGTGATCAGCGGCAATTCCATAAAGCTGGCGTTGGGCATGATCAAGAAGGTTCCCTGTATGGTCTGGTCGCTGACACCGAAAGAAGTCTCGGCGATGAAAACGTCATCGCGCTCGGCCAGTATCTCGGCCAGGGCTATATCCAGTATGGCCCCCGCCATCTCCAGCAGGACCACGGGTGGGGAAGGATGCAGGATGATGCCCAGTGAATTTGCAATCGCATTCAGGAAGAACGTGCCGGTCACATTTCCCATTTCTCCCAGCGCCGACTGCGTCATTTCATTCAGGGTTTTACACGTGCCCGGCGGGTCTCCCATCAGCAAGTCGAGTATGCTGTAGGCAAACTCCAGCTGATGCGCAAGCAGAATGTGGCCGTTGCTGGCGCCGGAAAAGGTTATGTACACGCCAACGACCATACGTTCCGCCCCGCCCAGCATATCCGGCATATCCTTGGCCGGTATCTGCCGGATATTTATTGAGTTGATCTGAAAATCCTTGCCAACCATCTGAGATAAACCGGTTATAGCATTGGCCATGCCTTTTTTAACCAGTGTCTCCCAGAAAAGCATGTCCTTTGCAGCCAATTTTTGCTCATTTTCCATACTATTTTTCTCCTATACGCCTTTTTCTATTTAAACTTTCACCGTTAAATCAAATTTGCTGGAGACGTGGCCCTGGGTAGCATACATGCGGATCAGGGTGGGTATATCGAATATCAGGGCCACCTCGCCGTTCCCCAGAATGGTGGCTCCGGCAATGCCCTTGAGTTCACCCAGATACTTGCCCAGCGACTTGATGACGAACTCCATCTGCTCCTTTAGCTCGTCCACAACTATACCGGCCAGCTTTTCGCCGGCCTTGACCACCAGCACGTACTCCTCTTCCTTATCCGAATCCCCGCCCTCGATGCCGAGGACCTTGTCCATGCGCATCAGAGGCACTATCTTGTCTCGCAGCAGCATGACCTCCCTGGTCTGTATGGTCTTTATATCTTTTTTATTTACCTTGATCGTCTCTATCACCGAGACCAGCGGCACGATGAAATTGGAACCTGCGGTAGTCACTACCAGGCCCTGGAAGACGGCTACTGTAAGCGGCAGCTTGATGGTGAACGAGGTGCCGATGTTGACCTGCGTATTGAGCATCACGCTACCGTTCAGCCTTTCGATGTTGTTCCTGACGATGTCCAGGCCGACTCCCCTGCCGGATATATCGGTAGTCTTTTCCGCAGTGGACATGCCGGCTGAGAAGATAAGGTCGATAGCTTCAAATTCGGACATCTTGTTGGCCACGTCAGCCGAGATGAAGCCTTTACGCACCGCGGCTTCTTTGACCTTGTGTGCATCTATGCCGGCGCCGTCATCTTCCAGCCTGATGACGATATGCCCTTCTTCATGGTGGGCCGAGAGCCTTACCAGGGCTTTCTCCGGCTTGCCCTTAGCCTTGCGCACCTCAGGCGTTTCAATGCCGTGATCGACTGCGTTTCTCAGCAGGTGTATCAGAGGGTCCTGAATCTTCTCAATTATCGTGCGGTCCAGTTCAGTGCTTTCGCCCTTGACCACAAAATCCAGGTTTTTATGTTGCTTTTGGGCCAGGTCGCGCACCAGCCTAGGGAACTTGCTGAAAACCAGGCCGATGGGCACCATGCGCACCTTCATGATGTCCTGATAAAGCTCATTAATGACTTTGACTATGTGATTGGAGGCGTCGCCCAGGTCTTTGACCAGGTCATCGTTGGGATATTCGACCTCCAGCTGCTTGCCCACCTGGCTGATCCTGGAGCGGTCTATCACCAGCTCTTCAACCATATTCATCAGGCTGTCCAGCGTGTTCACATCCACCCTGATGCTCTGCATGGTCTCAGTCTTTATATCAGCCGTGGACAGCTTGATTTCGGATTTTGCCTCCGCTTTCGGCTCCTCTGCATGGTCCGGCGCAGAGACCTCATTCAGGCTCTCCGGCATTAAGAGTTTTTTCCCCGCCTCTGTCCCGTGAGGCGCCACCATGACCTTTTCAATGTCAGAGATGAGTCCCAGGGCAGCTATTATCTCGTCGTTCTTCCTCAGGCAGCACACTACCGCTGTGAACTCGGGAGTGACCTTCTCCTGCTCGATCTCCGGCAGTGTGGGGTTGGCTGCGATCACCTCACCCATGGTGGTCAGGTCGTTAAAGATCTGCAGGCTCCTGACCGCCAGCCACTCGCTTTTAGGGTCGATGTAGGCTTTGACTATGTAGGCATTCTCGCCTTTTTTCTTGGCATCGGCGATCTTTTTCTCTGCGTTTTTATTCAGGCTGATCAGCCTGGCCTGCTTTTTATCGCCACTGCGCTGGGCCTGTCCGGAAGGTTTGGCAGCCTGTGCTTCACTGCTGGCCGCGGCATCGTTTATCTGGGTGACTATGGACTCGACGTCGACATCACTCTCACGCTCTGACACAACCTCGCCCTTGAGCACCTTGAGGGCGTCCAGCCCGAACAGCAGTGCGTCGATAATCTGGGAGTTAACGCTGATTTTATGGTTGCGCAGCTTGTCCAGCAGGCTCTCCATAGCATGGGTCACCTCGGCCATACGTTCATGGCCCAGCATGCCCGAGGAGCCCTTTAACGTATGAGCTGCACGGAATATTTCCTGTAATAGGGCCTGATTGTCCCCTTCGTTCTCCAGCCTGACGATGTTCTCGTCCAATCGCTGTATATGCTCGTCGGCTTCCTCCATGAAGACCTTGAGCTCTTCAGGGCTAATCTCACAACTTAAAATCATCGCTTCCTTTCTCGTGCCGGCGCTGCTCTGATATCGCACTCATACCGGTGTGCGCAGGCCGGTGTCAGGCTACAGCGTATTCCTTGTTGTTGTTTTTCCGTCCCACCTGGACGGGCTTCTTTTTGGCCTGGCCGCCGTTCTTGGGCGCCGCTGCCCCTTCGTCCTCAACAGCATTTTTAGCCGCTTCCATACTTTGCGAGAGCACGCGGGATATCGCTTCGCTGTCAGCCTGGGTGGAAAGCAGCTTGGTCAGGTCGATAAGAATTATCAGCCTGTCGCTCAACTTGGCAATGCCCTTCAGGTAATCCGCGTTGCCCTGAATGACCATTGAAGAAGGCGTGTCTATGGCAGAGTTGGGCACCCGCAAGACCTGCGTCACCGCATCAACGATAAAGCCGACCTCGCCTTCGGCGACGTCGACCACCACGATACGGCTCTCTTCCGTCTGCTCGGCGACCTTGAGGCCCAGCCTCTTCCTCAGGTCCAGAACGGGCAATACCTTGCCCCTGAGGTTGATAACGCCCTCGACATAGTAGGCGGCTCCGGGCACCTTGGTGATATTCTGCATGCGCATGATCTCGCGCACATCGGAGATATCAAATCCGTAATTTTCTGATGCCAGATCGAATACTACCAGTTGGGTTTCGTTGCTTGCGCTATGTTCTTCTGCCATTTCCTTCCTTACTCCTTATACATAAAGTCAAATGGATAACGCTATTATCCGGAATAAATCCTAATTGACTTAAATTCTGTCATCCGTTCAAATCTGCAACAAGGCGCAACAGGCTAATTTTGATGAGCCAACAAGGTCGCTTATAAATGAGCTATTAAGTAACATTCGGCAACGACACACCACCAGGGTAAGCAGTGAAAAAAACCGCAGGGCGGGGCCCGGGTCAGGCTCCGCCCTGCATTTCAGAGGTGGCAAAATATCTTAAGTTTCTTTATTAACTCTTTTTTGACTTTGATGAGGTGCCGCCCTTGGCCTGGGCGGCCTTTTCATGCCCGTTGAGCTTGTACTCCGACACCAGCTTCTCAAACTCGCTGCCCATCTGCGCCAGGCTGCCGGCCGAGCCGACCACCTGCTGCACCTGTGCGCTGATCTCCTCGGCAGCCGCCGAGACCTCCTCAGTGGCCGCACTGTTCTGCTCGGCGACCCCTGCCACCGCCTCGATAGACTTGGATACGTCTTTGGCTGTGGCCGACATCTCCTCCGTGGCAGCCGTGCTCTGCTCCACTATGGCGCTGATGTTGTCGCTCAGCTTGACCATCTCCGTGCTCATTGCGGTCAGCTCCTCGGCGGCGCCGGAAATCATGTCCACCTGCGAGCCGACTTCCTTGGCCCGCGCCAGGATATCCTCCAGCGATTGCCCGGCCTTGTGCGCCAGATCAAACCCGCCGTCGACTTCCTTGATGCCCTTGTCCATGGCTGATATCGTGTCGGATACCCCGTCCTGTATGCCGCTGACAAGGTTGCCAATCTCCTTGGTCGCCTCCGCTGCCCTCTCAGCCAGCTTACGGACCTCATCCGCCACCACGGCAAAGCCGCGGCCCTGCTCGCCGGCTCGCGCAGCTTCCACTGCAGCATTCAGCGCCAGCAGGTTGGTCTGGTCCGCTATGTCCTCAATCGTGGCAATGATCTTGCCTATCTCCCGGGAGCGCTCCCCCAGCCCGTTGACCTTGCCGGAGGCGGCATCCATGGTGCGCTTGATGTTCTCCATGCCCTTGACCGTCTCACGCGCCATCTCCGCACCCTTATGCGCCGACTCGGACGCCATCCTGGCATTGGCCGCCGCCTGCTGCGTGTTGGTCGAGACCTGGCCGATGGCCGAAGATACCTGGCTGACCACCTGCACGTTCTTCTCGATCATGACAGCCTGCTCCTGCGCGCCCCTGGCTATCTGCTCAATGGCCCTGGACAGCTGCTCCACTGCCTTCAGGCTCTCCTGCATACCGCTGGCCTGGTCGGCAGCGCCCCTGGCCACCTGCTGGCTGGATGAGGCTATCTGCTGCGTGGCCTGCCCGGCCTGCTCCGATGCCCTGGTAAGCTGCGCACTGGCCTCCTGCAGGTCAAGTGTAACCTGCCTCATTTTGACCACCATGTCTATCCTGCTCTCAAGCGAGGAGTTGATGGCGTCCCTCAGCTGCCCCAGGTCGCCCTTGTAGTCCCCCGTCACATAAGTCGTCAGGTCATTGTTGACTTCCCTGGCCAGTATGCCCTTGGACTCGTTAAGCGGCTGTATAAGATAGTCCAGCGTCTCGTTGAAGCCCCTCAAGATCTTGCGGTAGACGCCCACAGCCTTGTCGGCGTCTGCCCTCACATCCAGCCGGCCTTCCTTCGAGGCGTTTATCACCACCCCGGTCTGGTCCACCAGCGTGGTAATGGCATCAATACATTTATTGAGGTTTGTTTTAATAGTGTTGAAATCGCCCTTGTACTCTTCGGTTATCTTCTCCTGAGCCTTACCCTGGCCGATGTTGTCCACGTATGCCGCGGCCGTGTTCAGCGGCTTGATTACCGCATCCAGCATATCGTTAACCCCGGTGACAATTCCCGCGTAATCTCCCTTAAATTTTGAGGCGTCCCCGCGGGTGGCCAGTTTACCCTGCACCAGCGACCGGGTAGCCTGGTCGATCTCGGCCGTCACAGCTTTTAACGCGGCTACCATGCCGGCAAAGGCATGGCTAAGCGTGTCCTTATCCGACCTGGGCTCACTGGCAATATTCAGGTCTCCAACCGCTATCCTGTCCGCATCGGCAGATTTTTCTTTAAGGTAATCAACAATGTCGGCAAAAGAGCGTGTCACCTCCCCCACCTCATCGCTGGACTTTGACTGAATGTCCTGGTCCACGTCGCCAACAGCAACAGCCTTGGCTACCTTCACCAACTTGCCCAACGGCCTGATTATAGATGCGGCAATAATAAATATGGCAAATCCCAGGCCGAGAACCGCGATAACCAGCGATATAATGGTTAACTACGTTTGCATAGCCTGGGTCGCTTCCTGGACATCAACTGTATAGATGCCACTTCCTACAATCCATCCCCACGGCTCGAATTCTTTTACATAGGAGAGCTTGGGCACAATGCGAGTGGTATCGTTCTTATACTGCCACTGGTATGAGGTAAAACCCTCCTTCTGGTCCTTGGCAATCTGCATCATATTCTGGAACATGTAGGTGCCCTGTGCGTCCTTATAGGTGGCAATATCCGTATTAACCAGCTCCTTTTTCATCGGATGCACAATCATATAAGGCCGAAAATCTATGACAAAGAAATAGTCAGTCATCTCCGGGCCGTAACGCAGGGCGCCGATGGCCGCCTTGGCCTGTTCCTGCGCCTGGTCCTTGGTCAATGCGCCCGTCTTTTCCATATCATAATAATGTTGCAGTATGGTCCAGGCTGAGAGCACTTCGTTCTTGGTGGCAATTTTCTTCTCTTCATACAGGGCATTCTCCACATCCGGTAAGATGTATGCCAGGATAAGAGAAATGAATAGCCCCACCACGATGACCACAGCCGGGATTATTTTCCACAACAGCCCGATCTTGAACCTCTTTGCCTTGGATTCTTTTGCTTCCACTAGTCCTTTCATTTACTTACTCCTCAACGATATTTACTTCGGATTGACTTATAAAATCACTTATATTCTGAAAAATGCGCCCGATGTTAACATTTTGTCAGGCAGCCTGCCCTGTGAACAAGGTACAAGGGGCTCATTTTGATGAGCCGCGAGGTGCTGGCAGGGACGAGCCCCGCAGTAACATTCGCAAATGAGGATTGTATCAGATAAAAAACACGATTGATTTTAGTTGAGGCAGATAGTTAACTGAACAGTCAATCAGGAACGTGCAAGGAGGGGAAAAATCCCGTTATAAAAGCGGGGACAGGTACCAGAGAAGTATGGCCTTGCCCCAGATCAGCGCCGCTATGCCGCCCAGGCAGAGGAAGGGCCCGAACGGCATGGGGTCCCGGCGACCACGCCTGCCCGTCAGCAGCAATACGCCTGCAACCAGGCCGCCGCCGATAACGCCGATGAACAGCGCCACCAGCACGCCGGGAAACCCGGTCATCAGCCCGATCAGCGCCGCCAGCTTGACGTCACCCAGCGCCATGCCGCCCCGCGACAGGACCGCTATCAAAAGCAGCAGGAGAAAGCCGGTCAGCCCGCCCAGGATGACGTTTACCAGATAGTTATTTATCAGCCCCCAGAACCCTGTGGCCGGCAGGGCAAAGAACCAGCGAGGGTGGAAGTTAAGTACCATAATAGCGATGGACAGGATCAATACCATCGCCAGGCCGGGATAGGTGACGGCATTGGGTATAAGCATCTTCTCCAGGTCGGTTACCAGCAGGATGAGCAGCAGCAGGCAGTAGATGATAAGCAGCGAAAGCTCCCACGTGAAGCCGAAGCGCCAGAGAAGGAAGGCAAACAGCAGACCGGTGAAGATCTCAACCAGTATGATATGGACCTTGATACGTTGCCCGCACTGAGGACACCTGGCCCTGGACAGGATATAGCCTATTATCGGCAGCATCAAAAGCGGCCGCCAGCTTTGCGAGCATTCCCGGCACTGTGAAAAAACAAAGGCCCTCGGCTGGCGCGTAAGCCCGCCGGCAATATAGTTGACCAGGCTGCCACAAAAAAGCCCCAGGATGAAGAATAAGATATAAAAAAGGTACATTCAGATTTTATACAAAAACAAATATCGACGCTGTAAAGCGCCGCCAGAATGTCCTTGCTTCAAGGTGCTGTGTTATGTCTTCTGTGCTAGGTCCCTCCAGGCAGCCAGCGCAAACACGATCGCCAGAAGGCCAAAGGCAACTGCGGTGAAGGGCGACTGATCGAGAAATGACGCGGCAATAGCGCCATAAATAGCGGCCACGGCTCCGAACAGCCAGACATATTTCATGTGAAGCACCTCCTTTTCCTAATAATGCCCTATCGCAAAGCAAAGGTCAATAGGTTTGAATGATTTTTTTCAAATTTTATGTTATTATACATAAATGTCACAATAATTTTTATTTTATTGTGACAAATAAATATGAAGAATAAGCAGTTTTCGCCTTTTCTGCGTCAAATAGTCAGCGACCGCTACGCTTTCTTCTGGGAAATACCGGAGGGCAGGTTCAAGATCAAGGACGACTGCGGCAAGAGGCTGCTGCCGTTAAACTCCGGATGGCGTCCTGAGAAGGTTGACGAAAACGCACCTTTTTTGGTCTGTCAGGGCCATAAGAGGCGCTACTACGCTCCCCTCAGGCAAAATCCCGTGCTGCACCGTACGTTCTGCGGCATCGAGGATGATGCCGGCATAATCGAGTTCGCTTCCAGCCACGGCTTCCTGGGCTTCACCAGGTGGCAGCGGATGCGCAGGCAGGGCAGCTCCACCCGCATGCTGGTGGAGTCGCTGCCCCGCTGGCGGCGCGAGCTGTCGGAGATGAAACGCCTGATGCACCTGTGGCAGCTCATCCTCAATAAGAGGACATCGCTGCTGGCAGCGCTGATGAGCCTGGAGGATGACGGCCTCTATATATCTCTGGCCAAGCGACGGGATAAGATAGCCGGTACGGACTCCGACCTGGTGCGTAAGTGGCAGCGGCGCGGCGAGCAGCCCCTGAAGGCAGCGCTGCTTTATCTCAGCAGCTCCATTAACTCAAAGATACGCAGCAATGTATATCCGGAGGCACTTCCAGCTTATAAACGCAGCGTATATCTGATGCCGGAGGGCCTGCTGAGCGCCATGTGGCTGATGTTCCTCTGGGAGGTCATCGGCGAGGTCAGGCCCAGGCGCTGTCCAGGCTGTGATTCATGGTTCGAGTCCAGGAGAAGCACCCGCAGGACCTGCAGCGACCGCTGCAGGAAAAAGGTCTCTCGCCTGAATGTTGAGAAACTGACGGCAGAATAAACTCCAGGTCAGCCGCGCAGGTATTTGTCCTCCCCCATTCCGAACAGGTCCTTTATTTCCACCCTGCCGCCGGCTGCATCGCTGACGTAGCCGCTGCAAATTCCGAAGGGGCCGCGGTACCTGACCTTCAACACCAGGTAGTTCAAATTGATCTCACCCATGACCACAGGTTTGAATAACAGGTCGACTCTCCCGAAGCAGTCGCGTATATGCCAGTCTCCCTCATCTCCATTAGGCCGGTCGAACTTGACTGCGGGCAAAAGGCTCAGCTTCCCATTCAGCCACAGGCAGTTCTCATTATATTTATCCGGGTCTATGGACTGGTTGTCCGTCAGGTTGAAGCCTATCAGCCTGCCGCCGTCATATCCCGCAGCCGTCATCCAGTCGTACTTCAGCTCGTAGGGATAGAAACCCTTGTGGTCGTCGATGATGGCAAAGCTGGACTGGCGTGCAAATACCGTTTTCTCACCGCCCAGTGACATCGTGCCCTGCATGGGCATCAGGCACTTGTGGGAGTACATACCCCTGTTTTTGCCGAAGGGTATGGATACCACGATGGGTTCCACCTGCCCCTCCTCGTGGAAAAGCTCGAAATGGGCGTCCACCGCCGGCAGCTGAGGAGAGCCGTCTATCTTTACATTTATAAAGAAACGTCCGGAATCCAGCCGGCTGACCATCTCGATAAAGCTGCTCTCGTCCTGGTAGGATTGCTTGGCCTGCCACAGCGACGACGGGACTTTGATCGTCCCGCCAGGCAGCACCTTCTCAAATATATACTTCTTGCCTTTTTCCCGGTCGTAGGCTATGAACTGGGCCAGCCCGGAGATCTTGGCGCTGTAAAGCACCACCAGCATGAACCAGCGGCTGTTGCCCAATTGAAAGGCCTGCCATTCCTTGAGCCTCATATTGAGCAAAGGCCGGGTCAGCCACATGCCCAGCGGGTTGCGGGCCTCCAGGGGGTTTACCTTCTTGAACTGCGTGCTGAACGTGCCGAAATTGATTTGGCCTGCCGTCACCAGGCTCTCCGGGGCCGGCTTTATCTCCCTCTGTATATATTCCGCCATCTTAATTCCCCCTTATGCCGCCATTGTCCGCCAGCAAGATATAAAAGTCAACGCATCTGTTTACAGCGAGCTGCCTGTGGCATAGCCAGCCTTGACAGCTTCAAAAACGCCGCCCACGCTGAAAGAATCGCCTATGTTGTATATCTCGGAGGCTGTTCGCTCCCTGAGGCACTGCTCGTAAAGACCGTCGGCCGGCCTCAGCCCCACTGCCAGGACAACCAGGTCCGCCACTACCTCCAGCTCCTTCTCCTTGATGGATATCTTTTTAGCCAGCGGGTTCTTGATGTTGGCAGGCAGCACCGGCTCCCAGGTATTGTAAGGGTCAGGCACTGTCCTGGAGACGTTCTGTACGACTGTGACAGATACAGCCCCTATCTTTTTCAGCCTCGTGCAGTTCATCAGGCGCGCCCCGGCCCTGCCCAGGTAGTAGATCAGCTGGCCGCGGTTGGCGGTGCAGCTCTCCTTCATGAAGTACGGAAGCATCTCTATAACAGTGACCTGCTTTCCCATCTCAGCCGCCAGCATGAACGCCGTCTCACAGCCAACCGAACCGCCGCCGACCACTAAAACTTTTTCCACCCCTCCTGCCCTGTCCGGGTTCCTCAACAGCTCGATTGCCTGGACGACGTGCGGCTGCTTCACGCCCTCGACGGCCGGCTCCACGGGTGCAGCGCCCGTGCAGGCCACCACCACATCGAAGCCCGCTGCCTTGAGCGCCGCCGGTGCGGCCTCGCTGCCCGTGTGCAGCTCGAGATGGTGTTTTAGCGCAGTCTTCTCCAACAGGTCCTGAAGATATTTAAGGTAGTTGGCGACGTCATATTTAAATCTGGGTGCGGAGCCGGGCACCAGCTCGCCGCCCACCCTGTCCAGCTTTTCAAAAAGGTGGACCTCGTGCCCCCGCTGCGCGGCTGTGCAGGCGCAGACTATGCCGGCTGGGCCCGCCCCCACCACTGCAACTTTTCTAGGCACGGATGCGGGTGCGGGAGATGTATCCAGCACGTCCTCGAAGCCGGCGCGCGGGTTGACTGCGCACTGCGGATGGCCTCCATGGATGAACTCGTTGAGGCAGGCCTCCTGGTCCCCGATGCAGGGCAGTATCTCCTTTACTCGCCCGGCGAACGCCTTCCTTGGCCACTCTGGATCGGCCAGCAGCGGCCTGGCCAGCATGACCATATCGCACATGCCCTGGCGCAGCGCCCTCTCCGCCAGGTCGGGATAGCCCAGCTTGCCTACCGCCACCACGGGCACGTCCAGGCCGGCATTGGACTTGATGCCCGTCCGGGCGAAATACTCCTTCACCAGGCGTGCCACGGGCAGGTAAAGGCCGGGAGGCATGGGTGCAGGGGGATGGGGCAGCCACCAGTTGTCATAGCAGCCCAGGTCGACATCGAACATATCCACGCCGGCCTTTATCAGCCGGGTCATATACTCCAACGTCATCTCCACCGTGCGCTCGCGCCTGAATTTTTTCAGCGAGCTTATCTCGGCCATCTTTCTGCCGTAGGTCTCATTCAGGGCCAGCGAGAGGTCGATGCGGTACATGACGGGATAGCGCTCCCCGCAGCGCTGCCTGATATGCTTAACCAGCTCCACTCCGAAGGCCCGCCAGTCCGAAAAGCGGCCTAGCTTGCGGCGGTTGAAGGCGGGGTTTGACATCTGCTCGAGCAGGTACCCTTCATGGCCGTGCAGGTACACTCCATCTATGAGCAATGCCTGCGCGTCGACAGCGGCCTGGCCGGCATTATTGATGATCTTCCGGCACTCACAGTCGCTCAGCGGCCTGCAGGGAACGCCAGGCACGTAGTAGTTGGGATTCCAGGAGGCGGATACAGGAAGCTTGAATTTTTTTGCCAGGCATTCAGGGGAGCCCACCCTTCCCAACCCCGGAGTGAGCTGGATAAAAAACCGCGAGCCGTAGCTGTGTATCCCTTCGGCCAGTATGCGCCAGCCCGGATATACGCTGCGTGAGCGGTCGATGCGCGGCAGGACCGTCAGGTCGCCCGGCTCAGTCAGCGCAGGGTCGACATTAAAGCCCACCGGCACCAGTCCCGAGGTTATCAGCCCGACGCCTCCCCTTGCCCGCTCAATGAAATAACGTATCATCTTGTTGTTGGGCCTCCCCGTCTCATCGCACATACAGACGTTGCCCATCGGCCCCATGATAATACGGTTGCTTATTTTAAGCGCGTTGACCCGGATGGGAGAGAAAAGGTGGGTATAGGGATAAAGATGGCCGCTCATGCGGCCGTCAGCCAGCCTCTCCGGCGAGTTGAACCAGGCGCCAAAGTCCTCTATTAGATCACTTATCAGTCTCTGCCTTTTGTCAGCCTCAACCATAACGACCCCCATTGCTTATCCGCCGCATAGCAACCTCCATTTTTGTGGTGCTGCAAATTATAGCTGCCTTCGGCGCCGAACTCCAGCAAGCCCGTATCTGGTCGTATAATTCTGTACGCGCCTGGTTCAAAAAGGTTTTTTAAGGCAGCCGGTCACTATCTGGTGATGTAAAAACGGCGCTAAAAAGATACAATGGTGCAAATTATTTTCGCAGGAGGCTCTTGAAAGGCAATAAACAATCCGCCAAGGCGCCAAGGATCATCCGCCTGGAGCTCACTCCCCTGCAGGTGCCTTTCCAGCAGGTAGTCCGGGAGGCGATGCTGCAGGCCGGAGGGCTCGGTATGGCGATACCGGCGGATGAGGACTGGCCGGGCGGGGACTTCGCTATCTGCCGGATGACCGATGAGGCGGGCAACATCGGCCTGGGCGAGCAGTTCGTCTGGTGGCCTGAGACCGGTGTAAGCCCGGGGCAGATCATACTGGCCATCAAGGAAATCCTCTGCAAGTATGTCTTAGGACAAACCCCGTTCAGCTACCACCGCATGCTTACGAGAATGAATAATAATGTGGCGCGCAATGAGACGGCCAAGGGCTTGCTCGATATGGCCTGTTGGGACCTGATGGGCAAGCTTACCCATAAGCCTGCCGTGGAACTTATGGGCGGAAGGCAGGTCGATAAACTTGATCTGTGCGCCCTGGTCCCCCTCATGGATGCACGCTCCATGGCCGATATGGCCCACGGCTGGCGACAGGCAGGAAACAGGACAGTCCGCCTGAAGCTGGGCAAGGGTGCTGACGAGGATTCCGTTATCGTCGGCAAGGTGCGGGAAGCCACGGGAGAGGGCACGCTGATAAGAGTGGATTATAACCAGGCTTACAGGCCCGGTGAAGCCGTTAAGGCTATTCTGGCCATCGAACCCTATGGCATTGAGTTTGCCGAGCAGCCCGTGTCAGCCTCCGACTTCAGCGGGATGGCTTATGTTCAAAAGAGGGTAAAAACACCGCTGATGTCGCACGAAGGCTGTTTCTCCTTACAGGATATACGGACGCTGACCGCTATGAAGGCCGTGCGAGTCATAGGTATAAATTCCGAACGGCCCGGTGGTGTCACCAATGCTTTGCAGGCCATTGGTTTTGCAGCCGCCCACAAAATGGGCGTGGTGATACATAACCAGACGCTGGGTATCGCCGATGCCGTGCAGATACACCTGGCCTCGGCGCGTTACAGCGCCCTGGGTCATGCTCCGGAGTTTTTCGGCAGCGTCATGTATGAGGACGACCTGATCACTCAACCGCTTCATTTTCATCACGGCCGGGTAGATGTGCCCAAAGGACCGGGGTGGGGAGTTGAGCTTGATGCAGCAGCACTGGAAAAATATGCCACCGGCCCCACGGTAGTGATAAACCTTTAGCTAATTTACACGCCAAGGAGGAATAGATGGCCGAGCGATCAAGGAATTTAACCGTTTTCGAGGCGGCATCAGTTGTAGCCGGACTTGGCTTCGGGGGCGGTGTCATGGCCGTGCCTTACCTGGCCTCGCGCAGCGGGCTGGTCGAGCTTATACTCACGGCCCTGGCAGCCTACGCATTCAGCCTGCTTCTGCATCTCATGGTTGCCGAGGTCGTGCTGCGTGATGAAAAACCACAGCAACTGGTTGAGATGTTCGGCAAATACATTTTCAGGAAGACGTGGTGGGGCGTTGCCCTGACCTGGTTCGTATTTGCGCTGGTGCTGTTAACGTTCTACGCCTTGATGGCGGGCTATATAGTGGGATGCGCCGAACTGCTGCGCAATCTTTTACCTGTGCTGCCGCTGTGGCTGGGAGAGGTTATCACCTACGTTGTAGCAGCGGGCATAGTGCTGATCGGTCTCAAGGCCGTCGGCATCAGTGAGAAATATTCCATTATCTCCATCGCCATTGTATTGCTGGTTCTGTCAGTAATATCCTTTGGCCACAAGTTCAATACTTTCCCGCTGTGGACTGGAGATGCCGCCAAGATACTGGCTCTCTACGGCATGATCATGCTTTGTCTGACCTGCCTGTTCTCCGTGCCGCAGGCTGCCGAGGGGCTTTCCTGGAACCGTAAGAAAGTGCCCGTTGCCGTGGTGCTGGGCTTAACCATCAACCTTGTTTTCACGCTGGTCATATCCATCATGGCATCACTGGTCTCTCAGCCCGTCACCGAGGTCGCCATTATTGGCTGGGGCAATGCCGTAGGCATATGGGCGGTCATACTTGGCTCCGTCTTTGCGTTCCTGGGCCTGCTGACCAGCTACTGGAGCATAGCCTACGCCCTGGCTGTGGTCATAGTCGAGAGGGTCAAGTGGAACTACAGGCTTTCATGGCTTGTCGCCACCGTGCCCAGTTTTCTCATGGCCGTGCTGGGACTGGCAGGATTTTTGGAATACATGCGCTATGCCGCGGGCGCCATGGCCGTTTTAATGGCATTGCTTTTACCGCCTGCTTTGATCATCAGCCGCAAGGATAATACCAATCTCATGCCTGAATTCAGCATGGGCAAGTGGGGAAATACTTTCATGTGCGTACTGGTATTCATCGCCTACATATTAATGGCCGTCGGATCGATGGTCCCGGTCAAATAGCGTGTTTACAAATGTCTGATCGCGGCAAACTTTATTATAACGGGATAATCCACACCATGGACCGGGCTCAACCTGTGGCATCTGCAGCCGCGGTCAAGCAAGGCCTTGTACTGGCTGTTGGAGATCGACAGGCCTGCGCCGCAGCACTGGGTAAAGGCCATGAGCCGGTTGACCTGCGTGGCCGCGCAATGCTGCCCGGTTTCATTGACACTCACATGCACCCTGTCACCATGGTCTTCTACTCACTCAACTGCGACGTCGGCAGGGCAGGCTCGATGGCTGATCTGCAAAAGAAGTTAAGCCAGACGCTTGCGCGGAAAACGGATAATTCATGGCTGGCCGGGCTGAATTTCGACGAGCAAAGCCTGCATGAGCGCAGGGTCCCGCTGCGACAGGACCTGGACGAGGTCAGCGGCACGGTGCCCATCATTGTGATCAAACACGACGGACATTCTGTGTTTACCAACACGGCGGCCATCCAGGCAGCCGGCTTGGCGGCTTCCACGCCTGACCCGGACGCCGGCACAATCGAACGTGAAGCCGACGGTTATCCCTCGGGTGCATTCCGGGAGGAGGCTACCCAGCTCATTCTCAGTGCCATGCCAATACCCGATTTAAACGCCCTGATAGGCGGGGCACGCAATACTTTTAACAGGCTGGCTTCACTGGGGCTGACCTCTGCGGGCATTGTGCTGCAGACCGGAGACGAAGGGCCGGCGGGAGCGGCGGGCGCATTCGACGTTATGGCCATGCAGCTTTTCAGCGAGCACTGCCCTCTCAGCCTATATTCGCTGCTGGTGACCGGCGAACTTTCAAGCCTGGAAGGACTGCGTAATACTACTCTGGCATCGGGCGCTAATCGCCTGGGAGGCATCAAGCTCTTCGCCGACGGCACCTTTGGCTCGTCCACAGCTTGGATGCACGAACCATTCTTCGACAGCGCAGATAAGAAAGGCATGCTGATGCATACGCCCGAGGAGCTCTACGGCCGCATGGCGGAAGCGCACAATGCCGGCTGGCAAGTGTGCGTCCATGCCATCGGCGATGCTGCCAACCAGCTGTGCGTCGAACTTTACGGCAGGCTCTTCCGGGAATTCCCGCGCAACGGTTGCCGCCACCGCATCGAGCACGCCTCAATCCTCGACAGGTGGACAATAGAGGAGATGGCCCGCCTGGGAGTCGTTGTCTCTACGCAGCCCATGTTCATACATTCGGAAAAAGAGTGGCTGCCGCGCAGGCTGGGGATGGAGCGGTGCAAAACCACTTATCCTTATCGCGACCTGCTGGACGCCGGGGTTGTCATGGCCGGAGCATCCGACGGGCCCATCGAATCACCTGACGTCCTGCATGCCATCCAGTGCTGCGTCACGCGAGAAGGCTTCCAACCCCACCAGTGCATCACCCTCAATCAGGCGCTGCGCATGTACACCATCGACGCCGCCTTCGCCCAGTTCGAAGAAAATAAAAAGGGCAGCATCACGCCGGGCAAACGTGCAGACATTGTCATATTGAGCCAGGACCCTTTTAAAATCAGCCCTGACAGCATCAAAAACATTGGCGTGGAAGAGACCATAGCGGGCGGCAAAACCATCTTTATCCGTTAGCCCGGCACGGTTCCGTCACGATAGCTGCTGCAAAAATCTCCGGACTTACAAAAATATAAACTCTCCCCTATTGACAAAGCTGCCACGTGATGGTAGATTAAACATCGATGATTTTTCGACTGAACGTTCATACGACCGGTCGACCGTTCAGACGAGTACAAAAATATCCCGCAGCCGGCGTTGAACACTCGCCGGCCTAAATTTAAGTGTGGATGAACAGTGGATGAGACAAGAAGGAGGTGAAACGGGGGTTTAACTGAAACCGGGCAAATAGAATTTATCCTGTGCTTAAATAATCCGCATAATAAGGAGGCTTCGGTGCATATCAAGAAGGTTGGAATCACAATTACCTACATATTTCTGGCGCTTGTTCTATGTCTGAGTACCTATGTAACGGCGCCACCGCAAAAGGCCTACGCTGCCGGTGTAACTCCGCCCACACCCACAATCGCTGCATTGCCCGCCGGCGGGGGGCAGCCCTTCGATCCGTCAGCCGGAACGCCGTTTTTAACCATGGGCTATGTCCAGGACGAGTACCAGATGAGCGGCACGGCCAATGTTTATGAAAATACCAGCCCCGACGGGTTCGGAATACAGATCCGGACGGCGGGCGTCGCCTATGTAACGCGTATTTTAATCCGCCGCCCGGCCAACGCCGCGGCTTTCAGCGGCAACGTGTTCGTAGAGATGCTCAACCCCAGCGCCACCTACGACCTGGCCACCGGCTGGCAGACCCAGTGGTCGCAGCTAATCAACGACGGTGATATCTGGGTAGGTGTGACCTGCAGGCAGGTCATTATTGATTCGGGCGCCCCTTTGCATACCGGACTGAAAAAGTTCGACCCGGTTCGCTATGCCAACCTGACCTTCAACGGCCATGAGCGCGAGCTTTGCTGGGATGTGTTCGCCCAGCTCGGTTACATGCTTAAGACCAGCGCTGCAACCATCCCCACTCTAACCGGTTATACGGTAAACCGCGTCATCGCCCACGGCTACTCGCAGACGGGCGCCATGCTGATAACATTCATCAATTTCTTCGACCAGTATTTTGTGCCCATTTTCGACGGCTATAATCCCATGGCTGCGGGCGGCCCTGTATGGATGAACGATGATGACATTGCGACAATGGTTGGTTTCAACGGCAATCCTCCGGATGATGCACGCAGATTCATTCGCCAGGATATCGGCAAGCCCATCATCCATATCGTCACCGAAAGTGAGATCAATTTGCAGGCTGCCAGCCCGTTCCTGGGTGCCATTATTACACGCCAGGCTGACAGCGACGCCAACTTGTTCCGACACTACGAGATAGCGGGCGGCTGTCATATCAACCTGGGCGGCTATCAGACCTTCCCGCCGGCAGCGCATATTCAGGGAGCTCTTGGTTTCCCGGCTGAGTGGTGCTGCTCTGAGCCGATAGGCACTATAAGCGATTATCACCAGGAGGCCATCTTCCACGGCGCCTATGTGAACCTCAAAGCATGGATACTCAATCATGCCACGCTGCCGCCTAAAGCTGCCGCGTATATCACCACTGGAGCTGCGCCCACCTACACCATAGCAAGAGATGCAAATGGGAATGCGCTCGGCGGCGTCAGGAGCCCGTGGCTGGATATTCCCACCAAGACCTACAGCCCGGCCATGACTCCCTGTCCCACCTGCGGCCTGACGTGTGGGGCCTTCTCAGCTTTCTGCCCGCTGTTCGGCAAGATGGCATCCCTCTCCTGTTCAAAGATTACCGGGCTTTACGCCAATGCGGCAGCCTACAGCACCGCCTTTAATACTTCGGTGGATACCCTGGTGGCGGCCAAATGGTTCGTCGCCAACGACACGGCCACAATCAAGGCGGAGAAGGATAATATTTCCGGCTGTTACGGCACGAACTCGGGCACCGTCACTACCAGCCTGGGCACCGTCAGGTTCACGGTCAGCGCAGGCAACCTCACCACGCTGACCAACTCCGACCCTGCCACCTCGGGCTGCGCGCCCTCCGGCTTCGGCTTCCCCTACGGCTTCTTCAACTTCACCATCACTGGCCTGACTCCCGGACAATCCGTCAAAATAACCATAAACCTGCCCAGCCAGCTGCCCATGGGCGCCATCAAGTACTTTAAGTGCATCAACGGCGCCCTGGTTGATGTCACCAGCCTGATCTCCCAGCCCGATCCGTCTATCATCATCATCACCATTACTGACGGCGGCCTGGGCGACGCTGACGGCAAGGTCAACGGCACCATCACCGACCCGGGCGGACCGGCCATACCCACCAATATGAGCTCCGCACCGGCCGCTTCCTCGTCTCAGGTTGCCACCGTCCCGCTGGGCCCGGCGGCCATCGCCAACGTGTCCGTTAAGAGCGCCTCCCTTTCAGCCACCGCAGTCGCCCCGGGCTCACCGGTCACCGTCACGGCCACCGTGGCCAACACCGGCACAGCCAACGGCAACGCACGCATCAAGCTCTTCGTCAATGGACAGGAGGAGTCCAGCCAGGGCGTGAGCCTGGCCAGCGGCAGCACTTCACCGGTCAAGTTCAACGTCACCAGGAATGACCCGGGCACCTACTCCGTCTATGTTGGCGGCATCAATGCCGGGACCTTCACGGTGGACGCCATGGCCGACCCCAATATCATCCTCTACATCAGCGGTGCGGCCATCTTCTTTGCCTTCATACTCGGCGTCATTTACATCTCACGCAGAAGGCAGAGATAACCTAAATCGATTTGGCTTGTTTCCGGCCTCCGGAACCCCGGTCTGGTTCAAGCGATAAACGGTGCCGCGTTCTGCACAGGAGAACGCGGCACCACTTTTTTGCCAGACTATTTTGTCGGCCTATTGACAAAAACCAGAGGCCGATGTTACAGTATTCAACCAGCGACCTTATGTGGGTATGTATGGTTGATATTTCCGGGGTTTATTGATTAAAAGTTTAATTATCGTTTATTAATCGCGTATATCCGCAGACTTAGGAGGTGCCAAACTTAAACCACGACAACACATAATCGACCGGGGTATAAGAGCGATCCTGTGCAATCAATCTTATAAATAAGGAGGCTGTTTAGTGCTTATCAACAAGGTGCTCAAGGTCACCGTGAGTCTCGCGTTTGCCCTCATCATCTGCGTTAGCGCCTGGCTTACAGGCATTTTGCCCACCTCATCCACACCCGTCAGCGCGGCCACTCTGGTTAAGCCCATCGTTTTTGTCCATGGCTCCGGGGGTTCGGGTGCTCAATGGGAATCACAGTCAATGCGCTTCACCAGCAACGGCTACCCCCAGAATTTGATGTTCGCCTTCGAGTACGATACCAGCACGCCCGGACTTGAGACCCAGACGGAGATAGCCGCGCGCCTCGATACCTATATAGACAATGTCCTGGCCACCACGGGCGCCGACAAGGTCTATCTTCTGGGCCATTCCCGCGGCACTTATATAGACCAGGAATATCTTTCGGTGCCGGAGCGTGCGGCCAAGGTCGCCAAGTACGTGAACATCGACGGTAAGACGGCGGCTGCACTGCCGGGAGGCGTGCCCACCCTGGCGCTGTTTGCTACAAGGGGCTGGAGCTACAATCCCGCCAACCAGATAGTGGGAGCAACCAATGTCTTCATCCCCAACCAGACCCACGTCCAGATAGACACCTCGGCCGAGTCCTTCGTGGAGATATACAAGTTCTTCCTGGGCACTAATCCCGCCACGAGCCAGATCGTGCCCGAGTCCTGCAGCCAGGTAAAGCTTGCCGGCAGGGCGCAGCTCTACCCGCAGAATTTCGGTGTAGGCGACGCCACACTGGAGATATGGGAGGTCAAAGGCAGCACAGGCGCCAGGCTTACTGCGGTGCCGGCAGCCACCTATACGCTCAGCGGCAGCGGATTTTACGATGGAAACTGGGGGCCCTTTAACGCAACGTGCGGGAAGAATTATGAGTTCGTCCTTTACCGCACAGGTATACGTCCCCATCACTTCTATTTTGAGCCCTTTGTCAGGAGCAATTACTTTATCCGCCTGCTCACCTCCGCACCGGGAGGGATCGGCGACCTGATGGAAAGGGACAACCGCAGCGCCGCACTGGTCATCACACGCAATAAGGAGTTCTGGGGTGACGATACCGCCAACAACGACAGGCTCCTCCTTAACGGCGTCAACGTAATCAATGCCGCCACCTGTCCAGTAATTAAAAATCCCGGCTTGACAGGAGTGATCGGCATATTTGCCTATGACAGGAACCTGGACATGCAGACCAATGTTGCTGCACCGATCCCCACCTTCTTTGCAGTTGGGTTCATGACCGGCGTTGATGTATTTATGCCCGCGGCCGACCCGCCGACCGGGACAATATCCCTGATACTCACGCCGCGCGGCGGCGGAGGCGGGACGCAGACCATTAAACATACTGAACTGGTCGTCCATCAACCACAGCGTGTCTGTTCCGTTCATGGATTTCTACCAGAGTTACGGTAATAAAACGTCCACCGTTACCACCGGGCTGGGAAGCGTCAGGTTCAATATCGATAACGGCAATCTTACGAACCTTACCAACTCCGACCCAGCCACCTCGGGCTGCGCGCCCAACGGCTTTGGCTTCCCTTACGGCTTCTTCAACTTCACCATCACGGACCTGGCTCCCGGCAGCTCCGTCAAAATAACCATGAGCCTCCCCGGCCAGCTGCCCATGGGCGCCATCCGGTACTTCAAGTGCATCAACGGCATACTGACCGATGTGTCATCCCTCATCTCGCAGCCCGACCCATCCACCGTCGTCCTTACTATAACTGACGGCGGCCTGGGCGATGCCGACGGCAGGGTCAACGGCACCATCACCGACCCGGGCGGACCGGCCATACCCAGCAACATGAGCTCCGCACCGGCCGCTTCCTCATCTCAGGTGCCCACCGTCCCGCTGGGTCCGGCGGCCATCGCCAACGTGTCCGTCAAGAGCGCTTCACTGTCGGCGACCACCGTTGCGCCGGGCTCACCGGTCACCGTCACGGCCACCGTGGCCAACACCGGCACGGCCAACGGCAACGCACGCATCAAGCTCTTCGTCAACGGTCAGGAGGAGTCCAGCCAGGGCGTGAGCCTGGCCAGCGGCAGCACTTCACCGGTCAAGTTCAACGTCACCAGGAATGACCCGGGCACCTACTCCGTCTATGTTGGCGGCATCAATGCCGGGACCTTCACGGTCGACTCCATGGCCGACCCCAACATGATCCTTTACATCAGCGGTGCGGCCATCGTCTTTGCCTTCGTACTTGGTGTCATTTACATCTCACGGAGAAGGCAGAGGTAAACTGCCCCCCTGTTTATCTGCGGCGTACGTACCCGCGCTGCAGATGGTAATGAAAGCCGGGGCGCCGCAACTGGGATGCGGCGCCCCGTTTTATTATCGCTCCTCAGCAACTACATTATTGCAAGCCAATGAGCCTACGGTCAGGGGATTGCCACGCCCCGATACGATCGGGGCTCGCAATGACATTTTAAATGGCTGCCGGGCTTTATGTTACAATGCTAATTATCCCTCCGCACCCGCGGAATTTCTTTCCAAGGAGCAAACGAAATGAGCTGGCAGGACATCTCAACAGAGCTGGTGACAACTTTAAGGCTGAGGACCGACCCCCTGGCCTTCCGCAGGCTGGAGAAGGCCGCCGACCTGGGCAATATCAGGAATGTCAGCCGCATTCCCCATCTTTTCACCTTCTGCCAGGCGGTCTTCCTGGCCCGCGTACAGAAGATGACCATCGGCATCACCCGGGAGGACCCGCTTAATATGCGCTGCATGCGGCTGCACGGAGTGAGGCACGCCTCAGAGAGAAGCATGCGGGCCGAGGCGGAGATGCTTTCCACCACCTGGTTTGGCACACCTGACGAAGCCATGCAGCAGCAGCTCGACTCGCCGCGCGTGCCCGTGGCCGAGGCCGTGGTGCTGGCCCCGCTGGCCAAGGACAAGTTCGAGCCGGAGGTCATCATCATCTTCGGCAACCCGGCGCAGATCATGATGCTGCTCTGCGGCTTGCAGAAGGAAAAGTACGAGCGCTTCAATTTTCACTTCATCGGCGAAGGCGCCTGCGCCGACTCGCTGGGCGAATGCTACCGCACGGGCAAGCCCCAGGTATCCATTCCCTGCTACGGCGAGCGCTCGATGGGGCAGGTGGCCGATGACGAGATATCGCTGGCGCTGCCTCCGGCCGACGCCGAAAGGGCGCTCTCGGGCCTGAAGAAGCTGGCAAAAATAGGCTTTAAATATCCCATCAGCTTCATCGGCGCACAGGCCGACCTGGAACCCATACTATCGCAGATATACCCGGCGGCCTTCGGCAAGCAGCCGCCGGACAATAAGCCGTAAACCACACTGATACTTACAGGAGGTCAAGCCATGTTCGGTTATCACGGAAAGTTCCTGCAGGTGGACCTTGGCAGCGGCAAAACCGGGACAGTTGAACTTAAAGAAAGCGACCTTAAGGACTTCATCGGCGGCTCAACACTGGCCGCCAGGCTGATGTATGACAGCATCAAGCCCGGCATGGACCCGCTCTCGGCGGAGAGCCAGCTGGTCTTCGCCTCCGGGCCCTTCGTCGGAACATCGATTCCCATGGTCAGCCGGCTGGCCATGTGCGGCGTGTCCCCGCACACCGGCCTCTGGGGCGAGGCCACCACAGGCGGGACCTTCCCCTTCAAGCTCAAGGCAGCAGGCTTCGACGGCATAATCCTTACAGGCAAAGCCGCCGGCCCGGTTTATCTTTATGTAAAGGACGGCAGCGCCGAGCTCAGGGACGCCTCCAATCTGTGGGGCCTGGACATCTACCAGGCGCAGAAAAAGCTGAAGGACGAGCTGCAGGATGCCGGCCTGAGCGCAGCCTGCATAGGGCAGGCCGGCGAAAACCTGGTGCCCTATGCCTCCATCATGAACGACCGCGGCCGGGCCGCCGGGCGCTGCGGGCTGGGGGCGCTGATGGGCTCCAAGAAGCTCAAAGCGGTGGTGGCGGGCGGTAACATGAAGGCCGAGATAGCCGACAAAGCCAAATTTGAGGAGCTGGTCAAGGAGGCCCGCGAAGCTGTCGCCAGCTTCGGAACCGGGCCGATGTACCGCGAGCTGGGCACGATGCTCTACATGGAGCTGGGCATGATGCTGGGCGACGTTCCCACCAAGTATTTCACTAAAAATACCTTCCCCGCCGACAAGGTCAGCGGCAAGGTGCTCAAAGAGACGTTCGGCGCGGCCCATTACGCCTGCCACGGCTGCTCCGTGGCCTGCGGTCGGGAGCTGAAGAACTTCGAGGATATCGACGAGGTGGACGGCCCCGAGTACGAGACCACCGCCGTCTTCGGCCCGCTCTGCATGAACTTCGATTTCAACTCCATTATCAGGGCCAACCATATTTGCAACTCCAGCGGCATGGACACCATCGCGGCGGGGGTGAGCATTGCCTACGCCATGCACCTGTATGAAAAGGGCATACTCAGCGCTGAAAGGGCGGGCATGAAGCTCGAATGGGGAGACGGAGAGGCCATACTCAAGCTGCTCGACCTCATCGTCAAAAAGCAGGGCATCGGCGAGCTGCTGGGCAAGGGCGTCAAAAAGATGGCCGAGGAGCTGGGAGCCGACCCCGAAGAGGCAGCCCACGTCAAGGGGCTGGAGGTGCCCATGCATGACGGCCGGGCCTATGTGGGCCAGGCCCTGTGCTATGCCACCGGGCCGCGCGGCGCCTGCCATCTCAAGGGCAGCATGTACCGGGTCGACCTGGGACAGGCCGTGCCCGAGTTTAACATCATCAAAGGGGACAGATTCCAGTCCCAGGGCAAGGCCGAGGTATGCGCCAGGGCCCAGAATTACACGGAGATCTTCGATGCGGTCCTGCTCTGCAAGTTCGCACCGCACTCGGCAACGCTGATCAGCCAGTTACTCAGCAGCATCACCGGCTGGGATTACACGCCCGCCGACCTCAACACGCTGGGCGAAAGGTCCATGAATATCAAGAGGGCCATTAACAACCGGCTGGGCGTGCGCCGGGAGGACGATAAGATGCCGCGCATCTGCATCGAGGCGCTTCCGGAAGGAGGCAGCAAAGATAAGGCGCCGGACATGGGCTTGTTACTGAAGGAATACTACGACTACAGGAAGTGGGACTGGGCCAGTGGCAAACCGTCAAAGGACAGGCTGCTGGAGCTCGGCCTCAAGCAGGCCGCCGCAGACCTCTGGTCTTAATACAGCTCAGGCCTTTTTAATCACCAGGTCGCCGCGGCCCATCTCCTCCAGCACTTTGGGGAAGAGGGCGAAGGCCGGCTTGATCACCGGCAGCAGCTTGAGCATGGCGATGATATTGCCGCCCTGGCTGATCTTGCCCCTGGTTACCGCCGCCACCGGGTTCTCGTAGCCGTGCCAGAAGCTGTGCGAGAAGTCGGCCGGCTGCTTTGACCACACGTCCTCCTTCACATCGCACGGCCCCAGGTAGTAGGCGCCGTAATAGCCCGGCTTCTTGGGCTTGTTCTTGAGGTCTATGGTTATCTCGCCGTCGGGGTCGGTGTAGATGAACTTTATGATGATGCCGGCACTACCGAACTTGGGCCCTATCTTTGGATCGGTCAGCAGCCTGTCCAGCAGGTGGCCGTAAATATCGTAGAGCTGGTTGATGTCCTTATAATATTTGCCCATCTTTTACCTCCTGGCCGTAATCACAGCGTGAACTCGCTGCGGCTGATTATCTCGTCCTGGGCCGTCTCGCTCAGGTCTGTGAAGTAGACTGTATATCCGCTTATCCTGACCACCAGGTCGCGGTACTTGTCAGGATGCTTCTGCGCATCCCTCAGCTTGTCAGTGCTGACCATGTTGAACTGCACCTGGAATCCTCCCTTTTCGAAGTATCCTTTGACCAGGGCCACCAGGTTTTCCGCCTTGATCTTTTTACCCGAGAAGCGCAAGTTGAGGTTGCAGCCGTTATACACCCTGCTCAGCGGCAGCTTGGTCACCGAGTTCATGATGGCGGTGACGCCGGAAACGGCGCTGCCCTCGCTGGGCGTCAGCCCGTTGCCCAGTATGGCGCCGGCCGCCCGTCCGTCCGGCGTGGCGCCGGTGAAGGCGCCGAAGGCGATGTGGAAGGCCACCGAGAACACGCCGGGCCAGAAGGCGCCTCCCCTGAAGTTCTTATGCTTGGCCAGCTCGTCGCAATAGTGGTTAATCACCCTGGACGCCATGGCGTCCACCTCGTCGTTGTCGTTGCCGTACTTGGGCATCTTGCGCAGGAAAAATGTGCGCTTGTCTTCGTTCTCCAGCCAGTCGCTGGACATCCACTCGCAGACTGCGCTTATGGGATACCTCTTTTCATCGAATACCGCCTTCTTGACGGCGTACAGGCTGTCCACGGCGTTGGAAAAGCCCATGTACTGCACTCCGGTGGAGTTATAGAGGGCGCCGCCCCTCGTCAGGTCGACGCCTTTCTGCATCGGGCCCTCTACCATGGCCGAGGCGAAGGGGGAGGGGACGTTCTCGGCGATGGTCTTGTCCATGGCGTTCATGCCCTTGACCACCTGGCCTATGAAATGCGATACCTGCTCGGCGTAGGCCTTCCAGACGTCCTCAAAGGAAGTGAACCCGGCCGGGTCGCCGGTCTGCAGGCCGGATTGGTAGCCGAAGATATTGTCGATGCCGTTGCTCAGTGCAAACTCCACGCACTTGATGCCGTTGAACTGCACGGCGAAGGTCGAGCCGAAGGTCTTGCCCTGAGCGTTGGGCTCCAGACAACCCACCACTCCGTAGTTGCACGCGTCCTCCAGCGTGTGGCCGCCCAGAACCAGCGAAGGTATGATGGCGTCATCGTTGTGGAAATGCAGCGGCACGCCGTCGCGGGCGTACTCCGCCGCCTTTAAATAAAAGTCCTGCGGCGCCTTGCTGCTCAGGCGCACGCCGAAGTTGGGCTGCACCGTGCGGATGTCGGCGAAGGCGTCCAGCCCTATATAGCTCAGCTCGTTGGTGGCGTCGTTGCCGTCTGTGCCCAGGCCACCCACGGTCACGTTCTGGGTGGTCTTGCCCTCGGCGCCCTCGCCTCCCGGTATGAAGGCTTCCTCCAGAACGTTCCAAATCTCGTTGGTCTTGAGGAATAGCAGCGACATCAGCTCTCGGGCCCTCACAGACGTTATCTTGCCGGCCTCTTTGTCGGCCTTGTAGTAGGGGTAGAGTATCTGGTCGATGCGCCCCAGCGAGATGGAGTTGCCTCCCGACTCGATCTGGGCGATTAGGTGCACGAAGTAAACGCTCTGCACCGCCTCGTGGAAGGAACTCGCCGGGTTCTCGGGCACGCGGCTGCAGACCCTGGCGATCTCCTTAAGCTCGGCGGCGCGTACGGGGTCGCTCTCCTTCTCGGCCATAAGGCTGGCCAGGCCGGAGTAGCGCCTGGCGAAGGCGACGGCCGCCTTGAGCGAGCGTATCACCGCCTGGTAAAACAGCCCTTTGTCCGAGGACTGCTCGGAGGCGGGCAGCGCGGCATATTTTGCCTCGGCCTCCTTGATGAGGCCGGACAGGCCGAGCCTCAGCAGCTTGGGATGGTCCATGGTGAAGTGGCCGATGCCGTAGGTGATCTCAAGTATCATGGTGAAGATGTACTTGTCCATGTCGGCGGCCACGTCCAGGGGGAACTGCTTCTCCAGCTTCTCCTCCACGGTCTTGCCGCGCCAGAAGGGCAGTATATCGTCGCGCAGCTCGGCGCGCTCGGCGTCGGTTATCAGCGCCCGCTGCAGCACGCGCTTGTCGAAGTTCTCAAGGTCGCCTTCCATCCAGCGCGACTTGTTCTCCGGGAAGAGCGGTGCGCCCTTGAGCTTGCCCGTGCGGCAGCCGACGATGAGCTCGTCCTCGCGGATGATGATGCTGATGTTGTTAAGCATGTGCTCCAGCGCCAGGCTCATGCGCGTCAGCGGGTGCTCGTCCCAGTGCTTCTTCATGGACTGGGTAACGTAGCGGGCGCGCTCGATGCACACCTCCTGCGGGGCCAGTATGACGCCCTGCCTGAGCCTTTCCACGCGGGAGCGGGGCCTCGTGGTTACCGAAGCGCTTGCTGTCTTCATGATGGTCTCCTTGCGGACGGGGCTGCTACACCTTGATGTCCATGAAATTCACCAGGATGCTGTCCCTGACGGACACGGGCAGAAACTTATTGATGGCCATGAAGAAGGTGTCGCGGAAGGCCATCTGGTTGTGCAGCCTGGGCTTGTCCGACTTTAATATCTTAACAATCATTTTAGCCGCTTTCAGCGGGTCGGGTGCAGTTTTGATCAGATCGTTGTCCTTGTCGATGAACCGCTTGCACCTGTCACGGTAGCATGAACCTTCCGGCGGCAGGTGGTGTATCTTGGCGGCGAACGTGGTGGAGACCTGCGCCGGCTCAATCAAAGCGACCCTGATGCCGAAGGGCTCGACTTCGATGCGCATGGCATCGAACATGCCCTCTATGGCGAACTTGCTGGCGGTATAGATGGACTCGAAGGGGAAGGGTATCTGGCCGACCAGCGAGGTCATGGCGATGAGCTTGCCCTTGCCCTGTTTCCTCAGGGTGGGCAGGAAGGCCTGGAAGATGGCGGCCGCGCCGATGACGTTGATCTCCAGGCATTTCAGCGCCTTCTCCAGGTTGACCTCCTCGAAGGGGTCGAAGAAGCCGATGCCGACGTTGGACAGCACGGTGTCCACCTTGCCGAACTTTTGCAGCACCTGGTCGCGGAACTTGAGTATGCCCGGGCGGTCGGTGATGTCCAGCGTGGCCAGCAGGTGCTCTCCGCCGATCTTGGCCAGCTCCTCGCGGAGCGAGCTGATGCCTTTCTCGTCCACGTCGAAGCCGGCTATGGAGTCCCCCGACTGCGCCAGGAGCTTGGCCACGTCACGCCCCATGCCGTCAGCCAGGCCGGTGATAACTATTGTCTGCGCCATGTCAACCTCCTTATCCAGTAATTATAATCGGTCGGGCGCCAGGTTCTCAGAAGCATGGCTCCCGTACCATTCCTTCATCTGCTTCATGGATTCTTTGAAGTCCGGGTAGATGAACTTGTAGCCCGTCTTCTTGAGCTTGGAGTTGTCCACCACGTAGTCGTCGTAGAGGTAGCGCACCGCGTCGTACTCCAGGTCGGGCACCTTGCCCGGGGACATGAGCGCGGTAAGCTTTGCCACGAACTTGACCAGCCCCAGCGGCAGGTGGCTGGATGGCGGCTTGGTGCCGAAAGTTATGGCCGCCAGCGTCAGCGCCTCCTCAACCGTGGGATGGCTGTCGTCGGCAATGTTGTAGACCTGGCCCACGGCCTCATCCAGGTGTGAGAGGTGCTCGACCGCACCGGCCACATCCTCAGCCCGCACGTTGGAGAGGAGTTGCTTGCCGGAGCCGGGTATGGCTGTGATGGAACTCGGACGTGAGAAGGCCTTGCCGGCGCCGTCGGTGCAGCGCGGGCCGTAGACCGTGCAGGGCCTTGTCAGGATGGCGGGCAGGCCCTCCTTTACTCTCTGCAGGACCTGGTTCTCGCCGTCGCGCTTGCTGCGGCCGTAGTCATCCTGCGGCTCCCTCGGGCTGTCCTCGGTGAAGGGCGTGCCGCGGTAGGGGCCGTAGGCGCTGGTGGATGCCACGTGGACGAACCTCTTGACCTTCTTCTCCAGCGCCAGCCGCGTGATAAGCCCAACGCCCAGCACGTTGGTGGGGTAAAGCTTTTTGTATGGTGTGGAGAAGTTGCAGATGGCGCCCAGGTGGAAGACGCGGTCGACGTCGCCCTCGAACAGGGGAGGGACGGTCTCGGGTTTGGTCAGGTCGGCGGCCACGTACTGGACGCCCAGCCTGTCGAAGAAGGAGGTGTCCCTGCGCGGCCGGGCGCTGGCCCTGACCTTAACGCCTTTAGCGGCCAGGTATTCCACCAGGTGGCTCCCCATGAATCCGGCAGCGCCGGTCACCAGCGTAATCCCGCTAAACTCCATATTAGCCACCTCCTGTTTGTTTATTGGCCTTTTGTCCGCAAACAGCTAACACACGCAATGAAAAAGGGGATTGTTCTCAGGCGGAATTATACTCTTTCGCCGGGCATTTCAACAATAATGATTAACCAGTCAATCTATAGACTTCCAGTAATCCTTTGAAATAAGCCGGGCAAGGGGGTAAAATCGCATGCTTGAGGGAAATGAAATGGAAGATGTATATGAACGGCTGAGAGAGAAGCTGGACGGCATGACCAAGGGCTATCCCCGGACGGAGCAGGGCTCCGAGATGGCCTTTCTCAAAAAGGCCTTCAGCCGGGAGGACGCCGAGTTTTTCATTAAATTCAAGCCGGGCCTGCAGTCGCCGCAGCAGGTTGCTGACCATATGGGCATAAGCATCGAGGAAGCGCGTGACCGGCTGGAGTCGATGGCAAAGAAAGGCCTGCTCTACTGGCAGAAGGACGGCGGCGAGAAGAGATACCGCATAATCCCCTTCATCCACGGCCTGTGGGAGTTCCGGGTTGACAGGTTCGACAGCGACGACGCCGCCAACATGCGGCAGTTTTACCGGGACGGGTTCGGCAAGACGCTGCTGGACTACCGCCTTCCCATCGCCAGGGTGGTCCCCATCAAGCCGGAAACCGTAAAGGACGGAAAGCTGCTGCCGGAGGACGACATCGAGGCCGCCATTAAAAGGCAAACGCTCATCGTGGCCAATGACTGCGCCTGCAGGAAGGTGGCCATCTTCGCCAGGAAGCCCTGCACCTGCACCGACAACGTGAACCTCTGCATCGCCTTCGGCCGCATGGCCGAGTTCATGCTGGAGTCCAACATCGGCAACCCCCACGTAATAACGGTCGGGCAGGCGCTGGATATACTGCACAAGGACGACAAGGCGGGCATGTTCGTGCAGATGGCGCACGCCCGGGACTGCTCGGGATTCTGCAACTGCGTCAAGTGCCACTGCGGCATACTCATAGGCGCCAAGATCGAGCAGGGCACCGCCTTCGAGACCTGGAGCAACTACAAGTGCGTCAAGGACGAGTCGGTCTGCATCAGTTGCGGCAAATGCGTCGAGCGCTGCCCTATGAAGGCGGCAACGCTGGACGAGGATAAGAAGGTCGTCTTCAACCCGGCCAGGTGCTTCGGCTGCGGGCTGTGCGTGACCACCTGCCCCAGCGGTGCGCTGATACTGGTGAGAAAGCCCGACGACCGGCTGACACTGCCGGAGGACGAGGGCTTCTTCGACAACCAGGAGAGGATGGGCCACGAGAAGGCTGCGGTCGACAGGGCCAGGGCGAAAACCGGCTCATAATAAGCCATGCATGAGCTTGCCCTGACGCAGGATATACTTGACACCGCCCTCGACTATGCCCGCCGGACAAATTCGCAGAAGGTGCTGACCATCGTGCTGCGGCTGGGCGCGCTGCGCGACGTACAGCAGGAATGGCTGCAGCACTACTTTAACTTTATCCGCAAGGGCACGGTGGCCGAGGAGGCCGAGATACTGGTCATCGTCAACCCCATCGTCTTCAAATGCCGGGAGTGCGGCAAGGAGTTCGAGGTCGATCGTTCCCGCCTGATTGAGGAGGACGTGGCCTGCCCGGACTGCGCTTCCAAGAACTACACGCTGGTCTCAGGCACGGAGTTCCGCATAGAGGGCATCGAGGTAGTTTAAGCTAGTCTTCCAGGGCTACCCGGAAGCGGCATACCTTATCGCCTTTAGTCAGCAGCTTGGTAAAGCCTTTGGTTTTAAATTTGGGGTTCAGTTTGGCCGCCATGCCCTTGAGCGACTCGCCCAGCAATACCTCGCACAGGTCCGGCTCTTTGGACCAGGCCTTGGCCACCGGGCAGGTCTTGAGCTCTTTCTCAAAGGCCTTTGAAGTATGCTCTACATATCCGTCCCAGTAGTTGGCAAAGGTATCGTCAATCAGGTCATGCACTTTGGGCAATGCCATGCAGTCGCAAAAGTCCTCAAGCTTCGTGCCGCTCAGTGCCATCCACATCTCTGCGCCCTTCTGTCCGTCCTTGTAATATTCCTCTTTCAGGCGCTGGACGAACTTTTCCCCGCCGACCTCTTTGCCGATGCGGTACAGTACGACCATCTGCCTGGCCAGCGACTGCGTCCAGTTCTTGTAACGTTTGCCCATCACCTCGTCGGAAACAGGATATTTTTCATAATCGGGCGTCTCTGCCATGGTGATCCTCCTAAAATATTTTGCGTTGTGCTGAAATTATAACTGAAAGTGGAGATGCCGGTCGGATACTGGGTATTCATCTGCTTTGCTTAAATTCCTTTTCCTGGCAATATTACATTACATTGGCAATCACTGCTTGACATTGTTTATTATTTGCTGTATGTTTAGTGCGCACTAAACATCATCATGATAATAAACATTTTCAGGGAAGATCACCTATGTTGAGTGAAGAGGATTTAAAGACAAAGCTATCCGAGGCAGGGCTCAATGTCAAAGCCGTGGAAGTGCAACCACGCTTGCTTAATGCAAAGCCTGACTATGTGGTGCGGGCAGATTTCGATGGGCGGGAAATCAGCCTAGTCATTGAGATTAAAGAAAGGCCGCATTTATCGGATTTACGCCTGGCAGCAGAGCAAATCAGGTGGTACGCCGGCCCTAATCGAATACCTGTAGTTGCTGCCCAGTATCTCAGCCCGAATAGGCGATCGCTGTTGAGAGAACTGAAAATGGGCTACTTCGACATGGCCGGGAACATATACATCAGGGCCCCGGGGGTCTTCATCGAACGTGACGGCAAACCAAGGCCGCCAGGATATCCGCAACCCAAATTTAATCCATATTCGGACAAGGCGTCTATTATACTGAGGCTTTTGATGGAGGAACCGGGCCATTCCTGGCGGATCCGCGAAATAGCTGAGGCCGGTGGGATCACTGCCGGCTGGGCATCCCTGACGGTTAACAGCATGGTAGAGAGGGGCCTGGTACAATACAGCCGCGAGAATGGAATAAGGCTGCTTGCATGGGAAGACACCCTCAGGGAATGGGCTGATTTATATGACTGGCAGAGGAGCAAATTCTACTATTATTATTGCCACGCCAAAGATGCTCATGAGGTCATGAACAGAATAAGCAAATTGAGCAACAATGTATTGGAGAAATGTGCGCTTGGTTTCCAGGCAGGAGCCAGTCTGATTGCGCCGTACGCAACATTCAGCCAGGTACATCTCATAATAGACGGCAGGGCATTTGATCTTGTGCAGGGGAAAATAAAGCAGGAGCTGGATCTGGAAGCCAGGAAAGAGGGGGCAAACCTGATACTGGTAAAGCCATATTACACCAACTCGGCATTATTCAGGGCAAGAAAAATCAAAAGATGGCGGGTTGTCGCGGATATACAATTGTACCTGGATCTCAACAGGTATCCATTACGCGGGCGTGAGCAGGCAGAAAAGCTCCTGGAAAAGGTAATTCGGCCTGAAATGGAAGAAGGCAAACGGATAAGTGGAAGTCACAGATAAAGACCTCGCGGCGCTTTACAAGGCGCTTGAGGTCATTAAGCCATACCTGGGACAGATCGTACTGGTAGGAGGATGGGTTCCAGCTATCTATCGCAGATACGGTAACCTGAGATCGCGTCATCCATCGATACGGACCACAGATATTGATATTGCTGTGCCGCGCAAATTGCAGGACAGCGGACTACCGACTTTGGACAACCTGCTTACAGAGGCTGGCTATAAGATTGATATCGTTGGATCAAATGGCGGAGCGGTAAAATATGAGCTAGCGGCCCCGCCCAGCCAGATAGAATTCATAACACCCGAGGTCGGCAAGCCAGGCAAGCCATCCATCTCAGTGCAAAACGGCTTGAAGGCGCAGGCGCTCAGATATGTGGAAATCCTGCTGGATAATACAAGGCAAATCCTTGTCCACGAGCATAAGGCAGATACTAACATTAAGGCGACTGTGAACCTGCCCTCTCCGGCGGCGTTTATCTTCCAGAAGGCGCTTACACTGCCAGATAGGCGTTCCAAGCAGGCAAAAGACCTTTACTATATCTTCGATCTGGTGGATTCAACACCCGAAATGATGGAAGAAGTCGTAGTAGAGATGAAAGATATACAGATAGGATACGCAAGAAACTGGGCGCGCAAGGCAGTGAGTAATCTGGAAAAGTATTTTCCCGTGTCAGGCGGTCAGGGACCGGCTCTGTTAGAGGCACAATACACGGGGGACATGACAGCAGACACATTTAAGAACTATGCACACCGTGTATTCAGGAATCTGATAGCTGGCCTGAAGCAAGAGTGATGTTAAGTTAATAAAATATGATTTCGGAGCAGGAAAGCATCACTGAAAGGTGAGCGGCATAGCTCTTGTACGAAGCAATATTTCAAGCGTAAAATGGTCAAAATGAATTGCCAGGGGATGCATGGCACAACTTGAGCATATTGAAGCGATAGAGAAGCGGCTATGGAGTGCGGCGGACACACTGCGCGCCAATTCTAATTATGCCAGCAATGAGTATTTCCTGCCCGTTATGGGGCTGATCTTTTTGAGGCATGCTTACAGCCGCTTCCTGGCCGTGAAAGATGACATTATTGCCAGCCTGCCGTCAAGGGGCGGAAAAACACGTCCGCTTACCAAAGAAGATTTTTCACAAAAGGGTGCTATATTCCTGGGGGAAAAGGCCCAATTTGATTATCTCGTAAAACTTACCGACGATAAAGACCGCGCCAGGGAAATCATCAACGCCATGGAATCGATTGAAGCTGACTATGAAACGTTGCGCGGCATTCTTCCCAAGGGCGATTATCAGGAATTGGATAATGATGTTCTGGGCCAGTTACTTCGTACACTTGACCCGGATGAGCTTAAAAAAGCGACAGGCGACATATTCGGGCGTATCTATGAGTACTTTCTAACACAATTTGCTGACCTTAAAGCACATGACGGTGGAGAATTTTTTACGCCGGTTTCCCTTGTTTCATTAATAGCAAACGTGATTGAGCCGGAGCGCGGCATTGTGTTGGATCCTGCCTGTGGATCTGGCGGCATGTTTGTACAAAGCGCTCACTTTGTCGAGCGGTTGCACGCAAACCCGACTGAACGGCTCACTTTTTACGGGATGGAGAAGAATCCAACCACAATAAGACTGGCCAAAATGAACCTCGCTGTTCACGCGCTGGAAGGAGAAATACAGAAGGCAATAACCTATTACGAAGACCCTCACGAACTTTACAATAAAGCTCATTTCGTTATGGCCAATCCACCATTTAATGTAGATGAGGTAGATGCCGACAAGGTAAAGCGCGACCCACGCCTGCCCTTCGGATTACCCGGTGTAAATAAGAAGGGCAAGGTATCCAACGGCAACTACCTGTGGATAAGCTATTTCTACAGTTACTTGAATGAAAAGGGCCGAGCAGGATTTGTCATGTCATCGCAGGCATCCAGCGCCGGGCGTGACGAGGCCAGGGTAAGGCAGAAGCTGATTGAAACAGGCGCTTTGGATATCATGATAGCCATAAGGTCAAACTTCTTTTATACAAGGACCGTGCCCTGCGAGTTGTGGTTCCTCAATAAGGATAAACCTGAAGGGCACAAAGATAAGGTTCTCATGCTGGATGCCCGCAACATCTATCGCAAGGTGACACGCAAAATATATGACTTCAGCCCGGAGCAGATGCAGAACATCCTGGCCATCATCTGGCTTTACCGCGGCCACAAAGAGCGATTTCTGAAACTGGTGGAAACATACATTGATAATACTATCAAGGAAGGAACCAATTGCTTTGCGCTGCGGAATAAAAATGGGAACGGGGTCAAACCGCTGACAGATTTCCTGTTTGCAATAAAAGAATTGCAGAACTCAATGCAGCCATTCCTTGATGCGGCAGATAGAGACAAGTCGCCAATTGAGGCACTCGAGGAATTAAACAGGAGCATTGCAGAATTCGATGGTGATGTCAGGAATTTGCAATCTACCGTCGAAACTGAGAGAAGGAAGTGGGACAGCCAGGCAAAGGATAACACCGGACTGAATGAAGCGACTAAGAGGCTCGTCAATATTGCTGAGGCAAGCCAGGACATGGTTAAACAGGCTGACCTGATCTATAAATTAATATGCCGGCTGATTGATGCCTGCGATAACGAGCTATCGGCAAAAGAAAGCGACAAATGGCAAAGCCGCGAAATTGCAAGTCTGCGCAAGGCAGCAGACGAAGCAAGGCTGGTAGCCGTAGAGCAATTAAAGAGTGTGCGCTATTACCACAAGCAGGCAGTATGGCTGACAGGACATTTTCCTGACGCTGAACTTAAGGATGTCGAAGGCCTGGTAAAGCTGGTAAGCAGGGAAACATTGAAAGGCAACGACTGGAGCCTGACGCCGGGACGTTATGTGGGTATTGCACCGGAAGAAGAAGACGAGAACTTCGACTTCGAAGAAACAATGCGTAACATTCATATTGAACTGGAAGGATTAAATATAGAGGCGGTGGAATTGGCAGCACAAATCAAGTGTAATTTCAAGGAACTGGGGATATGAGTTGGAAGCAAACAAATTTTGTTGACTTTATAACGCTTCAGCGTGGTTTTGATCTCCCAAAATCCCAGCTGCGAGATGGCGAAGTACCTGTATTAGGGTCAAATTGTGTAATTGGATATCATGAACTAGCGAAAGCAAATCCCCCAGGGGTTGTTACAGGTCGTTCTGGCACATTAGGATTAGTCCAATATATTGATGTCCCTTATTGGCCACATAATACAGCTTTATGGGTTAAAGACTTTAAACATAATTTTCCCAAGTATGTCTATTACAAATTAGTGACATTACACTTAGAAAATTTCAATGGCGGTGCATCCGTTCCGACATTAAATAGAAATGTATTAGATACACTTCCTTTAATAATCCCTGACTATAAAATACAAACTCGCATAGCAAACATCTTAACAACATATGATGATTTAATTGAGAACAATCGCAGGCGAATTGAACTGCTGGAGCAGGCGGCAAGGTTGTTGTATCAGGAATGGTTTGTGCATTTCCGCTTTCCCGGTCATGAGTACGTAAAAATTGTTGATGGGATACCGGAAGGGTGGGAAAGGAAAACACTTGGAGAATGCGGCACATTAAACTATGGTAAAGCACTACACACGGATAATAGAATTGGGGGGCAATATCCAGTTTATGGATCAAGTGGTGTAATTGGAACGCATGAACAAGCGCTGGTTAAGGGGCCCGGAATCATTATTGGCCGTAAAGGTACTATTGGCAGTGTATATTGGTCACATAGCGATTTTTGGCCAATAGATACGGTGTACTTCATCAATTCAGACCAAACTAACTATTATCTATATTATGTATTATTGAATACAGCTTTTATTAATACTGATGTGGCCGTACCTGGCTTAAATCGCGATTTTGCACATAGTCGACAGTTCTTAATACCTGGCGATAAACTTCTTAATCATTTTAACGATCAAATAATCCCAATACATAACCAGATCTCAAAATTGCATGAATATAACCGTAAGTTGGCACAATCCCGTGATCTTCTGCTTCCAAAACTGATGAGCGGAGAGATCGCCGCATGAGCTCATATACCGAAGATTTCCTGGTCCAGCAGACCACGGCCAATTATTTGAAAAATGAGCTGGGATGGGAATCGGTATATGCCTATAACGAGGAGAGTTTCGGGCAAAACGGCACTTTGGGCAGGCTGTCGGACACGGAGGTAGTACTGACGCGTTATCTGAAAGCCAAGCTTCTGGAATTCAACCCGGGACTGCCTGATAACTTCTATCATGATGCAATGAACCAGATAATAGAAGCAAGCGCATCCCAGACAACGCTGGCAATAAATCAAGAGAAATATGAATTGCTGAAGGAAGGGATACAGGTAACCTACCGAACCGATAAAGGTGAACTGAAAAGGGAACGTCTGCGTGTCTTTGATTTCAGCGAACCCGAAAATAACGATTTCCTGTGCATGCGTGAGCTATGGATAAGAGGAAACCTTTACAGAAGACGTGCGGATATTATTGGTTTCGTTAACGGTATCCCACTGTTATTCATGGAATGCAAGAATATACACAAGGACCTGCAGACAGCCTATGAGAGAAACTTGGCGGACTACAAAGATACCATACCGCATGTCTTCCATCACAACGCGTTTGTGATACTGGGGAATGGTGATACAGCCAAAATAGGATCCTTTATCAGCAAATACAAACATTTCGGGGAATGGAAACGTTTATCTGAAGAGGAACATGGCGTGGTGGATATGGAAACACTGCTGATGGGGATTTGCGACAAGCGCAATTTCATGGATCTTTTCGAAAATTTTATAACCTTCGATGACTCATCGGGCAAGACATATAAAATATTGGCCAAAAACCACCAGTTCCTGGGCGTTAACCAGGCGATCAAATCAGTGGAAAAGCGAAAAGATTTGCAGGGTAAGCTGGGTGTATTCTGGCATACTCAGGGCGCAGGAAAGAGCTATTCGATGGTCTTCTTCTCACGCAAGGTCCATCGCAAGATTGGCGGCAACTTCACATTCCTGATACTTACAGATCGCGAAGACCTGGATCGGCAAATATATAATACATTTTCAGGGTGCGGCCTGGCAGATAATGACCGCGACCCCTGCCGGGCCAGAGACGGCAAACATTTAAAGCGACTGCTGGGGGAACATAAAGGATACATATTCTCCTTGATCCATAAATTCAATAAAAAAATCGAGTTGGGGGAAGCTTATTCGCCAAGAGACGATATCATCGTCATCACCGATGAAGCCCACCGCACTCAGGACGGGATGCTGGCGCTAAATATGCGAAATGCATTGCCTTATGCCAGCCGCATAGGCTTCACCGGCACACCATTATTTAAAAATGACGAGCTCACCAAGCGGCTGTTCGGCGAATACGTATCAACATATGATTTTGACCGGGCGGTGGAAGATCATGCTACCGTGCCGCTTTATTACGACGCACGCGGTGAAAAGCTTGGAGTCGAAACCAAAGAGCTCAATGAACAAGTTGCTGCGAAGCTCGAAGAGCTTGAGATAGAAGATATCAACGTTTCAGAGAGGCTGCAGCAGGCGCTGAAAAATGAATATCATATCATTACCGCACAGGAAAGGCTGGATAAAATAGCACAGGATTTGGTCAAGCACTATTCCAATGCATGGGAATATGGCAAGGCAATGCTGATCTGCATAGATAAATTAACCTGTGTCAAGATGTATAACCTGATACAGAAATACTGGCAGAAACGTATAGGTGAACTGGAAAAAGAATTGCCCAAAGCGGCTGATGAGCAAGAGGAGATCTTCCGCAGGCGGCAAATAGACTGGATGAAGGAAACACAAATAGCTGTGGTGGTAAGTGAAGAGCAAGGCGAAGTGGCTAAATTTAAAAAATGGGGATTGGATATCAAGCCGCATAGACAGTTGCTTAAAAATGGCTTTGAAATACCTGAAGCACTGCGAAAACGGCCTGAGTACGCCAGCATCCAACGGTTGGAACCGGACTCCGCATTCAAAGAAGAGGACCACCCTTTCCGTGTGGCCATTGTCTGCGCCATGTGGCTTACTGGCTTCGACATACCCAGCCTGTCTACCCTATATCTGGACAAGCCCTTGAAAGCGCACACGCTTATGCAGGCTATAGCCCGCGCCAACCGCGTTAATGACGGCAAGGACAATGGACTTATCGTGGATTACTGCGGCATTTTGAAAAACCTCAGAAAGGCACTGGCAACATATGCCGGCCAGGCTGACAGTGGAAGAACCGGGGGTAATAATCGGAGCGCCGATCCGACCAAACCCGACGAGGAACTGCTGGATACACTTAAAGAAGCCATAGATATGATAAGATCGTTTTTAATAGAGCGAGACTCCATGCTGGATGACATCATAGAAAAAACGGGGTTTGCCAAAAACGCCGCCATCATCAAAGCCAAAGAAGCTGCCAATCAGAATGATGAAACGCGGAAGCGCTTCGAAGTTATGTGCCGTGAAGTCCTCAATAAATTTAAAGCCTGTATGAACTGTATCGGTATCAATTCTTACCGCAAGGATCGAGACGCCATCGACATTATTTACAGGAAGCTGCAGGAAGACAGGAGGCAAGCAGACATCAGCGATATTATCCGACAGTTACACGAGGTGGTCGATCACGCAATAATACCAAAGGTTGACCAGGTAACTGACCGTCCGCCATATGATATTTCCAAGATCGATTTCGAACGGCTAAGAAAGGAGTTCGGGCGCAGTCCGATCAAACGGACGACCATACAAAACCTGCAGAATGTCATAGAAAAGAGGCTGGACAGGATGTTGAAGCGCAATGCGCTGAGAACAGATTTCCAGAAGCAATACGAGGAGATGGTGGCTGAATACAACCGGGAAAAAGACGAGCTAACTATCCAGCAATCATTTGAAGCATTAATGAAGTTCTACCAGAGCCTTGATGTAGAAGAGATGAGGGCGATAAGGGAAGGGCTGGACGAGGAAAGCCTGGCTATTTTCGATATCCTGAGCAAACCGGAACTGGCTGCCGCGGAAATAAAAAAGGTTAAAGAAGTGGCAGTGGAATTATTGAAGACATTGAAAAAAAGCAAACTGCGCATCGACCACTGGCGCGATAAAGAGGCATCGAAAGATGCGGTAAAAACGGCTATCTGGGATTTTCTGTATAGCGATAAAACAGGATTGCCCGTGGAGACATATACTGAATCGGAAATCAAGGTCAGGACAGAAACCGTGTTTAACCACGTTTACCAGGTTTATCCTACTTTGCCATCGCCATATTTCCAGCAAAGCAATAATTAGGCATCTGCAGTACCTAGTGGGCACAGCAAAATTTGGGGCTTACCGGCGGCAGCAAAGCGGCCGAATATTTTTGGAGCCAGCGGTCAGAGTCGAACTGACGACCGGCTGTTTACGAAACAGCTGCTCTGCCACTGAGCTACGCTGGCGTGACAATCATTATATCGAAAGCTAATATGATTGAGCAATTAGAATTCTCAGATGAATTTAAAGCCATTCTGGGGCAGCCGTTTCTTCATCCCACCAGTACTGTTTGGAATCACGTTCGTAAGACCGATCCCCAAGGAAACTGTTGTATAGCAATTTGAAATCAAAAGGCTTGATTTTCATGATTCCACCAAATCTTCGAGGATTGAATCCATTGATAATTGAACGTATACGGTCCAGCGAAATTGTGGTTTCAGAATTATAATAGGTCTCAAAGTATCCATAGTATTCATCGTCATCCCAAATCCATGTAATTCCTTCTTGATAAATGAAGCCTTTAAGTTTAACTAGTCCAATTATTGCCTTCACCCCTTGGCAAAGTATAACCTGCTCCCGCGAAATTATCCGCTTATTATTCATATGTAGTATTTGCATTTGTTTACCTGATTTTTCTGCCGATTCATAAATAAAAGCATAGTCACCTCTTTTCATCGGCCAGTAATTATCAATAGGATTGTGTAGTTTTTTTAATTTAGATGGTAGATAGACACGAAGTGATTCTTCCTCAGATTCAGTTTTTGCCCTAGGATGATGGACATTAATCCAATAGCTAGGCACTGACATATTCAACCTCCCACTGGAAATCGCCTAAGTATAACAGTATCGTCAAGAAAATCATTTATGTTTACAACTAATTAAAGTGCAAGAGATGAATAAGACCGGGCAATTCCACATTGCCACTTAATAAATCCGTCCGGGTTGGCAGTTTCTTCAGCTTACTATAGTATTAAATTACCTACTTATTTAGAGAGGAGGCGGTCCAATGAAAATCAGTGCAAGGAATGTGCTGAAAGGCAAAGTCAAGAAGCTAACGCCCGATGCGATAAACACGCAGGTGGTGGTTGAGCTGCCGGGCGGGATTTCCATCTCCTCTCCATTGTGACCACATTTGTCATTTTAAATAGTTTGACGTACAGTTACTGAACACCCGGAGGGAAAGAAAATGAAAATTCATCATATGGCTTATTTGTGGGCGGCTATACTGGTTATTGCCGCCACTGTCCTGAGTTCGTGCACCACAGCGCCTCAACCAACCACCAGGGGTATACAGCCCCTACCCAATATGGGCCAACAGATTTCGCCGCTGGCGCCCCAGGGTGCTACATTTGAACCATTAAATCCTGACCTGGCTGACAATCCAAACTGGCTGGCCGGGCAGGCGGTTACTACCCTGGTGAGTCCGGATAAAAAGACCCTGCTGGTCCTGACGAGCGGCTACAACCGTGTCTTCAGGACCGACGATAAGCCGGATGCCTTCGGCACCTATTTCAACTGGCCGGATTCGCAAGAGTACGTGTTCGTCTATGATATTTCGACCAACAAGCCGGTCAAGAAGCAAGTGGTCATGGTCCCCAATACCTACTACGGTATGGTTTTCGATCCTTCCGGGAAGGCTTTCTACGTATCCAGCGGATCGGGAGATCTCCCCTATGACAGCACCGGCGCCTTTAACCCGGCCAAGGCTGGCGGTGACAATGTCCACGTCTATACCCTGAACGCCAGCGGGTCCTGGCAGCACGCCGCAGAGCTTGCCTTGAACCATTCCGCAGGCAACGGCCTTGTTGTGGAACCGCCCACCGGCGAGCAGATCCCGCCCAACGAGATGGTTGCTGTAAAGCCTATGGCTGCCGGCGTGGCCATCTCGCAGGATGGCCTGACGCTGGTGGCGGCGAATTATTATAACGACTCGATCACGGTGTTTACCGGAGGACTGGGCAAATGGTCCAAGGGGACCGAGATCGACCTGCGCCCGGGCAAGAATGATCCTGCCAAGGTGGGCGTGCCGGGCGGGGAATATCCGTTCTGGGTGGCTGTGAAAGGGGCCGGACCTAGCACAACTGTGTACGTGTCCAGCCTGCGCGACCGCGAGATCGTCGTAGTGAATCCGGGCGGAAAACCCGTAATAGCGGAACGCATCCCGTTAAAGGGCCAACCGAACAAGATGACGTTGAACGCCGCCCAGACCCTGCTGTATGTCGCCGACGACCAGGCGGATACCATCGATGTCATCGATACTGCCAGGAACATAGTCCTGGAAACAATCCCCGTGCTGCCGCGCGGGTTGGTCTTGCCTGCCGCGCTGGAGAAGTATAAAGGAGCAAACCCCAACAGCGTGGCGCTGTCCCCTGACGAAAAGCTGCTCTACGTGACGAATGGGAACCTTAATGCCGTGGCGGTGATTGCGCTGAGTGTAAGCAACAGAAGTTCCCAAGTAATTGGACTCATACCGACCGGCTGGTACCCGACCTCCGTGAGTTTAAGCGGCGACGGCAAATATATGTACGTGGTGAATGCCAAGTCGCCGACGGGCGCAAACCCGACCTGGTACTATAGCTACGGCCCGCCGACACACCAGAACGGCTATGCCAGCAACGCATATAATCCCCAGTTGATCAAAGCCGGCCTGCAGAGCTTCCCCACCCCCGATGATGCCCAGCTCCTGACCCTCACTGCTCAGGTAGCCGCCAACAACCGTTTCTCAAGCACCGTGGATTTAGATGATGCCGCAGTGATGGACGCCGTACGCCAGGGTGTCAAGCACGTGATCTTCATTATCAAGGAAAACCGGACCTTCGATCAGATCATGGGCGACCTTGAGATCGGCAACGGCGACCCTGCCCTGGCTGAATTCGGCAAGGCGCTCACCCCCAATTTGCATTCACTTGCTCGAACGTTCGTCACGCTGGATAACTTCATGTGCACCGCTGAAGTCAGCTATGATGGCTGGGCATGGTCCACTGCCGCCCAGGCTCAAAGCATGGTAGAAAGCCAGTACACGGTGGTCTACGCCGGACGCGGCCTCTGCCTCGAGGGAGATGGTTTAAGCCGTAGTGTGAACGTTTCTCTCCCGACCGTCGCCGAGCGCCAGGCCGCCAATCCTCTCACGTCAGAGGATCCGGACGTGCTGCCCGGCCAGACCGATACGGGTGCGCCGGACGGACCGGACAATGAAATCAATACCGGCTATTTATGGGACAACGCCTTGCGGGCCAAACTCAGCGTGCGGAATTATGGGTTCCACATTGATTGCACCCGTTATACTTTCCCCCAGAGCTCCAGTTACAGCCTTACTCTCGCTCACGATCCAGCCTCAACCAATACGGTTACGGCTTACCCCTGCAATATTTCCCTTGCCCCGTATACTGATCCGTACTTTCGCGGCTGGGATCCCACCTATCCGGACTACTGGCGTTTCAAGGAGTGGGAGCGGGAATTCGACAGCAAGTACATCAATGGCGGAGAGGACCTCCCACACTTAAGCCTGGTCCGTCTGATGAACGATCATACCGGAAACTTTGCCACCGCAATTGACGGCGTTAATACTCCGGAGCTGCAACAGGCTGACAACGACTACGCAGTCGGCCTGCTGATTCAAAAGATCGCCAATAGCAAGTACGCCGACAACACGCTGATCTTTGTCCTTGAAGACGACGCACAGGATGGCCCTGATCATGTCGATTCACATCGCAGCCCCGCCTTCATCGCCGGTGCCTATGTGAAGCAGGGGGCTCTGGTCTCCACGCAGTACAACACCATCGACTATCTGCGCACGATAGAAATGGTCCTCGGTCTCCCGCCGATGAACCTGAACGACGCACTGGGGAGACCCATGGCTGACGTCTTCAACACGAAACCGAGCAAGTGGAGCTTTACCGCCACTCCCTCAGCGGCCCTCTACAATACGCAATTGCCGCTTCCCCCCAAGCCGGCCAGCCTTATCGTGCCCAGGCCAACGCACGACGCAGCATACTGGGCAGAGGTCACGAAAGGGATGGACTTTACCGATGCTGATAAGATGGATTTCCCGACCTACAATCGCATCCTCTGGACAGGGCTGATGAGCGGTCAACCTTATCCCGCGGCGCCGACCGGGGCGGACCTCAGGCAGAACCGCCAGGAGCTCCTGGCGAATTACGACCGCGTTCTGAAGCAATGACCACCGTCGGGCAAGAGTTCAAACGTCTGTTGACACCGTAGGGCAAAGAGTTTAGAATTTTCACTTGGCAATTGCCTCTCTGCATTCCAGATTGGCCCGCCACTTGTAAACAAAAGGAGTTGATTTTTAGTGCCTGAAGTTAGACTAGGCGAGGGCGAAAGCTTTGAAAGCCTGCTGAGGCGTTTCACTCGCAAGGTGCAGCAGGAAGGCATCATCAGCGAGGTGCGCCGCAGGGGCTTCTTCGAAAAGCCCAGCATCAAGCGCAAGCGCAAAGAGGCAACCAAGCGCCGCAAAAGCAACAAAGTAACATAACCATGCCGCTTCAAGACAAGCTCAATACGGACCTCAGGACCGCCATGCGGGCCAAGGATGAGCTGCGCATGCTCATCCTGCGCTCGCTGCTCTCATCCATGAACTACGCCGAGATCGCCAAGCAGAAGAAGCTGGACGACGGCGGCGTGATCGAGGTCATCGCCAGGGAGATCAAACAGCGCAAGGAGAGCATCGAGGCCTACGAGAAGGGCAACCGCCCCGACCTGGTGAAGAACGAGAAGGCCGAGATGGCCATACTGCAGGAATACATGCCCGCCCAGATGGGCCGGGACGAGATAATCGCCCTGGTGCAACAGGTCATTTCCGAGGTGGAACCCAAAGGCCCGGGCGATAAGGGCAAGGTCATGCAGAAGCTCATGCCGCAGGTGAAGGGCAAGGCGGACGGCGGCGAGGTCAACAACATCGTCACCGACCTGCTCTCCAAGCTCTGAATAACCTGCCGCGCCCCGCTTCATGCCCTGCCCCACAGTTTTGCTAGCATTACCACGGCAACGGGTTAACTGTCAGCCCGGGACGGAACAATTTATATCTGAAGAGTGCTCAAGTTGAAATTCGCAATTGTGGTCTTCCCCGGAACATGGAGCGACCGCGACTGCTTTTACTCAGCGCATAACATGCTCGGCCAGAAGGCCGCCTACGTCTGGCACAAGGAGACCGACCTCAGCGGCTACGACTGCGTTGTCCTGCCAGGCGGCTTCTCCTACGGCGACTACCTGCGCACCGGCGCCATCGCACGCTTCTCGCCCGTGATGGAGGCCGTGGCCGGCTTCGCCAAAAAGGGCAAACCGATCATCGGCATCTGCAACGGCTTCCAGGTGCTGTGCGAGGCGCACCTGCTCCCCGGCGTGCTCAGACAGAACAACCACCTGCAGTACCGCTGCCAGTGGACCTATCTCAAAACCGAGAACAACTCAACCGTCTTCTCCAACAAGTGCGGCAAAGGCCGGGTGCTGAAAATACCCATCTCCCACTACGAGGGCTCCTACTATGCCGACGCCGACACGCTCAAGGGGCTGGAGGACGCCTCACGCGTGGTCTTCCGCTACGCCACGCCGGAGGGAAAGGTTACTCTAGAGGCCAACCCCAACGGCGCACTCAATAACATCGCCGGGATAATCAACAAAGAAGGCAACGTGCTGGGCATGATGCCCCACCCTGAGCGCTCCTGCGAGGACATATTGGGCAGCACGGACGGAAATATCATCTGGGAGTCGATCATTGCCGGTATCTAAAGCCACGCTGGACGAGATAGCGCTCAGCCGCAAAGAGTACAACCTGATTGTGCAGAAGCTGGGCCGCCAGCCGACCGAGGTGGAGCTGGGCATGTTCGGCTCGCTGTGGAGCGAGCACTGCGGCTACAAGCACTCCAAGGCCCTGCTCAAGATGTTTCCCAATACCGGCAAACACGTGCTGGTCAAGCCGGGCGAGGAGAACGCCGGCGTCATCGACATCGGCGACGGCCAGGTGATCGGCTTCAAGATGGAGTCTCACAACCACCCCTCTTACATCGAGCCCTACCAGGGCGCGGCCACCGGCGTGGGCGGCATCGTGCGTGACATCTTCACCATGGGCATGCGGCCCATCGCGCTGATGAACTCGCTACGCTTCGGCCCGCTCTCCGACCCGCACAACCGCTATCTGATGGGCGGCGTGGTGGGCGGCATCGCCGGCTACGGCAACTGCCTGGGCATCGCCGACGTGGGCGGTGAGATATATTTTGATAAGTGCTATAACGGTAACCCGCTGGTCAACGCCCTCTGCCTGGGCATCGGCACGGCCGGCGGCCTGGTCAAGGGCCGCGCTTCGGGCGAGGGCAATCTAATCATGCTGGTGGGCGCCGATACCGGCCGCGACGGCCTGCACGGCGCCTCGGGGCTGGCCTCGCGCACCTTCGCCGAGGAGCGCGAGCTGCGCTCGGCCGTGCAGGTGGGCAACCCCTTCATGGAGAAGCTGCTGATCGAGGCCTGCCTGGAGCTGGCCAGGACCGGCTGGATAGTGGGCATGCAGGACTGCGGCGCAGCCGGCCTTACGAGTGCAGCAGTTGAGGCAGCCGACAAGGGCGGCTCCGGCCTGGATATTGACGTGGCTAAAGTACCGCGTCGCGAGAAGGGCATGACGCCTTACGAGGTCATGCTCTCCGAATCTCAAGAGCGCATGGTCGTCATCGTCAAGAAGGGCTACGAGGGCAAGGTCAAGGCGCTGTTCGACCGCTGGGAGCTTCACTCGGACATCATCGGCACCGTCACCTCGGACGGCCTGGCCACCATCAGGGACAACGGCAAGATAGTCGGCAGTGCGCCGGTGCACGAGCTTAACACACCACCCGTCTATCGCTTCCGGCCCAAGAGGCCCGCCTGGCTGGACGGGCTGCAGCAGCTCGACCTGAATAAGATAAAGGACATACGGGCCAGGGACGCTGGCAAGGTACTGCTCAGGCTGCTGGCCGCGCCCAACATTTGCTCGAAGCACTCCGTCTACCGCCAGTACGACCACCAGGTGGGCAACAACTCGGTCGTCCTCCCCGGCAGCGACGCAGCCGTGCTGCGCATTCAGCAGACCAGCAAGGCCTTCTCCATGGTCACCGACGGCAACGGACGCTATTGTTATGTAAATCCATTCATCGGCGGCGTCATCGCCGTGGCCGAGGCGGCGCGCAATACAGCCTGCTCCGGCGCCCGGCCTGCGGCCATCACCAACTGCCTGAACTTCGGCAACCCGGACAAGAACGACGTCTACTACCAGCTCAAGGAATGCATCAAGGGCATGTCCTACGCGCTCAAGAGCATGAAGATACCCGTTATCAGCGGCAACGTCAGCCTCTACAACGAGACCAGGGACGTGGCCATCTTCCCCACTCCCGTGGTGGGCATGGTCGGCCTGATCAAGGACGTAAAGCGCCACTGCTCGTCCTCCTTCAAACATGAGGGGGATATAGTCTTAATGTTGGGCGAGCCGGGCGGCGACGCCGGGCTGGGCAGCAGCGAGTACCTGGAGCTGGTGCACGGCAGGGTGCAGGGCAGCCAGGGCATTGACATCGAGAGGGAGAAGGCCGTGCAGGCCTGCGTGGTCAAGGCCATCGAGCGCGGCCTGCTGAGCTCGGCGCACGACTGCTCGGACGGCGGCCTGGCCGTGGCGCTGGCCGAGTCCTGCATAACCGGCGATATAGGCTTCAGCGGCAAGCTACCCGTGAAGGGACGGCTGGACGCGGCGCTCTTCGGAGAGGCGCAGTCCCGGATTGTGGTCTCGGCAGGCCCCAAAGCTGCACTGAAACTGGAGAGCCTGGCCTTCAGGCTGAAGGTGCCGGCCATGCGGCTGGGGACGGTCGGCGGCAGCCGCTTCGTGCTGAAAGGCACAGTCAACCTGCCGATAAGCGAACTGAAGCAGGCATGGCTTAACGGACTTTGATATTATTTACTGAATACCGGAGAGACAGAATTGGCAGAAGTATCTGAATTCAAGGGCGTAAGGTACAACCCAGAAAAGGTTCAGCGCATGGCGGACGTTATCTGCCCACCCTACGACGTCATCTCGCCGCAGGAACAGGAGGCGCTATACGAGCGCAATCCTTATAACATGGTGCGGCTGGAGTACGGCCAGACCATGCCGGGCGACGACGCCGGGAACAACAGGTACACCCGCTCCCGCCAGTTCTTCGACCAGTGGCTTAAGGAGGGCTACCTGAAGCAGGACAGCGTATCCAGCTACTATGTGCACGAGCACGTCTTTGAGATAGGTGAGATGAAGCGGCGGCGGCTGGAGCTGTATGCCTGCGTGCGGCTGGAGGCGTGGGACAGCGGCGTGGTCTTCCCGCACGAGTTCACCATGGAGGGAGCCAAGGCCGACCGCTTGGACCTGATGAAGGCCTGCGCCACTAATTTCAGCCCCATACTGGGCCTTTACGAGGATCCTGGCGGCAGGGTCAACCAGCTTATCGCCAATCGCGTCAAGACCAACCCCGTTTACAGCTTCCAGAACGCCGACAGCCACAGGTTCTGGATGGTCAACGAGCCCGAGTTCGTGCAGAGGATGAGCTATTTCCTGGTAACCAAGTCCATCTATATCGCCGACGGCCACCACCGTTACGAGACCGCACTGGCCTACCGTAACTACCGCCGCAAGCTCGACCCCGGCGCCGGCAGCAATGCCTCGTTCAACTACGTGCTGATGGCGCTGGTATCGTTCTCCGACCCGGGCATCATCATACTGCCCATACACCGGCTGGTGCGCGGCATTGACCCGGAAACATTGAAGAGGTTCAATAAGGACCTGTCGCAGTATTTCCAGGTCAGCGACGGGCGCTACATGAGCGGCATCAGGATCTACGGGCTGGAGCCGGGCCAGGTCATGGGCCTGTCACTTTTGCCCAAGATAAAGGTCAACGATTTCCTGGAGAAGAAGCGTTCGGAGCCTTACGGCAAGCTGGACGTGAGCATAGTGCAGCACATCATCTGCGAAAAGCTGCTCGGACTGCCGGCCGGGGATACCGATAAGCTGGCCTATACGCCCAGCGGCGAGGCGGCCTGCAGGCTGGTCGACGAAGGGCAGTACCAGTTCGCCGTGCTGCTCGACCCCGTCTCACCCGTAACCATCAAGAACATAGCCGACGCACGCGACCGCATGCCGCGCAAGTCCACTTACTTCTATCCCAAGCTCCCCAGCGGGCTGGTTATCCACAGGCTGGACGGCGAGATCTAGTTGGCGACAGCAGCCCCGGGACCGCCCCCTTCCCTCTTGGCCTGATACAGGGCCGAGTCTGCGCGGCTGATGATAGAGTCCAGGTCTTTGTCGTTTGAGCATACCTCCGTCAGACCCAGGCTGGCCGTGACATGCAGGCTCGTTCCGCCGTCCGTGCTTATCTTCATCCTGCGCAGCGCCTGCTGTATCCTGCTGGCAACCACCTTGCCCCTGTCCATGTTCGTCTCCGGCAGCAGTATGCCGAACTCATCACCACCCAGGCGCCCCATAACATCGATGCTGCGCAGCTTGGCCCTGGCGGTACCCGCCACCTCTTTGAGCACCCTGTCGCCCGCCAGGTGGCCGTACTGATCATTGACCTGTTTAAAATCGTCTAAATCCAGCATAATGAAAATGAGAGGATGGCCGTAGCGGTGGAACCTCTGCAGCTCGTTGCGGGCGATCTGGTTGAATACCCTTACGTTGTAAATGCCGGTCAGGTCGTCTATCTCTGCCAGCCGTTTGAGTTCCTCCTGGGCCTTCTGCTGCTCGAGCTCGGCCAGAAATCCGTGCCTGCGCAGCACGCATATCTGCCAGGAGCCCAGTATTCCGGTCACGTTGGCCACCAGGAAGGCGAACATAATGGTATAAAGCTCCGTGCTGCCCGCTACATGCGCCACAAACAGGCATACTGTCTCAAAAATACTGAAGAGAATTAATGCGCCGTATTTTATGATCAGGCCGGCGGGCAGCACAAAGTAAACCAGCAACAGCATGACCACGTCCACCACGGCATGGCCGATGAAATTCTGGGGGCGTGAGAAATTTACCGCCATGACTGCGATCAGCCCGACCACCATCCATGCCCCGATAATTCAGTCATACACCCTGACGCTGCGGTTGCGCAAGAGGAAAATCACTGCCGTCACCGCCGCACCCAGCAGCACCAGTCTCACCACCATGAATGCAAAGAAGGCAGGCCCGGGGCCCATGAAGTGGTAGTCGTTATAGGCAAAGGCGACCAGCGGAATGGCCAGGATGAGCATGACAATGCTGGCTTGAATGCTGTCGGCACGCAGATGATATTGACGGTAGAGTTTTTCCTCCTCTGCCGGCAGTACACCACCCCACTTCTTTATCCGGGATAGTTGCATCGTACCCTTTGTTGAACCTATTCTAACAGTTCACTCGCCAAGGGTAAACAGACGGCAGTCATAGGCCTGTGCGATAGCCTCATCGAAGGCCGAGCGTCTGGCCTCCCGGACGGTCAGGAGACGGTCAACCCTCTTTCCGGCCAGGCCGTCAAAGAAACGGCACTGCTTCCACATGCGCAGCAGCGTGTCCCTGGCGCCCCCGTAGAAAATATAATCTATCTCCTTCAAGCGCGGCTCCAACATTTCCCTGGCATGCTGCTGGATACGGGTGAAGAAAAACTCCATCTGCTTGGCGCGGTGGCGCTCGAAGCGCTGGGCCGACGAGCCTCCCTTGTGGTGACGTGAGTGCACCAGCCCCGTGCCGGCCTTGCCTTCCAGCAGGGTCTCGCCCTTGAACAGGCCTATGGCGTAATGCCCCAGCCTGACAAGCACCAGCCCCAGCATCCAGTCGTGCTCCAGCATCTGGCGCAGCGGGGCCGGCTCGAAGCCGGTGTGCAGCCCGCTTTCCGCCAGCGGGAAAGGAGGCAGGATGACGCGGGCCTCGTCCTGCAGGTAGAAAACGGCTGCGCCCGTGGGTGAACCCGACGCCTTTTTGCTCAGCCCGTCCAGGAACCCGCCCCTGTCGAGCACGCTGTAGAGCAACTTCTTTACGCCCTCTTCAGAAGTCAACGGCGCCAGGTAAGCGGAGAAAGCAACGGGCTTACTTCCAAGTTCTTTGAGCCATTTCAGAGTTTGCGCCCGGCTCAACACCGACTGGTCGACAAGCATAGGTACTTAAATTCCAAATTCCAAAAACCAAATTCCAATAAAATAATATTACCATGCCATTGCGAGCCCCGATTGTATCGGGGCGTGGCAATCTCACGGCATTAAATCA
>CAZSED010000013.1:53750-59859 GCA_964605885.1 uncultured Dehalococcoidales bacterium
TGCCATTGCGAGCCCCGATTGTATCGGGGCGTGGCAATCTCACGGCATTAAATCAAACCTTCACACTTCGCTCAAAAGCTTGCTTCGCCCCGACTTTGTCGGTGCTCGCAATGGCATATCATCAGGTTAATGTCACCACGGTGACGCCGTCCCCGCCCTCACCCTGTCCTCCGGGCCGGAAGGACTTGACCAGGGCGTGCTCTGCCAGCGCCTCCCTGACGGCGTCGCGCACGGCGCCCGTGCCGTAGCCGTGGATAATGCGCACCTCGGGCAGGTGCGACATGAATGCGTCGTTAAGATAGGTGTCCAGCTCCGCCCCCACAATATCGGCCCTGTGCCCCCTCAAATCCAGCTCCGGCGCTGCCGGCCTGGTGGTCTTCAAATTAACCACGGGACGCGAAACGTCAGCGCCCTCTCCGGGCCCCTCCAACTTCTCAACGCTGTCCAGGCGCAGCGTCAACTTTATATCCCCAGCCAGCGCCTCCAGCCGGCCCTCCTCCTCATCGATAGACATCACGCTGGCTGTCATGTCCATGTCGCGCAGCCTGATGCTGTCGCCCACCCGCAGCCCCTGGGGTGCGTCCTCCATGTCCTTCATGGCGGCCAGCCGCCCGGCCATCTCCTGGCCCTGGGCGTCGGCCGCCCGGCTGATGCTTTCGGCTGCTTTCCTGGCGCGCTCGATGCTCTCCCGCTTCCTCTGCTTCTTGAGCTCGTTATCGGCCTCGCGGATGGAACGGTAAAGCCCGGCGATCTCGCTGTTGAGGTTGTCCTGTATCTCGCGCAGTATCTCACGCTCCTGCAGCTTGATGCGGTCCAGCTCGCTCTCCAGCTTGCTGCTCAGCTCGATGGCCCTCTGCTTTTCATGGTTCAGCGAGCCGCGTATCTCCTCCAGCCTTTTGCACTCGGCCGTCAGGTCCACCAGCATGGCCTCAACCTCCTGGGAGCCTTTGGACATGATGCTGCGGGCGTCGTTGACTATCTCCTCGGGCAGCCCGAAGCGCGAGGCTATATTGAGCGCATTGCTGCCTCCGGGTATGCCCACGCTCAGGTGATAGGTCGGCGTCAGCGTCATCGGGTCGAAGTCCAGTGATGCATTGCGCAGCCCCTTGGTCAGGTGGGCATAAGCCTTCAGCTCGCTGTAATGCGTGGTCACCACCACGTTGGTGCCCTTGTCGATAAAATGCGCCAGCGTAGCCTGGGCCAGCGCCGCTCCCTCGCCCGGGTCGGTGCTGATGCCCAGCTCGTCCAGCAGCACCAGGCCGTGCTGCGTGGACTTCTTGACGATGCGGGCGATGTTGCTGATGTGCGCGCTGAAGGTGGACAGGGTTTGCTCAATGCTCTGTTCGTCGCCGATATCGGCGAAGACCTCGTCATAGACGGGTATCTGCGTGCCGTCCGAGCAGGGAATGGGCAGGCCAGCCTGCGCCATCAGCACCAGCAGGCCGATGGTCTTGAGCGCCACGGTCTTGCCGCCGGCATTGGGGCCGCTGATTATGAGGATTGTGAAGTCCTTCCCCATCTCGAGGTTGAGCGGAACTGCATCTCCCCTGAGCAGCGGGTGCCTGGCGTTGACCAGGTTCAGGACGCGCCGGCTACCGGGCGGGCACAGCTCGGGCTCGACGGCGCGTGCCTTCTCGGCGTAATACGCCTTGGCCAGCGCCAGGTCCAGGCGCGCCAGTATCTCTATGTTGCGGTTGATATCCTCTGCGGCTGCGCCGGCGCTGGCGCTCAGAGCCGCCAGTATGCGCTCGATCTCCAGCCGCTCCTCCACCTCCAGCTGCCGCAGCTCGTTGCCGGCCTCTATGGTCTCCAGCGGCTCGATGAAGACGGTGGCGCCGGTATTGGAGACGTCATGCACGATGCCCTTCATGTCACGCTTGAAATCTATCTTCACTGGCAGCACGTAGCGGCCGTTGCGCTCGGTGACGATCTGCTCCTGCAGCGCGGCCTGGCCCTTCTTTGACTTGACGATGGTGGCCAGCCGTTCCTGGAGCTGGCGCCGGGTATCCTTGAGCTTCCAGCGCACGTCGGCCAGGTGTTGCGAGGCGGAGTCCAGTACGTCACCGGCGGGAGACAGGCAGCGGCTGATCTCGCCTTCCAGCTCGGATAGTACCGATATTTCGCCGGCCAGCGCCCACAGGCCCGGCAGCTCCTGGGACAGCTTGCCCACTCCGCTGCGCGCCAGGCGTGCGGCGGTGGCGGTCTTGAGTATCTTAAGCAGCGTCTGCGCGTCCAGCGATACGCCCTTCTCCGCCCGTTTGACGTCGTCGCGCACGTCGAAGGCCTCACCGATGTGGAAGTCCTGGCGCACGGATATCAGCCGCCGTGCCTCGGCCGACTGTTTCAGCAAAAGCTGGACCCATTCAGCGTCCGAGGTTGGCTCCAGCGCCAGGGCCAGCTCGCGCCCCACGGCGAAGGAGGTATAGGCCGCCAGCTTCTCCCGCACACGCGGGAACTCCAGCATATCGATACTGCTTTTATCCATTCGGTTACCCCTGATACAGCAGGTAATTGTACTCGAATCAGAAAATGCTGTCATGAAATGATATCAGGGAAGCAGCCGCCCAATTTATTGACTATTTTCTTCATAGCAAAATATAATGAGAATAAATACAACGCACATACATACAGGAGGATCACGTGAAAAACTACTCGAGTCCTGGTGTGTGGAGGTTGATGCCGCTTTCCCCCTTTCTTTTCAAAATCTTCGTTGTTGTTCTGACGCTGATAAGCCTGGCTGCAATGCCGTTATTATTTATTTCGTCCCCCGCGCAGGCCGACACCTCACATCCGTTTGCGCCCTCCTGGAGCCCGATCATCGCCCCGCTGCAGACTGCAACGGTCGCCACCAGCCTGGGAGTGGTAACATTCGCCGTTGACGGCGGCGTGCTCAGCGGCCTGACCACCATCGATCCCGCCACGGCGGGCTGCGCCACGGCCGCCTTCGGCTTCCCTTATGGATATTTTAGCTTCACAATAAACAACCTGACGGTAGGCCAGGTTGTCACCATTGTCATCACCCTGCCCAACCAGCTCCCAATGGGATCGATAAAATATTATAAGTGCATCAACGGCAACTTCATCGATGTTACCGAGCTGATGAGCCAGCCCGACCCCACCACACTTATACTGACCATCAGGGACGGCGGGCTGGGTGACGCCGACGGCATAGCCAACGGCAGGATAGTCGACCCGGGCGGCCCCTGCATGCCGCTGTTCTCCAACCAGACACCGACACCCTCGGCCACGATACTCCCGGGATCGCAGGGCCCTGCCCCCCTGCCTAACATAACCGTCAAAAAGGCCTCGCTCTCTGCCACCAAAGTATCGCCGGGAGCACCGGTTACAGTAACTGCTACCGTTTCCAACTCGGGCACAGCCAACGGCACGGCACTTGTCCGCCTCTACGTTAACGGACAGGAAGAGGCCAAACAGGGCACCTCCGTGCAGAGCGGCGGCATCACCGACCTTAAGTTCACGGTAACCAGGAGCAAGCCCGGCCTTTACAACGTTTACGTGGGAGGCGTGCAGGCCGGCCAGTTCAGGGTGGATGCTTTTGCCGATCCCAATACTATATTACTGCTGGCCGGCGCCTTCCTTTTCATCGTGTTCGTGGCGGGCGTGATCATCTACAAGCACAATCAGATAGCCAGGCAGACCCAGAGGATACGCTGGCGGTGATTCATCTTTATGCGGGATGCCGCAGTCGTTGACAGCTATATTAATATTTGTTACCATCAGGTAAACCTTCATATGAGATTGAAGAAGGCCGCACTTCAGCACTCGGGAAGGCCGAAAAGACCGCCTTCCAGGCCGTATCTTCGCCAGGCCAGCGTATTGCTATTGCTGGCCGTTTTTATTTCTCCACTGCTTGCGCCGGCACACGCCTCTGCCGGATGGGGCGCGGAGGTCAGGCTGAGCACCGGGCTGGCTTCTTCCAACCTGCCGTCCATTGCGGTCTACAACACCACCGTCATTGCTGTCTGGGAAGACTTCCGTGACGGCGACTACGAGATCTACTACAAACGCTCCACCAATAACGGGGCCAGCTGGGGCCCCGATACAAGGCTGACCAACAGTGCAGGAACTTCCACCGCCCCCTGCGTGGCCATCGCCGGCAGCAGGGTCCACGTTGTCTGGATAGATGACCGTGACGGCGGCGACGAAATCTATTACAAAAATTCCACCGATGGCGGCGTCACCTGGAATGCTGACACACGCCTTTCCACCGGGCTTTCAGTGCAGTCCACAGGCTACCATCACGATTTGCTGGCCATCTCGGGTACGGTAGTACATGTTGCCTGGACAGACTCCCGCGACGGCAACAACGAGATTTACTACAGACGCTCCGGAGACGGGGGTGTCTCCTGGGGACTGGAGACGCGCCTGACCAATAACGCCTCTGTCTCCGAGGACAGCTCCATCTCAGCCTCGGGCACTAATGTCAACGTGGTCTGGAACGACAACCGTGACGGCAACTATGAGATTTACTGCAAGCGCTCCACCAACGGCGGGACGTCCTGGGGAGCAGATACCCGGCTGACAAACGACATCGCCGTGTCACTGGACCCCAGTGTTGCAACCTGGGGCGGCAACATCCATGTGGTATGGTATGACACCAGGGATACTAACACTGAAATCTACTACAAGCACTCGCTGGACGGCGGCGCCACCTGGAGCACCGATACCAGGCTGACCAATAATTCTTCTCTTTCAGCCTACCCGACCGTGGGTGTTTCCAACACCTGGGTGCCTGTCATCTGGAACGATAACCGCGACGGCAACTGGAACATTTACTGTAAGAGCTCCGCTGACAACGGTGCAGTATGGAGCCTCGACACCAGGCTGAGCACAACCCCCCTGACGGCCGATGCCCTTTCGCCGACCGATGCAGTCTACGGCAATGACTTATATGTTGTCTGGAGCGACGACCGCGACGGTTTTCCAAATATCTACTACATGAAATATACGGGACCGTCAACGCAGGCTGTACAGACGGCAACCGTTGAGACCAGCCTGGGACCCGTCAGGTTCCAGATTAACGAAGGCAACCTGTACGGCCTGACCTGGATCGATCCCAATTCCCTATCCTGCGCACCTGCCGGGTACATTGTACCCTTTGGCTTTTTTGCTTTTAACATTGACGGGCTCTCCGCAGGCCAATCGGTCACCGTCACGATAACCGTTCCGGTGCCCCTGCCGGTAGGCGCCACGACGTACTACAAATGCCTCAACGGCACAACGGTGGACTGCACATCACTGATGACCCAGAATGATCCGTATAACATAGTGCTGACGCTCACGGACGGCGGCCTGGGAGACGGGGACGGGAGGGCCAACAACGCTATCGCCGACCCCGGCGGCCCATGTGTGCCGCTCAATATCGTCAGCCCCCAGATTACCCCGTCATCGAGCGGTTACACGTCCACGCCATCCAACGGCCAGTCAAGCGCCGTTACCGTGAAGAGCGCCTCTCTTTCCAGCAAGCAGGCGACGGTGGGAGAGCCGATAACCGTGACGGCCGTGGTGGCCAACGAGGGCACGGGCAATGCCACGTCCACTATCTATCTTTATGTCAATGAGAGGGAGGAGGCCAGCCAGTCGGTCACCATTGCCAGCGGCGGCTCCACAGACGTGAAATTCACCGTCAGCAGGGGCCAGCCCGGAGCTTACACCGTCTATGTTGGCAAGGTGCAGGCAGGCAGCTTCAGGGTATTCGCCGCCGGCGATATCAATCCTATCATCTTCCTGATAGTGGGGGCGCTGGCCTCGATAATCGCCGTGGCGGCTTTCATTTATATCCGCAAGCAGCAGCAACCATACTAGACTTGATGCACCCTCACCCTGCCCTCTCCCTCGAAGGGAGAGGGACTATTTTTTTCAAGAGGGGCTGTCGCCCCTCTTCAACGCTCCCAGGCCGGACTAAATTACACGTCATTGCGAGCGAAGCGAAGCAATCCTTTGGTTGACGGCTCAGGGCCTGACTCAATGCCGTGAGATTGCCATCCCGATTATATCGGGACAGGCTCCCCGTAATGGCAGAGTAAGCCAACCCGTCATTGCGAGCGGAGCGAAGCAATCTCCCCTATTACCTGCGCCCGGAGATTGC
>CAZSED010000014.1:0-59470 GCA_964605885.1 uncultured Dehalococcoidales bacterium
GAACCACCGACCTCATGGTCCCAAACCATGCGCGCTAGCCGCTGCGCTACACCCCGCAACGACAGAGTATAGGATACGGGTAATACAGAGTCAAGGAATAATTAATGTGACAGCCGAGGTTCAGCGGTCGTTGGGGCAGACGTCAAAAAAGTCTTCGGGAAGGTTCCACTTCTTGCGGATGTATTCCAACTGCTTTACCGGCGCCCATTCGATTCCGCATACCTTGCATTTCTGAAGCTTGTACTTGATATTCCAGTTATATATGTAGCGGTAGCCGTTCTTGTCTTCCATCCTGATGGCGCCGGTAGGACAGGCATAGTAGCACGAGCCGCAGCCTATGCAGGCCTGGGCGCTTTCAAGATAGGGAGCCGCCGGCCCCTTGGTGATTCCACGGTTGACCAGGCTGATGGCGCTTACTCCCACCACCTGCTCACAAACACGGCAGCACAGGCCGCAGACGACGCAGTCTTCCGTTGTCCAGTATTCCGGGTCAAAGGAGGGCTTTTCCAGCCCGTATTCGGCTGCCAGCTCTTTTATTACACGGTTCTCGGAGCAGCGCGCGTAGAGAAGGTCCAGCAGCATCTTACGGTTGCGCACGACCCGCGGGGAGTCTGTCTCAATAATCAGTCCCTCTTCAGCGGGATAGAGGCAGGATGTCACGATGCGTGTCCTGCCTCCAGACGTGGCCTCGACTATGCACAGGCGGCAGGCGCCGTATGGTTCAACATTCTGGTGATCGCACAGCGTCGGTATGCGTATGCCATGCCTACGGGCAACCTGCAGCACATACTCGCCTTTTGCGGCGCTGTATTTATTTCCGTTTATAGTGACGGTAACCGTATCACTCAATCTTTACTGCTCCCATCTTGCATATGTCGAAGCAAGTGCGGCATTTAATACACTTAGACTGGTCCAGCAATACCGGCTTTCTCTTCCCAAGGAACGTAATGGCACCGGAGGGACAGGCCTTCACGCACTGGCCGCAGCCCGGGCATTTCTCTTCAATTATGGAGAACGTGATAAGGGCTTTGCAGACGCCTGCACGGCATTTCTTCAGCTTTATATGCTCTTCGTATTCATCGCGGAAGTATTTAAGCGTGGAGAGCACAGGATTAGGAGCTGAGCCTCCCAGCTGGCAGAGCGAGCTGTCCTTGAGGCACTGGCAAACTTCTTCCAGCAGTGCGAGGTCGCTCTCCTTGCCTTCGCCCTCCGTGATCTCGTTCAATAGCTGGCGCATCCTGAGAATGCCCTCGCGGCAAGGAACGCATTTTCCGCATGATTCCTCTTCCAGGAAGGAAAGGAAATATCTGGCCACGTCGACCATGCAGTTGTTCTCGTCCATTACGATCATGCCGCCGGAACCCATCATGGACCCGGCTTTGATCAAGGTGTCATAGTCGACCGGGAGGTCGAGCAGGCTCTCCGGCAGGCATCCGCCGGACGGGCCTCCGGTCTGCACAGCCTTGAATTTCTTGCCGCCCCTGATACCGCCGCCTATGTCAAAGATAATGTCCCTGAGCTTGATGCCCATAGGCACTTCCACCAGTCCGGTATTGTTGACCTTGCCGGTAAGCGAAAAGATCTTGGTGCCCGTGTTGCTGGGTGAACCAATTTTATTGAACCATTCAGGCCCGTTATTGATTATCAGTGGAATGTTGGCCCAGGTCTCAACGTTGTTAAGGTCGCTCGGACGGTCCCAGAGGCCTCGCTCCACAGTATGGATGTACTTCGCCCGGGGCTCGCCCACCTTGCCCTCAAGGGAGGCCATCAGCGCGGTTGATTCGCCGCAGATAAAGGCTCCACCACCTCTGTTAACTCTAACCTGGAAATCGAAGCCGGAGCCCAGGATATTTTTCCCCAGCAGGCCGAGCTTTTCAGCCTGCTCCATAGCAGCCGTAATATTTTTCAGTGCCAGGGGATATTCATTGCGGACGTAGATAAATCCCTGGTGCGAGCCAATGGCAAAGGCGCCGATTATCAGGCCTTCCAGCACACTGTGGGGGTTGCCCGTCAGCAGCCCCTCATTGGCATATGCTCCCGGGTCGCCTTCGTCGGCATTAACAATCACATATTTGATGTCGCCGTGAGCATTGCGGCATGATTCCCATTTCCTTCCAGTTGGGAAACCGCCTCCGCCTCGGCCGCGCAGGCCGGACTTCTTGACTATCTCAATAATATCAGACGGCTGATACTGGAAAAGCGCCTTAGACAGAGCCGAATAACCACCTATGGCTATGTAATCTTCAATATTTGTGGGATCAATCTTAAGATTGTTGCCCAGGATGACACGTGACTGCCCCTTGTAAAATGAAAGCGAGGCCTGGCTGGTGGCCCTGGTCTTTGTAGACGGCTCCTCGAACAGCAACCTGTCTATGATCTTGTTGTTGAGAGCCGTCTTTTCAATAATCTCCGCAACATCCTCGGGCTTTACCTTCTGATAGAAGATATTCCCCGGCTCAATCACAGCGATAGGGCCGCGCTCGCAGAAACCGTGGCATCCCGTGACCTTGAAGTCTATACGGTCCTGCAGTCCCTTATTCTCAATCGTCGCCCTGAATGCCTCTACGACCGGGTTGCTGCCGTAGGGACGGCAGGCCGTGCCGTTGCAGACCGAGATCCGCGGCTTGCCGCTATCCAGGCTTTTAGCCAGCCTGGTCTGCAGTGATTTCAAATCATCAGCCGACGTCAGTTTACGAGGCATATCAGTTTACTGTTTACCCCTGTACTTATTTAGCATAGGCTCGACCTTGTCGTTGGTCATATGGCCGAAATACTCCTCGTCTATCTTGACCACCGGCCCTGTGGCACAGCAGCCCATGCAGTTCACGCTCTCCAGAGTGAAATTCTTGTCTTTAGTCGTCTCGCCATTCTTTATGTCAAGCTGCCGTTCCAGCGAGTCCAGTATAAGCTCACCACCCCTGACATGGCAGGCCGTGCCCAGGCAGACGTGGACAATGTGCTTACCCCTTTCCTTAAGGCTGAACGCCCTGAAAAAGGTGGACAGCGCATAAACCTGGCTCCGTGGGACATTCATCTTTTTGCTGACCTTATCGAGAGCGCTGCGCGGCAGATAGTTATAAACCGACTGAATATCCTGCAGAATTGATACCAGCTGGCTTTTATCGCTGTCGTATTTCTTGATGATTGCGTTTATCTGGTCTTTCATTTAGCCTTTTTTCCGGATGCCAGATGTTTTATCCTGTTGTATTCCTCAAGCACCATTTCCTGGATGTGTGCCACATCTTCCTTGGTCAAATGACGGAACCTGCCCTGTTTTTTCAAATAGTCTTCCACGGGCCGGAGCTTAGGATAATCGAAATTCAGCTTATACTGGCCATCCTCTATCTCGTAGATGGGGAATATACCCGTCTCGACCGCCAGCCTGCCCATGGTGATGGTCTCGTTTGATGCGGAACGCCAGCCTGTGGGACAGACGGACAGAATATGAATATAGGAAGGCCCCTTAATCCTCATGGCCTTGGCCACTTTGGCCTGTATATCGAAGGGATAGCTGCATGAGCTTGTAGCTACATAGCGGATATTGTGAGCCGCCGCTATGGCCGCCATATTCTTCTTGCGTGTGTGCTGCCCGATGCTGAGCTTGCCGGCCGGGGCTGTGGTGGTGGATGCGCCGAACGGGGTCTCACTGGATCGCTGTATGCCTGTATTCATGTAGGCCTCGTTATCGAAGCACACATAGATAAAATCATGACCGCGTTCCATGGCGCCTGAAAGGGACTGCAAGCCGATGTCGGCAGTGCCGCCGTCACCACCCATGGCTACCACCTTAACCTCTTTTTTATACCCCTGTTTTCGCCTCAAGGCCTTTATGCCGGATTCAATGCCGGAGGCCACGGCTGAAGCGTTTTCAAAAAGCGAGTGTATGCACGGCACTTCCCAAGAGGTTTCCGGCAACGGAGTTGATATAATCTCCATGCAACCAGTCGCCAGGGAAACAATTGTGTTTCTCCCCAGCGCTTTGCAGACGTAACGCATCGCCAGGACCTCTCCGCACCCCGAGCACGCCCGGTGGCCCGAGGCAACATACTCCTGTGCGGTCATTAGACGCGGCGCGTAGATGGCAAGGGTTTCCACTATTCTCTTACTCCGAACATAACGATATCTTGAGTCTGGCCAGCCTTGATCTTTTCCAGCCCAAGGTTGATCAGCGTCTCGAAATTCTCAGGGGATATATCCCGTCCACCAAGTCCGCCGACGATACTTATGATATTGGGCTTCTTGCCGGCATGGTACATTGCGGCTGTTATTTCAGAGCATACGGGGCCGGGGCCGCCCAGAGAAATCGCCCTGTCCACAACAATTAAATTTTCGGCGTTGGATAACGCTTCCTGGATTTCCTTTGTAGGGAAGGGCCGCCAGAGCCTGGGCCTGACTAGTCCCACACTCTTTCCCTCAGACTGCATTTTGTCAATGGCTACCATGGCGTTCTCACTGTAGCCGCCCAATATGACCAGCAGGGTGGATGCTTTTTCACTCTTATATACTTCAACCGGCTTATAATATCGTCTCGTAAGCTCACCGAACTTTTGCCATGTCTCCAGTATGACCTTTTTCGATTCATGTAGAGCAGTATCCAGCGCTTTTCTCGATTCAGTATAAAGATTGGGGGCAGCAAAGCATCCCATGGTGACCGGATTATCCGGATCCAGCGGATAAGGATGCTTATAGGGAGGCAGAAACGCATTGACAGATTTCTGGTCGAGAATTTGTATAGGTTCAATTACATGAGAAACGTGAAAACCGTCGATATTGATCATCACAGGCAAAAGGACATTATTATCCTCTGCGATACGAAAAGCACAGAGCACCTGATCAAACGATTGCTGGCCCGTCTCTGCAAAAATCTGAATCCAGCCTGAGTCCCTGGTAACCATTGCGTCAGACTGGTCACCCCAGACGTTAAGCGGGCCGGATAGTGCCCTGTTAGCTACAGTCATAACAATGGGCAGGCGCAGCGAAGCTGCAACCAGCAACACTTCGTGCATTAATATCAGACCCTGGCCTGCGGTGGCGGTGAAGGTCCTTGCACCCACTGCGCTGGAACCGATACAGGCGCTCATGGCGGAATGTTCGGACTCAACCGGGATATATTCCGCATCCAGCTCTCCGTTGGCCACCATGTCAGCCAGCCCTTCTACTATGTGGGTCTGGGGCGTGATTGGATAAGCGGCAATAACGTCGGCATTGGCCAGCCTCACAGCCTGTGTTATTGCCAGTGATGATTCAATGCCAATTCCTTTAACACTCATCAGTCGCTTCCCTCAACCATGGCGATTGCCTGTGGCCAGCACTCGTGAGCACAAATTCCGCATCCTTTGCAGTAATTAAGGTTGGCACGATAGTAGCCATATTCATTAGGTTTAATGCATGCCTCGGGACAAAACAGGTCGCATATGCCGCACTTAATGCATTTCTTATCGTCCCAGACGGGGTGCTGTGATTTCCAGTCTCCGGTTTTGAACCGCTTGGTATTTCCCGCTTCTGTGACGATACAACCGACCAGCAATTCATTCCACCTGGGCAGCTTTTCAACCGGGAATGACCTGTCAACTTTTGGTCCGGTGGTGGTTATCTCACTTATTTGAGTGCTTTCAAAAGCCCTCTTGCAGGCTTCAAAGTTTGCTGCGGCGCGACCGCCAAATTTCTCTTTCAGTGGTTCATGCAGCGATTCAAGTTTAATTATGCCCGTCGCTTTGATGAGGGCTCCCAGCATGGTGGTATTAACAATGTTTACTTTGAGCAGTTCCCTGGCTATGGAACTGGCATCAACCACTCCCAACTTCCAGTTGCCACTGAATAACTGTTGAATCTCTTCAACCGTTTTGGTGCTATTGACTATCAATGTGCCGCCCGGTTTTAAGCCATCGACAACATTTATCAGCGTCACAAGGCCCGGATCAAGAACAATTACGATATCCGGCTTCAAGACACCGGAGCGTACCCTGATCGGCTCATCAGGGCTGACCCTATTAAATGCCAGCACTGGAGAGCCTCTACGTTCGGGGCCGAAGCTGGGGAAGGCCTGGGCAAATTTACCTTCATGTATAGCTGCCAGAGCAGTCAACTCGGCCGATGTTACCGCGCCCTGGCCGCCCCTGCCGTGCCATCTGATCTCGATAGTACTATCCTTCTGCATAGCCAACTAATTAATATACTAGCGGGTTCAGTGCGCCCCTGGAGGGACTTGAACCCTCGCACCCGGCTCCGGAGGCCGGCGCTCTATCCCCTGAGCTACAGGGGCACAGATGCTGCTCCAAAATCATGCCAATTTCCGGATTTGCCGCAAGCGTTTAAGTATATCAATTTTAATTTTTCCTTTGCAAGTTGAGCCACACTTGGTAAAAATTCGTTACGGCAGTGGAGTTTTTTACAATATGATATGGATGATATAATTGTCTGTCGGCCGGAGAGGTGACCGAGTGGCTTATGGTGCCGCTCTCGAAAAGCGGTGGGCGAGAGCCTCGTGGGTTCGAATCCCACCCTCTCCGCCATATTTTTCATCCATGGAGAGGTGCTGGAGTGGTCTAACAGGCGCGCCTGGAGAGCGCGTGTAGCTTCGTGCTACCGTGGGTTCGAATCCCACCCTCTCCGCCACTATCGGTGGTGTTGCAGTATGAAAGATTCCTGCGGAAATGAAATCAAGGTCGGGTTGGCTCTGGGCAGCGGGGCAGCGCGTGGAATAGCTCATATTGGTGTGATCAAAGCCCTGACTGAAGCCGATATTCCCATACATATGATCGCCGGAACCAGCATGGGCTGTCTGGTGGGCGCATGCTTTGCCGCCGATTCCAGAATCTCGGTCCTGGAAGAAATTGCTCTGACCTCTAATTTGCGCAAGCTCACTCAGCTGCTTGATCCCAAGTTCACTTTCCTGCGCTGGGGCCTGCTAAGCGGAGGGAGGGTAGAAGCTTTTTTAAGGAACATCATCGGTGACAAAAAGTTTTCCGACTGCGAGATTCCCTTCTCGGCAGTGGCCTGCGATATCAAAACAGGAAACGAAATAATTATAAATTCTGGTTCTCTGATCAAGGGCGTGAGGGCCAGCATATCCATACCTGCCATTTTCGTGCCCGTAAACTACGACGGCGTGTACCTGGTGGACGGCGGAGCAGTCAATCCGGTACCTGCCGACATCGTCAGATTTATGGGCGCCAATTTCACGATCGCAGTCAATGTTCTGAACGACCCGCGCAGGCGCAGGCATCTGGGCCTGACAGGCGATAAGAGATCGTCCAAGCCGCCGACCCTTTTCAATACTCTTATACAGACTATCTACATCATGGAGTACGAGATAGTCCGCAGCAGTATACTTAAGGCCGATATTCTTATCGAACCGGACGTCACCCAGATTGAACCCTATGAATTTTACCGGGGACAGGAGGCGATCGAGGCTGGATACAAGGCGGCCGTCCCGGTAGTCCCGGAAATTAAAAAGCTTTTGGCTGAAGTCCAGGGCATGCAGACGCTTTAAGTTTTTGTGCCTTCACAGCTCGCTCTAACGTCTCAAGCCATTTTGTATTTTTGGCTTTTTGATCTGTGTGCTAAAATAGCTCGATTTGCATGCGTGGAACTGATATTGAGTATTGGGTGGGCTTCTCCAGAATCCCCGGCATAGGTAAAGCAAGATTAACCGCACTCAAAACCTATTTCGGCGGCCTTGAAAACGCCTGGAAAGCTCAGCTGTCAGAACTGCTGAACGCCGGCCTTGACGAGAAAATCGCCGACGGCTTTGTGTCCGGACGGGCAAAAATCTCGCTGGAGAGCGAGATGGAGCAAATAGAACGCTACAATATCAAAGTCGTAACCTGTGAGTCAGAGGAATACCCTCGCCTGTTGAAAGAGATCAGTGACTATCCTACAGTCATCTATATCCGGGGCCTTGCGGAAACATTAAATGCGACCAGTGTGGCGGTAGTAGGAACACGCAGAGCGACAGCCTATGGCAGACAGGTAGCAGAGGAGCTGGTAGTCAACCTGGCGCTAAATAATGTCGCTATAGTAAGCGGGCTGGCTAAAGGGATAGACACAATAGCCCACCGGGCGGCTCTGGAGGCCAGGGGAACCACCATATCGGTATTCGCCAGCGGCCTGGATATCGTGTATCCGCCCGAGAATGCCAAACTGGCACGCGACATCATGGAACGCGGCGCACTGGTCAGCGAATATCCGCTGGGCACCAAGCCCAAGGCGGAAAATTTTCCCCGCAGGAACAGGATACTCAGCGGTCTAAGCCGGGGGGTACTGGTAGTTGAGTCCGGCGACAACAGCGGGGCTCTGATAACAGCCAATTTCGCCCTCGAACAGAACCGGGAGGTGTTCGCTGTCCCGGGCAGCATCAACTCGCCCATGAGCAGGGGTACTAACAGGTTAATCCAGGAAGGCGCCAAGCTGGTCAGGAACTATCAGGATGTCCTTGAAGAGCTGGATTTGTCGCTGGTAGCGCAGCAGATATCTGTAAGGCCGCTCACTCCTTTAAACGGGATCGAATCCATTATAATTAAATTTATCGGTGAAGAGCCCGTTCACATAGACGATATTTGTAGAAACACCGGCCTGAATGCTTCCGATGTAATCAGCAATCTGGCTGTCATGGAGCTTAACGGGCTGGTAAAACATACCGGCGGCATGAGCTACGTACTTGCCAGGCGCTTGGTGTGAATTTATTGATCGACTGGACTTGAAAAATGACTGTAAAACTCGTTATCGTTGAATCACCGGCCAAAGCCAAGACCTTGAACAAGATATTGGGCAAGGGCTACACCATAAAGGCCTCTATGGGGCATGTACGCGACCTGCCCGAGGACAAACTGGGAATACTTATTGATAAGGACTTTGAGCCCGTGTATCGCACCATACCTGAAAGAAGGTCTCTCATCAAAGAAATTAAGGAACTGGCAAATAGTTCATCAGCCATATACCTGGCGACCGATCCTGACCGCGAGGGCGAGGCCATTTCCTGGCACCTGATCAAAGCGGCCAACCTGGAGAAGGATGATATACCTCTGCGGAGGGTAACCTTTCACGAGATCACCAGCGAGGCCGTAGAAAAGGCCTTCAAGAATCCCCGCTCAATTGATATGAAACTGGTCGATGCACAGCAGGCCAGAAGGGTGCTGGACCGGCTGGTTGGCTATAAACTAAGCCCCTTACTGTGGAAAAAGGTGCTCAAAGGACTGTCGGCCGGGCGTGTCCAATCCGTCGCAGTGCGTTTGATCGTGGACCGTGAAAAAGAGATACAGGATTTCAAACCGGTTGAATACTGGACCATAGAAGCGGAACTAGCCAGAAAAACGACGCCGGACGAAACCTTCCGCGCCCAGTTCGTCGGTACTGCACTGGGGAAGAAATTAGAGATACATAGTAAAGCTCATTGTGATGAGCTGCTGGCCGATTTAAAAATTGCCGTCTACAGTGTTATAGGAGTTCAGAAAAAGGACGTTGTCAGGCAGCCTGCACCGCCGTTTATCACCAGCACTCTGCAGCAGGAGGCCTGGCGTAAACTGCGCTTCACGGCCAAGCGGACCATGTTTATCGCGCAACAGCTTTATGAAGGCCTGCCTATAGGTGAGGAAGGGGATACCGGCCTTATCACGTATATGCGCACTGACTCCACCCACATTGCATCGTCAGCCGTGGATGAGATCAGGGAATACATTTCACAGAATTATCAGGGAGGATACCTGCCGTCAGCGCCCAGGGTATTTACTAAGAAAGTAAAAATGGCGCAGGAGGCACATGAGGCCATCCGACCGACCAGGGCACACCGTAATCCTGAGCATATCAAAAATTATCTGAACAGGGACCAGCTTCAACTCTATGAGCTGATCTGGAAGAGGGCCATCGCCAGTCAGATGTCGGCGGCTGTTTATGACACCGCTACGGTTGATATTAAAGCGGATGCAGCCAATAAAACCTATTTGTTGCAGGCCAAGGCATCCGCGCTGCGGTTTCCGGGATTTATGGCTCTCTATATTGAGGGCAGGGACGAGGAAAAAGACGAGCTGGAAAACGGCAAACCCACCATAATTCCGCTGTTGAATGAGGGAGAGCTTCTGAAGCTAATTCAGCTATATCCTGAGCAGTTTTTTACACAGCCTCCTCCGCGTTATACAGAGGCCACCCTGATCAAGGCCATGGAGCAAAAGGGCATCGGCAGACCGAGCACTTACGCTCCTATTATCTCGACCATACAGGACAGGGGCTACGTTTACAAGGACAGTGGCAAGCTCTGGCCGGAACAGATAGGTGTAATAGTAAACGACCTGCTGGTGGGAAACTTTCCCAATATCGTGAATTTCAACTTCACCGCCATGATGGAGGATGAGCTTGATGATATTGCCAATGGCAAAATGAACTGGATTTCCGTGATCAGGTCATTCTACTCACCGTTTGATAAGGAACTCCAGACCGCGCAGGACAAACTGCAGAAGGTTGTCATCCAGTCTGATGAAAAATGTCCTGTGTGCGGCAAGCCGATGGTATTGAAATCCAGCAGGTACGGGAAATTCCTGGCCTGCAGTAACTACCCGGAATGCAAAGGCAAGAGGTCACTGAGCGTGGTTAAAACCCGTCCCTCTTCAGATAACGGTGGCGAGACAGCTGCCGAAGAGGGGGTCAGCACAGAGCCCTGCCCGGTCTGTGGCAAGAATATGGTAGTCAAGACAGGACGCTATGGAAAATTCCTGGCCTGCCCGGACTATCCCAAGTGCACCGGAAAGAAAACTCTGGCCAAAAGTAGTAAGTGGACCGGGCGTAAAGCAGCCGCTGACGATGCACAGACAACCATTACCGAGAAATGTCCTAACTGCGGCGAGCCCATGGTATTGAAATACGGACGCTACGGCAAGTTCCTGGCATGCAGCAAGTACCCGGACTGCAAAACTACCAAGAAAATTTTTACCCGCTACCGTAAAGGCTATAAAAAGAAGAAGTCCTGAGCCGGCACCGGAAAAGATACTCGCGGCATTTAGGTATCGGGAGGCGCCGAATACTTTATGAGCAGGCTGCAGTCTTTAAGAGAGAAACTGGCTCAAGCCGGGCTGGAAGGTATACTTATCGGCTCGGCTGCCAACCGCAGATATATGTCAGGTTTCACCGGATCGGATGGGTGGCTTATTATTTCCAATTCCAGCGCTGTGATCGCAGTTGATTTTCGGTATGTTGAGCAGGCAAGGCTGGAATCCAGTGATTTTGAACTTTTTCACGTCAAGGGAGATATAACCAGCTGGCTGCCGGGTTTAGTGAAAGGCCAATGCATCCAGAAGCTTGGCATAGAAGCTGATCATATGCCGGTATCAGTCTACCAGGCTATTTGTAAGGTCATGCAGGCAGGTGATAACCCGGTGCAAATATTGTCCTCGAATCATCTGGTGGAGCCATTGCGAATGACCAAGGATGCCGCTGAGATGGAGTATATCAAGAAAGCCTGTGATATTGCGGATGGCGCCATAGCTTTCGCCGCCGAAAGTCTACGCCCTGGAATAAGTGAAAAGCAATTCACATTAGAGATCGAAAGCTATATCAGGCGGCATGACAGCGAGTCGCTTCCTTTCGAAATAATAGCAGCATCAGGGCCGAACTCCGCACTGCCGCATGCCCGTCCGACCGACAGGATTATAGGCGAAGGAGAGCCGGTCACGCTGGACCTGGGGGCACGCTATCGGGGCTACTGCAGCGATATCACGCGCACGTTCGTCACTGGCAAAGCAAGCGATGAATTTTATAAAATCTATAACGCCGTGTTGACGGCTCAATTGACAGCCCTGTCGGTAATCAAATCGGAAATGACCGGCGCAGTTGCGGATAAACTAATACGTGATATGATTGATAAAATGGGTTACGGAGAGATGTTCGGCCACGGCCTGGGCCATGGAGTTGGCCTGGAGACGCATGAACGTCCACGGCTTGGAATGCGCAGTGAAGATATCTTGACGGAAGGCATGGTGTTCACCATCGAGCCCGGGATTTATCTGCCGGGCTGGGGTGGTGTGAGAATCGAGGATACTGTTACTATTCTAGAGGGAAATGTTGTGCCATTGACCCGTGCCGGAAAAGAAGCCCTTGTAGGGAGGTTATGACACCATGATTGATGCTGGAGAATTAAAAAAAGGCATTACCATTATGCTGGACGGCCAGCTTTACCAGGTGCTCGACTACCAGCATATAAAAATGGGCAGGGGCTCTGCACAGATCAGGATAAGGCTGCGCGACGTCAAAGCAGGCCACATCATAGAAAAATCCTTCCAGGCCAGTGAAAAATTCACCAAGGCCTTTGTCGAACGCAGGCCGGTACAGTTTCTCTATAACGACGGCGATCTCTATCATTTCATGGACACAGAGAACTACGAGCAGTTCACTGTGGATAAGTCGTTGCTGGGGGATGCACTCAACTATATTAAAGAGAATATGACGCTGGAGTTGCTTACACACAAGGGCACTGCCATCGGCGTGGAGCTGCCCGTATCCGTAGAGCTTAAGGTAGCTGAAACAGGCCCGGGATTTAAGGGGAACACGGCCAGCGCCGGCGGTAAACCGGCTAAAATGGAGACCGGAATCACCATACAGGTGCCATTCTTCATCAATACAGGCGACCTTATTAAGGTGGACACCAGGACAGGGCAGTACCTGGAAAGGGTAAGCTGAGAGTTGATCAAGGCCGACCTGCACGTCCATACCAGGTATTCCATCGATTCCATCATGACCAATGACCAGCTTATAAAAGCCTGTCTGAAAAAAGGGATCGATTGCATCGCCGTTGCTGACCACGGCACTACCCGTGGCGCCAGGGAACTGAGCCAGTTGAATCCACCCCTCAAGATCATTATCTGCGAAGAAGTGTTGACGCCCTACGGCGAGGTCATGGGCATGTTCCTTAAAGAGAATATCCCGGATAAGATATCCCTGCCGGAAACATTAAAATTGATCCGCCAGCAGGACGGGCTGGTCTGTATTCCACACCCGTTCGACAGGGTCAGGCCCTCGGCATTCCGCAATCTGGCTATGCTGGAATCGATAGCCGATGACATAGATATTATTGAAGTTTTTAACTCTCGCAGCCTGACGCCCGGCATCGAGAAAAAGGCCCGAGATTTTGCCGCCAGGCATAATAAAGTGATAAGCGCAGGCACAGACGCACACAGCACGCTGGAGATCGGGTACGCCCATGTTACGATGCGTGATTTTACCACAAAAGAGGATTTCCTGGCTTCATTGGCGGAAGCCCAGCTTTATGGTAAAAAGTCCAGCCCATTAATACATATAATCAGCACTTCGGCCCGGCTCTGGAAGAAAAAAGTGGTGTAGGGGATGCTTAAAATAGGGTGGTTTTCTACTGCCAGGGGTGACAGCTCCAGGAAGCTATTAGATGCCGCTCAGGCGGCAATTGAGCGGGGGCAGCTGCAGGCCGAAATAGAGTTCGTTTTTTGCAGCCGTGACTCCGGTGAATCCGAAAAGACGGACCAGTTTATCCGTCAGGTCAAGGACTACGGTATTCCTCTGGTAAACGTGTCCATTAAGAAATTTGCTGAAAGCTATCAGAGTAAAATCGCCGTCAAGGATGAAAAGCTTCCAGAATGGAGGCTGGAGTACGACAGGCAGGTGATGCTGAAATTGCAGGGTTTCCAGCCGGACATTTGCGTCCTGGCAGGTTACATGCTGATCGTGGGCTCTGAGATGTGCTCCAGGTACACCATGATAAACCTTCATCCCGCCTTGCCCACCGGGCCCAAGGGAACATGGCAGGAGGTCATATGGGATTTAATTGGGCAGAGGGCCACTGAGTCCGGCGTGATGATGCACCTGGTCACGCCCGACCTGGACAGGGGCCCCGTCATTACCTATTGCCGATACCCGATAACCGGGCCTGATTTTGACGATCTCTGGCGTCAGCTGGGATCGACCCCCGTCAACCAGATCAAGAGAGAAAAAGGTGAGGAATATGAGCTCTTCAGGCGCATCCGTCAGGCCGGATTTATCAGGGAAATCCCGCTGATCATTCACACCCTTATGTCATTCAGTCAGGGCAGAATCAAGATCGGCGGCAATAAACAGTTGATGAACAGCCTGGGCGAACCCATTTCCGCATATGACCTTACGCAAGAAATAGACAGAGCCGTGGCGGCCGGCTGATCCTCAAGAAACCTGGGTTCTATTTCTTGTCCTTTTTCATGGACGGCGAAAGGATATCATCGATCAGGCCGTATTCAACCGCTTGCTGGGCATTGAAATATATATCGCGGTCGGTATCCTGCTTGATCTTGTCCAGCGGCTGACCGGTATGCTGCGCCAGTATTTTTGCCACCAGCTCATCCAGCCTCTCGAATTCCTTGGCGGCGATCTTGATATCTGTAATCTGGCCCTGGGTCCCGGCCCTTCCCTGGTGCATGTGAATTGTGGAATTGGGCAGGGCATACCTCTTGCCTTTGGCGCCTGCGCACAGCAGGACGGTGCCCATGCTGTAGGCCGAACCGATGCATATGGTGGACACATCCGGCTGTATCAACTGCATCGTATCGTAAATAGCCAGTCCGGCGGTGACCACACCGCCCGGTGAGTGAATATAAAGGCTGATGTCTTTTTCAGGGTCCTCCCTGGCGAGGTATAAGAGCTGCGCCACAATGACGTTGGCAATCTGATCATCAACCTGGGTTCCCAGGAAGATAATTCGTTCCTTAAGCAGGAGCGAATAGATGTCCATAAACCTTTCGCCCCTGGCGCTGCTTTCAATTACCGTTGGTATGATATCTAATGGAGACCTTCCCATGTTTGCACTCCTCCCTATGTTAATTACGTAGCCTGTCCTGTTACAAGTTTGGTTAAGAAATCCATGGCCTTATTGATAACCAGCATGTCCCGCAATGATTCCCTGGATTGCGGCAGCGTGAAGAAATTCTTAATATTTTCCTGCCTCTGTTCGTCCCCCTTGGCCATTTCCTCGATAGCTGCATTCAGCTCGTCCTCTGTCATGGTAATATTTTCCAGTTCTGCTATCTTGCCCACTAACAGATAGGCCTTTACGCGCTCTTCTGCAACGGGTTTCAGGTCCTCCCGGTGCTGTTCCATTGTCCTCTTGGTGTTGGTCAGGAAGTTTTCCAGCCCCTTGACGCCGTCAGCAAAGTTCCTGGCCTCTTCATTGATCAGGTGCTCGATTTCCTTATCGACCAGCACGGGTGGGTACTGAATCGAGCTCTGCTCGATCAGCATCTTGATAAGCTTGTTTTCAAACTCTTTGCGTGCAGTCTCATCCGACCTCTGCTGCAGCCCGGTCCGGATCTGCTCTTTAAGTTTCACCAGATCATCGCAACCGGCATTCTTGGCCAGTTCGTCATCGATAGCCGGAAGCTTTTTCTCCTTGACCTCTTTTATATTGACTTTAAATGAGTATTCCTTGCCGGCAATATCCTTGATATCATAGTCGTCGGGGAAGGAGAGTGTGAATTCAACTACGTCGTCCTTCTTATGGTCAACCAGCTTTTCGGCAAAACCCGGCATGGGATACTTTGCATCCTGGCTGACCTCATACATTGCGTCTTTTCGGCTTAATACCTGCTTGGCACCCTCGTTGGCATCTATATCGGCACTTATGACGTCCCCATACCGAACAGGCCTCTCTACGGGCTCCAGAGAGCCAAACTGCAGTTGCAGTTGCTCTATGACCTTGTCCACCTCAGCCTCATCTATCTCTTTTTTTTCGATTTCCAGCTTGATATCGCGGTATTTTCCAGGTTCAACCACCGGCTTGGTGGGCACTATGGCCTTGAACGTTAGCGGTTCAATTGTCAGAAGCTCGATCTTAGGTTCTGCAATTGCCAGAACCGATTCGGTTTTTAGGGCTTCCTGGTAGGCTTCCGGTATGAGCTGCTCTAATGCCTCCTGCATCACGGCTTCCCTGCTGATGTGTTGTTCGATCAGCGTGAGCGGGGCTTTGCCCTTCCTGAAGCCAGGCAGGGTAACTCGCTCAGCCAGACGCTTCAGGGCGGACGCCAAATATTTGTCGGTCTCCATTTTCTCCATCTCGACATTGAGAGCGACCTGGCAGGCATCAAGTTGTTCAGTTGTAGTCTTCATACGATTATTTCACACCTTGAATCATTATAACATTCAGGAATTTGTCTTCAAAAAAGGCTGAGGCTATTTTTCCAGTTCGGTCAGCTTCAGGTGCAGTTCTTTCAGCTGCTGGTTTGAAACCGGTGACGGCGCATCTGTCATCAGGTCGATGGCCGCCTGGTTCTTGGGGAAAGCAATTACATCACGAATGGTCTTGCCCTTGGTCATCAACATTACCAGCCTGTCTATACCCGGAGCTATGCCGCCGTGGGGAGGTGCGCCGTATTCCAAGGCCTCAAGAAAGTTGCCGAATTTACTCTCGACCTCAGCTTTATCATAGCCCAAAATCTTGAATATCTTCTCCTGCAGTACACGGCTGTGTATCCTAATGCTCCCGCTGGAGAGCTCATAGCCGTTGCATACGATATCATAGTGCCTGGCCCGCACCTTGCCTGGATCGGACTCAAGCAGGGGTATGTCTTCTTCAAAGGGTGCTGTAAAGGGATGGTGCATTGAGTCCCAACCCTTCTTTTCTTCAATCCATTCGAAAAGCGGGAAGTCCAGAACGTATACAAAGGCCATAAGGTCGTCATCGCACAGGTTAAGGCGACGACCCATTTCACGGCGGAGCTCGCTCAGTACATTGTTTACTGTGGATAGGTTGCCGGCCGCCAGTAAAATAAGATCACCCGGTTTCGCTGCAAATCTGTTGACTATATTTTGCACTTGTTCCAGGCTGAGGTATTTGGCAGCTACCGATTTAATTTTATCCAGCTGCAGTCCACCTTTGTCCCCTCCCTCCGTCCACGCTAGTGAAATCAGCCCCTTGGCTCCGTAGCTCTTGGCCAGCTCGGTGAGCTCCTCCAGTTGCTTATGCGTATAGCCGGCGCAGCCCGGTGCGCATATACCCTTGACCACGCCTTTCTCTCGTATCGCCGTCTTGAAGACCGTGAACTCGGACTGGGCCACAAATTCTGATATATCCTTCAGCTCAAGGCCGAAGCGCACATCGGGTTTGTCCGTGCCGAATCTGGCCATGGCCTCAGCATAGGTGAGCCGTGGAAACGGCTTGATAACACGCAGCTTTGGGGTGACCTTCTCCACCATGGAGATGAAGAGCTCCTCAATCAGCGACAAAATATCTTCCTCATCAACGAAGCTCATCTCAAGGTCGAGCTGAGTGAACTCGGGCTGCCGGTCTGCGCGCGAATCCTCGTCGCGAAAGCAGCGGGCGATCTGGTAGTATTTCTCAATGCCGGCGACCATGAGCAGCTGTTTAAGCTGTTGCGGAGACTGAGGCAATGCGTAAAATTTGCCGGCGTGCAGGCGGCTTGGGACCAGGTAGTCACGGGCGCCTTCCGGTGTGCTCTTAATCAATATTGGCGTCTCAACTTCTACAAATCCACGCGCATCCAGGAAATCCCGCATGAATTTTATGACCTTGTGCCGCAGTATCATGTTGTCCCGCATGCCGCTGCGCCTGAGCTGCAAATAGCGGTAGCGCAACAACAGAGACTCGTCCACCTCTACTTCCTCGTTGATGTAAAACGGAGGGGTCTTGGAAGAGTTGTAGATCTTGATGGTCCCGGCCAGCACCTCGATATCGCCAGTGGGCAGCTTCGAGTTTTCCGTGCCGGAAGGCCTTCTGGAAACTTCACCGCTAACCTGAATGACATATTCAGTGCGCAGCTCGGTGGCATCGGCATGTGTCTCAGGTGAGACCTCGGGATTGAATACCACCTGGGTGATTCCTTCACGGTCACGCAGGTCAATGAAGATCAGCCCACCATGATCACGGCGACGATGCACCCAGCCTGCCAGCGTAACGGTTTTGCCTGCATCCGAAGCACGTAACTGCCCGCAATTGTGACTCTTTAACAAATGACCCTCCTAAGGGTGAAATTATATCTTAATGAGTTTGCGCTACACAATAGTACCGGCCTTCACCCAACCTGCCCCACTTCATCAAACAGAAAAAAGGACTATTACCGCGAGAATTTTTCCCTGAGCCTGGGCTTTTCTATCTTGCCCGTGGGATTTCTGGGCACTTTATCGAACACTATTTTCCTGGGCACCTTATGACTGGCCAGGTGCTGTTTGCAGAAATCGACAATCTCAACCTCGCTTACCTGCTCTCCCGGCTTGAGGTCGATAATGGCCATGGCTATCTCGCCGAGGCGTTCATCGGCTACGCCAATTACTGCTACATCGTATATTTTATGATGATTATGTAAAGCATCCTCGACTTCGACAGGATAGATGTTTTCGCCACCCGTGATTATCACGTCTTTCTTCCTATCGACCAGGAAGATGAAGCCTTCCTCGTCCTGCATGGCCATATCGCCCGTGTACAGCCAGCCGTCCTTAAGCGTTTCCGCCGTCTTCTTGGGGTTGCGGTAGTATTCCTTCATCACGCCGTCGCCCCTTACCAGCAGCTCACCGATGCTTCCCCTTGCTACCTGCGCGCCTTTCTCATCCACTATCTTTGTCTCCCAGTTGAAACCGGGCACGCCGATGGCGCCCACCTTGCGCTCATTCTCAATGCCCAGGTGCACGCATCCCGGACCGCTGGACTCGGTCAAGCCATAGTTGGTATCGTACTGCATATCAGGAAAGATCTTCTTCCACCTGCGCACCAGCGCCGGAGGCACAGGCTGAGCCCCGATGTGCATAAGCCTCCAACGGCTCAAGTCATAGTCATCCTTATTCACTTCACCACGTTCCAGCGCTACCAGTATGTCGTGGGCCCAGGGAACCAGCAGCCAGACGATTGTACCACCCTCGTGGCTGACAGCCTCAAGTATATTTTTAGGACTTATTTCGCCCAGCAGCGTGGCCTTGCTGCCCGAGATGAGGCTGCCGTACCAGTGCATTTTTGAGCCGGTATGGTAAAGCGGTGGTATTAGAATGAAATTGTCGTCCTTGGTCTGGTGGTGGTGTGCAAATTCCGTCACAGCGGCACATTTCAGATTGCCGTGGGTCAGCAGGATCGGTTTTGGCATACCTGTCGTTCCCGAGGTGAAATACAGGCTGCAGCTCTCCTCTTCACGCAGGTTAATGCCGGGAGGCTCAATCGGGAAGCCCTCAAATACCTCGTGGTACTTCCTAATGTAGGACGGCGCCCTGTCACTCAGGGCAATAAAGCGTTTTATTTTGCCCAGTTGACCCCTCACCTGGTCAATTCTCTCAATAAATTCATCCCCGATGATAGCGATTTTTGCTTCAGAGATGTCAGCGCAATACTTGAAATCGCTGCTGGTGAACCTGAAGTTCAGCGGCACCACCCAGGCGCCCGTACGCAGTATGCCGAAATACGCAATCAGCCAGTCAATGGAGTTCATCATCCAGTGGATGACCTTGTCCCCGCGTTTGACTCCCATATCCAGCAGGGCATTTGCCACGCGGTTGGCTTCCTGATCGAATGTCTTCCAGCTTATCTCGCGCCTGAAGTTTTTACTGGGTCTTAACTCTATGAGAGCGCAATCATCCGGGCACATCCTGGCGTTTCTTGCCAGCATTTCAGGAATCGTGATCACAATTACAGCTCCGAACTTAATTTAATAACGCGCCAGGCTCGGCAGGAATGTGGCGATTTGTGGGAACAGCAGGAGGATAACTGCCGCAACAACTAGCGCAATGAGGAAAGGCCATATCCCTTTAAAAATGGACTCAAGCGGCACGTCTTTAGCAACTCCTTTGATAACATACACATTCATGCCGACCGGCGGTGTTATGACGCCCATTTCCGTCACCAGGACGATAATTACGCCGAACCAGATAGGGTCCAGGCCCAGATGCAGAACCACAGGGAAAAAGATGGGTATCGTCAGGGTTATCATGGCCAGGGAGTCCATAAAACAGCCGCCTATAAGATAGATAAATATGATTACGCCCATTATGGCCATGGGCGGCAACGGCAGTGAACCTACCCAGTCGGTCAACATCATGGGGATTTTACTGATCGCTATAAAATGCCCGAAAACTGTTGCACCGGCGATGATGACCATTACCATGCAGGTAACTCTAATGGTATCTCGAACAGCGTTGACAAACCCCGCCCAGGTCAATTGCCGTGTAATCAGGCCGATAATGACTGCGCCTGCCACCCCAGCCGCACCAGCCTGCGTGGGGCTGAACCATCCAAAAAATAGTCCGAGTATCACGAAGCAGAAAAGGAAGAGCATTTCTATTATGCCCGTCAACGCCTCCATCTTCTCTTTGAATGTTGAACCGGCAGCTGCCGGAGCGAGCTTGGGATTACGCCAGCATAAAATAGCCACGGCTACCATCAGCAACGCTGCAATAACCAGGCCGGGGAATACGCCGGCAATGAAGAGCTTGCCTATAGACTGCTCGGTCAGGATGCCGTAAACAATGAAAATCGTGCTGGGAGGTATCATGATCCCCAGCGTTCCCGCGGCAGCGACAATCCCGGTAGCCAGGGAACTATCATATTTATACCGTTTCATCTCAGGTATGGTTACCTTGCCCATGGCGGCAGCCGTAGCGCTGGTGGATCCGTTGATGGCAGCAAATCCGGCGCATCCAATTACTGTAGCTAGCGCCAGCCCGCCGGGCATCTTGCCGAACAATACATAGCCTGCGTCATACAGGCGGCGGCTCATACCCGATTCCGAGGCAATGCACCCCATCAGCGTGAACATAGGTATTACAGTCAGCGAGTAGGAAGAAAAAATATCGAAGAAATCCCTGGCAATCAGGTTCATTCCGGCGGCGGGAGTTACGAAAATGCTGAAGCCTACCACGCCAACCAGGGCCATAGCGAAGCCGACCGGCATCCTGAGCAGAAAAAGTATTATCAGTACGATGGTGCCAGCGATTCCGATAACTATGGGATTCATAGGCTGGTCTGCCCCCTGATGATGTCAATGATCTGCATGAGGAAGACCAGCATCACCGATACGCAACACAGCGTCATTCCCCACACAAAGGGATAGAACGGTATGCCCAGCGTCATCGAGACCTCGCCGCTGTTCTTGAGGCTCAGGCCATAGTATATGCTTGTGCCGGCCAGGATCAGGAAAACTATTACGCACAGGCTGTATACAAAGACCAGTATCACCTGCTGTACGTTCCTGGGCATCTTTGTTAGCAGCATTTCCACTTCAATGTGGCCGTGCGCAATCTGTGTCTGGGCGATGGCAAATGCGATAGCCACAACGCTAAAAAGGCTGACCAGTTCAATGCCGCCGGGCACAGGAGTCTTGAAAAATTTGTTGCCAGCTATATCGGCCACGACCAGTATTACCATCAATACAAGTGCAGCAGCCGCGATATAGTTCATTATCCTGGCAAAGGCCGTAACAAACTTTCTATATTTTTCAAACAACTAGCTCATCTCCTTATGCCCGGCGACGAAGTTAATTAACCTTGAATTTCCAGCTTGGGCTTATTTCGGGAATTCCGCTTTATCGTAGGCCATGATCTGCTGATCGGTTGGTGACTTAGCCGCCCACTCAGCGGCCTTTTGAGTCAGGAATTGCTCATACTGGGCCGCCGGCAGTCCTTTAGCAGTCCTGTCTTTTATGTAGCTGTCCTTTAAGGGGGCTACGGCCGCTACCCATCTGGCGGCTTCGTCAGCCGAGAGCTTGATCACCTGGCGGCCTTCGAACGTGTTGAAATAGTTCATAGCGGATATATCGTAATTGGACCAGGTCATACCATGCTTATCGATCCACTCACTGCTGACCTGCGTGAATATGTCCTGGATATCTTTCGGCAAGCTGTTCCATTTGTCTTTGTTAATGATGACATACATGTTTGCCGTGCTGCCGACCGCCGTGCTGTCGGTTACATATTTAACAATCTCAGCCTGTTTCCAGCCCTCAAGCACTTCTCGCGGTGTATAGCTGCCGTCGATGGTAGCCTTGGACATCAGGTCATAGGCCTCGTTCTGCGCTGCCCCATAACCTTTGCCACCCAGGGCTTCAACTATGCTGGCGCCTACACCGGTCGATCGGATGACCATGCCTTTCAGGTCTTCCATCTGGTTGACCGGTTTCTTCACAGTGAGAATTACGCTCGGCCCGTGCGCATGGAAATACAGTACATGCACGCCATCCCACTCGGCGGGTTTGAACTGGTTGTAGAAATCATTGGCTACCTTGGTTGCAACCCAGCCGTTAAGGTAAGCATGAGGCAGCTCAACGAGTTCAGAAGCCGGGAAACGGCCCATAGTATAAGAAACTACGGACATGCCCATGTCGGACAGGCCGTTGACCACGCCGTCATACACTTTGTCAGCCTTGGTTAACGTGCCGCCTGCAAATACAGTGATCTTAACCTTGCCGTTTGTCCTCTTATTGATCTCGTCGGCAAACTTCTGAGCCAGGATGGAATTCTTATGGACCGGAGGGAAGAAAACGCTGTACGAAAACTCGTAGGTCTTGTTGTCCTGCACTGCCGGCGCAGCGGGAGCACTGGCGGCAGGAGCGGTCGGCGCTCCAGCGCCGCAGGAGAAGATTGCAGGTAATAGAAATACCAGAACGAATGCCAATGTCAGAAATCCTCTTTTCACAGATATACCTCCACTAATAATGATTTAATAAGGTAAAGTGCTAGATTATTTTGGTTGGATACGTGACTCCAGGGTTATTGCGGGGATGCAATAACTTGTCTAGAGCCACATTCGGTAGATGTACTTATTTGCGTGCATGTGTTTTAAAGCCAGTTAAATACTGTTTTATAGGTGCAACGGACACAATATAACATATTACATTGCGGCCCGGCAAGAGTGTCAAGCTACACGGTTTCAAATATTAATGTTACAATATTGCCGCCTGGCTTGATTTAAGTACAGGGCAATTGGATTTAGAGCTTTCCCTAGTATATGAGGAGGTGGCCATGGCTATTTATCTTGTGCTTTCTACCCTGACAGGCGAAGGACGCAGAGCCATAGAGGAGTACCCGGAGAAATTAAAGGAGCTTAACAAAGAAGTTGAATATATGGGCGTCAAAATCATGGCTCAGTATGCCCTGCTGGGACAGTATGATTTTGTAAATATCGTCGAAGCTCCCAGCAATGAGAAGGCGGCGGAGCTGGCAATCCATCTCTCGGCCGGCGGCCTGCAGAGCCTGACTTTGCCTGCTATATCCCTGGACAGCCTGATAGAGGTATTGAAAAAGAAACCTTCCGTATTTTAAGTTCGGTTAAAGCTGATCGGGTTTGATATGGCCAATTCTTACGTCCGGCAATCAATCTGATGAAAAAAGTCCGCAAACTGCTGTCTGGTAACGAAGCCATAGCCCTAGGTGCATATCACGCTGGCGCACGCGTGGCAACGGCCTATCCGGGCACGCCGAGCACCGAAATACTGGAGAACCTGGCGAACTTCAAAGATATTTATGCCGAGTGGTCCACCAATGAGAAAGTGGCTATGGAAGTCGGCCTGGGTGCTTCCTATGCCGGCGTAAGGGTCATCGTCTCCATGAAGCACGTCGGCCTCAATGTGGCCGCTGACCCCTTCCTGGCGGCTGCCACAACGGGCATTCACGGGGGATTAGTGGTTGTTTCGGCCGATGACCCGGGCATACACAGCTCGCAGGGTGAACAGGACAACCGCCACTATGCCAAGCTGGCCAGGGTGCCCATGCTTGAGCCGTCGGACAGCCAGGAAGCCTATGACTTTATGGACATTGCCTACAACCTGAGCGAAAGATATGACACGCCTGTTTTATTACGAATAACCACCAGGGTGGCCCACTCTAAATCAGTGGTTGAGTATGACGAAGAACACATGCGGGCCGACAGGAACAAGCATTTCCGGCATAATGTTCAGAAATACGTGATGCTGCCGGGGCACGCCCGACTGCGCGTGCCAAACATGCACAAGCGCATGCTGGAGCTTGTGCATTATGCTGAGACCACAGCTTTAAACCAGGTAATTGAGGGCAGCAAGAAGCTGGGCATCATTTCTGCCGGCGTAAGCTATGAATATGCCAGGGAAGCCTTTGAAGGGGCATCCTTCTTCAAGCTCGGTATGACCTACCCGCTGCCCGAGAAAAAGCTGCGCCAGTTTGCAAAGGACGTGCAAGAACTGTTTGCCGTCGAGGAACTGGACCCGTTCCTGGAAGAGAACATCAAAATACTGGGTATAAACATTAAAGGTAAAGAATATATACCCAGATTCGGCGAGCTGCACAAAGCTTCCGTAGGACTGGCCGCCGTTCAGGCCGGGCTTATTGAGGAAGCAGCCGCCACAATTGAAGCTCAGCCCATTCATGACCTGCCCGGACGTCCTCCTCTTCTGTGTCCCGGTTGCCCGCACTCGGGGGCCTTTTTCGTACTCAGCACGATGGGGCAGAGGGCCAAGGTGCTCGATGCCAGCGGCAAGTCAGAGGGCGAAACCAAGCTGATTATTACCGGAGATATCGGCTGCTATACTCTGGCGACCTATCCACCACTGAGGGCGATGGATACGACCGCTTGCATGGGGGCCAGCATCGGCCAGGCAATCGGATTGGAAAAGGCCGGTGTAACCAGCAAGGTGGTGGCTGTGATCGGCGACTCGACCTTCTTACACTCCGGTATAACGGGCATTGTAGATGCCGTGTACAACGGCTCTACCATTGCCGTGGTCATACTGGACAACGGCACCACTGCCATGACGGGCCACCAGGACCACCCCGGCTCCGGTGTGACGGCCCAGGGTATCATGGCGGGTAAGGTGGAACTGGAAAATATCGTAAAAGGGGCTGGCGTGGATGATGTGAGGGTGGTCAATGCATTCGATATTAAATCGGTGCGGGCCGCCATCCGCGCGGCGATTGACAGCCCCAGGCTCTCCGTCGTGATAGTGCGGGGACCCTGTGCGGTAATTAACAAGGCACGCAGGAACCAGAGGCAGGTGGATACGGAAAAATGCAACGACTGCGGAGTTTGCCTGATGATAGGCTGCCCGGCCATTCAAAAACGGGACGGGAAATTGTTTATCGATGTACTGGCCTGCATGGGTGATGAGTGCGGTATTTGCGAGCAGATCTGCCCCAGGCAGGCTATCAGCGCAAGGGAATGACGACAGCATATGATAGATGATCCCAATAGGCAAGATATACTGATGGTGGGTGTCGGCGGGCAGGGAATTATATTAGCCAGCGATATTTTAGGCGATGTAGCCCTGGACATGGACCTGGACGTCAAGAAGACCGATACGCTGGGTATGGCTCAGAGAGGCGGCAGCGTAACCAGCCATCTCAGGATAGGGAAAAAGGTCTGGTCCCCGCTTATCAGCACCTCTGAGGCAGATATCATACTGGCTTTCGAAAAACTGGAGGCTGCCAGGTGGGTTAACTCTATCAGACCTGAAGGCACGGTGATAATCAACAATATTGCTATTCCCCCACTCTCCATATCCCTGGGAACACAAAGATATCCCGCAGACAAGGAAATCATCGACTCATTCCGGCAGCGGACTAACAGGATATTTATGATTGAAGGCTCTAAGGAGGTCGGCGAGATCGGGGACATTCGCACGCTGAACATCTTTATGCTGGGTGCGCTGTCCGCCTTCTTACCTATGCGTATCGATAAGGACTTGTGGGAAAAGAACATTACAGAGCATCTGCCCTCCAAGATCAGGGAGATAAATATTCAGGCCTTTGCCAAGGGTAGGGAGGTAGCCGCACATGTCAATCTCTGACAACATCAGAAAACGGATGGAGGAGGGGTCCTGGACGAGGCGCATGTTCGAAGAGGCCGCTATCCTGAAAAAGAAGCACGGGGCACACAAGGTTTTTGACCTTTCGCTTGGGAATCCGGTGGTCGAGCCGCCAGCCGAGTTCAAACATCTGCTTAAGAGGCTGAGCGACAATCCCATGGCGGGAATGCATCGCTATATGGAGAATGCCGGCTACGAGGAGACGCGTGCAGCAGTAGCCAAACAGGTATCTCTGGAGAACGGCCTGGAAGTGGCAGCACACGATATCATCATGACCGTAGGAGCTGCAGGCGCTATCAATGTCATATTGAAGACCGTATTGAATCCGGGTGACGAGGTAATATTGTTTTCTCCCTATTTCATGGAATATGACAACTACGTGGATAACCACGGCGGCAAGCCGGTGGTTGTACCGACTGACGAGCAGTTCCTTCCCAGGCTCGACCTGCTGGAGAAGAGTATCAACAGGCGGACAAAGGCGCTCATCTTGAACTCCCCCAATAACCCCACGGGCGTGGTCTATCATGAGCACCTGATTGACCAGCTGAGCAGCGTGCTGCAGGACAAAGAGAAGAAGCTTGGTATCCGTATTTATCTGATCAGCGATGAAGCGTACAGCAGCCTTATATACGACAACCTGAAATACGTGCCCATACTAGCCAAATATCCCAGGAGCCTGATAGCTACATCGCACTCCAAGGACCTGGCGCTTCCCGGGGAGAGGATAGGCTATATAGCCGTGCAGCCCGAAATTGAAAACAAGGCCGAGCTGGTGAGTGGGCTCATTTTCTCCAACCGCATACTGGGGTTTGTTAACGCCCCGGCGTTGATGCAAAACATTATCCGCCACCTTCAGCACGTGACTGTTTCCATACCGGACTACCAGGACAAGCGCGATTTCCTATATAATAGCCTGGTGAATATGGGGTATAAGCTGGTGAAACCGCAGGGAGCCTTCTATATGTTCCCTCGTTCACCGATAGAGGATGACCTGGAATTCGTGCAGGCGCTGCAACGTGATTTAGTACTGACGGTGCCCGGCAGGGGATTCGGAGCTCCGGGCTTTTTCAGAATTTCTTACTGCGTCGACCATGCAACCCTCGAGGGTTCGCTTTTCGGCTTTAGAAAGGCCGCCGAGCAGTTTAGGCTCTCCTAGACTGCGGGCGGTCGACACCTAAACAAATCCGGCCTCCTAATGTGAAGCTATGACTAATAAACATACAATTCCACAGCTAATACAGGCGAATTACAACGCTCTGCCAGAGCAAACTGCCATTTGCTTTAAAAAACGCGGCATCTGGCACAGATACAACTGGGCCGACTATTACGGCACAGTAAAGCATTTCTCGCTGGGACTGGTAAACCTGGGTTTAACCAAGGGCGACGTGGCCTGCATTATTGGTGATAACGAACCGGAATGGTTCTGGGGTGAGTTCGCGGTCCAGGCGGCCGGAGGTATAGCTACGGGTGCTTTCGTCGATTCGATACCCTCGGAGCTCAAATATATTGCCAGCCATTCAGACGCCAAGTTTGCTATAGTAAATGACCAGGAGCAAACAGACAAGTTCCTGGATATCTCGAATGATCTTCCGGCCCTGAAAAAGATAGTTTACTGGGACCCTAAGGGCCTGAGCAACTATGATGATCCCCTGTTGATTAGCTTCGAGCAGGTTGTCCAGGCAGGCGTCGATTTCGAAAAATCACATCCAGGCGCCTTTGAAGACAATATTTCCCGCATACAGCCTGAAGATACGGCATTCATTTATTACACTTCCGGCACCACCGGCGTCCCCAAAGGCGCCATACTTACCCATGAGGCGCTGATCCAGACAGCCGGCGGCTTTATCAGCGTCTATCCTCTGGGAAAGGATGACGACCTGATATCAAATTTTCCGGCCGCCTGGGTGGGTGACAGCTATTTCGCCACTATACCACACCTGCTCACCGGCGCCAGGCTGAATTTCGCCGAGGAGCCCGAGACCATCGCCGAGGACACTCGCGAGGTTGGGCCTGATTTTGTCATCTACGGACCGCGGCAATGGGAAAGCCTGGTCAGTGAAATCCAGGTCAAGATAACGGATGCTCATCCCCTAAAGCGCTTTTTCTATCACTTGCTGATGCCGGTGGGCTATAAAATAGCCGAGTTCAAGTTCAATGACGAAAAAACCCCACTATTCTGGAAAATACTTTATGCGCTGGCCTATTACCTGTTGTTGAGGCCGCTCAGAGATAGGCTGGGGCTCAGCAACGTAAGGTTCGCCGTCACCGGCAGCTCGGTGTTGAGTCTGGACACCTTCAAGCTGATTCACGCCATTGGCATCGAACTGAGGCAGACATATGCCAGCACGGAAGCAGGCTTGATCTCTTCGCATAATAAGGGAGAGATCGATTTTCAGAGCGTCGGTCGCCCGGCTGTCGGCGTGGAGGTGAGGATAACGGATGAAGGCGAATTGCTGGTCCGCAGCGCCTCCACGTTCAAGGAGTACCTTAACGACCCCGAGAAGACGGCAAACGTTAGGCGGGCGGGCTGGTGTCATACAGGTGATGCTGTCAACATCAATGAAAACGGCCATTTGATCTTCCTTGACAGGCTGGAGCACATGGGAGAACTGGCCACCGGTGCGAAGTACGCGCCGCAGTATATCGAGGGCCGGCTGCGCTTCAGCCCTTATATTAAAGATGCCATGGTGCTGGGCGGCAAGGACAAAGCCTATGTTGCAGCCATGATCAATATCGATTTCGCCATGGTGGGCAAGTGGGCCGAGAGGAACTCTATTCCGTATACCACCTTTGTTGACCTGTCACAGAAAAAAGAAGTAGCCGAGCTTATTAAAAAGGACCTGACCAGGGTTAACAGTTATTTGCCTGAGCTGGCCCGCGTGAGAAGGTATATGCTGCTGCACAAGGAGTTCGATCCGGATGAGGCTGAGCTGACCAGGACACGCAAGCTGAGACGCGAGTTCATGGAAACCAGGTACAAACCGGTCATTGATGCTATCTACGGCAGCAAGGACAATTTAATGGTCGATGCATCCATTACTTACCGTGATGGCAGGACTGGAACCATATCCACCTCTATTAACATCTGGAATACGTGAGACTGAATAGATGACACAGCTTTTGCAGTATACAGTTACAGGGCTTTCCGTCGGGATGGTCTACGCACTCATCGCCCTGGGCTTCACCCTGATCTGGAAATCCAGCCGCGTCGCCAACCTGGCCCTGGGACAACTGGTGCTGATCTCTTCATGGTTCACGTACAGCATGCTGGTTCAGTTAAAGTTCCCTGTTTGGCTGGGAATGATCTGCACAATCCTCTTTGCCATAGTGCTGGGATGGATTATAGAGCGTCTGACACTGCGCCCATTGATCGGCCAACCCATACTCTCGCTGATTGCGGTAACGCTCGGCCTGGCTTATTTCCTGGAAGGCCTGGTTACAGTTATCTGGCCGGTGAGCATAGCCAAGCTTCCGCCTCTCTTCCCTCAAGAGCCGGTCAGCATCGGCACCGCTGTGATATCGCAGGAGTATCTATGGGCTGCGGGCATTTCCCTTTTCTTGTTTATACTCCTCTCGTTGTTCTTCCAGTTCCACAAGCTGGGCATCGCCATGCGTGCTACCGCCGATGACCAGCTGGCCGTCCAGGCCTGCGCTGTGCCGATCACGCGCATATTCTCCATGTCCTGGATATTCGCCTGCATCGTTGCAGCCATCGGTGGCGTACTTGTTTCCAGTATAGGCGGTATAACCAATGCGCTGGTGGAGACAGGATTTAAATCATTCTCCGTAGTTATACTGGGCGGGATGGACTCTTTCCTGGGTGCGATGCTGGCCGGTCCCATCATCGGCCTGTGTGAAAACATTGGGGCCGGCTATTTGACCGGATTAATAGGCCCCGGCATCAAAGACCTCATACCATTCATCATCATCATTATCGTGATGCTGATTAAACCTTATGGATTATTCGGCGAGGAAAGGATAGAGAGGATCTAGCGCTATGAGTCTGCCCTGTGGAATCCGCAATTATTCCTATAACACTGATACGGCCATCATCAGGACGAAGACGCAGTGGGTGCTGCTGGCGCTTTTCCTTGTGCTTATTTTTACGATACCGGCTTACTCATCCGGGTTTCAGCTGGGCATATTCAACCTTATCGGCATAACCATTATCGCCATAATAGGCCTAAACATCCTAATGGGATACTGCGGCCAGCTCTCCATCGGCCATGCCGGGTTCATGGCTGTAGGTGCCTACACGACCGCTATCCTCACAACCACGTTCGGCTGGCCTTTTTTCGCCGCGTTCATCTGTTCCGGCATTTCAGCCGGCTTGATCGGGCTGCTATTCGGCATGCCTTCAATGCGCGTCAAGGGTTTTTACCTGGCTATCACGACGATCGCTGCGCAGTTCATAATTATCTGGATAATCAACCACTGGTCAGATGTGACACGCGGTTCCATGGGCATGGGCGTAGATGCAGCCTCAATCGGCCCCTTGAAGCTCAATTCTGAAATCAGCCAATTCTACCTGATTATTGGCGTTACCGTGCTCTGCGTGCTGTTCGCTGCCAACCTTGCACGCAGTCGCGTCGGCCGAGCCTTTATTGCAGTCAGGGATAACGACCTGGCCGCCGAGGTCATGGGCATCAACGTGTTCTCCTACAAGCTTCTTGCCTTCTTCCTCGGATGCTTCTTCGCCGGCATTGCGGGTTCGTTGTTTGCGCAGTGGCGTGGCAATATCACAGCGGAGGACTTCACATTTAGCCAGTCGATACTTTATGTCGGCATATTGATCATAGGCGGACTTGGCACATCCGTCGGCCCAATACTGGGTGTCAGCACGATGGGCCTGCTGCTCTACTGGCTGCTGCCCACTGTCGTTATGCCGTCGGTAGAAAGCATGAACATACTTCCTACAGGTTTCTCCAGCGGGCTTGCCCCCATGATATTCGGCGCTATCATGATTTTGTCGCTGGTGCTTGAGCCCAGGGGCCTGGCGCATCTCTGGTCTCTATTCAAAGTTTCTTACCGGCTGTGGCCGTTCTCCTACTGATGCTGAAGGAACGATTCTCGTTTAAGAAAATGACCCGCCATTTAAATAAATATTAACAGGAGGTTGACACGGGATGAGACACACCAAACTGGCTGCACTAACCATTGCGATGGTTTTCGTCTTTATCTTTTCGCTGTTGGTTAGCTGCACAAGTCCGGCAGTGCCGGCAGAGCCCAAGGCTATCAAAGTCGGCTTCATCATGCCCCTCACCGGGCCTGCAGCCGAGAAAGGCCAGCCCATCGGCCAGGGCGAACTGGACGCAATCAAGTACATCAACGACGAACTGGGAGGCGTCAACGGCATCAAGATCGATGCCGAATACCTTGATAGCAAATACGACTCCGCCCAGGCCACTACCAACGCCAAGAAATTTATGGCTGACGGTTGTGCATTCTTTACCGCAGTATCATCCAAGGAGGCTGTAGCATCACAAAAAGTGTCAAATGACAACGGTTTCCCTTGCCTTGTAGTATTCAGCTCTCCGGCGCTGACGCACCCGCCGGCGCATATGTACGCGCAGTTGCCTGACTACGGCGACGACTGGGCGGCATTCACCAAGTACTACCTGCAGAATATTTGGAAGGGTCCAGGTAAACCTAAGATGGCACTTGCGATACTCAACAATCCCACGGGTTATGGCGTCAGGGATGCCGCACGTGCGGCCGCCGCTGACCTTGGTGTGGACATTGTGGCCACGGAAGAGCACACAGCAACAACGATGTCCGAAACCGATGCTCTGACCAGAATCCAGACCAAGAACCCGGACGTGCTTTTTATCTCCAGCACCCCGGCTCCCACATCAGTTATATTGAAGAACGCTTACGAACTGAAAATGATCCCTGGCATAACTATAGGCTGTGCACATGCCAGCTTCACTAAGGCGCTGGTCGACCTGGCAGGTCCAACCGTTAGTGAAGGCGTTTTCGGAGTGTTTCCAACAGTGAATTGGGGAGACAACGTACCCGGTATGGCCAAGATGACCGAATACGCTAAGGCCCGGCACCCCGAGTTCATTGGCAACGGCGACTATATCACCGGCTGGGCTTCCAGTCTTATTAATGCCGAGATTATCAGACAGACCCTTAAAACAACGGACCTGAAGGTGCTTACCGGAGGCAACGCAGCGGCATGGACAGCAGCCGAAAACCAGGGCTTCCTCCAGGTGAAAAGCTATGACGTCGAGGGCCTCCAAGGCCCCGTGGACTTCTCCAATCCGCTGGACAAACGCGGCTCTAAGTCCGTCAAGCTATTCCAGGTGCAAAAGGGCCAGATCATATCTCTGACAGGCTGGATCGACGCCCCTCTCATTCAGTACGAAAAATACGATTGGTTCAAATAGAGGAGATTACCGATTCGGAATGCTTAAGCTAAATAACATCGAGGTCTCATACCTCAATGTCGTGAAGGTGCTGCACGGCATCTCCATCTCGGTAGACGATGGCCTTGTGGTAGCCTTGCTGGGCGCAAACGGGGCCGGAAAGACCACGGTACTCAAGGCCATTTCCGGCCTCCTCCGAATCGAAGAAGGCGAGATCAACGAGGGGACCATAGAGTGGAACGGGCAGAGGATCGACACCAAGACCAGTGTTGAGATTGGCAAGCTGGGCATTGTCCAGGCTCTGGAAGGCAGGCGAGTCTTTGGTCATCTATCCGCTGAGGAGAACCTGATGGTGGGTGCATACCGGCGGTCACGAGCCCGGGACGTGAAATCCGACCTGCAGATGGTCTATTCGTATTTTCCACTCCTTGAGAGCCTAAAACGTAACACCGCCGGCTATCTCTCCGGCGGTGAGCAGCAAATGCTGGTCATCGGGCGCGCTATGATGTCGGCTCCCAAGCTGATGATGCTGGACGAGCCTTCCCTGGGCCTGGCCCCCATGATAGTCGAGCAGATATACGACATCATCAAGAAGTTCAACATAGACCGCAAGACTTCTATCCTGCTGGTGGAACAAAACGTAAGAGTGGCCTTAAATACGGCTCATTACGGCTATGTCATGGAGAACGGTCGGGTGATGCTGGACGGCACGGCGGCCTACTTAAAAGGCAGAGAGGATGTGAAGGAGTTTTACATGGGCATCTCTGCCACCGGTGCCAAGAAAAGCTACAAGGAAATCAAGCACTACAAGCGAAGGAAACGCTGGCTATAACCCAATCCCGGTTATTTCTCGCCCAGATAGGCAGCTATCACCTTGGCATCCGCAGCTATTTCATCAGGCGTGCCCTCGGCGATCTTGCGGCCGAAGTCAAGCACCACAATCCTGTCCGCCAGGTCCATCACGACCCCCATATCATGCTCGATCAGAACGATTGAATCCACGCCGTTGCTCAGCACCTTAGTATCGGGATAAGAGGCACCCTGTCCTTCAAAGATATCGTAGATAAACCTGGCAATATCCTCTTTTTCCTCCAGGTTCATACCTGCCATGGGCTCATCCAGTAAAAGCACCTCAGGCTCCAGCGCCAGCGCCCTGCCCAGTTCTACACGCTTGCGCAGCCCGTACGGCAACGAGCCGACAACGCTCTTCCTTATATGCTCAATTTCCAGGAAGTCGATGATGTCCTCAACTGTCTTGCGGTGCTCCAGCTCCTCCTTATGCGCCGGGCCGAAGTACATGAAGGTGCTAAAGATATTCTGCTTCATCAATACGTGCCTGGCAGCCATAATATTGTCCAGGGTGCTCAGGCCAGTATAAAGTTCAATGTTCTGGAACGTTCTGGCGACGCCCAGCTTGGCGATCCTGTCGCTGCGCATGGCAGTAATATCCCGGCCGTTGAATAAAATGCTGCCCCTCTGGGGCTTGTAGAAGCCATTGATGCAGTTCAGGAGACACGTCTTGCCCGCGCCGTTGGGCCCGATGATGGCCAGTATCTCATTCTTGCGGACCTCGATATTGATATCAGATAAGGCATGGACGCCGCCAAACGACAGTGAGAGATCGCTAACCTTCAGTTTTATTTTATCGTTAGTCATTATGTATTCAGCACAGCAAATAGTGGGCAGCTGCGAATTCCCATGTTACCATTTAAGGGGCGCTATTGAAAGTCTTGCCTGTCCATATCACGTTTTGCTTTTAGGTTGCGTGCTTTCTGCTCGATTCTCCTTTCTTCGTCGGTCGTCTTGTAGCCGTTAAGAAATTTCCTCTTGAACGTCTCAAATTTATCTTCCACTATCGCTGCGTGCACTGACTGCATGAGCGTATACATAAAATACAGATTATGTATAGTTGCCAGCCGGTAAGCCAGTAGCTCCTCGCTCCTGAAAAGATGGTGCAGGTAGGCTGCTGTGAAATTGCGGCAGGTATAGCAGCCGCATCCGGCATCCAGTGGCTCCATTTTATCTTTGTAATAAGCACGCTTTATATTCTTCCTGCCGGTTTTCGTGTAGAGTGCGCCGTTCCTGGCGACGCGCGTCGGCAGGGCACTGTCAAAAATGTCTATTCCCCTGCTCACGCCTTCCAAGATGTCTTCCGGTGACCCTACGCCCATCAGATAGCACGGCTTGTCCTCCGCTAAGCATTCTAAAGTGACATCGACTATATCCCACATCTCGGTTTTCGATTCGCCCAGGCTCAGTCCACCGATAGCCAGGCCCGGAAAATCCATCTCACCTAGCTGCTCAGCCGAGATTTTGCGCATAGCCGCATCCAAACCGCCCTGGATGATGCCGAAAAGCCGTTGCCCTCCTGCGCCCTGAGCCTTTTTACATCGTTTTGCCCAGCGCGTGGTTATCTCCACGGCGCGTCTTATATAATCTTTTTTTGCGTGGCTTTCCGGGCACACGTCCAGTGCCATGATAATATCTGCACCCAGTTTCTCCTGCAGCTCAACGGCATATTCCGGTGTGATATGGTGCTCGCTTCCGTCGATATGCGACCTGAAAGTCACACCTTCGTCAGTTATCTGACGAAAGGACGAGAGGCTGAATATCTGGTATCCGCCGCTGTCCGTGAGTATGGGGCCGTCCCAGCCCATGAACCTGTGAAGGCCGCCTGCCTTTTTAATTGTCTCAACACCCGGACGCAGGTAAAGATGATAGGCATTACACAGAATCATTTCAATGCCGATGTCTTTGAGATCATGGGGCGTCAGGCTGCGCACAGTAGCCTGGCTTCCCACCGGCAGAAATAGCGGAGTCTGCACCTTGCCGTGCAGCAGGGATAACTCACCGGTCCTCGCCTTTGAAGAGAATGCATTCAGCCTGATAGGACTCTCAGCCATTTCACTTCTGGGGATGCATTATATAGCCTTGCGTCGCCAGTAGGAAATATACAGGTTCATAGCGCGAGCCGCCTCGGCCATTGTATCGAAAGTAGGAACCCCGGCGTTTATAAGGCTCGTCCTCACTTCCATTAACGTACGCCAGCGCACGTTTTCCAGGTCACGGTACCCTGGCTTTGCCCCGCTCAGCACAGCCACCACGGGCTTGAGTTTCTTACCTGACAGGCCAATTATACTGTCCGCCGACATCTTTACGATATTCACCCACCATTCATCATCCAGCGGATTGTCCACCGAAATTTGAATTATCAGGAAATCGTAATCAGGGCTTTCAACAAACAGGTTTGGTATTTCAACCGTCTTGCCTGCGCTGTCGCCCCAAATGGAAAAATCCACCGGGTTGCCCAGCCAGTCCCAGAGGTCCGGCACGAGCCCTTTAAGTTTTACCCTGAGCCCTTGCGAGAGCGCTGGCAAAACCAGCCCGTTATCCTCGGCCAGGTCGGCAGATATAACGCATTTGCCGCCTCCACCACCCATTATGGCTGCCCTGTTTCCGGATACCCTCGGAAGATAACTGAACAGTGTCAGCAGGTTGGCCATCTCCTCCAGGCTGTCGACCTCGATCGCTCCAGCCTGCTTGAAAGCAATCTGCCACAGGTCCCGTGAGCCGGCTATGGCTGCAGTATGCGACGATACCGCTCTGCTTCCCGATTTACCCTTACCGCCCTTAATGACGATAACAGGTTTGCGGGTGGATGCATTCTTCAGGGATCTGATAAATTTGGCACCGTCCTTAACTCCCTCAAAATATCCGGCTATCAGGCCGGTGTCCTCATCGGAGGCCAGGTAATCAATGATATCGCTTTCATCTATATCCAGCGCATTGCCGTAGCTGACAACCTTGCTGAACCTCAGGCCGAGCAGTGCGCAGTACTCTATCAACACTGTCGCGCCCCCACCCGTCTGCGATACCACACCTATGTTGCCCTTTTCAGCCGGCAGCCCGTAACCGAACGATATGCCGGTCTGAGGGCTGTAAACACCCATACAGTTCGGGCCAATCAATTTAATACCGAGCTCACGCGCTCTGTCCAGTATCAGTTTTTCAAGGGCACTTGCTTCGGGCCTTCCTGTTTCGCTCAGGCGTGCAGTAAACAGGTGCACCAGCCTGACCTTTTTGTGCGAGCATTCGTCCAGCAGGGATAGAACCTTGCTGGTAGGCACGCAACAGATGACGTAATCTATCTCGCCGGGAATCTCGGACAGACTCGGGTACGCTTTCAAACCCTGCACCACTGCCTTCTGGGGATTTACAGGGTATATCGCCCCCTTGAAACGGTCGTCAAGCAGGTGCCTCAAGAAATGGTATCCGAAAGAGAAAGGCTGGTCGGACGCTCCCACAACGGCTATGCTCTTGGCGTAAAAAGCGTAATCCAGAATGTGCCTGGTTCTCATGTCTAGCTCAGCCATGTATCCAAAGCCATCGCAGTAAATATGATGCAGAGATAAGGGAAGGCGGAGAGTTTATACACCGTCCAGGCGTTCCTGGATGAGGGAGAAAACATCAAGCGGAGATTGGCTGATACCATGACCAGGCTCACGATGGTAGCAACATAGAAGTACAGCAGATGAAACCTGCCCGTCAGGAAATAAGCCAGCGTAGCCACTGCCGCCAGGCCTACTGAGAGTGCTGCCAGCATCTTAACGATTGCACTATCCTTCCAGCTCAGGGGGAAGTAGTGCAGCCCTGCAGACTCGTAGTCCGAGCGGTTGGCGATCATTAGAGTCCAGACATGTATCGGCGTCCACAACATGATCAGGCAGAAAAAGAGCAGCGGCATCAGATCGAAAAGCGGCTGTTTCATAATAGCGTACCAGCCGATTAATACAGGTGCACTGCCTGCTATGATGCCGAAGAATGTGCAGGATATGGTCTTGCGCCATATGGCAGAGGTGATGATGCCGACCAGGCCGATGACAAAGCATACAGGCGATAGAATCCAGGCCAATACCAGGCTCAATACGAGCAGGGTGAATATCATGGGCAGCACCTTGCCGGCAGGCTCGATCCGCTTGGAGGGCAGGACCCTGTTGCATGTGCGGCGCATCCTGGCGTCGACATCACGGTCAAGATAGTTGGTCAGACCGTTGGCGCCCGCACTTCCCAGTGCAATGGCTATCACGGTCAAAATAAAGCTGTCCACCGGGAATCCGCTGCTTACGAATGATGCAGCCACCAGGGCTGAGCATGTGCCGATGAAGAGGATGAGGCTGGTCTCCCTCGGCTTCAGCACCTGTATATAGTCAACAAGGCTTGAATGTGATTTTACAATGGTGCTCAATGCAGAAAGATCCTGTGAACGATATTTAAATGCTCTATCGAAATAACCGTAATATGATATAACGTTTTAACCTGTTCATCAAAAAATATATGGATAAGTCTTTATACTTGGAGGCTGGCAGATTGGTTATTCTGGGTGATCCGTGCCGTCGTTCAACTCGATCTCGTCCAGGTATGCCTGCAGGATGATGGTAGCAGCAGCGGCATCCATCTCGTTTTTAAGCTTGCTGCCTTTCTTGCCTGCCTCCCGCAGCTTCATGCTGGCTGAAACGGAGCTCAGCCTTTCATCATGCATAATTATTTCGGCGTTTACACGTCCTGTCATCAAATCCTTGAACTTAAGCACCTTTTCTGCCTGTTTACCTATGGCGCCGCTCAGGGAATAAGGCAGGCCAACAATGATCTTTGTGACGCCATGCTTCTTTACCAGGTCAGATATGGCGTTCACTGTCTCTTCATCGCCGTCACGGATTATCGTTGTCAGGGGAGAGGCCAGCACCTGTGAAGGATCAGATAGCGCAACCCCGATTTTCTTATCGCCTATGTCAAGCCCGAGTATTCTAGCCATGTTTGGATTTAATTAGCTCCTCGACAAATTGCGGCACTTTCTGCAATGCCTGGGGTATTTTACTCTGGTCCCTGGCGCCTGCCTGCGCCATTTCTGCTTTTCCGCCACCGCTCCCTCCGGCGATCTCAGCCACCTTCTTAACAAGCTTTCCGCTGTGAATTCCCCTGGCAATCAGGTCGGCTGTGGCCGTGGCTATGAAGCTCGGCTTCCCTTCATAAATCGTGGCCAGCACAATCACGCCGCTCTTCAACTTATCCTTCAGCATATCGCCCATCTCCATCAGCGCTGGCATGGGCCGGGAAGACACCTGGGCAGAGAGTATATTAACGCCATCCTGTTCCACTTTATCCTGCAGCAGCACGTCTATCTCGTTCCTGGAACGTTCCCGCTGGAGAGAAGCGATTTCCTTGGAGCTGGCGCCCAGGCTGGCTGAAAGCGCTGCAACCTTGGCCGGCAGCTCGGTGGGGCTGGCCCGCAGATCTGCCGCCAGCTTTTCCAGTATCTCGCCGCGCTCGTTTGCCAGGGCCTCAGCGCCCCGTCCGGTGACCGCCTCAATCCTGCGCAGCCCTGTGCCGATGCTTGATTCGGAGGTTATCAAGAAGAGCCCGATCTCGCCTGTAGACTTAACGTGCGTGCCTCCGCAGAGCTCGGCGCTGATCCCGGGTGTACCAATTTTAACCACCCTGACGACATCACCGTATTTCTCCTCAAAAATGGCGGTGGCGCCTTCGTTTATAGCCTGGTCATATGAGCAGGTCTGTGTGCCTACCGGCATGTTCTGCCTTATGGCCTTATTGATACCGGCCTGTATATCCTGAAGCTGCTGCCTGCTGATGTTTCCCACATGCGTAAAATCGAAGCGCAGCCTGTCGGGCGCAACCAGTGAGCCTCGCTGGACAACGTGGCTCCCCAGCACTTTGCGCAGCACCGCCTGCAGTATATGTGTAGCGGTGTGGTTGCGCTCTATGTCAAGCCTGCGCTCCTCATCCACCTGGACGTCCACGTTATCCCCTTCAGACACCCTACCGCTAACAACCTTACCGGATATCGCAATCCTGCCTGAGGGCAGCGAGAGCGTGTTCTCAACGGCGATCTTACCGGCCTTGCTGTTAATCACGCCGGTATCGCCAACCTGACCACCCATTTCGCCGTAAAAAGGCGTCTTATCAAGTACCAGCGTGACTGTTTTGCCTGCATCTGCCGATTTCAAGGGCCTGGCAGACTCGCTGTCAAGCACCTGTACCACCCTGGCACTTGTGGCCAGCTCCTCGTATCCCACGAACTCGGTTGGCTGCAAAACCGCTTCGCTGAGTGCATCAGCTGACTCGCCGCCGCCAAATTTATGAGTGGACCTGGCCCTCTCTCTCTGCTTCTCCATTTCGATCTCGAACCCGGCGAGGTCAACAGTCAGGCCGCGCTCCTGTGCAATCTCGGCGCTGAGCTCAAGCGGAAAGCCGTAGGTATCCCAGAACTTGAACACCTCTTCGTTCAACAGGCAGTTCCTCTTTTGGGCCTTGGCCTCAGCAATGGCCTTCTCGCACAGATTGACGCCCGTATCCAGCGTCACATCGAATTTCTCTTCCTCATTAATTATTATGTCTAGCACCAGCTTCTTATTTGTTTTCAGTTCAGGATAGACGTGCCCCATCTTCTTGATCACGACCTCGGCCATCTCACTGAGGAACGGCTTTTCAACACCCAGTCTCCTTCCCAGGAAGCAGGCCCGCCGCAGTATCCTGCGCAGCACGTATCCCCTACCCTCATTGGAAGGTAGCACGCCGTCTGCAATTAGAAAAGTTATACCCCTGCTGTGCTCGGCAATTACCTTGATGGCCCTGGCCGTTGCTTCGTCATCCATTAAGGACTTGCCCGATATTTTAGATATCTTTTGTACCAGCGGGACGAAGAGGTCGGTCTGGTAAACAGTGGGATTCCCGTTGCAGGCGGCCGTTATCCGTTCCAATCCCATCCCGGTGTCGATATTAGGTTTGGGCAGCTTGGTCCGTTTGCCCTGGCGGTCCTGGTTATACTCGGTAAATACCAGGTTCCATATTTCTGAAAAGCGGCCGCAGCCGCAGTCAGGCCCGCAACCCGGCTTTCCGCAGCCGTACTCATCGCCAAAGTCATAGTGTATCTCGCTGCATGGGCCACAGGGTCCGCTGTCACCGGCCGGACCCCAGAAGTTGTCCTTCTCACCCAGCCTCACGATCCTCTTCTCGGGGAAGCCTATGCCTTTCCAGATTTCGAAAGCCTGCTCGTCATCCAGGAAAATGGTTACCCAAAGCTTTTCGGGCGGCAGGTGCAGCCGCTCCACGACAAATTCCCATGCCCAGGCTATGGACTCCTTCTTAAAATAGTCTCCCACGCTGAAATTGCCCAGCATCTCAAAAAATGTCAGGTGCTTGTTATCGCCCACCGAATCCACGTCAGTCGTCCGGAAGCACTTCTGGCAGGACGCCAGTCTGGGGTTAGGCGGAACGGCCTGTCCAAGGAAATACGGCTTGATTTGCACCATGCCGGCAGTGGTCAGGAGCAGGGTAGGGTCGCCATGTGGAATCAGCGAGGAACTTGCAATGATCTTATGCTTTTTCTCAGCGAAGAAATTCAAGAATGAATCGCGGATATCGTTGCTGTCCACTATCTGTCACCCCAAAGCATTTTATTATTGTAAATACGGATAAGTCAATGGTGCTAAAATATTGCTGGACTAACCTGAAAAGTTTTTAGTTAGATAAACAACATATGTTACAATCTTAAACCTGCAGAGACAAGTATGCCTGTTTACGAGTATTGGTGTGACAGCTGTAAAAGAAGGCTGGAAATATTCAGCCAGGCTTTTAACACTGCAGCTCCCGCTTGCCCCAGATGCGGGAATGTTTTACAGCGCAGGTTTTCCACTTTCATGGTGCAAAAGGGCTATAAAGAAGTATACGACAGCATCCTTTCGGACTCTCAATTAACCCGGGGCCTGATGAGCAATGATCCGAAAGCCCTGGCTGAATGGAACAAGAGAATGAGCGGCGGCGAACCTGTGGCTACCGAATACCAGGAGACACTGGAGAAGATGGAGCACGGAGAAATGCCCGTGACAAATACCCGTGAGTCACCGGGTTCCACCCCGGACGAACAATAGCGGAGGCAAATATGCCTGTCTATGAATATATTTGCCACGACTGCCAGGATAAAGTCAGCATCCTGATGAAGTTTTCCGAGTATAATCCCAATCCCGCCTGCCCCGTATGTCGGGGTACCAATCTTGCGCGCATATTCTCCGGCTTCGCACTGCATAAATCGCTTAGCACGATTCATGAAGAAAGCGGTGAGCCGGGACGGAGTGTATCACCCGATTACTACAAGGACCCGCGCAATATCGGCAGGCACATGGAGAAGCAGTTCAGAGACATGAATATTGAAATGCCTTCCGAGATAAAGAAGAATATTGAGGCTGCCAGGGGAGGCGAGCTGCCTGACTCGCTCAAGGACTTTAAGAGTGCATCCGCGGATTCTGCGTACCATTGATGCCAATATAAACCGGGTCAGCGAGGGGCTGCGGGTTCTGGAAGATATTTCCAGATTCGTTCTGAACGACATCAAAATCAGCCGCGAATTGAAAGCAGTTCGCCACAGCCTGAACCAGACCGTCAGCCATATCAGTTCAAAGTTGCTGGAAACTAGAGATTCCGAAGGCGATATCGGCTCCGATTCCGACCTGGCATACGATCACGAAAATTTATTTTCCGTGGTAAAGGCCAACGCCAAGAGGGTGCAAGAGGGCATACGTGTTATCGAAGAGCTAGCCAAGCTGCCTGAGCTCAAGTCTTCCCTTCCCGCTGATGAGCTCAGAAAGTCGCGTTACAAAGTATATACTCTGGAAAAACAACTTGTTTCTCAGCTGAAGGCGGGTGAATTAAAAGAAAGGAAGGGCAAATAAATTGAAGGAACGTGAAAAAGGCTTTGAAAAGCTTGACAAGTATGCTGATAAAATACGTAAAAAACTGGGGGAAAAGGACGCGGCGCGGGAGCAATGCCTTAAAAGCTGTCGCGAGATAATACGCCTGAGCTCAACGGCCATCCGGGCCATACACCGCCGGGAGGTAAAGCAAGCCACGGCTCTCATCTATTCCGCCGGCCAACTCATCCGGCAGCTAAAGGATTCACTATCAGAGGCGCACCCCGACCTGCTCAACGCCAACTACGTGCATGATTCTTTTAAGGAGTACGCCGAAGCAAGCATTACATTTGAAATCATATTCAAGAAGAGCATCCCGGACCCGGACAAGATCGGGGTTGCTTACCCGGCGTATTTGAACGGGCTGGCAGAATCGGTCGGCGAGCTAAGAAGGTACATTTTAGACGGGTTAAGGACCAATGACTTCGAACCGGCGGAGGAATTGCTGGATGTAATGGACAGCATCTACGCCGTACTGGTTACGATGGATTTCCCCGATGCCGTCACCTACGGGTTGCGTCGCACCACGGACAATGTTAGAGGCATAGTGGAGAAAACGCGCGGAGACCTGACAATGATTATCCACAACAATCGCCTGCAGCAGAAATTAGGCACTTTAACCAGGAAAATAGGTATTTCTACCGACTAGATTTTGCTTGACTTTAAACCACCCCGCTGGTACAATCCCCACCTTGGTAGGTATGCGCTTGCTCGAGCGTGACCATAATTAATCAAATAAGGAGGTACCATGGTACAAATTCCCCCGATTTTTTGGATAGTACCGGTTGCCGGCATCTTGACACTGGCATTTGCCGCCTGGCTGATCGTCAGTATCATGCGCCGACCTACGGGCACACCAAAAATGAAAGAAATCGGCGACATGATCTTTCAGGGTGCGTGGGCGTTCCTTAAAAGGCAGTACAGCACTATCGCCATTTTCTCCGTGGTAGTCGCTATCATTATCGGCGTTGTTGTGGCCGCGCTGCCGCCAGAGGAAGCATTGCAAAAAGCCGGATACAATCCAATTAATATCGGCATATTCACTGCTATTGCTGTACTGGTTGGCGCACTATGCTCCGGCATCTCGGGCTTCATCGGCATGTACATTGCAGTTAAATCGAATGTGCGCTGCGCTGCTGCGGCCCAGAAGAACCTGACTGAAGCCGTGAGAGTTGCGCTCCACGGCGGCGCTGTCTCAGGCTTCCTGATCACAGCGCTCAGCCTGATCGGCGTCACCGCTATCTTCTTTGCCTTTGGCGGTGCAACCAATCCCCAGCTGTCGCCACATCTGATAGTCGGATTTGGCTTCGGCGCCAGTTTCGTAGCCCTCTTCGCCCAACTGGGTGGCGGTATTTATACCAAGGCAGCCGATATGGGAGCTGACCTCGTAGGAAAAGTCGAGGCTGGCATTCCTGAAGACGATCCCCGCAACGCTGCCGTTATCGCCGACCTGGTGGGTGACAACGTCGGCGACTGCGCCGGTCGTGGTGCGGACCTGTTTGAGTCCACCGCCGCCGAGAACATCGGCGCTATGATCCTGGGCATCGTTGCTTATATAGCTACCCAGAACGTGGCTTGGGTGCTGTTCCCGCTTTGTGTCCGCGGTTTCGGTATGATCGCCAGCATGATCGGCTTGCTGATCGTGAAGGCCAAAGAAAACGAGAATGCCATGAACGCTCTAAACCGCGGCTACTTCGTGGCCATTGCGCTATCCATCGTAGGTTTAGCTATCACCGTTTGGGCCATGCTGTACGGTGATCCTAAGTTTGGTGGCGCAAATATCTGGTGGCTTTTCGGCGCCGGCATGGTCGGCATCATCGCCAGCGTAGCCATCATTTACGTAACACAGTACTACACGGAGTCACGTTATAAACCGGTTAAGGACATTGCAGAGGCTTCCAAGACCGGCCCGGCCACCAACATCGTCATGGGCGTGGCTGTAGGTTTTGAAACTACGCTGGCTACGGCGATCGTGATCGGCGTAGCCCTCCTGCTGGCTTACTGGTTCGGTAGTATGAGCGGAGTGCCCGGCGCGGGTGCGTTCGGCACGGCCGTCGCCACCATGGGCATGCTCATGACCTGCCCCTACGTCCTCTCCATGGATACCTTCGGACCCATCACTGACAATGCCAATGGCATTAATGAGATGGCCGGAGCCGGCAAAGAGATCCGCAAGATCACGGATAGGCTGGATGCAGTCGGTAACACCACCAAGGCCCTGACCAAGGGCTATGCCATGGTTTCGGCCGGCCTGGCAGCCTTCCTCCTGTTCCAGGCTTATCTTGACCGTGTAGCCTTCCTCAGGGGAGGAGCATTCGATTCGGTCAATATCGCCCGTATCGAGGTCTTCGTGGGTGCACTGCTTGCTGCCATGATCGTTTACCTCTTCAGCTCACTGGCAATCAAAGCAGTCGGCCGCACTGCCAGCAAGATCATCACCGCAGTGCGTGAACAATTCAGAGCTCATCCGGGCATCATGGCCGGTACCGAGAAGCCTGACTACGGTGAGATCGTTGACATCACCGCTAAGGCGGGCTTGAGGGAGATGATACTTCCCGGACTTATACCAGTCCTGGCCCCAGTGGCTATAGGCCTGCTCTTTAAATACCTGTCCAAGGGCTATGACGCCGCACAGGTTGTGGGCGCTCTTCTGATGGTGGGCACCATCGCAGGCATCATGCTTGCATCCTTCATGAACAACGGCGGCGGCGCTTGGGACAATGCCAAGAAAATGATCGAGGATGATCAGCTTAAGGATGATAAAGGCAATGTACTGGGTAAAGGCTCTGATGCTCACAAGGCAGCCGTGGTTGGTGATACGGTTGGCGATCCTTTCAAGGACACCGCTGGCCCTTCACTCCATGTGCTGGTCAAGCTTCTGAGCACAATCACGCTGGTACTCTGCCCGATCTTCGTCTAATACCAGCCCGTTGAAATTGAAAGGGGCAATCACCTGATAAAGGGATTGCCCCTTTTCTCTTGGCCTATAGTCGTCTCAGGGCCGTGCCCTGGATAGACTATGGTGTCGTCTGGAAGGGTGTAAAGCTTGGTCTTAATGCTGTTTTCCAGCTCCTCGTAGCTACAACCGGGAAAGTCAGTACGGCCTATCCCGCAGTTGAAAAGCGTATCTCCGCTGAAAAGCACCCCGTGTCCGTACAGGCTTATCTCATCCGGGCTGTGTCCGGGCGTAAACAACACTTCGAAGTGCAGGTCGTCGATATCAATCTTGTCACCGTCCTTCAACATGATATCGGGCTCGGGTATCTTGGCCGAGCCGCCGGACATGAGGGCAACCAGCTTGGTAAAAGCACCTGGGCCTGCATTGCCTGCGCCTGCACCGACAGCAAACCTGGCCTTGGTGGCGTTTTTCAGTGCTGTAACAGCGCCGATATGGTCGAAGTGGGAGTGCGTAATTACTATTAGCTCAACGGAAAGATTTCTGCGCTCGATCACATTCAGTATGCCCCTGGCTTCGGCACCGGGGTCGATGACCATGCCCTTTCTGGACTGATCGGAACCAACGATGTAACAGTTGGTGGCTATGAATCCAACCGTGAGCATTTCAAATATCATGTCCAATTCTCCCTTTTATGGACCGGGAGGACCGGTCGAATCATATGATAAGGTAGGCCAGGTAAAGCGGGCAGGCGAAGCAAAGATCAGCTGGAAACCTATGTGGCCCTGATCTCTTCACGCATAAATTTTACGTAGGCTATGGCGAAGCATATCGCTGTAAGAGCAACCAGCCCGACCAGCTGCGGCCATACCAGCAGCAGGCTCTGGTATAAAGGTAACGGCGTGGGATTGAGGCCGGAATATATACCGATGAGCATCATGGTGGGGCTGCTGTTGCCCATCAAGGGCAGCAGCATGGCTTGAATGCTCTCCGTATACAGCGTGCCGGGTGATACCCTGCTTATCATTCTAAAAAGGTTATCGTAGCGGGTTACATCCTCGAGCGGAGAATTCTGGTTAATGGGCACAACGGTGCCTGCGATCAGATTGGCAATCAACGCCGTGAACAGAAAGAGAAACATCCACAGTGCCACCGAAGACAGGGCTGAGGTTGCAGTCTTCTTAAACAGCGTGGAAAAAAGAATGGCCAGGGACATCCAGAACGCGCCATACAGGATGCTGACCAGTATGAACATGAACAGGCGCAGAATCTCTTCGGCTTGCGGAGGAACGCCTATTAAACGGAGCCCGAGGCCGGCCACAATGGCCACCACACTGAAAATCAATACTGCCATCAGGGCCAGGCCGGCGCAGAATTTGCCGTTTATAACATTGTCCCTGTAAATAGGTTGCGCCAGCAGACGGCTTAAATTGCCGCTGGTACGTTCGCTGTTTATTGCGTCAAATCCCAGGGCAATGCCGATGATGGGGATGAACACGGACATGAACAGCGGGAAGGAAAAGGGGATGTTGCTCCCCGAAACGATGAACAGGTTCAAAAAGACATATTGCGTCGTGTCGTTAACAATCGACCTGATATTCTGGGCAGCGATATAGACGGTAGCTATACCGGCAAGATAGACCAGCACAAACAGGATCAAGAACCTGCGGCTGTTAAAATTATCTACCAGCTCTTTACGAAAAATCTCTATTAAGCCTGCCATACTCAAGACTCTCTAAAATATTTCAGGTATATTTCTTCCAGTTCAAACTCCTCAATCTTCATCTGGAGCTTGAGCCCGGTGAATTTCATAACCGCCTTTTCCAGCTCCTGGCTGACGTTGCGATCGGCTGCAATAACGACGGTATCTGCTACATTTTCTATCCCGATAACGCCGTTAATCTTCTGTATCTCCTTACGCAGGTTATCGGCCAGCGTAGCGATAGGTAATATTATGTTAAATTGTCCCTTCCGCAGGGCCTCGCGTCCTAGCTTATCAACAGGCCCGCAGGCGATCATTTTGCCCTTGGAAAATATGCCCACCTGCGTGCATATCTTCTGGACCTGGTGAAGCTGGTGCGATGATATCAACACGGTGACCTTTTGTCTGGCCATGGTCTTTATCAGGTTCAGTACCTGGTCCGTGCCCTCTGGGTCGATGCCGGCTGTAGGCTCGTCGAAAATGGCCACCCTGGGCTCTTTTATCATTACATCTGCAATGCCCAGCCGCTGTTTCATTCCATGCGAAAACTTACCTACTACCTGGTCCCCGTTATCTTTAAGCCCTACCAGTTCCAGCAATTCTCCGACTTTAGCCTTTATCTTCGCCTCGCTCAGGTCGTTAAGCCTTCCCGTATAGGTAAGGTTCTCTGCAGCCGTCAGGTCTTCATAGAAACCTATCTTCTCCGGCATATAGCCCACTACTTTTTTAACCTTAATAGGCTCCCTGGCGGGGTCATAGCCAATAACCCTCACGGAGCCCGAGGTGGGTTCGGAAAAGCCCATCAGCATGAGAATCGTGGTGGTTTTGCCTGCACCGTTGGGCCCGAGCAGGCCCAGTACTTCACCCTCAGCCAGCTTGATGCTGACGTTATCCACGGCCAGCAGTTTGCCGTAGGCCTTGGACAGGTTTTCGGTTTCTATCACAAAGTGGTTATTCATTGATTAACGCCGACCAAACCGGATGAAAATTACGGCCAGGGCAGCCACCACCAGGACGACTATGCCAACCCCAACCCAACCCCAGATAGTGGGAGTGAGCACGGTCACCCTGATCTGGAGGTTGGTGAAGGCATACTTGGCTTCCGGTTCAGCCTGCACCGTAATCAGGTAGTCACCGGAAATAGTTTTATCGGACGGCTTTACGTCTACCTGGATTTCCTTGGTTTCTCCCGTTTTTAACGAATCTATTTTGCTGGGAGTGCATGTCACGGTCCATCCGCTGGGCCTGTCCTTGGCCAGGCAGCTCACTTCCAGCTTCTCCAGGTCCCCGCTGCCTGTATTGACCAGCTCTATTGTGAAGTTGTTGTCCTGGCCGGCGGTCGCCTCTGTATTCAGCCTTCCGTCCGGCGTGGACATTTTCATTTCATAGTTGGCGGTTACAATGGCGGTGAGGTCGATTGACGACTGGAGATCTCCTGAGCTTGCCATGAGCTTGATCGGGTAGTTGCCAGGTGCGGGTGACTTCCAGGCAAAGGGAGTAACCGTCAGCTTAATCGTATCGGGATACGTCTTGGTGCCGTCCAGGCGGATAGCAGCAATTTGACCTCCCTCTCCGTACCCGGGAGTAATGGAGTAATTAAAGCCGTCGGGCACGGTTGCTTTGAGATCGAATACCTTGGAGCCGGTGCCACCATAATAACCGATACTTATGGTATAACCATAATTCAGCCCGGCATAGCTGCTGAGCACGGGATACTGACAAGTTAATTCGAGCTTTTCGCCGGGTTGCGCATCGTATTGCCCGGTGGAAACGATGTTGCCGACGCCACTTGCCAGCCTCATGGCTGCGACAGGCGCGGCAAATCCGATGCAGGCTACGACGGTGATCATAATAATGCACCAGGCTACGATACGGGTAATCTTGTTCATGAGCATACCTCCATCTAAGTCAGAGAACCTGTATTTTCACGAAAGTTAGCATTAATGAAAATACTCAACAGCAAACGAAAGTATAATTTAGCTCAATACAAAATTACTGTCAACTATTAAGAAAATCAAGCGCCGGCGAAGCTCTTGATTTATTACGTTGTTGCACATATACTAAAGTCATAAATTCCGTTATCTGATTCAGTCGGAGGTGTTTCTATGGCAGAGGTAGAAGTCGGTACAATATCAGATTTCTTCGCCAGGCCAGTTGTTGCAGCTATCGAATTGACCGGTGAATTAAAGGTTGGAGACAAGATACGCATTAAAGGCCACACAACTGACATGGAATTGATGGTCGAATCAATGCAGATTCATAATCAAAGCGTCCCTGTGGCCAAAGCTGGTGATGCCGTTGGTATTAAGGTCACCGACAAAGTCCGCCACGGTGACAAGGTCTTTAAGGTTACCGATTAGAATCAGGCGCCGAAGCTTTTAATCAGGTTCGCCATCTCGATTGCGCTGTTGGCAGCGGCAAAACCTCTGTTACCTTCCTTGGCACCGGCTCTTTCAATAGCCTGCTCCAGGTTGTCGGCAGTAATGATTCCTTGAATGACGGGAACACCTGTCTCAAGACTCAGTCTGGAAATCCCACGGTTTACCTCTGACGCAACATATTCAAAATGCGGAGTGCCTCCGCGTATCACACAACCCAGGCATATCACTGCATTATATTTCCCGGTCTCGATCATCTTCTTGGCGGCAATGGGTATCTCCAGGCAGCCCGGCGTCCAGGCTTTATCAATATCCTGCTCGAGGGCGCCGTGCCTCAGTAGCGAGTCCATCGCCCCTTCCAGCAGCCTGCCTGTTATCACCTCGTTGAAACGTGAAATGACGATGCCGAACTTTAAGCCTTTCCCTGCAAGCATGCCTTCATAATTCTTGGACATCAGAGCCCTCCTCTCGATAGTTTCATGACACTAATCGTCGATTGTCAACAAGTGCTCCAGTTTTTCCTGCTTGGTCTTGAGGTAGTTCTTGTTATGTTCTGTAGGCTCAGCCAGGAGCCTGATGCTTTCAACCACCTTTAACCCGTAGCTCTCCAGGCCGATGATTTTCTTGGGATTATTGGTCATCAGCCTGATCTCGTGCAGACCCACATCCGCCAGAATTTGAGCGCCGATGCCGTAGTCCCTCAAATCCGGTTCAAAACCCAGCGCCAGGTTGGCCTCAACTGTGTCCAATCCCTGGTCCTGCAGCTCATAGGCCCGCAATTTATTATGCAGGCCAATGCCGCGTCCCTCCTGCCGCATATATAAGAAAACCCCCCTGCCTTCTTCGGCAATTTTCTGCATGGCCAGCTGCACCTGATCACCGCAATCGCATCTCAGACTGCCGAATACATCCCCCGTCACACATTCGCTGTGCACCCTTACAAGCACAGGCTTGCTGTCAGTCACATCTCCCATCACCAGGACAACGTGCTCATCTGTATCAACCGTACTTTTATAGGCCATAATGGTAAAATCGCCGTATCTGGTAGGAAATTTTGCTTCGGCAACTTTTTGAATTAGCCGTTCAGCGCGCCTGCGATAGGCGATTAGTTCTGCGATGCTCACTATCTTTATGTTTTGCTTGGCAGCGATCTTCTCAAGCTGGGGAAGCCTGGCCATGGTTCCATCCTCGTTCAGTATCTCGCAAATAACGCCCGCAGGATAAAGTCCGGCCATCTTTGCCAGGTCGACTATGGCCTCGGTGTGTCCGGCCCTGACCAGCACTCCTCCTTCCCTGGCCCTGAGGGGGAACATATGGCCCGGCCGGGCAATATCTTCCGGCTTCGTCCTGGGATCCAGGACAGCCCTGACTGTAGCGGACCGGTCAAAGGCGGATATACCGGATGTAGTCTTATTTTTAGCCTCGATGGATACAGCAAATGCCGTAGTAAATTTTGAGGTATTTTCCTGCACCATAGGCGGAATATGCAGCTCGTCCAACCGTTTGCCTATTATCGGCATGCAGATCAATCCGCGCGCGTGGGCTGCCATGAAGTTGATCAGCTCGGGCGTCACCTTTTCAGCAGCAATGGCCAGGTCTCCTTCATTTTCTCTGTTCTCATCATCGACGATTATGATGAATTTGCCCGCTTTTATATCTTCAATTATTTCTGGTATGGGTGATAGTGCCATTTTTTACCTCGACTTCAGATAATCGTACTGGTCCAGTAAATTGATTATACCTTCCCGCTTATCGGGATGAGAAAATTTTTCCATATATTTGGCCATTATGTCAACTTCTAGGTTGACTGTCTGACCCTGCTTGACCATGCCGAGGTTGGTGTTTTCCCTTGTATATGTGACCAGTGACACTGAAAACTTGGCGGAGTCACATTCGGTTACGGTCAGGCTGACACCGTTCACGGCTATGAATCCCTTTTTAACCAGGTATCGCAATATTTCCGACGTGGCTGTAAATGTGGCTATGTAGCTTTCCTCTTCGGGGACAAGCGAAACGAGTTTTCCCATACCGTCAACGTGCCCCTGAACGAAATGGCCGCCAATCCTGCTCTGAGGTGTGAGCGCACGTTCGAGATTAACCCTGTCTCCAGCCCTCAGCAGTCCGATGTTGGTCAGTTTCCTGGTCTCAGGCATTACTTCAACGGCAAAGCCGCTTTTATCCAGCGCTATCACGGTCAAACATGCGCCGCTGACTGCGATGCTATCACCAACCTTGGTACCTTCCAGCACGGTCTTGGCCTGGAGAGACAATCTGTCCCTGGCCGTGCTCTTCACCGTGCCCACTTCCTCAATTATTCCGGTAAACATGAAATTCATCCTGAAATATATCCGCTGACGAGAAACTCGCTACCAAACTTTTCCAGCTTGACGTTCTTGAGCTGAAGGGCCTCACTCACCTTCTCCACTCCACTGCCTCCAATCGGTGTCTTGGCTTCTGTGCCCCCGATGATCATTGGAGCAATAAAAACAAGCACTTTATCAACCAGTCGGTTATCAAAGAAATAGCCCAGCAATTTGCTTCCCCCCTCCACCATGACCGTAGTCACCTGTTTTTGCCCGAGTATTTTCAGCAACTCCCGGAGGTCCAGCATGCCTGCATCGGATTTTAAAGCAATATATTCCACGTTCTGACGTTTCACAGAGGCCTTTTCCCTGTTGGCAGAACTATCCGCCACGGCTACCAGTGTCTTGCCGGGCTCGGAGAAAATCCTGGCTGTGGTTGGGACCCTTCCCTTGCCGTCAACTATCACCCTCAGGGGCTGCTGTTTCATTCGTCCACCCTTCCCGCTGTAGCCGCGGGCAGTGAGCTTGGGATCATCCATGATGACCGTGTCGGCGCCTACCATAATGGCATCCACTATGTGCCTCTGGCCCTGCGCATAGTTTCGGGCTTCCTCGCTGGTAATCCACTTTGAGTCACCTGTCCTGGTTGCTATTTTGCCGTCAAGGCTCATGGCAAACTTGGCAATCACAAATGGGATGCCGCTGGCAATATATTTAAAGTAACCTTCGTTTATCTCACGGGCTTTCTGTTCATACTCTCCGACATACGTCTTCACTCCGGCAGCTTCCAGCTGCTGTATGCCTTTGCCGGCCACAAGTGGGTTGGAGTCCATTACCGCAATATGTAGTTCAGAGATGCCGGCGTTAATGATGGCCTCTGTGCAGGGTGGTGTCCTGCCGTGGTGGCAGCACGGCTCAAGCGTAACATACATAGTGGCGCCGCGGGCCATCTCCTTGGCCTGGTTTAAAGCCATTATCTCGGCGTGTTTGGAGCCCGGCTGCTGCGTATGTCCCAGGCCGACCACGATGCCGTCCTGTACGATTACCGCGCCAACTGCAGGATTAGGGCTGGTATAGCCAAGCGCCAGCTCGGCCAGTGAGAGTGAATATGCCATAAAATCGATAGGTCGATTTAACATGCCAGCCACGGTATTTTTCGCTTTAGAAGTAGAATCAGAAGCAGCGATCTAATATTACTACCAGACAAATTTGAGTTCAATTCGGCTCAAATTCGGTTCATTTTAGCATCCCGCAGTTTCATTAGCAAAAGATAACTGGCTCCCCGCCTGGAATTCGGGGAGCCAGTTCTAAACTCACGCGAATGCTATTTAATCTCGTATACCATGCTGACAGTGACCTGGAATTCCAGTTCCCCGGCGCTGACGGAGGTCGATGGAGCGGCAGCGGGCATGGGCACGGCAGATTTAAGATAGTTGACCTGATTTACGGGCGTATACACTGTGCCCTCGCTGATGTAGATTACGTTCCCCAGACTGACTCCTGATGCCTGGGCTATCTGCTTGGCCTTTTCCATGGCATTCTGCACAGCCTTTTCACGGGCCACTTTGAAAACAGGCGTCGGATCGTCGACAGTAAAACTGATACTGTTAATCCTGATTAAATCTCCACCTGCAGCCACCGATTTATCGATTATTGTCCCCGCTTTGCCCGTATCCCTGATTTTAATCGTCACCTGGTTGCTGACCTTGTAGCCGATGACGATATAGGTGTTCTGTTTATCGTCCCATTTTGTCACCTGCTGGATATTGAACTGGGTGGTCTGAATATCTTTGTCAGCGATCCCGTTGCTCTTGAGCGTCTGAACCACGTTGTTCATGGCGTCGATAGCTTCTTTCTGCGCCTCTGCTACGGTAGGCTGCTGAGATTCAACCCCTATTGAGAGCCGAACGATATCCGGGGCAGAGGTTGCCTTGCCCAGTCCGTCCACCCACAGGCCGACACTCTGCTGGCTGACGATTATTCCGCTGGCTCCGGCCTGTACAGGTGCCGCCCCCTGGTAGACCACTGCAGCGGGTGGTGCGCATCCTACTGCAGCAACCGCCAGCAGCAGAACAGTAGCACCACCGATTAAAATTGAATTCTTGAGCTTCATTAATCCCTCCCTCTGTTCACCGGGTTGATACCCCCGATGACCTGTATTACTTCCAGTTAAAACGCATTGACCGTCGCATGGGTTTATGCCTATTAGCCACAAAGATAGCTTATATCATATAATAGTTCAAATCAATCTAAGGAACACATCTTGAGATTACTTAAAGAATTCTTAATCACGTTGCTTTTCGCCGTCATCATCTTTGTTGGGCTGCAAGTATCCATCAAAAGCTTTGAAGTCTTCAACGTATCCATGCTTCCCACCTACCGGGAAGGCGATCTTATTATTGTCAATAAACTGGCCTATACCTTCGGCCAGCCACAGCGGGGAGATGTTATCGTCCTTTATGCACCGGGCAACGGATCTCGGCCAGCATTCGATCCGTTTTTTACCCAGCATACCACCCAGTTCATCAAACGGATAATTGCTATACCGGGAGACACGGTTGAGGTCAAGAACGGACAGGTATTTGTCAATGGCAACCAGCTGAATGAGCCGTATATTAAGGAGCCTCCCAGGTACTACTACCCCGAACAGATTATCCCGTCAGGCGAGTATTTTGTGCTGGGAGACAACCGTAACAGCAGCAACGATTCGCACACTGGCTGGCTGGTGCCCCGCAACGATATTATAGGTAAGGTATGGTTCCGATACTGGATGGCTGAGTACCCTGATATCCGCTTTGTCATGATTCCCATCTTCGGCCTGATAGTCTTTATCCTGTTCATCGCCGTCATCGTGGATGTTGTCAGAAATAAGGGACAGGGAAGCCGCTAGGCATGACCGAAAAGGACGTACTTAAGATCTTCAGGCAGGCAGGGGCCATAATGGAAGGCCATTTCCTGCTGACATCTGGATTGCATTCACCCGTCTACTGGGAAAAATTCAGGGTCCTGCAGTTTCCCGAGCTGACCTTAAAGCTGTGCAAACTCATTGCCAAACATTATAAAGGCGCAGGCGTTCAGGTAGTAGCCGGGCCGACTACCGGGGGCGTAATCATAGCCTTTGAGACCGCCAGGGAGCTGAAAGTTCGCGCTGCCTTCGCCGAGAAGGAAGGCACCAGCCGGGTTTTCCGGCGCGGTTTTTCCATCGAACCCGGAGAGAGGGTGCTGGTGGTAGACGATATAATGACGACAGGCGGGTCCGTGGTTGAGGTAATTAGTGCTGTAAAAAAGCTGGGGGCGGACGTAATCGGAGTAGGCATCCTGGTAGACCGCTCTGCCAAGGAGATTGATCTGGAAGTGCCCCTGTTCAGTTGCTTGAAATCGGTAACAGAAACCTTCAACCCGGCACAATGTCCGCTCTGCGCAGCCGGCGTGCCCCTGGTCAGGCTGGGCGGCTGAATCACTACAGGCTCCTTAAAACCTCGACTTCCACCGTATAATCAGGCAGGCTGTTATTGGGCACCAGGGCAGAGAAATTATGGGTCTCGCCCGAGCTGATTTTTTCAGGACTGGCATCCAGCGTAGCTACAACCTGGCCGGCACTGGTCTTGCCCGCCTCCGCTACCTTGAAACTGATGGTCACTCTCACATCACGCACAGAAATCGGCAGATCACCGATGTTCTTTACCATCCCCCTGATATAAGTGCGGGTTCCTACCGGCTTGGGCTGCTCATCCACTACCATAGAGTGCGTCAATACTATGACGCTATTCTTCCCATAAGGTGAGCCGACGTTAAAGGCTATCTGGTCTGACACAGCTTCGTTTCCATACTGGTCGACAGATCTCACCTTGAACAAGTAAATAGTGTTTACTTTAAGGTCGGATAGCTGGATTTCATGCTGGGTGACCAGTGCTTCTTTCTGCACGCTTGTCTGGGCATATTCACCCTCCTGGCTCCACATCACCTGGCTGCTGGACGGTTTATCGGTCACCCACCTGATGTCGACCGTGGTCAGAGACAGGTTGTCGACAACTATATCTCTTATCTTTGGAGGCACCCTGTAAGCCGTTGTATTCTCGCTTTGCGTTTGAGATGAAGGGGCCACTATGTTGGTTACCGGCTGCTGTGGACTCTGGACCATCTGTGCAAACGTAAAAATGCCTGCAGCTACGATGAATACCACCAGGCTCAGCACGGTGGGTAGGATCCAGGATGGCGCTGATACCTTTTCCCGCTCGGCGCCCTTGTCATCCTGGCTCTGCTCGTCTTCTTTCTCGAAAGGCCAGTGCAGTGGACTGCCGCAATTCTGGCAGGCCGATGAAACGGGCTCGATCTGCACTCCGCAGGCCGGGCAAAAGTACTGGAACGGCGCACCGCACCTGCTGCAGGTGCTCAAACCATGAATATTCAAGACGCCGCATTTGTAGCAACGAAAATAGTTTTTCATGCTTTAATAGGTTTGATATCTCAATAATTTGGCCGCAGTATCAGACTATTATTTTAATTGTGCCGGCCAACCAATTCAAAATCTGCACTGGATATTTTAGGGTAAATTATATCTGAAACTGGCCTTAATATGTTGACACTCTATCGTGCTAAAAGCTAAAATATCGTTCACGCCGAGGTAGCTCAGTCGGTAGAGCAGTAGACTGAAAATCTACGTGTCCCCAGTTCGATTCTGGGCCTCGGCACCATCATCTTGCTCCGTTCAGAAGGCCGAAGTGGCGGAATGGTAGACGCGGCAGTCTCAAAAACTGTTGAGGGGCAACTCTCGTGTCGGTTCGAGTCCGACCTTCGGCACCAGGCTCACCTCAGATTCTCGGCCAATAAAAAAGCTGTTGCCTTTTGTCCAGGCAACAGCTTGCCGTAGTCTAAATGCCGCCGATACGTATTAGATGAAGCAGGTGCCGATGTAAACGACCAGTGCGATCAAGAGTATCCCATCTATCAGCATCCCGCTGAAAAGGGCCAGAAGTCTGCTATCCTTATTGATCAGGCTGAGTACTTTTATCTTTGTCATTATCCCGCTCCTGATTTTATTTCCGTTTTCTACATATAAAACGCAGACGAAGAGGATAAAGTTTAGAGAATTGAAAAAATTCTTAAAACGCGTATGATTGACCACTAAAAATACATGTGATAACCTTAAGTCGAACTGCCGAGTTGTGTAGTGGTAGCACAATGGACTTTGGATCCATTTGCCCAGGTTCGAATCCTGGCTCGGCAGCCATTTTATTTCTGCCGTCAGCGCATCAGCTAGATGACGCTGATTTCATCGTCCGGACGGACTTCTCCGCCCTGAACGATCCTGGCGAAGACGCCCTCTTTAGGCATGATACACTTACCGACTTCCTGATAAATGGCGCACTTGGTGTGGCATTTCTTGCCAATCTGGGTTACCTGCAGTATTACATCAGCGCCGACCTTCAAATTTGTCCCGATTGGCAGGTTAACAAGGTCGATACCGTTGGTAGTCAGATTTTCGGCGAAATCCCCCGGCTGGAAATTAAAGCCACCGGAGTTCATTTTTTCGATGCTCTCCCTGGCCAGCAGGCTTACTTGCCTGTTCGGCTCGCCGCCTGCATGTGCATCGCCAACAAGGCCAAAGCCTGCTTTGAAGAGGCCGCAATCAACTGGTTTCTTACGGGTACCCTTGCGTTCGCTGCTGCATACTGAAACAACAATGGCCATAGGCTAATTATAATACCTGCTGACCGCAGTGCCTGAGGTGGAGTTGTGAACCACGACTAAAAATTAACCTTGTCCATTCCCTTCAGGCCGAGAATCTGTCTGGCTTCATCAGGGCTGGCCGGCTCCAGGCTAAGCTCTTTCATTATTGAAATGATTTTCTCTACCTGCTCAGCACTGCTCTTGGCGCGCACACCTTTCCTCAGCCACAGGCTGTCCTCCAGCCCAACCCTGACGTTTCCGCCCATGGTAAGGGCCACTGTGCACATATCCATTTGATATCTGCCTGCACCCAGTGCAGACCAGGTAAAATTATTGGGGCCCAGCGCATCACGGGCGGCATTATAAAGAGCCAGAAGACTATTCACTGTCGCCGGTGCACCGCCAAGCACCCCGGTCACAAACTGGATGTGAATAGGCGGTTTGATGTGCCCCCTCTGCATCATAAATGACAGGTTGTTCACCATTCCCAGGTCATATATCTGTACGTCGGGCTTGGTGCCATTGGATGCGCAGATATACAGCAGCTCACGCAAGGCTTTAAATGTGTTGGAGAATATATAATCTTCCGTGGCCAGCATGGCCAGCCTTTCCCAGGGATATTTCCATTCCTTTATCTTATCGGCCACCTGTATCAAGGAGAAGTTCATTGAGCCGAAGTTTACCGAGGCCATCTCCGGCTTAAAATTAATCACTGGCGCAGCCCGTTGCTCGGTACTGATGCCAATGCCGCCGCTGGTAGAGACGCATAATACCGCATTTGTCTGGGCCTTAATTCCGGTCAGTACCTCACGGAATATCTCGCTGTCAGTGGTCGGCATGCCGTTTTCCGGATTCCTGGCATGTACGTGCAGTATGGCAGCCCCTGCTTTGGCAGACCTTATCCCCTCTTCAATTATCTGGCTGGGCGTCACGGGCAGGTATGGTGACATGCTCGGAAAATGTGCAGACCCGGTCAAAGCGGCGGCTACTATTACCTTTCCCTGCGGCATCACTGTACCTCCCTTGTGAATTTGCCCGAAGGATAAATCAATAGACGGGCACCAGTTGATGGAGACAGTTAACTTGTAAAATGTTAGATTATGCAGCGGGTAGATGTCAATTTATTTGTATTCGAAATCCTGAAATGCTACTATTAGGCTTCCGTGAGCCAATTGAGGTAGGTGATACACAATTGGCTCATTATCATTATTAACAGGCAGAATACGGGCTGAAACGTGAAAATAGACCTGCATGTACACACCAGCAGGCTGTCACCCGACAGCACAATGGACCCGGAAGCGGCCATTCAGGCGGCAATAGCGCTGGGCCTGGACGGGATCTGCTTCACCGAGCATGACAGGGCCTGGGACCTGGCAGACGTGATTCAGCTTGGCACAAAATTCAATTTCCCAGTCTTTCGCGGGGTTGAGGTCATGATAAAGGAAGGGGGTGAGATACTGGTTTTCGGGATGAATATCAACTTCACCACCGTAATAGACATACATACCCTGCGTAAGCTTTCACAAGATGCCGGAGCATTCATGATAGCCGCTCATCCCTTCAGAGGTTTCCCCTGTCAGACGATAACCGACTTCGAAAAGGCTGAAGATTTGATTATGAAGCGTCCGGTTTTCGATAAGGTAGACTGCCTGGAAGGATATAATGGCCGCAATATGGCCGGCAACAACGACTTCGCCTGCCAGCTTGCGTCCAAGCTGGGTTTTCCCATATCCGGGGGCAGCGATGCCCATGCCGTGCCCGAGTTGGGCAAATGTGTTACTATTTTCCAGAACTACATACGTAATGAAGAAGATCTGCTCAGGGAGTTGAAGGGGGGTAGATTTACAGGGGCCAATCACAACCGTGCAAAATGATTAGAGCAGGAATAACGGGTACTATCGGCACCGGCAAGAGCACCGTGGCAGCAATGTTCGGACGCCTGGGAGCCTTTATCATCGACGCCGATAAGCTTGCCAGGGAGGTAGTGGAACCGGGTAAAGAGGCCTGGCAGCAGATCATTGATTTTTTCGGCCGCGATATATTGAATGAAGACCAGACGCTTAACAGGCATAAGCTGGCAGAAGTAGTTTTCAATGACCCAGAGAAATTGAAGAAGCTGAACTCCATAGTCCACCCGCAAGTGCTTAGAGAAGACCAGCGGCTGGTAGAAGAAAGGAAAAAGATAGACCCTGACGGCCTGATCATCAAGGACATACCACTGCTGCTGGAGGTCGGGCCCGAGGTGGCCCGCATGCTGGTGGACAAGATAATCGTTGTCTACTGCTCGCCGGACGTCCAGTTGACCAGGCTGATAGCCAGGGGCATGGAGGCCGACGATGCCAAAAGCAGGATTGCTTCGCAGATACCGATAGAAGACAAGAAGAAAATGGCCGATTTTATCATTAACAACGATGGCACGCTGGATGAGACCTGGCAGCAGGTTCAAAATATCTACAAGCAGTTGATGCCTGGCAAGGCTGCCTGAAAGCCGCACCCGATTTTTGCCGCCAATCTTTACCGATGCTATAATATCCCGTCTGTTCAGCCGTCAGGCATCTGACAGTCCGCATATTCCTCGGTAGCTCAATGGTAGAGCGGGCGGCTGTTAACCGCTAGGTTGTAGGTTCGAATCCTACCCGAGGAGCCA
>CAZSED010000015.1:0-57793 GCA_964605885.1 uncultured Dehalococcoidales bacterium
CCCTGCCAGCCGCTGAGGAAGAGCGTGGTGATGATGCCGGCATAGGCCAGCGCCACGCCGTACTCGCCCAGGTAGAACATGGCGAACTTCATGCCGGAGTACTCGATGTGGTACCCGGCCACTATCTCGGAATCAGCCTCCAGCAGGTCGAAGGGCGAGCGGTTCATCTCGGCCAGCGACCCCAGGAAGAAGATCATGAAGCCCAGCGGCATCATCAGTATGAAGGGGATGCCCTGCGCCTCGACTATTTTGACGGTGGAGAAGGAGCCGGCCACCAGCGCCACGCCGACCAGCGAGAGCACCACCGGCAGCTCGTAGCTGACCATCTGGGCGATGCTGCGCATGCCCGAGATGTAGGAGTACTTGTTGGCCGAGCCCCAGGCGGCCATGAAGATGCCGATGACCGAGATGGAGCTGATGGCTATGACGTAGACGATGCCCACGTTGAGGTCGACCAGCACGGCGCCCTGACTGATGGGTATGACGGCGAAGATTAGCAGTATGGGCACGAAGACGATGATGGGCGCCAGGAAGTGGATGAGCTTGTCGGCCTTATCCGGGACTATGTCTTCCTTTAATAAAATCTTGACGGCCGTGGCGATGGGCTGGAATATGCCCTCGGGGCCGCAGCGGTTGGGGCCGAGCCGTATCTGGAAGCGGCTGATCAGCCGCCTCTCCCACCAGATGAAGACGATGACGATGGTCAGCACGAAGACGATGATGACCAGTATGCCGACAATGGCCGGCACGGCGTACCAGGCCCACTCGGGCCAGCCCAGGCCTTTGAGGAAAAGCTGGAACTGGTCGAGCAAGGTCATCAGCGGTCTATCTCCCCCAGGACTACGTCCATGCTGCCGAAGATAATGATCATGTCGGCCACCTTCCAGCCGACCATCATGTCCTTGAGCGCGGTGATGTTGATCAGCGTGGGCGGGAAGATGTGCAGCCGGTAGGGCGCGATCGACCCGTCGCTGACGATATAGAAGCCCAGGTTGCCCTTGGGGGCCTCGATGTATCCATATGTTTCGCCTTTGGGCGGGCGGAAGAACTGGGGCACGTCGGCTATGACCGGGCCCTCCTGCGGCATCTGCTTCATGGCCTGCTCGATGATGCGCAGGCTCTGCATCATCTCCAGCACGCGCACCCAGTAGCGGTCGTAGCAGTCGCCGACCTCGCCGATGGGCACATCGAAGTCGAAGCGGTCGTAGATGGAGTAGGGGTCCATCTTGCGCAGATCCCACTTGACGCCGGAAGCGCGCAGCACAGGGCCGCTGGCCCCGATGTTGACGGCCGTCTCCTTGGGTAAGATTCCCACGCCCTTGGAGCGGGCCAGGAAGATCTCGTTGTCCTTGATGAGCTGGTTATATTCACCGATGTACTTGGGCATCTCGTCCACGAACTTTTTCAGCGCCGGCAGGAAGTCGTCCGGCAGGTCCTGGCTGACGCCGCCCACGCGCATGTAGTTATATAGCAGGCGCTGTCCGCAGAGCATGTCGAACAGGTCGAGTATCTTTTCCCTCTCGCGCCACATGTAGAGCACCGGGGTGAAGAAGGCGCCGCAGTCGTTGAGGTAGAAGCCGACGGCCATCATGTGGCTGGAGATGCGCATCAGCTCGGAGATGATGATGCGGATGTACTCGGCGCGCTCGGGCACCTTTATTCCGGCCAGCTTCTCCACCGCCAGGCAGTAGGCCACGTTGTCGGTCATGGAGGCCAGGTAGTCCAGCCTGTCGGTCAGCGGTATGATCTGCGTGTAGGTCCTGGTCTCGGCCAGCTTCTCGATGCCGCGATGCAGGTAGCCGACGATGGGCTCGACGTCGACGACCACCTCGCCGTCCAGCGTCAGCCTGAGACGGAAGACGCCGTGCGTGGACGGGTGCTGCGGCCCGACGTTTAAATAAAATGATTCTGTCTTAACCGGCATTACAGGTAGTCCCTCCGCAGGGGATAGCCGTTGAATCCTTCCCACAGGAGCAGGCGCTTGAGATAGGGATGCCCCTCGAACTTGATGCCCAGCAGGTCGTAGATCTCGCGCTCCTGGTAGTAGGCCGCCCGCCAGACGGGCGTGACCGAGGGCAGAGCCGGGTCCTCCCGCGTGTAGCAGCGCGCCTTGAGGAAGATGCTCTGGTTGTGCTGCATGGAAACGACGCGGTAGACGACCTCGAAATAGTCTATATAGTCCACGCCGGTGACGGCGGTCAGGTAGTCGAAGCCCAGTTTGTTCTTGAAGTGCTCGGCCACCTGCAGCAGCGACTTGCCGTCGATGATGATGGACGACTTGTCGGAGGAGACGACCGAGCCGGGTACGGCCTCGGCTATCTTCTTTGCCAGCTCTTCACCGTTGAGCGCTGTTGTCACCTTGTCTCTTTTCCTTCTTTATTCAGCGATAGGCCCGGGTTGTCGATGGTGCCCTTGACTATCTTGGCGTGCAGGCGGGTGATGCCATAGATCATGGCCTCGGGCCTGGGAGGGCATCCCGGCACGTAAACGTCGACCGGAAGTATGCGGTTGATGCCCGGCACGACGGAGTAGGACTCGCGGAAGGTGCCGCCGGAGATGGCGCAGGCGCCGACGGCGATGACCCACTTGGGCTCCGGCATCTGGTCGTAGATCATCTTGGCGGCCGTGGCCATCTTCCAGGTGATGGTGCCGGTTATGAGCATGACGTCGGCCTGCCTGGGAGAGAAGCGGATGATGTCCATGCCGAAGCGCGGCAGGTCGAAGCGCGGGCCGGAGGCGCCGATCATCTCGAAGGCGCAGCAGGCCGTGCCGAAGATAAGCGGGAAGATGGAGCGCTGCCTGGCCCAGGCGACGGCCATGTCCAGGCTGGTAAGCAATATATTGCGGTGTATCTCTTCATCCAGCCACCTGTCGGGGTCGGGTATGGGGCTGGTGCAGTTCTCGATGAAGGAATTGATCAGCTTGCCTTCGGCGATGTCGGCTTCCTCGGGGGTGTAAAGGTCGGGCCTGACTATTTCCATTGCAGGGCTCCCTTGCGCCAGGCATAAATGTAGCCAACCGTGAGGATGATTAAAAATATACCAACCGCAACAAGCCCGCCGATGCCGAGATCCTTCATATTGACCGCCCAGGGATAGAGGAAGATGGTAAGCATATCGAGGATGACGAAGAGCACCGCGAAGAAGTAGTAGCGGAAGTTGTACTGCACCCAGGTCTTGCCCACCGTGGACATGCCGCACTCGTAGGATACGGTCTTCTCAGAGTTCTTCTTGTGGGGAATGAGCTTGATATAGCGCAGGAGAATGGGTAACACAGGTATGGTTACCGTGAAGAGTATGGCTATGATGAGCAGTATTCCGACGTAACCGAACTGTTCGAGCACTTTTGGAAGCTCTCCTGTCTAAAAAGCCATTGGTTAGTATATTACAAGAGTCAAAACTGTGTCAAAGCCAATTTGAATAGCTTGACTTACGATTGTTATTGAGTATTATAATTAATGCCCGGCTGATATTATTCCATCGATCGAAAGCAGCGGGCATCGGCTAAAATGCGTATTACGGGCGGCTCCGCCAAGGGGCAAATACTCAAGACCGTGCCGGGTCCGGCCGTCAGGCCGACCACCGACAGGGTGCGTGAGGCCATCTTCTCCATGCTCGGCTCACTGGCGGGCGGGCAGGACAGAGGGCTCGACCTCTACGCCGGCAGCGGCGCGCTGGGCATCGAGGCGCTCAGCCGCGATGCGGGCTGGATGGACTTCGTGGACCAGAACAACAGGTGCTGCCAGGTGATCAAGCAGAACCTGCAGAAGACCGGCTTCGCCGGCAGGTCGCACGTTTATTGCTGCCCGGTGGGCAAGGCGCTGGGCTTCCTCGGCGACAGCTACGACTTCATCTTCCTCGACCCGCCCTATGCCGATACCACGCTGGGCGCTACGCTGGCCGGCATAGCCGGCTCGAAGCTGGTTGCGCACAACTCCATAGTACTGGCCTCGCACTCGTCGCGCTCTGCTCTCGAGGACCGCTACGACGGGCTGTCCCGGATCAAAGAGAAGAAGTACGGCGATACCTGTATATCAATCTACCGCAAGGAGGACTCAGCTTGACTACGGCTATCTATCCCGGCAGCTTCGATCCCATTACCAACGGCCACCTGGATATCATCAAGAGGGCTTCTTCAATCTTCGACAGGCTGCTCATCGGCATCTACGACATACCTCAGAAGGCCCTGCTCTTCACTGTGGAGGAGAGGGTGGAGCTGGCCCGCAAGGCCGTCGCCGAGTACAAGAACGTCGAGGTGGTATCCTACTCCGGCATCACGGTGGAGTACGCCCGCAAGATGAAGGCCCAGGTGCTGGTGCGCGGCCTGCGCGCCAGCTCGGACTTCGAGCGAGAGTTTGAGATGGCCCTGATGAACAAGAAGCTGGCGCCTGACATCGAGCTGGTCTGCTTCATGGCCAGCCTGCGCTACCAGTTCCTCAGCTCCAGCCTGCTCAAGGAGATCATCAAGCTGGGCGGCAACCTGGACGACATGGTCCCGCCGGACGTGGCGGCCGCACTGAAGAGAAAACTACTGCCCTAGTTTTTAATTGCACATATAAATAAATTGTGGAGGTTTTACAGAAATGGCTTACAAAATAACTGATGACTGCATCAGCTGCGGAGCCTGTGAGGCCGAATGCAAGAACGAAGCCATCAAAGAAGGGGAAACCATATACGTGATTGACCCGGCCAAGTGCACGGAGTGCGTAGGCTGGTTTGATAAGCCCAAGTGCGCCGAGGTCTGCCCGGTGGACTGCTGCGTGGCCGATGAGGCCCATAAGGAGTCCAAGGAGCAGCTCCTGGAGAAATGGAAGAAGATGCACCCGGGCAAAACCCCCGCCTGAGCTTTTTAATACTTTAAGATGCTGACCATCGACCTTGATCTTATGCCGGTCAAGGGAAGCGAACTTATTCTTGATGCCGGCTGCGGCAACGGCCGGCATATCTGGCAGGTATCCAAGGCCAATCCGGGCACCTCCGTGGCCATGGACCTGGACATGCAGAGCCTGCAGCGTGCCCGCTACATGCTCGGCCAGATGGATGGGAAGTCGGAGACCGCCGGCTCGTGGCACCTGGTCTCCGGCAGCATTACCCGCCTGCCCTTCGAGAACTCCCTGTTTGATAAGGTGATCTGCTCCGAGGTGCTGGAGCATATCCCCGACGACCATAAGGCGCTGTCCGAGCTGCTGCGCGTGCTCAAGCCGGGCGGCATACTGGCCGTCAGCGTGCCCTCCTACCTGGCCGAGTCGGTCTGCTGGAAGATATCCGACGACTATCACAACACACCGGGCGGGCATATCAGGGTCTACAGGCACAGGGAGATACTGGACTTACTTAAGGATTTCAAGCTGGAGATTTATGCGGTGCGCTACAAGCACGCACTGCACTCTTTCTACTGGTGGTCGAAGGGCCTCTTCGGGCTGAAGAACGAGAAGGCACTTGTACCTTCTATATATTATAAGTTCCTGGTCTGGGATATCTACACGCAGCACAGGTACACCAAATGGCTGGAAAACGGCCTCAACCGCATCGTCCCCAAGAGCACCGTCATCTACTGCCGCAAGCCGGCCTGACAGGCCTTAGGGTTTCTTCAGCTCGATCCGTATAAATGCGCCTTCCGTCCTGATGTCGGCTTTAGTAAAGAGGCTCTCGCTGATAGCACGGGCGATCTTTCCTGAGAAGTATTCCGCCGTCTTCAGCCCCGTATGGCCGTGTGCCCAGAACCTCTTAACCAGGCGCATGGGAAGCGGCAGAGCATCGATGCCCAGCATCCTGGCCGTCTGGTCGTATTCTTCCATGGTGGCGTCGCTGCGCCCGTCGAATATCCAGGCCTGCCCTCCCGGCTTCAGCACCCTGTAAATCTCGTTGAAGGCATCCACGGGTTTGGGTATATGGTGAAGCGTCTCAGTGCTTACTATAAGATCCAGGAAATTGCTTTCAAAGCCCGTAGCGCAGGCGTTGGCGACTTTGAACTCCACCCTGCCCCCGACGCCCTCCCTGGCGGCGTTGCCCCTGGCTATGGCTATCATATCATCCGAAAGGTCGAGGCCGAACAACCTGGCGTCCTTTATGCGCCTGGCTATTTCTATGGGCAGCCGGCCCGGCCCTGTTCCGATATCGAGAATATTGCCTGATATGCCCCTGCTCTCAATCTCGTCAGCAATTACCTTGAACCAGCTGGCAAAGATGCGGTTGGGGAACCTGTCATACAGCCTGCTTAAAGGCCAGGGTATCTTCTCGATCACAATCGACTTTTCGCCAGCCTTCCATAGCATTACTTTTCTTCCGGTGCCTGCCATTCGTAGTTGATACCGTATCTACCGCATGGCAAGCTAGGTTTATTAAAAGTAGCCGAATCCAAAGGCCCAATTAAATCTGCGATATCCCATTGTTGATTTGCCCCCTGCACAACCAGCTTCACGTTTTTTAACGACCAGGTTTCGTGGTTATTATGCACGCTGATAATATAGAAGCAGGATTTTCCACCCGTCCCAACATAATATCCCGCATCACCGTCAACCTGTATATAGGAGCTGTCGGGAGGACCTTCTTTCTTACTGGCTGGTGGTGCAACCACAGTGAACTGGGCCGTTTTCGACACCAGTCTTGCCGTGTGCTGACCAATCTTGGATTCACTGAGCCCCCAGATTAGAGTCCTGGTTTCATTGCAGCTCAATGTTATTGCTTCTCGCATTGCTTCCACTTCGTCCACGTACAATATCGCCGTAAAATTATCGGCTGATCCTCCTACATTGGACATCTGAGCTGTAACGGTAATTTTCTGGCCTGGTGCTACCTCTTTTGGAGATAGCATTATGCTGTCAACCACAATTTTTGCAGGTATTTTCGACTGCGGCGGGGTTTTTGTGCAGGATGCCAGCAGTCCAGTGCTCAGTATAGCTGCTAGAATTGCCAAAGCCAGTTTATTCATCTTCAACCTCCTCACTTTGTCGACAGGCTTTTATATAAGCTATTTCGCTCCCAGCGCTTTAGCCTTGTTATAGGCGGCCTCTGCGGCAGAGATAAGAAGGGACCTCATCCCTCCCACCTCCAGCTTGTAGAGGGCCTCGGCGGTGGTGCCGCCAGGCGATGTGACCATGTTGCGTAGCTCGGCCGGGTGTTTGGCCGTCTTCTTCATGGCCTCGGCCGAGCCGGCGATGGTCTCGACCACCAGCTTCCGGGCCATGTCACGCGGCAGGCCGATGTGCACGCCGGCGTCTATCAGTGCCTCGATGAAGAGGAAGACGTAGGCCGGGCCGCTGCCGCTGATGGCCGTGGCCATATCAATATACTTCTCATCGGCAAAGAACTGCTCCTCGCCCATGGCCAGCAGTATCGCCCTGGCCGTGGCCTGTTCCTTCTCGCCGACCTGCCCGGCGGCCGTCCAGGCCGTCATGCCCCTGCCTACCTGTGCCGGCGTGTTGGGCATGGCCCTGACCACCTTGCGATAGTTGAGCTTGCCGCACAGCGTGTCAAGCGTGACGCCGGCGGCAATGGAGATAACAAGCTGCGACTTGAGGCTGCCGGCAATCCCCTCCATAGTGGCAACCATATCCTGCGGCTTGACGGCCAGTATGATGACATCGGCGGCTCGGGCCGCAGCTGCATTGTCGCTGACAGCCTTGAGGCCGTACTTGCTCTTGAAATAATCGCGGCGCCGCGGGATGACATCGCACACGCTGATGTCCGCTTTGGCCGCCAGCCTCTTGCGCAATATGCTCTTGATAATGGCCTCGCCCATAGTTCCGCCGCCAATTACTGCTACCTTCATCGCTCAGCTCCTTTCACCGAAAATTGCGCGGCCGATGCGCAGCATGGTCGCGCCCTCTTCAACCGCCACCTCAAAGTCATCCGTCATGCCCATCGACAATTCTTTAAAATCAAATCTTTCGTTCAACTGCCTCAGGCTGCGAAAAACAAGCCTCACCTCTTCCGAGTTGCTCACCAGCGGGGCAATTGTCATCAGGCCCAGCACCTCCAGGTTCGGCAGAGCCATTATACCTTTGACGGCCTCATCCAGCTCCTCCGCTTTAAAACCGTACTTGGTCTGCTCGCCCGTCAGGTTGACCTCCATGAACACCGGCAGCCTGCTCTGCGCTCCCGCGTTCAGCTTCTCAGCCAGCCTGACCGAGTCCACGCTATGGATTATGTCAAATAATTTAAGCGCCTCTTTCACCTTATTCGACTGCAGGTGGCCGATGAAGTGCAGCCTGAATCCCGCCCTTAGGTCGGCCAGCAGCGGATACTTGGCCAGGGCCTCCTGCACACGGTTCTCGCCCAGGTCCGCCGCACCGCTCTCGATGGCAGCCCTGACCGCAGGCGCCGGGAAGTTCTTGGCCACGGCGATCAGCCTGACTGCGGAAAGCCGCCTTCCGCTCCTTATGCAGGCGTCGGCGATACGCCTGCGCACGTCCGCCAGGTTATTAATGATATGCTGACGCTCAGTATTATCCACTTCACAACGCGGCGCTATTCGTAGATCTTCTCGTCGGCCGCCTGCGCCTCCTGGGCATCTTCCTCGACGTTGCGTATCTTCTCCGTGACGGCCAGCGTCTCGCTGAAATACTCATGCTGTATGATGAGGTTCATGATCTCGCTGGTGCCCGTCCAGATGATCATCAGCCTGGCGTCGCGCAGCATTTTCTCGATGGGATAGACGTTGGTGTAGCCGATGCCGCCCACCACCTGCATGGCATTGTTGACTATCTCCCAGGCAGCCTCGGTGCCGAACTTCTTGGCCTCTGATACCAGCCTGCGGGAATAGCCCGTGCTGCCCACGGAGTCGACCGTGGCCGCCGCGCCGTATATCAGCATGCGCGCCGCGTCCAGCCTGGTGACGCTCTCGGCAATCCTGAAGCTCACACCTTCGAACTCGCGTATCTTGCGGCCGAAGGCCTTGCGCTTGTTGGCGTATCTGGTGGCTATCTCAAGTCCAGACCTGGCCAGGCCGATGGCGCCCGCCGCCGAGGTCATCCTCTCCGGTATCATCATCTGGTTGAACACATCGGCGCCGCGGTTGAGACCAAGCACGAGGTTCTCCTTGGGAACCTTGCAGTCCTTGAATACCAGGCGGCCGGCGCCTCCCCCCCTGGTGCCCAGCAGGCCATAGACATACTTGGCTTCAACGCCCTGGTCACGCTCGACAATGAAGGCGCTGATTGATTTGTTGCCCGCCCCCTCCGTCCTGGCATAGACCAGGAAGATGTCGGCGCCCTCTGCCCCGACCACGAAGCGCTTCTGCCCGTTGAGTATGAAATAATCGCCCTTCTGCACGGCGGTGGTGGTGGCGCCGAAGAAGTCCGACCCCCCGCGCGGCTCGGTCAGCGCCTCGGCGCAGAATATCTTGCCCTTGAGCAGCGGCTCGAGGTACTTCTTTTTCTGCGCGTCCGTGCCGAAGACGTCCAGCGCCTCGCCCACGATGCTGACCAGCGAGAACAGGCAGCCCAGCGACATGCCGAGCACGCCTATCTCCTCCAGCGCTATTATCTCATCCACCCACTTGAGCCCCCTGCCGCCGTAGTCCTTGGAAAAGCGCAGGCCGAGCAGGTTCTTCTTGGCCAGCCCGACTACGTACTCCCGCGGGTACCTGACCTTGTCGGCGTCCATGTCCAGCAGGAGCTGGCGGGGGACTGTTTTTACGTAGGCGCGCACCTCTTCACGCAAGGCCTTCTGTTTATCGGTCATTAATGATTCGAGCATGACATCACCTCGCATGTCGCCGGGGACATATTCTAAAGCTCTCAGGGCGACTATTTTATTTCAGCACTATGTTAAGCAGCTTGCCGGGGACGTAGATGGTCTTGGCTATGGTCCTGCCTTCCATATAGGACTTGATGCGCTCCTGGCTGAAAGCCGTCTTCTTGGCCTCTTCCTCGCTGATGGACGCGGGCACGGCCAGCTTGTCACGCACCTTGCCGTTGACTTGCACCACAAGAGTGACCTCTTCGTCCGCAGCCAGCGCCGGGTCCCAGGCCGGCCATTTCTGGTTGTGTATGCTGTAGGGATAGCCCAGGCCGGCCCACAGCTCCTCGACTATGTGAGGGGCCGAGGGCGCAACCAGCACCAGCAGTATCTTCACGGCCTCCTTCCAGGTGGCGTCTGATACCGACCCGGCCTCCAGTATCCTGGAAAGCATGTTGGTATATTCCATCAGCGCGGCCAGCATGGTATTGAAGTGAAAGCGCTCCATGTCCTCGGAGACCTTCCTGATGGTCTTGTGCATGGCCCGCCTGCACTCTTTCTCGCTCTCCGCCTCCACAGCTTTGACTTTATATTCAGACGTCACCAGGTTCCAGATGCGGTTGAGCCAGCGACTCATGCCTACTATGCCCTTGTCGCTCCAGTCGCCCCCCTGCTCCCAGGGCCCTACGAACATGAGATACAGGCGCACTGCATCGGCGCCCATGTCGCCCACGTAATCGTCGGGCGTAACAACGTTGCCCTTGGACTTGCTCATCTTCTCGCCCGAGCTGACGATGATGCCCTGGTTGAACAGCTTGATGAAGGGCTCGTCGAAGTCCACAATGCCGCAGTCCCGGATGGCCTTGACGAAGAAGCGGGCATAAAGCAGGTGCATGGTGGCATGCTCGGCGCCTCCCGTGTAAAGGTCGACCGGCATCCAGTACTTCAGCTTGCTTTTTTCAAAGGGATATTTGTCGTAGTGCGGGCTGGTGTAGCGCAGGAAGTACCAGGAGGAGCACATGAAGGTGTCCATGGTGTCCGTCTCGCGCCTGGCCGGGCCTCCGCATTTGGGGCATTTGGTGTTCACAAAAGGCTCGCAGTACTTGAGCGGCGATTCGCCCGTAGGCTTGAACTCCACATCGGGCGGAAGCAATACCGGCAGGTCCTTCTCCGGCACGGGGACGATGCCGTCCTTGGGACAGTAGATCATGGGTATGGGCGCGCCCCAGTACCTCTGCCTCGAAATAAGCCAGTCACGCAGGCGGTAGGTGATGGTCTTGCCGCCCCAGCCCTTGCCCGCCAAATACTCGCAGATGGCGTCAACCATCTGCACGTCCGTCAGCCCGTTGAACTGGGCGGAGTTGACCATGCGGCCGCCTTCGACGTGCGCCATCTCCAGGTCCTTGCCGTCCCAGTCATCCGGCGCCACTACAATTCTTATGGGAATGCCGTACTTCTTGGCGAAGTCGAAGTCGCGCTGGTCGTGCGCCGGCACGCCCATGACGGCGCCCGTGCCGTACTGAGGAAGCACATAGTCGGCTATATAAATCGGCACCTTCTCTCCGTTGACGCGGTTGATGACATGGCTGCCCAGGAAGACGCCGGTCTTCTCGGTCTCGGCCGCCGTCCTTTCAAACTCCGTCTGCCGCTGGGCGTTGCGTATATAGGCCTCCACCTCTTTCCTGTGCTCCAGTGTGGTCAGCGCCGGCACCAGCGGATGCTCCGGCGCCATCACGAAGAAGGTAACGCCGTAGACGGTATCCGGACGCGTGGTGAAGACCCTTATCTCCTTTTCTCTAACGCCCGGGTGATCCAGGCCGAAGCTTATATCAGCGCCGTAGCTCTTGCCTATCCAGTTGGTCTGCATGATCTTGATGCGCTCGGGCCAGTCAATGTCCTTGAACTCGAGCAGCTCGTCGGCATACTTGGTGATTTTGAAGAACCACTGCTCGAGCTGCTTCTTTTCGGCGATGCTGTCACAACGCCAGCAAAGGCCCTCGGACGATACCTGCTCATTGGCCAGCACCGTCTGGCACCTGGGACACCAGTTGACCGTGCCCATGCCGCGGTAGGCCAGGCCCGCTTCGTAAAGCTTGAGGAAAAACCACTGCGTCCATTTATAGTAGTCCGGCAGGCAGGTGACCACCTCGCGGCTCCAGTCATAAATGGCGCCGATAGTGCGCAGCTGCCGGCGCATATTCTCCACATTCTTCATGGTCCACTCGGCCGGGCTGATGCCTGTCTGAATGGCCTTGTTCTCGGCGGGCAATCCGAATGCGTCGAATCCCATGGGATGCATCACGTTGAAACCGTGCATCATCTTGAACCTGGCATAGACGTCCGACGGCGCCATGGCATACCAGTGACCTATGTGCAGGTCGCCGGAGGTATAGGGGAACATGGTCAGCGCGTAAAACTTGGGCCTGGGATCATCCTCTTTTACCTCATACAGATGATCGGCCGCCCACCTGTCCTGCCACTTCTTCTCGATCTCCTGGGGATTATACCTGTTCGAAGCATTCATAATAGGTCAAATTTTAACCTTTGAATTTGCTTTCCGTCAATATATCTAACTCAGCGCGGAAATTTAATAGATAGCGAAAAGTCAAAACTGGTATCATTGAGCTGATGGAAAGAGGCGAGTTCGAAGAGCTGGTATTCCGCGCCGTTCAGGGCATACCGGACGAGTTCCAGGACCTGCTGGAAAACATCGAGATTGTCGTACAGGACTGGCCGAGCAGGAGCCAGATAAGAAAACTCCGGCTTCGAGACAAGTACGACCTGCTCGGCCTCTACGAGGGAACACCCAGGACGGAGCGAGACCAGCGCTATAACCTGGTTCCGCCTGACCGGATCACCATATTCCAGGGGCCGCTGGAGTCCGAGTGCCGCAACAGTGCCGAGCTGCAGGAAGAAGTAGCCCGCGTGGTCAAGCACGAGATCGCTCATTATTTCGGCCTGGACGAGGCGCGATTGGAGGAAATTGAGAAAGGCGGCGGCGATTAAAATGATATTGATTTACATGTAATTTTAGAGTAGAGTATTACAAAGGTTATATGTGTCTAAAATTTCGGAGGCTCAATCTGATGAAAAGATTGCTACTGTCGTTACCGATTGCCCTCATGACACTGATGGTAGTTGTTAGCCCCGTCGCCGTTTTCGCAAGCAATTCATGCTCGTCCGACCGTAATTTACACGAAATACAGCCGTTGATCGCATTCGGCGGGCCGACGGATGTGAAGGTGCTGGCAACAGACAACGTCTCCACCCTGCCCGCGGGCATAACCCTGACCAAGGGAGTGCCCTTCATCTCTCCCAGCGAGGTCAATAAAGGCGACCCCGTAACTGTAAAGGTGCGGGCGACCAACACCACTACGGACCCGATATCTTATTCCTTTGGTGTGAAGATAAACGGCAAGTCCGCCGGCACGCCCCAGTTGATCACACTTGACGCTTCCAGCAGTAAGGATATAGTTTTCCAGGTCAATGCCGGCGATCCCGGCACCTACGAAGTGACGGTGGGAGATCTATCAAGCTCCTTCACCGTAAAGGGAGGCGGTATGTTCGACATGTTCCCACCGTATCTATGGGGATTCTTCGGCATCGTCCTGGGCGTAATCATCATGATGATCGTCCTGATGGTCACCAAGCCTAAGAAGAAGGGTGCACCCGGGATGGAGCAGGCCAAAGCCAAAGGTAAGCAGAAAGGTAAAGGCGCTAAGCCCGGTGCGGAAGCTGCCATGGGACCGGGCGGACGCCCCAGAATGGCCGGTATGCCGGATAATTTTCTTATGAGCATGTCTGATTCCGGGCAGCCCGGTCAACCGGGTCAGCCCGGTGCTCCGCAGGATATGCAGATGCCCGGTATGGCAGGGATGCCTGGTATGCCGGGGATGCCGGGGATGCCCGGTATGCAGCCGCCGTATCCTCAGGGACCGGGTGGCGCACAGCCGCCTTTCCAGCCAGGCCAGCCGGGAATGCCTCCGGGAATGCAGCCGCCTATGAGGGGGCCGCAGTTCCCGCCTCAGGGTCCTGTGCCGCCTGGAGGACAGCCTCCGTCCATGCCGGGAATGCCGCCAGGAATGCCACCTGGCATGCCTCCGCAGGGAGGCCCTGGCCATCCGCCGGTACCCGGTATGCCGGGAGGACCGGTAATGCCTCCGGGCATGAGGCCACAGGCGCCGGTGCCTCCGGGCATGCAGGCACCTCGTGCGCCGGGAATGCCGCCGCCCATGCAGGCTCCGGGCCAGCCGGGGATGCCACCTCCGATGCAGGCACCAATGGCCCCCGGCATGCAGGCGCCGCCTCAGCCGGGCATGCAGCCCCCGGCTCCGGGCGCGGGCGCCCCCGCCACCATGCCCAAGTTCGCGGTGAGCAACCTGATAATAACTCCCAATAGTGTCAAGGTGGGAGAGCCGATTAATGTAAGCGTTATCGTACTGAACAATGGAATCCAGACCGGTAAGTACAGCGTGGTGCTCAGGATCTCAGGTGTGGTGGAGAACATCAGCGACATGACGCTTCCTCCGGGCGCCAGCCAGGCAGCCAGCTTCACGGTGGTCAAGGACGTGGCCGGCGACTACTACGCTGATATAGACGGACTGGGAGGCTTCTTCACGGTTATACCGCTGGCCCCGCCGTCTTTCATAGTAAGCAATTTCTCCGTGGGCCCCGAGCGCGTCAGGCAGGGTCAGGCGGTGACGGTTACCGCCTCTGTTACCAATGTCGGCGAGGTCTCAGGCACTCACACGCTGGTGGTGCGGATAAAGGGCATCTCGGAGTGCCAGCAGGACATAACCCTGGGACCGGGACAGACGCAAAATGTCGACTTTCATATAACCAAGGATGCACCGGGCTTTTATCCCGTATCAATGGAGAACTGGACAGGCAAATTCGTGGTAGAAATGGATTGGACCGGGTAGCAAAAAGGTCTGTTACTCTTTATACCCGGTGTCGGTCTTGATAAGCGTGGCGTTATCGTCCAGATAATCTATATACAGTATTCCGTTTAAGTGGTCTATCTCGTGTTCCAGCACCTGCGCCAGTAGCTCTGTGGCCTTCTTGCGCACCAGTTTGCCATGCCGGTCACGTGCACGTACCTTTATTGATTCCGACCTGCACAGCTCAGCCTGGTAGCCAGGTATGCTCAGGCAACCCTCCATGACCAGCCTTTCGCCCTTCCTTTCTACTATTTCCGGGTTGATGAACACCTGTACTTCCTCGTCGGGCAACTGGACAAGGGCGATGCGCAGAGGAACGCCCACCTGATTGGCCGCCAGCCCGACCCCGTTGGCCGCATCCAGCGTCTCAGCCATATCATCGATCAGTTTCTGGACGGAAGCATCGATGGCCGTCACTTTTTTACTTTTTTTCCTGAGCACCGGGTCGGGATTTGTACGGATTTTCAGTATCGCCATGGTAAATCATTAAACCATACCCACCGGGTCTACGTCCAAAATCCACCCGTTGGGCAGCTCCATATCCTTTATTATATCCTGAACTTCCTGCCCCACAATAATCAGTTGCATCTGAAAACGCCTGCGCAACCTGGCGATGAAGGCCGGCGCCGGGCCGATGAGCTTGAATCCTGCCTCTCCGGTTTCAGCAATCTTCGTCCTGACCAGCCCGGCCACCCGTTCGGCCTCGCCCCTGCATTTCTCCTCCCTATAATGGCTGTAGACCATTCGGGCCATGCGGCTGAAAGGCGGATAGCCGAAGCTGCGCCTGTATTCAATCTCGTGCTGGTAAAATCCGGCGTAGTCATGCAGGGCCGCATATTTAATTGCGTAGTTCTCCGGATTGTACGTCTGAATAACAGCATGGCCGGGCACCAGACCCCTGCCCGCCCTGCCTTCCACCTGGCATAAAAGCTGAAAAGTGCGCTCGCTGGCCCTGAAATCGGGCAGGTTCAGCCCCGTATCGGCATTCACGATCCCGACCAGCGAAACGGAGGGGAAATCCAGCCCCTTGGCCAGTATCTGCGTTCCCACGAGTATGTCGGCCTCGTGGCGATTGAAGCTTCTCACCGTCCTTTCATATTCCTTCGTCCTGGCCATGGTATCGCTGTCGAAACGTATCACCCTGGCAGAGTGGAAAAGCCTGTGGCACTCTGCTTCCACCGTCTCGGTACCGATGCCTGAAAACTTAATCCTTGTGCTGGAGCAGTTGGGGCATTTCTTTATCATGGAATAAACCCGCCGGCAGTGATGGCAGATCAACCTATCGCCGGCGGCATGATAGGTCAGGGCCACGGCACATCTCTTGCAACTCGGCACGTAGCCGCAGTCCCAGCACTGTAAAAAATTGGCCGAGCCCCGCCTGTTAATGAATAGTATCACCTGCTCGTTTCTATCCAGCGCAGATCCGATGCCGTCTTTCAGCCGGCGGCTGAAGATTCCCCTGCTGCCCGCCTTCAGCTCATCCCGCATGTTTACGATGTCGACCTCCGGCAATGATGCATCACCCTGGGGAGTGACGCGCTCCTTGAGCTCGATGAGCTCAAATTCGTTATCCATTGTCTTATAGTACGTGCATACGTTGGGGGTGGCGCTGCCCAGTATCACCGTGGCGCCACTCAGCTCAGCCAGCTTGAGCGCCACGTCACGCGCGTGGTAGCGCGGCGTCTTCTCCATCTGCTTGTAAGCCCATTCATGCTCCTCATCCACTATAATCAATCCTATGTCCGGCTGTGGAGCGAATACAGCGCTGCGCGGGCCGATGACAACGTCGAAATGGCCCTGCTGGATGCGTTGCCACTCATCATACTGCTCGCCGATGGACAGCTTGCTGTGCAAAATCGCTACCCTGCCGGGAAACCTGGCAAAGAAACGGTCGATGGTCTGCGCGGTCAGGGCTATTTCCGGCACCAGGCAGATGCCCTTCTTGCCCATACGGACTGTCTCCTGCAGGGCGCGCAGATAGATCTCCGTCTTTCCACTACCCGTCACGCCGTGCAGCATGAAAACCCGGCTTTCATTGCTGCTGTCTTTCCGTGCGAGCGAGGCACGGATATGCGACCAGGCCGAGGCCTGACTGTCCGTAAAGGTCAGAGGCAGCTCCAGCGGAAGATCCAGGCGGGATAAAGGGTCTCTGGACTGCTGGACTATGTCCTGTTGTATCAGCCCGGCCGTAAGCAGGGCGTTGATTGTATTGCTCCCGCAGCCTGCCTGCCTCTCCACGCCCTGAATCGTCATGGTGCCTTTTTTAGCCAGCAGTTCCAGCACACTGGCCTGTTTGAATGCCCGCTTTTTCCTCAGCCGGGCCTCCGCATCTCCGGCAGGGTCTGCACCTGGATTCAAGCGTATGTACCTGACGAGTTTGGGCTTGATTACCTTGCCGCTTTCAAATGCCGGGGGCAGCATCAGAGCCACGGCGGCAAATAGAGGGGATACGTAATAATCGGCGATCCACTGCGCCAGATCGATCGCCTGCGGAGAAATTGAGATGCCAGGTTCAATCAGGCCAGCGATATCTTTCGTTTCCGGGAAAGAAGAATAGTCCGTCAGCTTGACGATGATACCCTGCAGCGTCCTGGGGCCGAACGGTACCAGCACCCCATACCCAACCCGTGCCTCCAGCGTCTCCGGTAATGAATAAGTGAAAGCGTGACGATGGCCGCCGGGTGCGTTGACGGCCACCTCAGCATATTTCATCCAAATGGAACTGGTTATTTGGATTCAGGCGTTGAATCCGCAGGCTGCTCCGCTTCGGGTTCCATCACGATCTCCCCCTCGGGAGTCATGTGGGCAGTAGCCTCAGCAACCCTTTCCCGCCTTTCCTTGAGCCTGGCCTCTTTGGTGCTCAGCCTTCTGATGTAGTAAAGTTTGCTGCGGCGTACCTTGCCATGCCTGACCACTTCGATCTTCTCCAGCAGAGGCGAGGCCAGGGGGAAGGTATGCTCCACGCCTATTCCAGAGGTCACCCTTCTGACCGTGAAGTTGCCGCCTGCACCGGCCTTGGCAATCTTGATGACCATGCCCGGGAATGTCTGGACACGTTCTCTATTCGCTTCCTTTATTTTAAAGCTCACTCGAACGTTATCGCCTGTGGCTATCTTCGGCAAATTCGCATTTACCTTGGTCTTGCCTAGTGTCTTGATGTCCATCTCAGTCCTTTCCTTATTTATATATATCAGTTATTTATTATACCTGCTGCTTTGATTGTCCTGTAGTCTGCATCTGTAAGCACGGCTTTTTCCAGCAAGTCCGGCCTCCTTTGAGCAGTCCTCAATACGCTCTGCTCTCTTCGCCACCTGGCAACTTCCTTGTGGTTGCCGGAGAGAAGCACATCGGGCACTTTCCATCCCCTGTACTCCGGCGGCCTGGTATACTGGGGATACTCCAGCAGGTTCTCTACATGCGATTCCTCAGTGAGCGAGGCGTTGGACCCAATCGAGCCCGGCATCAGCCTGACCAGGCAGTCAACCATCACAATGGCTGCCGACTCGCCACCGCTCAGCAGATAATCCCCAATGCTGATTTCATCGTTGACCAGGTATTTGGATACCCTCTCATCCACGCCCTCGTAATGACCGCATATCAGGACAATATTCGGCTCGACAGCCAGTGCCTGTGCAACCTTTTGGTTAAGCAACCTGCCCTGCGGAGTCAGCAGAATGACCGGATAATTATCTCCGCTGATCTCCTTTTTCAGTGACTCCACCGCCTCGAAGATGGGCTCGGGTTTCATCACCATGCCTGCTCCGCCGCCATAGGGATAATCGTCGACGGTATGGTGGCTGTCGCGCGTGAAGTCCCTGATGTTGTGCAGGCGCACATCCACCACACGCTTTTCCACAGCCCTGCCCACGATGCTGTGCTGCAGATAGCCGGAGAAGGCTTCAGGGAAAAGGGTAAGTATGTCTATACGCTGCATGATCCGATTCTCTTAGATACCCAAACGGGCAGGTAATTCTACCATACCTATCTCCAACCACAAAATCCCACGACCTGATAGCTGAATGCAGGCTATGTTTTCATGGGATCCGCCATAGCCCACAACATGTTGTGTCCATGCGCCCATCCAATCCACAAATTGTGTCATTAAAACAATCGTTCAAATTTAGAGAGCATGGCCTATACCCCAAAACAGGGCAAAGTTTCCCTAAAAGGCTATTGACAAGTGGGGATAAAAGTGTCAATAATGGGGCATAGTGGTAAAAAGTGGTAAAAAAGGGGACTAATTATGGTAATTGACTATGCAGGCGATAGTTTGAAGTACCAGGACATATACGAGTTCTTGAAAGAGAACGAATTTACGGGACTCAAACTTAAGCTGCTTCTGTTCTGGGGAAAGCACCCCCAGGCAAAGTTCAATATTGACTGCATAGCACATGTACTGGATATAACCCGGCAGCACCTGCGCCAGATATTAAAGGAATTAATAGATACAGGCATGGTAAATGAACAATATTTCTCCAGCGGGATCGCCCACTACTCGCTTAATCCCCACCATGCGCTGTGCCTGCCTCTTCAACAGCTGGCCAGCCTGGACTGGAGCCTGATAAAGAATATTGAAGGAGAGATCGAGAGAGAAGCCGTACCGGCATAAATTGGCCGGAAGTGTTAAGCAACAATGTTTGTCGGTGAATACGAATACAAAATAGATAATAAGGGCCGTCTGCCTTTGCCCCCTAAATTCCGCAAGGATATAGACGACGGCCTGGTCCTTACTATTGTGGCCGGCAACTGCGTCACGGCCTATACCAAGGACGATTGGGCCAAGCTGGCGGCCAGCCAGGCGCCCGGCGGCTTCCTCATGTCTGATAAGGAAAGACAGATCAACCGCTTCATCTTCAGCAACGCCAATGAGGTCACTATAGATAATCAGGGCAGGATATCGCTGCCCGGCATGCTTAGGGAGCGGTGCGGCATCGGCAACAGCGCCGTTATAGCCGGAGTAAACAATTATTTTGAGATCTGGAATCCTGATTCCTGGAAGAACGGCAGGCTCTCGATAGACGATGCCAGGCACATGATGGACAGCCTGGAGGAACGCAGATGAGCCTGGTATTGGACAGAATGGTCCACACGCCCGTCCTGGTCTCCGAGGTAATCGAGGCACTGGACGTCAAGCCGGGCAAACGTTTTATCGACTGCACGCTGGGCGGCGGTGGACATGCGCTGGAGATAGTTACCCGCTGCCAGCCGGGAGGCGAGCTGCTCGGCATAGATTCAGACCCGGAAGCAATTCGCATCGCCCAGCACAATCTTTACGACTACTTCGAAAGCACCATCATTATCAACGACAATTTCTTCAACCTGGAACGTATCTGCAAAGAAACCCACTTCTCACCTGCCGATGGCATCCTGTTTGACCTCGGCCTGTCTTCTTTGCAGCTTTCCAGTCCCGAGCGAGGTTTCAGTTTTCAGACCAGCGGCCCGCTTGACATGCGTTTCAACCCCGATGAACAGCTGACCGCGGCTGATATTGTCAACAAGATGCCCGAAGAGAAGCTGGCAAAGCTCATCCTTATTTACGGTGAAGAGCCGCTTGCCAGAAAAATAGCCCAGTATATCGTCAGGCACAGGCCCATAGCGGATACTGCCGACCTGGCAACCATAGTGGCTACGGCTGTAGGCGACCGTTACGGCAGGATACATCCTGCCACCAGGACCTTCCAGGCCCTGCGTATAGCGGTCAACCGTGAGCTGGAGCACCTCACCTCAGCAATGGAGCAGAGCATAAAATGCCTGGCCCCGGGCGGCAGGCTGGCGGTCATCAGCTATCACTCGCTGGAAGACCGCATCGTTAAGAATTTCCTGCTCCGCGAATCCAGGTCCTGCATCTGCCCGCCTAACCTTCCCGAATGTCGTTGCAATCACAAACCCACAGTTATATTGGTCGATAAACATCCCGTTGTACCCACTGACTCTGAGATTGAAAGAAATCCACGCGGCCGGAGCGCCAAACTCCGTGTCGCGCAGAGACTATAAATAGCAGGAGGCGAATTAAATGATAGGAGTACTCAAAAGATTCGGCATGATCCTGCATACCGACAAGAAGCTCTTGACGGTATTCGGGGGAATGGTCTTTGACGGAATAGTTTTCGTCAGTTTGATCGTCGCAATCGCTATCCTTTATTTCTTATAGCGCAGGTCAGCGCTACAAGTAACCCCAAGCTTGCGAATCATTAAATCTAAGGAGGCATGGATAACATGGTAAAAAAACTTATCACCGGCATCGATGTGGGCACCACAAAGATATGTACTATTGTGGCTACACTTGATTCCGGCGGAGCGCTCCAGGTTCTTGGAGTGGGCCAGGTTCCTTCACATGGACTGCATAAAGGCATGGTGGTCAATGTCGAGGAAGCCAGGGACTCGGTTGCAGAGTCCGTAAAGCGCGCCGAGCAGGCCAGCGGTGTAAAGATCGAGTCGGCCTACATCGGCGTGACCGGACAGCATATCAGCTCACTGAACAGCCACGGCGTTGTGGCTATTCCGAGGACCGACCGCCTGGTAAGGTCGGATGACCTGGCCAGGGTGCTGTCGTCCGCCAAGAACATCAACATCCCGGACGACAGGAAGATACTTCACCAGATACCGCGTGGGTACAGCCTGGACACGCAGGAAAGGATCAAAAACCCTGTGGGCATGCACGGTTTCAGGCTGGATGTCGAAACCCACATCATCACCGCTTCCACTGCTTCGGTGCAGAACCTGGTCAAATGTGTTCGCAGCGTTGGCGTGGAAATCGATGACCTGGTGCTCGAACCCCTGGCCAGCGGCGAATCCGTACTGACGCCGGAAGAAAAGGAAATAGGTGTAATAATGGCCGATATCGGCGGAGGCACCACTGACATTGCCGTTTTCAAGGACGGCAGCATCTATCACACCTCCATCATACCGGTAGCCGGTTACCAGTTCACCAGCGACCTGTCTATCGGCTTAGGCCTTCCCTTTGAAATTGCGGAGGCCATGAAGAAGAAGTACGGCAACGTTTATCCTGAGACGGCATCGAAGGATGAAGGCTCCACCCTCACGGTGGAGGACGGCCACAGTGTTTCATACAGGGATCTGTGCAATATCCTCAGGGATCGCATGGAGGAGCTGCTCAGGTTGATCCTGCTTGAAATGCCGGATACCAGCTACGCTTCCTTGGCACCGGCCGGCCTGGTAATGACAGGCGGCGGGGCCAAGATGAATGGACTGGAATCACTGGCCCGCGGCACCATCCGCATCCCCACTCGCATCGGCGAACCTATGGGGGTCTACGGCATTACAGATGTCCTTCATGATCCTGCCAACGCTACCGGCGTCGGCCTGTTGCTCTGGGCTATCAAGACCGGAGGCAAACCGACCTGGGAAGCCAAGGAAGGCGCCAAGGCCGGCTCATCATCTGTCGGCAACGTGATGGGCATGCTGAAAAAATTCTTCGGGGCATAAAAAATAACGTACTAGTAGAAATTGCAGGAGGGTATGAAAAGTATGTCTAAATCAATGTTTTCTACTGCGCCGGCTAAGATCAAGGCCATAGGCTGTGGCGGCGGCGGTTCAAACGCCATCACGCGTATGGTACGCGAGGGCATCAAGGGCGTGGAGTTCATCTGCATGAACACTGATGCCCAGGCGCTGGCTTTGGCCGAGGTCCCCGTCCGCATTCAGTTGGGTGAGAAGCTCACCCGCGGCCTGGGAGCCGGCGGCGACCATAACGTAGGAAGGAAGTCGGCCGAGGAAAGCCGCCAGGCAATCCAAGAAGTAGTGACCGGCGTGGATATGGTCTTCATTACCGCAGGCATGGGCGGCGGAACGGGCACCGGCAGCATACCGGTCGTGGCCGAGGTGGCCAGGTCATCCGGTGCTCTGACGATCGCCATTGTGACCAAGCCATTCGCCTTCGAGGGCGCAAGGCGCATGAAGGTAGCCGAGGAAGGCATCCTCCAGCTCTGCGATAAGGTCGACACACTGGTAATCATCCCCAACGACCGCATCATCGAGCTGTGCGACAACAAGACCACCGTGGATAATGCCTTCAGGCTGGCCGACGACGTATTGAGGCTGGGTGTCCAGGCCATCGCAGAGGTTGTGACCGTACCGGGCCTGATCAACCTGGACTTTGCAGACATCAGGGCCATCATGAAGAACTCAGGACCGGCCTGGATGTCAGTCGGCCACGGCAAGGGCAGCAACAGGGCTGTTGAAGCCGCCAAAGCTGCTCTGGCCAGCCCAATGCTGGACGTTTCCATCAGCGGCGCCAAGGGTGTACTGTTCAACGTGACCGGCGGCAGCAGCCTGACGCTCTTCGAGTGCAACGAAGCTGCTGACGTAATAGCCCAATCAGTGGATCCCGATGCCAATATCATCTTCGGCGTGGTATTCAACCCGCAGCTCGAAGATGAGGTCCAGATCACCATCATTGCCACCGGATTCACTGCACAGTATGGTTCAGGCGTTCCAACTGAGGTCGAACTGCGCAGACTGCTGCGAGGTGCTACCGAAGACAGTCTCGATGTACCCTCATTCTTGAGGAGAGGCACGCGTTATCCCAATGCACAAGCGGCTGCACCGCGTATGGCAGATATGAGCAGGATATCCCGGTAAATCCCGGATATCAACCTGTAATAAAACAGGGCGGTGAAAATTTCTCCGCCCTGTTTTATTATGTCTCGCTGCCCATTGACTGTCACTATATATTGTGCTAGTATCCACCTTAACCACATGTGGTAGTGTTGCACGATGAAGTGTCCTGCTTGCGGCGAGCCGGAATCGAAGGTAATTGATTCACGCAGTCTGGAAGGTGAAATCAGGCGCAGGCGTGAATGTATTAAGTGTAAGAGCCGCTTCACCACCTACGAAAGGCTGCAGAACAGAAGCCTGTTCGTGATAAAAAAGGACGGCAGAAGGGAAGAATTCGACCGGGAAAAGCTGTTTGCAGGCATACGTAAAGCATGTGAGAAGAGGCCTATGCCTACCGGAACGATAGAGAAAGCGGTCGACACTATAGAATCGTACTTATACAGCCTGGGCAAGCCTGAGATTGCCAGCTCCCTTATCGGCAAGGTTGTAGTCAACAAGCTGGCCGATATCGACCATATCGCCTACATCAGGTTTGCCAGCGTCTATTACGAGTTCACGGATATCGGGACGCTGAAACAGGCCGTTGACACACTGATAGAAAACAAGCTGGGCGCTCCACTGGACGGACAGCTTCCCTTATTGCATGCTGAGGAAACTTCCGGGAGAAAGCTGCGCAACAGGAACAGGCAGCCTAATGGCAAATAAACAGTCTGATCACCAGTTATCGGCCGCGGTCCGCAACTATGTTGCCAAGACCGTGTTTACCTACACACAGACTATGGGACTGACCAACAGGCATGAACAGGAAGAATTGACCGAACAGGTACTAGCTAAATTGGAGAGAGATATGGCTTTAGAAGAACAGACCAAACCCCTGAGAGTAGAGCCAGCACTGCCGGGCATGGAGCACCTTGTCGCGTCATCGTCAGTTCGGCCGCCCGGCAAGGATAAAATTGAGTCGGTGGTGGACCAGATCATAGCTGAAAAAGCCGCTGTCGCCTCCAGGACGGAAATTGAGAGACCTGTCGCGGCCCCCAGGGTCGAAGCCGAGAGGCCCGCATTAAAACCCAGGGCTGAAGCTAAAGAACCCATAAAACCTGAAACCGGTGTCCGGGAGGAAACGGAAAGCCCAGCTCCTCCAACCAGGCTTACCCTGTCCGAGAACGCCCTGGTGGTATTGAAGAAACGTTACCTTAAGAAGGATAGCCGCGGAAACGCGGTTGAAACACCTGAAGAGCTCTTCCACCGCGTAAGCAAGCATATCGCTTCCGCCGAGCTGGTCTTTGATAAAAAAGCTAAAGCGGGCGTCTGGGAAGAAAGGTTCTACAAATCTATGACTTCCCTGGACTTCCTGCCCAATTCTCCCACGTTAATGAACGCCGGCCGCGAGCTGGGCCAGCTTTCGGCCTGCTTCGTTTTACCCATCGATGACAGCATGGAGTCCATCTTTGACGCGGTCAAATACACCGCGCTCATCCACAAGAGCGGCGGGGGCACCGGTTTTTCTTTCTCCCGTCTGCGTCCCAGGAGCGATAGGGTAGGCTCGACCGGCGGCGTGGCCAGCGGCCCGGTCTCCTTTATGCGCGCCTTTGATACTGCCACAGACGTCATCAAGCAGGGGGGCATGCGGCGGGGCGCCAACATGGGCATACTGAATGTCGATCATCCGGATATACTGCAGTTTATCTGTGCCAAAGAGGACCCCAGGGTTTTTACCAACTTCAACATCTCGGTGGCGGTCACCGACGCCTTCATGCGGGCCGTCCAGGAGAACTCCGATTATGACCTGGTCAATCCACACACCAAAGAGGTGGAGGGCAGGCTGAACGCCAGGGAGGTCTTTACCAAGATAGTCGATATGGCCTGGCGAACGGGAGACCCCGGCATCATCTTTATAGACCGGATAAACCAGTTCAACAGCACACCCAACCTGGGCAAGATCGAGAGCACCAATCCCTGCGGCGAGCAGCCTTTATTGCCCTACGAATCATGCAACCTGGGCTCCATTAATTTGTCCAGGATGATCAAACAGGTCAATGGCAGGGCCGAAATCGACTTTGACAAGTTGCGGGATACGGTCAAGCTGGCCGTCAGGTTCCTGGACAACGTAATCGAGGTCAACCAGTTCCCTCTGAAGCAGATTGATGAAATGACCCGCAAGACACGCAAGATTGGCCTGGGCGTGATGGGCTTCGCCGATATGCTGATCGAACTGCGCATACCGTACAACTCCGAGGAAGCGCTGCAAGCCGCAGAAAAGGTGATGCGCTTTGTCTCGGAAGAGGCGACCGCGGAGTCTGAAGCCCTCGGGCAGTCGCGCGGCCTGTTCCCCGCCTTTAAAGGCAGCATCTTTGATGATAAGGGACCCATGGTCCGGAATGCCAATCGCACAACCATTGCTCCCACCGGGACATTGAGCATCATTGCCGGATGCTCCAGCGGCATCGAGCCGCTCTTTGCCCTCAGCTATTTCCGCAACATACTGGACGGTGAACGGCTGGTTGAAACCAATCCTGCTTTCGATAATGTGGCGCGCCAGGAGAACTTCTACTCCGCCGAGCTGATGAGCAAGCTCGCCGGGGGTGCAAAGCTGGCGGACATACCCGGCGTTCCCCAGTGGGTCAAGGAAGTTTTTGTCACGTCACACGATATTTCACCTGAGTGGCACGTTAGAATCCAGGCCACTTTTCAAAAGCACACGGACAGCGCCGTTTCCAAAACGGTCAATCTGCCTTATGAAGCCACGCTGGAGGATGTTAAAAATGTATATTTGCTGTCCTATAAGCTGGGACTCAAAGGCATAACGATTTACCGGGACAGGAGCCGCGACTCCCAGGTCTTGGACACAGGGCAGAAAGCTCGCACCGAAGATAAGAAGGCCGAAGCAGAGGCCGAGGCCAAGCCGGCGCCGCGCCAGAGGCCCAAGATCACCAGGGGCATTACCGAGAGGGTCACCACAGGATGCGGCTATATTTACGTGACGGTCAACTTTGACGACAAAGGAATCTGTGAAGTCTTTTCAAGCCTGGGCAAAGCAGGCGGCTGCGCTTCGGCACAGCTGGAGGCTACCAGCAGGTTGATATCGCTTATTCTCCGCTCCGGAATTGATGTCAGCTCGGTAGTAAAGCAGTTACGGGCCATACGCTGCCCGTCAGTCTCTTGGGAAAGCGGCCGCGCCGTGTTATCCTGCGCCGATGCCATAGGCAGCGTACTGGAAAAATATGCCAAAAAAGAGGATGATATTACGTCCGAAAGTGACGTCAGCATGAATTCAAGCGGAAACTCTACGGGCCAGTGCCCGGACTGCGGTAATCTGCTGGTTTATCAGGAAGGTTGTCATATCTGTCCAAGTTGTGGTTATACTAAGTGCGGATGAATTGATCCGGGCTGAAGAGAGGTGGAAGAGGCATGGATGCCGTTGAGAACCGATGTTCGCTTGCCTTTAAACAAATAGCTAAAGCTGTAAATGGCGGGCTGCCTCTGAAGAAGCTGGCAAACTCTGTATCGGCCAGCACGGCCAGGGCCCTGCAGGCAACAGGCTGCGCCATCATGCTGCTCAATCCGCGACGTGAATACCTCGATGTACTGGGGTCTTACGGGCTAAGCGATTTTTACCTGCGCAAAGGAATCCTGGACGCACGCAAGAGCTATCCGGAAATTCTCGACGGCAAGATAGTAACGGTGGAGGATTGCCTGGTTGATAACAGGACTCAGTTCCCCGAGCAGGCCGAAAAAGAAAAGATCAGGTCAATGATGGGCGCGCCCATCATACAGAACGGGGAGGTTGTGGGTGAAATCAGGGTCTATACCCGTGAAAAAAGGCAGTTCAAGCCGCACGAGAAGGATTTCATTTCCACGGTAGGCAACCTTGTAGCCCTTACACTGGAGAAGATGGAGCTCTACCAGTACCTTGACCAGCACCATGAGACCAATGTGGCGCAGCAACGGAAGATGACCAGCTTCTCCGACCTGCCCCTCTCCCCCATACGTCCGGTCAGTTTCAGCCACCCCAGCGAAGAGGAATTTGCCAGGCTGCTTGATTTCTACCAGGTTGAATGGCTTTATGAGCCGCGCTCCTTCCCGCTTTCACTGGATAAGAACAGAATAACCGAGATGTTCACTCCTGATTTCTATCTTCCTGAAATCAACCTTTATATCGAGCTTACCACCACCAAACAGAGCCTCATCACGGAGAAAAACAGGAAGCTCAGGTTGCTCAAGGAGTTGTACCCTGATATCAATATTAAGCTGCTGAACAAGGTCGACTACCTCAAGCTATTCGCCAAATACGGCTTTTTACCCCTGGGCGAGAACAAGATGACGGGTGTGCAGAAGTACCTGTTCAGCAAGACTCAGATCCAGCGAAGAGTCAGGTCGCTGGCCAAACAGATCTCCAAGGACTATCAGGGCAAGCAGCCGGTGCTGGTCGGCATTTTGAAAGGGGTCCTCTGCTTCATGTCGGACCTGATGCAGAACATATCCATCCCGGTGGAGTGCGATTTCATGGCAATCTCCACGCCGCAGGGTAAAAAGGATGCCTCAATAAAGATAACCAAGGACCTGGACGTGGACATCAGGGGCCGGGACGTGATAATGGTTGAGGACATCGTGGACACGGGTATGACGTTGAACTACATCCTGAATTATCTATCCGCGCACAAACCTGCCAGCCTCAAGGTCTGCACGCTGCTGGACAAAAAGGTCCGCCGGCTGATAGATGTGCCTCTGGACTACGTGGGCTTCGAGATCCCCGACGATTTCGTGGTCGGTTACGGCCTGGACATGCAGGGTAAATACCGTAACCTGCCATTTATCGCCATTCTGGAATAGCAAAAAACAAAAAGCCCCAAGTAACCTCAGTTTCCCGGTTCCTCATCTTCCCCCTCGCACTATTCAGCCTTCGCCTACCTTGCGCTAGGGTCCCCTGCCTCCCCGTTCCAACTTTGATTACTTGGGACGTTTTTTAAATTATCACATAAACGCATATATGTCAATACCCTTATCAGATACAAAAAATCGCGAAAATTTGAAAATTTTAGGCGGAAAAATGGATAGCCCCAAAGCTGTTTCGCTCAACTAAAAATTGCTTTCAATAGATATAAAAGTGCATCGTTAAAGAAGATTACGGCCAGCGCTCCAAAGGCCATGTACGGAGCGAAGGCCACCAGTTCGGTTATCTTTTTACCCTTAATAAGCCGGAGGGCTATTGCAGCCAGGCCGCCGGCCAGGGCCGCCAGCAATATGGCTGCTCCTGTCAGGGGAAATCCGACCGCCAGGCCGGCCAGGCCAGCCAGCAGTATGTCGGTCCGGTCAATCATGTGCTTCTTGAACAGCAGCGGCACGCCCCAGGCCAGCAGGAACAATGCCAGTCCGACTGCCGCACCTGCCAGCGCACTGAATATATCGGGGGAGAATGAGAACCAAGTATTTACTAAATCGATAATCAATGCCGCTGCAATACACGGTAGAATAATAATCAGGGGAATGGACCGTCTTTCCATGTCAACAATTGCCAGCAGCACGAATATCGAGCAGTATATAACCGCTGCGGCAAGCTGCCATGTTATACCGAAGCGGATGTAAGCCAGCATAAAAAGCAGGCCGGTTATCAGCTCCAGCAGCATCGACCGGATGGGGATTTCCGCACCGCAATAACGGCACTTACCCTTTAGGACGATATAGCTGATCACTGGAACCAGGTCCCTGGCCTGCAACTCTCTCCCGCAGCCAAAACAGTGAGAGGGCGGCGAAACTATCGATTTACCCTGCGGAACCCGGTCGGCTACCACGTTAAGAAAGCTGCCCACGCTGGCGCCGAGCATTAAGAAAATAAGCGCTGCTATTATTTCCAACCTTCATTACCTCACTGTTTTCCGGGCGCTTCTTCCATCTGGCGGATAATTTCGGATGCGGCATGTGAAAACCCGGCCTTTTGCCTTCCCATCAGGCTGACTACGCTCTTAAACAGGTTTGCGTCAGGAGGCTTGACGTCCCTTGCCGCTAACTTGAAAGCGCCGGCTGCATCCTCAAAATTGTTATTGAAAACATCTGCTATACCCAGCATTGTATAGCCGACCCAGTCGTCACTGTATTTATCGCAATACCAGCGCAACGCGCTTTGCACCTGCTCAATTCCCCCGTACAGGTATGTATAACCGCAAAAATCCAGAAAATAAACTAAATTTGTGGATTTGCTCTTCACCTGGCTGACCATTGAATCCGCCCCGGCGCTGTAGTTCTGCTGGTAAGAGAACCACAAACCCCTGAAAAACGATGTCTCCGCCCACGAGGGGTCCGACTTTTCCGACTCAAGCAACCTTGTATCGGCATCCTGCAGGCTGCCGTTTTGCATCAGTGCCAGCGACCATTTATTCAGGATAACAGCGTTCTCAGGAAACTGCTTATCGGCACGCTCGTATAGCTGCAACGCTGGAGCCAGCTTGCCGTTTGCCCCCTGTTCATAGTGGTAAAGGTAACCATCAGCCAGTGCATAACTCCAGTAGGCCAGATAGGGTTCCGTTATCATCCCGCCGTTGTAGGCGGCCTCACTTATGTCAAGTAACTTGGATTTTGCGCTGGCGTCGTTGGTGATAATGGCCGTGCTGTAGGCATAGTAAGCCAGGTTCCCGTAATAATAGGCTTCCTGCGGCTGCAGGTTAACGGATTCAGCCAGTGTCGTATAGAACCTCCCGCTGCTCCTGACGGCCAGGTCAAAAGCGGACCTCTGCTTCATATTGGCCATCAGAGGATTAAACAGGATGCTAAATGCCGTGGATATTGCCAAGACAACCACGGCGGCGGCAAGCGTATTGCGTATAATTGTCGATTTTATCAGCGGAGCCGTCGCAGATGTTGCCTCCTGTGGTACTCCATCTCCGTGTATCCTGGCAAGCGCTGCCATCAACCCCAGCATCAACCAGAACACCATATCGGTGGTAACCACGCCGGGATTAAAAAAGATATGCGCGCAGTACTGGATTACCGCGGCCAGAATAGCCGTCACCAGGAATATCGTCTCCCTGTCTGCATTCCCGGCCAGCAGCCTGAAGCCCAGGAACAGGAATATCGCCAGGATAGCCAGAAAAAAGAGCAGCCCCAGTATTCCGACCGTGTCGCCCAGGTAGAGGTACTGGTTCTCGGGTTGGGCGATAACTGCTGACTTAAAGGTATAATCGGCCTTCAGCTCTGCGGGAAAGCGGCTCTGAGATACAGTTATGAATGTCTCCGGTCCATAGCCTATAGCTCTGCGCAGCCCGTGCCAGTCATCCTGAAATAAGGGTATTTGAGGGGATTCAAGAATTACCTGTCCGGCGCATTTCCACACCTGCAGGCGTATGGAAAGGGAAGGCATGCCCACCTGTTCGGCCAGGGGGGCGCTTACATTGGTCATCCCTGGTGCCTTTTGATCCTCCCCAGTTCCTGCACTCGGTGCAAGGAGCGCTCCTGCCACGACTGCCAGCAAGACCAGGAATACCACGCTCAAGATTACGGTGGTCTTCCTGCGCAAATATATGCCAGTAAGCAGGAAGAATACGAACAGGCCGATGATGAAAAGCAGAACGGTTACGGAATACTGCGCCAGGGCAAGGCAGGTCAGCTGCGCCGCGAACAGAGCCAGCAGCAGTGCAAACCTTACACGGCCTTTAGCATGAGACGGCGACCCGTACCAGGCCAGGAGCATCATGGCTATCGTCACTGGAAGCGTCATAGCAATCACGGCGCTCAGTGAAAGGGGATTGCCGTCGGTAGAAAACACACGGCCGGCGTACGAGCCCCAGGGTATAAGCTGGGGATTGATGAACTGAATAATCCCCAGAACAGACAGGAGTGCCGAGGAGACCAGCAGCGTGTACAGAGCCCGCAAAATCTGTCGCCGGTTGCTCATTTTCTGCGCAATCGTAAGAAAGAATATGATCCAGCATGCGGTTGAGAAGAGACCGTTCCTCCAGACAACGCTGCCCCAAAGGCTGCGATACTGCGAGATAGAGAACAGCGTGGAAAGGACCCAAATAAGCCCGTAGATTACAACGGCAGTCTCCAGCGGAGTATTTTTGATGCTGTCTAGGAGTCTGGAGCCCTTGGCCCGCCTGGCTGTAATCCAGTGTGCACAGACCAGCCCGAGCAGCAGCAGGCTTAGAAACTGGAACAGTATGGATTTAGCGAAATAGAAGACGTCGATGCACAGCGGATTGAAATAGACGGGGACAAGGAAAATTATCGCCAGCCAGAGAACCTCGATTGCCGTGTCCAGCCTGCGGAGTAATGGGCTTTCTACGGTGCCAAATGGCTCTGTTTTTTGATCTGATTGTCTCATACTGTCAAATACGAGTCCTATTATACTATCACACTGCCAAGCTGGATATTACCTTAGTACTACAAAAAAGTGACCAATGGGCTATTTACTTTACGATCAGCGGAATCAATAATTTATATGCGTTATAAATAAACCGAAGCTGGTTCAGGTCGATCCAGCACGCAATAAGTGAATAAGGAGGTCCAAAAATGAAGTTTATTAAATCGGGCGAAAAAGGTTTTACCCTGATCGAGCTGCTGGTGGTCATTTCCATCCTTGGCGTGCTTGCAGCAGTTGTGGTGCTGAATGTCACCAAATATGTTGGAGCCGGAAAGGACCAGGCTGCCGCCACCGAGCTGGCAAACGTGCAGACGGCGATTGCAGCCTATATGTATGACCAGGCTTCTTCAGCTTTCCCGGCAGGCGACTACTCCGGTGCGGGAGGCATACTCTCCCCCTACTTCCTGAACTCCCTGCACGGCACATACACTGTGGATGCCACCGGCCATATCACTGCTTCGACCTATCAGTGATGATGGCTTGAAATCGAACGTGCAGTAAAATCAAGGGCACGGACCGCGGTCCGTGCCCTTTCTCATTGCCGCTTATTTACTGCTTGACCGTATTGCCCGCCTTCAGTATCTTGCTGACGTCATCCGCATCCTGGCAGAAGGCGTATACGGATTCCTGTGATATTATACCTTTCCTGCACAGGTCCACCAGCGCATCGTCCAGCGTGCGCATGCCCAGGTTAGAACTGGTGCGGATGCTATTGGGAATCAGGAATGGCTTCCCTTCCCTGATCAAGTTCTTGACTGCAGCCGTGCCCAGCATGACTTCCACTGCAGCCACGCGTCCCCCTCCGATGCGCGGAGGCAGCACCTGGCTGAAGATGCCGATCAGCGTGGAAGCCAGCCTGGACTGGGCCATCGGCCTCTCGTGCGGCGGGAACAGGTCTACGATCCTTTCCACCGATTGGGCTGCACTGGGCGCATGTCCCGTGGAAAGCACAAGGTGCCCTGTCTCCGCCACCGTGAGCACCGCAGCCGCAGTCTCCAGGTCGCGCATTTCACCCACCAGTATGACATCCGGATCCTGTCTCAATACGTACTTCAGGGCATTGACGAACGAGTGCGTGTCCTGGGCCAGCTCCCTCTGGGAAAAGGCACATTGAACATTGGGATGAACGTACTCGATGGGATCCTCAATGGTTACCACGTAACGCTTCATGGTGTGATTGAGGTAGTTCAGCATTGCAGCAATAGTCGTGCTTTTACCCGAACCGGTGGGGCCGGTGACCATGATCAGTCCGCGCGGACGCGTTATCAACTCCTTGACGATCTCGGGCAGCCCCAGTTCCTCAACCGTCGGTATATGGATGGCCAGCAAGCGGATGGCCAGGCTGATCGAGCCCTGCTGCCAGCAGGCATTGCACCTGCCGCGTCCGCCGCCCGGCAATTCATAAGCAAAATCCACTTCCAGTTCGTGCTTCAACGTCTCGCGTAAATGTGCTCCTGCAATCTGATTGAACAGGTCCTCGATATCACTGTGGGTCATTTTGCCCAGCTCTTCGGTGGGTTTTAGTTCACCATCTATTCTGAACATGGGCGATACGCCCACCACCAGGTGCAGGTCTGAGGCCCTTTTCTCTTTTGCCAGCTTGATCAGGTCTTTAATATTCATATGTTTATTACCTGTTGGGTAATATGCTGATGGTAAAATTTGTCTCGTTGTAGGAGTTGTTCGTTATTGAAGTGATATCAACCTTACTGAAGAGGCCGCTTTGCTGCAACGAGCGGGCATATTCCAGCGCCATGTCGCCGTTTAATGCCAGACCGGAAATGCTTAAGGAGACCCCATTATCCTGCAGGGAGGTTATATACATAACGCCGGGCAGTGCGGCTATGATATCTCCCAGGTCCCTGTTTGAATACGTCCTTTGCCTGGATAAATAGTCGAGCGGAGTGCGCAGCCTGTCCAGTGTCTGGCGGCTCTGGTCGCGAAGAGCGACGGCCTTGTCACCCTGCTCTTTGACCAGCTTCTGGGTATCCGCGACCATCTTGGTCTCGTCGTCGACCTGTGCTTTCAAGCTTGAGGTAGTAATGCCGGCTATTGAATTCATGGCAAACACCACTATGATCAAGACTGCTGCAGCCACGGCCGCCACTACCGGCGCCCTGCTCGCTTTGGGCGGAGCCATTTCGAAAGGGGCTGCCTGGGGCGTGACATCGAATTCAACCTTCAGTACACGGCTGCCGCCAGCGACCCTGATTGCCAGCCCGGTATTGGCTGCATACCTGGCCTGGTCTATGCCCTGTGGATAAGTCATGAGCGCCGGAAGGGGTTTGACAATGTAAGGCAATACGGCGGTAAGCTCGCTGCTAAGGTAACCGCTGACAAAGCATTTTGCGTCGCTGCCCAATAAATTTTCAATGCGGCTCGAGTTATAAAACTCTACCGTCCTTTCGATCTCGTCTCTGAACAGGGCAACCTTTTCTTCATCGCTCATGGCTGTCTGCGGGAAAGGAAGGCTGCGAATTAATTCTGGAATCCCGTCGCCAAGGACGGTGATGTCAAATCCGTTAAGCTGAACGTTGACCACTATGGCCGTTCTCTCATCCACCACCCTGGCCACCGATAGGGGTTTCAATTCCAGCCCCTTCAAGGTCAGGCCGCACCTGTTCACAGTATCTACCACAGTGTCCACATTCTCATGGGGCAGGCCCAGCAGGCATAACGCGGATTGTCCGCCCGATGCTTTAACGTCCTTCCACGACGTGTAAAGCGTGTCCAGCGGAACCGGGCTTACGCGTTCCATCTCCTTCCTGGCAGCCTCGGCCAGCAGCCGGCGGTCTATTTTAGGCACATAGACCACGCGGTAGATGGAATGAATAGCGCTGACGCAGGCAATGACTTCGCGTTCGCCGATATTATTCTCATTGAGCGCTTTACTAATAGCCATGCATACTGAGTCAGCGTCCTGTACCACGCCGTTCTGGACCCAGCCCTCGCTCAGCGGGACGTCCACTACCGAAACGACACGCTTTTTATTAAAAAGCGTAAGCCTTGCTGATTCGTCCTCTATATTCAGCGTTAACATCGTTTATTTATTGCAGAACACGGTAATCGTTAATATTGCGCTGTCCAGGCCACCCTCGACCTGCGATGGCTGAATAATTACGTCGGTTATCTGGGCTGTGGGAAGGACGTTCCCCACCTCTATCAAATAGTTCTGAAACGCCGCCACCTGCCCATTTACGTTCAAGGAATAAGCGGTTGCCGGATATGTAGCCTTGAGCAGAGTGGCCGTGGATGTAGTCACATTCATGTTGATTACAGTAATATCCCATTTCCAGGCCAGGTCCAGCAGTTTCTTGGATGTTTCAATGCTGTCACAGGCATCCCTGTATTGTAGATTGGCGGTCTGGATCTCCGCCTGAAGGGCTGCAATTTCGGCGTTGATGTTTGCCTGGGCGGCAAGCTTACCCTGTAATGCCGCGTACTGGGCCTGCAGCTGGGCCAGGTTTGCGCGCAGCGCCTCCTGCTTGGTTGTCTCATCCATGTAGCTGAAGTACATCGGGACGGTGATAACCAGGAACAGTGCAAGGATGATTATGATCCAGACGGACATGCTTAATCTGGGTAATTTTTGGAGCAGGCTGCCCAGGGCAGACTTTCGATTATCTGTAGGAGATGCCAACTCTTTATTCCTACCGGTATCTGTCCCTATTATACATTAAATTTTACTGTTTCACTCTGATGGCAACGGTATTACTGGGAGCTGAATTTCGTCAGGAAACTGCCGCTGCCGCCGGATATGCCGGGTATTGGATATGTTTGCAGCAGGTTCACAGGGTAGTTCACGCCTGCGCCGCTGTCGATATTGACGAACTTCCCTACCACCGACCCGTATACCATTGTTCCGCCGTTCGATAAATTGATTCCGCCGTACGGTGCGTAAAGCGAGCCAGGCGTGGCGGCAGAGTTGATATTTATAGCATAACTGCCGGGGCTGGTCGCCTTGAGGCTGATGAAGGTTGGGTAGTTGGTCGTCGTACTGCTGGTATTAATATTGATCGTGCCATTGACAACAACGTAGCTCGTGGCGCGGTCGACGGCTATCAGCCGGCTGGAGTTATTCATATCCATGTTGCCATCAACCCAGACCACTCCGTTCAGGTTTACCGTGCTCTGGCCTATCTGCAGGTTGCCCGTTATGTGCTTTGGGCCGATGTTCTGTGTTGGAGAATTGTTCCATATATTCAATGTGCCGCTATAGGTGCCCCCTGAATTGGCCTGCTGCTGGTACCATGTCATGTCAACCGTTGGGAAGGTCTGAGAGGACTGGCCGGGCGAGCAGCCGTAGGTGACATGGCTGCAATCGATCGTCCCCACTGCACCGGCCGTACCGTCAATTTTACTGGTATTGTACATGTGTATACTGGCATTGGAGAAGATATCGCCGTGATGGGCAGGCGTGGAGGTGACCACCGAGTTGTTGGATATTGTGATGTCCCCGCCCAGGCTGACCACGCCATATTTGAAGGGAGAGCTGCCGCTGTTGACCATGATCTCGGAGTAGACCGTGCTCAGAGTCTTACCGTTAAGTATTGCTTCGGACTTGATAGTATAAGTTGTGGTGAAAGCACCGCCGCTGACCTCGCTTACCTTGGTAACCTTGACGCTCATGCCGTTCACCGTGCTGGCTAGGATATAGGAGGGAGGGGACCCGGCAAAGGGCGGCGTGCTCTGTTTAAACCAGCGCCAGAAGGCATCCGTAATGCCGGACTCTGCAGCATAATGTGCGCGGGCATCCTGCTCTGTCTCGCGATTGGTTACCATCAGCGTTTGCATCGACCACAGTCCCGGAACAATCATGAATGTTGCCGCTGCAAGCAGCACCATCGCCAGCGGTAATACCAGGCCCGCTTGTCCAAGCTTTTTCAACTTACTGCTCAACATCTCAGATCACCTCTTCAGTGAATCCTCTGGAATATCTTAAAGGTTTGGGTGTTGGTGGAATTCTGATACGTAGCTTTTACAGTCAAAATGTAGGTATTGTTCTCCGTTGCCGTGGCCGCCGCTTTGACAAATGTGGTGTCCGTTCCAGGATTGACCATATATTCCGCTACCGGAGTGCCGCTGCTGCCATTGACCTTGCGCAGCAGCACACCATTGCTGATAACATATTCAATGCTCTGAGTTGTGATATTATCCGCCGGGTTATAGCTGAAGCGCGTGATGGCGCAATGCCAGCTGCCTGCCGAGCCAGCCGTTATATTTTCAGCGCTTTCCACATCACGTGATATCCAGCTTCCGGCCTGGTGCACCTGGTTGAGGCTCACGCTCTGCCCGGTATCGGACAGGTTTATCCTGCTCACAACGCCGAATGTGAGTGCCATGACAAGGCTGACAAAGCCGATAATCGAGATGAGCACGATGATCTCTACCAGCGTGTAGCCCTGTCTCCACGAGGCGTAGTATTTTCTGAATACAAAATTTTCCATTCAGCTCACTTTAACCTGGTGATATAGGTCTGCATCTGCAGGACTGCCCGGCCGCCGTGTAACACTCTGGCAGTTATCTGCTCGATGTTAGCGTCCAATGAATAGGGCGCAGCGTCCATTTTTCCGCCACTTAAAACTAAGGTGTAGCCGGTGTATCCCGGTGGAAGGCTGGTGTGCGTCGCATCCCATGCGGGAGGGGTGCCGGGAAGCGTATATTGCCAGGTGGCAGTGGCAGGCACATGAGACCAGTTTTCACTGATGACCGACCTTACATACTCCAGCTCATAGCGCGCCAGGCTTTCAGCCGATATTTGCTCTCGCCCTATGCTATTTCCTTTTACCGCAGTAAATACACCGGCCACCAGTATCACGCCCACGAAGCCCAGGATAGAAACGCTGATGAGCGCCTCCATTAACGATACCCCTCGCTCACCTGATTTCATCAGTTTGCCCAATTTAAATCATCCCCCAACCATACTCAGGCTGGTGTAAATAGGCAGGAAAATGGATATTGCCAGGAACCCTACTGCAATGCCTATTCCCACGGTAATGGCAGGCTCTATCAGCCCCAGCAACGTCTGCAGTTTGTCAGCAGACTCAATTTCAAAGCTGTCGGATACTACGGTCAGAGTGTTATCAAGGTTTCCTGTTTCCTCACCCACCTTGGTCATCTCGACCATCAGGGGCAGGAAAACCGGCTTGCGTTTCATGGAAACCGCCAGCGCTTCGCCCCTGATGATATCCTGCTCCACCTCCATCAGTGCCCTGGCTATCACCCTGTTGCCCGCCGATTCAGCCGTCAAAGTCAGTATGTCGGGCAGAGGCAAACCCGATTTAAAAAGCAATGTAATGCTGCGGCAGCACCTGGACAGGCCGTTGACCTGCACCAGCCGCCCCAGGACGGGCAGCGCCAGGATGAGCCGGTCCTTCTGATAGGCTCCTCCGGGAGTGCGTGTATACAAATAGGCCGCCAGGGCTATGATGCCAAAACCCAGCAATAGATATACACCGTAGGCGGTAAGGAACTTGATGCCTGAAATGAGAATCTGTGTCGGCAGCGGCAGCCTGCCGCCGAAGCTGCTGAACACGCTCAGGATGGGCGGTAATATGAATGTGACGGCCAGTATGCCCACCAGTATGGCCATTACGAATACTATCACCGGATAGGTTGTGGCCTGTTTGACCTTCCTGACCGCCGCCGCAGTCTGTTCGGCATAGCCGGCCAGGTTCCTCAGCACGCTCTCAAGCTGCCCCGTCTGCTCACCCACTGCTATTATCTTGCAGTACATGGTTGAGAAGGCCCGGGGGTGCTTCTCCAGTGCGGCCGACAGAGGCAGCCCGGCACGCAGGTCTGCCACTATCTTCTCGAGCATGGCGGCCAAACTCTTATTGGGCGTCTGCGCCCTGAGCAGGTCAAGGCTCTGCACTATGCCCACGCCGGACTCCAGCAGCAAAGCCAGCTGGCGGGAGAACATGATGATCTTTTCCTGCTTGACGCTACCGCTTAAAAAGCTGGGCACACCGGTCAGGAAGGGCGCTACCGGCTTTACGTTAAGGACCTGGTATCCGCCGCGCGACAGCCTGTCGCTGGCATCCCTTTCGCTGGCGGCCTCTATTTTGCCCTTGACTACCTGCCGGTCAGCAGAATAACCGACATATTCATATTGCATCTATTTAATTCATTCCCTCCCGCCAATTAACTTCCGGGGGAAAATAAAGGCCTTTAAGAGATGGTGAAAGCATTTCTGAGGACCTCGTAGGGAGTTGTAATGCCCGCTTTAGCCTTCATCATGCCGTCCTTGGCTATGGTCACCAGGCCCTGGGACAGAGCAGTGGCGCTGATATCCTGGCTGCTGGCGCCGGCGACTATCATCCTGCGCAGCTCATCGGTGATCATCAATATTTCAAATATGGCAGTACGCCCCAAATAACCGGAGTATACGCATTCCTTGCACCCTGCCCCGTACATGAACTCCGTCCTGCTCTCGCCCATCTCGCGCTCGAAGGCTATCTGCTCAACCAGGGGCACGGTTATCTTGCGTGCACAGTGCGGGCAGACGCGCCGCACCATCCTCTGCGCAATAATGCCGATCAGGGCCGAGCTGATAAGGAAGGGCTCCACGTCCAGGTCTATCAGGCGGAACAGCACTCCCACGGTATCATTGGCGTGCACGGACGAGAGCACCAGGTGTCCTGTGAGTGCCGATTGTACGGCAATCTGCGCGGTCTCGCTGTCACGTATCTCGCCAACCAGTATAACATCGGGATCAAGCCTCACTATGGAGCGCAGGCCGCTGGCGAAGGTCAGCCCGGCCTTCACATTGACCTGTATCTGGTTTATATTTTCAAACCTGTACTCAACCGGGTCTTCAATGGTGATGATATTTTTACCCACGCTGTCCAGCGAGTTGACGGCAGCATAAAGCGTGGTCGTCTTGCCAGCGCCGGTGGGACCGCTGATCAGTACCATGCCGTGAGGCATCATCAGCATCTTCTCGAACTGCTCCTGGCTTTCCCGCAGGAAGCCTATTTGCGGCAGGGCCAACGCCGCCATGGACTTGTCCAGCAAGCGCAGCACTCCCATCTCGCCGTTAACCGTGTTGATGGTTGCTACACGTATATCCACCCGCTTTCCGCTGCCTTCGAAGGAAAACTGGCCATCCTGCGGGCGGCGGTGATCGGCAATATTCATATCGGACAATATCTTGATGCGTGAAATCAACGCCGTGTGTACGTTGAGGGGCAGGGACGCCACCTCGTGCAGAATACCATCTATCCTGTAGCGCACCCTCACCCGGTTCTCATCAGGCTCGATGTGTATATCGGAAGCACGTGATTTGATCCCTTCTTCCAGCAGCCTGTCGAGCTGCCTGGCCACCGGTGTATCCTCGGCCGCCTCGGCCAGGGATTTGTCGTCTGCTGCCGCAGCAGGCTGGGTTGCGACAGCTGTATCCATTACCTTGCCGTTCCCCTTGAGTGCCTTGTAGTTGTAGTCTATGGCCTCTTTGATGTCGGCCTCCGCTGCGCGTACGGGCTCGATCCTCTTCTTGGTATAGATGGCCAGGTTTTCTATGGTCAGTATGTCGCTGGGATTGGCCATGAACACGCGCAGAGTATTTCCATCAAGTGAGAGCGGCAATACGCTGTACTTGCGAGCGATGTCCTCAGGAACCAGCTGCAGCGCCTGAGGCATGGGGACTTCATTCTGCATATTCAGCCTGGCCACGCCGGATTTACCAGGTCCGCCGCGGTCACCTTTAGTTTTCATTTCATTAGGGTTGGGTGCCATATTTCCTCGCTTCGGTTAAATTGCTGCTATGACAGCAGCCCTGTATTGCCGACCTGTATTACCTTGATCTTTTGCTGGTCGGCAAACTGGCGTGCCTCCTTGGAAAGGGCCGGCGCTACCAGCAATATCTTATCGTGGATGCCGATATCGTAGGCCTTGGTATCGTAAGTCGAGACAGCCTCAAGCCCGACCTCCTTCTTATCCGTCAGTATGCCGATGGAGATAGTGTGCGTGAAAAGTCCGTCATCAAAGTAAGCGATAATATCCAGTGTATACTCGGCGCCGGAACGGCCGCGTATATGCGCTTGCTCCTCGGTCCTGTAACCCTGGTCGTGCAGGTACTTCAATAGCTGAGCCCTGCTTTCAAATTTAAATTCAATCTTCTTAAGGGGCCGGCCTGCATTATCCTGCACCTTGTCCAGAAAAGACTCCAGCTCCTTGGCATTGAAGGACTTGATGCGCTGGCGCTGGGCAAACTGCTTGGCTTCATTGTTCAGTCCCGGCATTGCCAGCAGCACCTTGTCGTGAATGCCCAGGTCATATGCCTTGTTGTCGAACCTGAATACATCTTCCAGACCGATGTTTTCGCTGTCGTGCCCGATGGCTGTTCCCACGCCGATGGCGAAGGTCAGGAACCCGTCGTCACGCTCGGCAAGTATATCCATCACATGTGTTACGCCGGAACCCGATCCGCTGCTCACCCTGGCCTTCTCGAACACCTCGTAGCCCTGGCTCTTTAAATACTCCACGAACCGGGTCTTATAGCCCATGTCAAAGGCCAGCCAGTTCCTGCTCTGCTCGTTGAGTACATAAGAGTTGATGGTGTGCACCTTGGCTTCCTCGTCCGAGAAGAAGACGGAGCATTTAAGACACTGCCATTTCAACGTAATCTCCGTTGACAACCCGCCGCAGCTCTGGCACTTATAGTTAACGCCCAGGCTGCGGTAGTCCGTGCCAAGGAACTTAAGCGGCTTCTTGCAGTGAGGGCAGACGTACTTGCCTCCGGATATGAACTCCTGTTCCAGCCCGTTCTTACCGCAGGCGAAATGCTCCAGTATCCTTCCCTTGGAGACGTTGCCCGACCCGCATTTGGGGCATCTTAAGCTGGGCCTGAGGTTCATCGAGTTGCAGACGGGGCAAAAAATAAGCCGGTCATAGAACCTGGACTCCAGCACGCCGGTTTCCACCAGCTCATCCAGCAGCTTGATCACCTCGTCCGATGGTTTGCCTATCAACGCCTCTACCTGCGGGTAGACCGCGCCCGTCTCCTTGCTGAAATCGATTACCGGCCGTATCTCCTCAATATGCCCGTCCATCATCTCCTTGATCATATGCAGCACCTTGGCGTCGTGCGCCGCCGTTTGTGAAGCCTCTAATATCTCAATCATATCTTTCCCCGCGATAGTTATTTTCCATCATTCCGGCACAAAGCCAGTGGCCGGAAACAACCCCCGTCTCCAGCTTGTTTTTATAGCTAAATTAAGTTCAATATAGGTTAATCTAACATGCGATCTGGCATTTTGCAAATAATCTGATATTTGTGGTAGATTTCGTTTAAATACAAAAGGCGGTAGGTAACTGCGGCTAAACAGTATACCTATCGTACTCGGTACTAAAGTCCTAATGGCTATGAAGAGGCGCGTGCCGCTGCTGGTTGCACTCATTACCATCATAGCGGTTATCCAGATTCCTTTTACTGCCAGTATAGAGTGTGATGCCGCCAGCAACAAGACCCTTAGCTGGTCAATCGTAGATACCCCGCGGGATCGAAATATTGACCCGAGTGGGCTCATAGCTAAAGGTTCGGAGATCAATGCGCTGGCCCTGGGCTCCGACGGCCAGACCATATATTGCGTCGCAACGGATGACAATGATACCGCCCTCGGCCGCAATCTGTTCAAGTCCATCGATGCCGGCACCGTATTTCTGGATATTACCAACCCCCTGCGTTTGGCCGGCGCTGTCATGCCCGTCTGGAATATAGCCCTGGCGCCCGACGACCCGAACTTCGTGATGGTAATCACCGATAATTCGACCACCTCCAGCCCTCAGGGCCCGCGCCGTATCTTCTATTCCACGGACGGCGGCAACAGCTGGCAGGAAGCCAGCATACCTGTTGCGGGCACAGATAATCTAAGTATTAATGAGTATATAAGCTGTGTTGCCGTCTCACGCACCTATGGCATCAACAGCGAGTTCCGCGACGTGGCCGTTGGCACCCGCAGCATCCCGGGGCCAGGGAAGGTATTTACCCGCCAGTACAGCACAACCGGCTTCGATCTATGGAAAGTCCAGCTTCCGCTGGCCGAGAGCATCACATCGCTCAAATTTTCACCCAACTATAATGCCGATTCAACCATCGTCACGGTATCCTCCAGCGGCGCCAGCACCTTCCTGCATCTCGGCCTGCACAATGCTACCAGCAACATCACCTCCTGGGACGATGCTTCTTACGGCCCGGGCTATCCTGTTAATTTCAATTTCGGTACCTGGTCCAACGTTATAAGCGCGGACCTTCAGCTTCCCGGCGATTTCACCGCCAGCGTGCTCTCACAGCAGGGCTGCTTTGCCAGCATCCAGACAGACCAGCCTGCTCCCAATGCCACGCGCGTATTTTATGTCAACACAAGCCTGGCGCCCTGGATCTTCAATATTACTCCACCCATATCTACCGTCCCTCCCAGCCGGATTTGCTCCATCGCCTACGAGGGCAACGAGGTCACAGGCATACTGCTGGCCGGTGAGGCCATTACGGACCCTGCCAGGGGGCTGGTGAACGTCTGGCAATGTTCCAACGCTCAGACGAGCGTCGTGGGAGGCGCGACCTGGCTCAAATCCGATGTTTTGAAATCCCCCAGCGGAGGAGCAAACCAGGTGCTGGTGCCACCCGGCCCCAGTAAGGCCAACCCGATACTGCAGTGGAGCGCCGACAACCAGCTCTGCTACTGCGGCACCAGCTCCGACAACTCAAGCGTGGGCGGCACCGGCTGGAACATCAATCAATGGCCCTGCTACAAGCTGGCCGGGAAAGACCTGGACGAGTCGGCACTCTCACTCTCACGTGACAGGGGTGTAACCTGGAACCAGATAAACCTGATCGACACGCAGGCCATCAAGCTCTCCGATGTGGCAGCCCTGGAGGAGGTGGCCAATCCCACTGTCTCCACCGAGCCCAGCGTGCTCTACCTGGCAACAGCCGATAACCTGACCGGCCTGGCGCAATGGCCGTATAATTTTGACAGCGTCTGGCGCAGCAACAGCGACCCGCTGGGCAGGACCTGGGAACGCATAATGGTCCGGAATGTACCGGCCCACCCTGCCTCAAGTAATGGGGATAACATCCTGCGGGTCAATCCCAGGGATCACACAAACAGCAATGCCCTGGTGTTCGCCGACCTTTACACCACTACGGTCTTATACTCCGGCGACAGCGGCCAGAACTGGGAGCTGGTTCCTACTGACGCAGTGGTGGATGATATCTCTCTTTTTGATGATAATAATTTATATATACTGGAGGATTACACTGTCCGCAGGATGGTAAGGGGCGCGGGAGTAGGGGGCGCCTGGCTGCAGCAGTATAAGATCAACACCCAGCTCACCGCCCCGGCGCATACCATAACCACCCCGCTGGTAAGCCCGGCCAAGACCGATATCGTCTTTGTGGGCACAGGCAAGGATATCACCGGCTACAGCTATATCGGATACGTAGCCTGGGCCGATTTCTCCGTAAGCACGCCAAAGTTCACCGCCCTCAAGGAACTGCCCTTCGTTGGCAACGTGCACGTCATAGCCGACAGCCAATTCGATAAGAACAACATCCTTTACGCCGGGGTAAATAACGCGGCCCGCAATGATGGAATTATCTACAGGTGGACGCTCAATATCAGCATCGACTGGGACGAGCTGGACCCGCCGAACCTTGCATTCTACGGCATCGAGACGCTGAACGACGTACTTTACGGAGCCTGGAACTTTTACACGACCACGTCCACTGTGGATAGAGGCGGCGTCGATCGCACGCTACATTCGAGGAGCAGGGTGCCGCCCCCGCCGGAGTGGGATCAGCTGACCTACATACTCCCCATCACTCCTCCATACGTGGAGTTCACGCGCGAGCCAACGTCTCTTAAGATATCGTCAAACGCCTACAACACACTGTGGGCCATCGATAATATTGTTGGCACAAGCTTTGTCTACGACTTCCGTGCCCGCACAGGTTGTCTGTGGCATTTTGTCGATTCCGTGGCCAGGGTCGGGCCTCAGCCAACATCTCCACCCCCAGGAAGCTATATTGGCGCCGATCCGGTCAGCGGGCGCTCGCAGGAGGTGGACTTTAAGTGGAGGCAGATGAGAGACGTCTATGGCTATGAGCTGCTGCTGGCCAAAGACGTCGATTTTTCGCTTCTGCTCACACAGGGACTGCCGCTCTACCCGGTCGATAACCTGACCGGTGCATGGCAGATACCTCCGCGGATTCCCGGTATAGACCAGGTTGGGCTGGCCGACCAGCTTATGCCGTCCGCCTGGATACCCCCGGGCAACCTCGAAGCAGGCCGCCCTTACTACTGGAAGGTCCGGGCATACCTGGCAAGTGAAAACGTAAGCGGACAGATTATACACAGCCCATGGTCGCCGGCCTGGTTCTTCTCCGTCAAGCCGGGATTTATGGTGGGAAGCAGCTATCCGGGGCCGAAGCTGCTGGCGCCCGCCGACGGCGCCTGCAAGGGCTGCAGGCCGCCGGTCCGCTTCGGCTGGACGCCCATCAAGGACGCCAAGAAGTACCAGTTCACACTGGCTCAAGACCCCGGACTGAAGGATATTATCTTCCAGACTACCACCAGCACCACGGCCTATGCATATACAGGCGCGCTGGAGATGTCAAAACCATACTACTGGCAGGTCCAGGCAGTGGCGCCGGTCGTCAGCGATCCAAGCCCGGTAGGCACTTTCACACTTTCTATTGATACGCCGGCCGCGCCGGCAGCCGGGGCGGGCCAGGGCCAGGTGGTCTCCACCAGCAATTTGGGGCTATGGATGGCCATCTTGATATTCTTCATCCTGTTGTTCCTCATCAACGTTTCCATCATCATCACGCGGCACAGGAGAGACGACTGACTTGAAGTCAGGTAACGTGGACCGGATCTCACAGGAGTTCGCCCGGGGCATCAAGGGCTTCCTGGCAGAGGACGAGGGCATGGCGCTCTTCAATCTGGCGCTGCAGTCTGCCGTACGCGGCCCCTGCCTCGAAGTAGGAAGCTACTGTGGAAAGTCCGCCTACTACCTGGGCACGGCCTGCCAGCTGAAAGGCGCCACGCTTTTCAGCATTGACCACCACCGTGGCTCGGAAGAACAGCAGCCGGGCCAGCCTTATTACGATCCCGATCTTTTCGATGAAAAAACGGGGGGCATTAACAGCCTGCCCGCTCTAAGGCAGACCCTCAAGTCGGCCGGCCTGGAGCATACGGTCGTACCGATGGTCACTACTTCGCAGACGGCATCCAGGGATTGGAAGACTCCGCTCAGCCTGGTCTTCATCGACGGGGGTCATAGCTATCAGGCTGTATGCACAGACTATGAATGCTGGAGAGGTCACCTGATGCCGGGTGGCTACCTGGTTTTCCACGACATTTACCCGGACCCTGCCATGGGAGGCCAGGCGCCTTACGAGGTATACAAATCTGCGCTGTCTGCGGGTGATTATGCGGAACTGCCCATGGTCGGCAGCCTGGGCATCTTAAAGGACAGGCGTGCCGTGGTGGTCAAAAAGCAGGTTGGTGGCTGAGGAGCGGTTAAGCATATCGGCTGCCAGCACCACCGCAGCAGCAGTCCAGGTTGGCTTCTCCATGGGCCATATCTCGTTCTCGGGAAAGGCCACGCCGTACCAGTAGGCGCCATCCTCATCTCTCATAAGGTGTATCCAGTTATAGACCATGGCCGAGCGCTCGTACTCACCATGTACAGCCAGGGCAATGGCCAGTTCGCTTGTTTCCGCAGCCGTTACCCATTGCTTCTCCAGGTTACAGACCGATCCCCTGCCGTGCACAATGAACTTATCCCAGGCGTCGTTTATGCGGCTGACCGCTTCACGCCCGTTTATTACGCTGCAGAGGGCTGGATAGTACCAGTCCATGGCGAAGGCCGAGAGGTTCTCGCCCTTGGCAACATCGGCATAGGGCAGAGGCATCTTTAAGATGGCACGGCGCAGCACAACGTTGGCCTTCTCCCACTCCAGCGGCTCTGCGCCCATCAGCCTGGCGATCTTGGATGCGCACCTTACGCTCAGGTAGGTGGAGCTGCAGCTGGCGATCTGCGCTGCCGGGTAGAGCACGCCCTTGTCATCCCTGGCCCAGTATATCTCGCCCCTGGGCCCGCGCATCTCCAGCACGTAGTCTATGGCCTTCCGTACACAGGGCCACAGCCTCTGCACAAAGGCACGGTCTCCGGTCACGAGGTAATGGTGCCAGACGCCGACCGCTATGTAGGAGATGGCATGGGACACCTTATACATTTCCCTGGGCCTGCCATACTGATAGTTGGCGTACCAGCTCCCATCCGGCAACTGGATATCGGCCAGCCATTCATAGGCCCTGGCAGCCTCGTCGATATACTCGCCGGCATCTATGGCCATGGCACATTCGACATGTGTCCAGGGCTCGACGATACCGCCCAGCAGCTCGGGAACCGGCCCGGCCTCTTCCTGAATGCTGACAATGCTTTCAACAGTGGGGCGCAGGAACTCGCGCGATAAACTGTCGCCCGCCTGGTTTGACCCGTCATATAATTTATTCTCAATCACCATTAGCATACCACCCCGGAGGGAGCCTGCACTGCAATGGCTTCCCTGTAATAATCTGCGGTCTCTCTGGCCGCCCTGTCCCAGTTGAACAGCTCGTCCACACGTTTTCTGCCCATGCTTCCCAGCCTGTTTCTCTTTTGCGTGTCGTCCAGCAACGCCGTAATAGCCTGGACCATGGCACGCGTATCTCCCGGCGGAATTAGTATCCCGGCGTCGCCCACAACCTCAGGCAGCGCGCCTGCCGTGGTCGAGATCACCGGCGTGCCGCAGGACATGGCCTCCGCCGCCGGCAGTCCGAACCCCTCGTAGATAGAGGGTACCACCAGTAGCGTCGCCTTCGAGTACTGCTCCACCAGTTCGTCTGTATCAAGCTTGCCGGCGTACTGGATGCAGTCCTCCAAGCGCAGCAAGTCTATCAATCCCTGCGTGTAGCCGTTCTTCATCGGCTGCCCCACAATGACCAGCTCGATTTTCCTGTTTTTCCTCAGCTCCGCCACAGCTTCAAATAAATACTTGAGTCCCTTAAGCGGCGTATCTCCGCTATTTATTGCCAGTATGCGGTTGTCCTGCCTTTTCGTGCCGGGCCTCTCCCTGAAGACCTCGCCATCAACGCCGCAATAGATGATCTTGAACTTGTCGGCAGGCAGTCCGAAGCTGTCGGTTATCTCACGCAGCGAGTTCTCAGAATCGGTAATAAAATGTGACAGACGACCGGCTACTTTCACCTGGATATCGCAGAATGAATACCAGCGGCGGATGCCCAGCCTGCGCAGCGGAGATTTAGCGGCCTTCAATGCCAGCTCCCGGTCGATGGTGATGGGATGATGTATGGTGGTGACCATGGGCAGGCCCATCTGGTTTATTTTAAGTATGCCCTCGGTGATGCACTGGTTGTCATGCACAATGTCGTATTTTTGGGAGCAGCCGTTCTGGCGGAACATGTTGTAGGCCCGCATGCCGAAAGTGAGAGGCTCCGTAAAGCAGCCGGCGCACTCGCCCAGCCATTCAAACACGTTGGGCCAGCTGTTGAGCCAGAGGGGATTGATAAAATAGCGCCTTATCTCAGAGAACCTGTACAGGTCAAGGCTGGGCAGCTTGATGAGATTTATGCCCTCGGCCAGCTCGGGGTAGGGCGGCCCCGCCACAACATCTACTTCATGCCCAAGCGCTTTCAGCGCCCGGCTGAGGTACCTGACATATACTCCTTGCCCGCCGGAATACTTGTAAGCACGGTAGCTCAGCAAACAGATATGCATTGTAATCCATCACGTTCAATTTCTACGTGCCGGGCAAAAGCACTGGAACATTGTACATTTAACTAATTGATTAATCAACACTCACGGGTATCTAAATTAGGCCTTTAGAGCTGTTGCTGTCGCTCAACTGCCTGGCTGTATACGGCCAGCGTCCGTTTTGCAGCGTCTTTCCAGCTGAACTGCTCCAGTATGCGCCTCCTTCCCATTTCACCCAGTTCACGCAGGCGGGACTGGTTTTCTATCAGGCCTGCTATGGCTCCGGCCAGCGCCGAAGGATCCGCCGGAGGCACCAGTATTCCCGCATCACCCACAACCTCAGGCAATGCACCGGCAGTGGTCGAGACGACCGGCGCCCCGCAGGACATGGCCTCGGCGGCCGGCAGGCCGAACCCCTCGTAAGTCGAGGGCACCACCACCAGCGTGGCCAGCCGGTAGAGGCGCACCAGCTCATCCGTATCTATCTGATCGCGAAAGCTGACATTTGCGGTAATGCCGAGGTCGTCCATCAGCTTTTCCGTGACGCCGTCGCCCAGCGTCCTGCCCACCACCACCAGGTTCAGATCGTACTTTTCCCTCAGCTTGGCCAGCGCTTGCAGCAGAAAGCGTAACCCCTTAACCGCTGTATCGCGGCTCATGACCATCAGTATCATGTTGCTCAGCCGGCTCACATGCTCCGAGGGGCTGAATATCTCCGTGTCGATGCCGTTGTAGATGACGTGCAGGCACGACTCCGGCACACCGAATACTTCATGTATATGGCGTCTGGCCATCTCGGACACCGTGATGATATGAGGCAGCTGCCGGGCAACCTTTATCTGCATATCAATGAATGAGAACCACCGTCTATATCCCAGCTTATCTTTAAGAGACTTAGCCGATCTGATTGCCAGGTCCCGGTCTATGGTCACCGGGTGGTGGATGGTCTCCACCACGGGGTAGCCGGCCTTCATAATATCGGCTATTCCGTAGGAGAGCGTCTGGTTGTCATGCACCACATCATATTTTTTAGATTCGTTGCCGGCCAGGTAGCGGCGGGCGCGCATGCCGAAGGACAACGGCTCGGAGAAATAGCCCGTCACCGTGCCGGCCCACTCAACTAAATTTGGATAGGCGTTAAGCTTGGCCGGGTTGATAAACAGCCGCTGAAAGGAGTCTAGCGAGTAGAGGTCCAGGCTGGGCAGCTTTATCAGGCCCACCCCCTCGTCCACTATGGGATAGGGCGGCCCGGAAATAAGGTCGACCTCATGCCCCAGGTCACGCAGGGCATTGCTGAGGTAGCGCATGTAGATGCCCTGCCCTCCCGAGTAGGGGTAGCTGCGATAGCTCAGTATACAGATGCGCACGGCTAATAATGATAGCAGACTTGCTGCATACTCGCACGATTACGGTCTCAACCTACATTTTTTCTGTTTTGTTGACAAATATTGCATATGAGTATTAATATAAATATTGAATGAATATTCATTCTATTTATCATGGCCACACGCACTAAGAGAAAGGAAAGAATCACGCTGGCCCGCCAGAAGCAGATACTGAAGGCGGCACTATCCGTGTTTTCATCGGAGGGTTACGGGCAATCGACCGTGGCGGATGTAGCCCAGGCAGCCGGCGTGGGCGTGGGCACAATTTACAACTACTATAAGGATAAGCGCGACCTTCTCATCTCGCTGATCTTCCAGATGATGGTCACTGAAAGCCTGGTCTCGATACTGGACAGGATGTCTTCTTCCGGCGGCGCAGATGACATGCAGTCATTGCTGGAGGAGCGGCTGGAGTTCGGCTTCGATAATGCGCAGGCCCTCCTTGCCATCATGCCTGAAATTCAGCGTGACCCCGGGTTGCGCCGCAGGTTCGTGCAGCAACTTATACAGCCTCTTATGGGACGCCTGGAAGAATATATTCGACGCCAGGTGCGCAAGGGCGCTTTCAATAAGGTCGATGAAAGGGTCGTCGCCCGTCTGATGGTCGGCATGATCATCGGCAGCATGATCTTATACAGGCTCGAACTGCGCGACAGCCCCTTCAAAAAAACGCAGGCCAGGCAGCTGGCAGCCGAGCTCAGGAATCTATTTCTTGAAGGCCTGGCGAGAAGGTAACATGGCCGCGCTTTGGCCCGATTTCAGGGCAGCCCTTTTCTTGTTTTACAAATATGTTACCCGCGGCAACAAGGGCACGCTGGTACTGACCATCATGGTGGCCACGCTGGCCTTCGTGCAGATTAATTTCATCTCCGGCATTTTGAGCGGCGCCGTTAATCTGATTTACGTGCAGACAAAGAGCAATTACGTGGCCAATATCGTCATCCAGCCCGGCAAGGACCAGTTTGGCTACCAGCAGGAATATCTCACGCAGGTGGACCTGCTCAAGCGTAAGATCAACGCCATTCCGGGCATAATCGGCTGCAGCTCGCGCTACACTGCCGGCTCAATTATTACTTACGACCCTGACAAGACAGGCAAGGACGTCAGGTCCATCAGCTGGCCCGTCCAGTCCATTAATCCTGTCGAGGAAGTCCGCGTTTCCAACCTTCAGAACTTCATGGTGGCAGGCCTGTACCTGGATGCCTCAGACCGCGACCAGATAATGATGGGCCGCGAGGTTGCCGGAGGATATGGGGCCGCACTGGAAGTGCAGTCACTTAAAGGGGCCGATGTCGGGGATGAGATCACGGTCAATTACCAGAACGGCGTGGTGCGCACCTACACCATTAAGGGCATTTATGCCACCGTCTTCCCGCTGGCGGATATGACGGTTTTCGTCACGCACAAGGAGATGGAGTCCGTGCTCAGCCTGCACGACCGCGCTTCCGAGATTCTGATCAAGACCGACGAAGCCTATCCGGAGGACTATTATATACGTGAGCTGCGCAGGGCAGGAATAGATATGCAGGACATCCGGCCCTGGCAGGACTTCATTGGCCTGGTGCTGGGTATTGCCCAGAGCTTCGACATCATCAAGCGCATCATATTATTCATAGGGCTGGTTGTGGCGGGCGTGACCATCTTCATAGTCATCTTCATTGCCACCATCAGCAGGCGCAAGCAGATAGGCATAATGAAGGCCATTGGCATGAAGGAGGGCATCATCATCGGCTCATACGTGCTGCTGGCCGTTTTCTACGCTGTGGTCGGCATCTGTTTGGGCATTGCGGCAATAGAGCTGGCGGTCAAACCTTATTTCATCGCACATCCGCTGGCCTTCCCCATGGGCAAGGTCAGCCTGCTCATAGTCAGGACGGAGTTCCTGACCAGCATCATCAGCATGCTGGCCGTCAGCGTGGTGGCCGGCTTCATCCCGTCCTGGAGAATTGCACGTGAAAATATTATCAGGGCCATCTGGGGATAAATAGCCAAATGATTAAGGTTACGGACCTGAAGAAGACCTACCCCGGCCATGTGCCGGTACACGCCCTCAAGGGCGTGAGCTTCGAGGTACCGAGCGGCCAGTTCGTGGCCATCATGGGGCCCAGCGGCTCCGGCAAATCAACGCTGCTGCACCAGCTGGCACTGCTGGATACCCCTACCGATGGCCAGATATTGCTTGACGGCATCGATGTCTCGGGACTCTCTGAATCCAGGAAGTCGGACTTCCGCCTGCGCCATCTGGGCTACGTTTTCCAGGAGTACGCGCTGATCCCTGAGCTAAATGCCATTGAGAATGCCTTCCTGCCGCTGCTGCTGCTGGGCATGAAAAGAACGGAATACCGCAGGGTGGCATCCGACCTGATGGCCAGGGTCGGTCTTTCTGAAAGGCTGCACCATCTCATCAGCCAGCTCTCCGGCGGTGAGCAGCAGCGCGTGGCCATTGCACGGGCGCTGGTCAATAGATCCAAAATACTCTTTGCCGACGAGCCCTGCGCCAATCTGGATACCGACAACAAAGGAATTGTGCTGAGGCTGCTGCGTAAGCTGTGCGATGAGCTGGGACAGACCATCCTCATGGTCACGCACGAGCCTGAGCAGCGGGAGTTCACAGACCGCGTCATCTGGTTCAAGGACGGCCTGCTGATCAAAGAGGAGATAATCCCCGGGGAGATGCGCCAGGAAGCACTGCGTAACGGTTATTTAACTGACAAGTCCGACGGCAATTTAATGAACTTGTAATCCTGAACGGCCTATTTTACCTTGCCCTGGTCGGCCACCGCACGAGTAGCGCTTTCCAGCTCCTCGTCAGAAGCCAGATAGTAGCTCTTGAGCTTCTTTAAATTCCCGTCCAGCTCGTATACCAGCGGTATGCCGGTGGGTATGTTCAGGCCGACTACGGCTTCCTCGGACAGGTTGTCCAGGTATTTGACCAGCGCCCGCAGGCTGTTGCCGTGTGCCGAGATGATCACCCTTTTGCCCGAGCGCACGGCCGGCGCAATGGTGCTGTGCCAGTAGGGCAGGCAGCGGGCGTAGGTATCCTTCAGGCTCTCGGTCAGTGGAAGCTGTGACTCTGCCAGGTTGCTGTACTTAGCCTCACGCCCGGGGTAGCGTTCATCATTTTTCCCCAGCGGCGGAGGCGGAATATCGTAGCTGCGGCGCCAGACCAGCACCTGCTCTTCCCCGTACTTTTTGGCCGTTTCCGACTTGTTCAGGCCCTGCAGCGCTCCGTAATGCCTCTCATTCAGGCGCCAGGAGTTCTTGACCGGCAGCCACATCAGGTCCATAACGTCCATAACGATCCACAGTGTGCGTATGGCGCGCTTAAGCACGGACGTATAGGCTATATCGAACGTGAAGCCCTTCTCCTGCAGCTTGTCCCCGGCCATTCGTGCCTCCTCCATGCCCTTATCTGAAAGGTCCACATCCGTCCAGCCCGTGAAGCGGTTCTCCTTGTTCCAGGTGCTCTCCCCGTGGCGCAGCAAAACGAGCTTAACCATACAATTTCTCCGTAAAAGCTATAAAATATACTATGGTGCGCTTTGATTTTATCCCTGTAACGTTCTATTATAACCAAAGCTACCCCGACCTGCACCGTTCGACCGGGGGAATTAAGGCCTGCGCTTTAAGGGGGATTTGAATTGGCACAGAAAGTGTATTTAAGCAAGGACCTGGGATTCCTGCGGCTGGGAGCTGCGGTCCCCTTGATGCGCGTGGCCGACGTTGATTTCAACACCGCAGCCGTAATCACCATGATGAAAGAGGCCCATGCTGAGGGAGTGCAGGTGCTGGCCTTCCCCGAGATGTGCATTACCGGCTATACCATAGGCGACCTTGTCCAGCAGCAGGCGCTGCTGGAGAAAGCCGGATACGGTTTGAACACGGTGGTCGATGCCAGCCTCGGCCTCAACATGCTAGTTATCATAGGCCTGCCCATATCCGTCGACCAGAAGATATTCAACTGCGCCGCCGCCATTTGCTCCGGCCGTTTGCTGGGAATCGTCCCCAAGACCTATTTGCCCGCCTACCGTGAATATTACGAGGGCCGCTGGTTCGCCTCGGGAGAGGACGCCTGCGTTGACACCGTTCACATCGGCGGAAAGCCTGTACCCTTCGGCACCAACCTGCTGTTCAATATCAACGGTGATCCCGGTTCCACCGTCGGCATCGAGATATGTGAGGACATGTGGATACCCCTGGCGCCGCATGAATACCAGGCGCTGGCCGGAGCCACTGTGCTGGTTAATATATCGGCCAGCAACGAGATACTGGCTAAGGCAGACTGGCGCAAGATAATGATCGTCTCCGAGTCCGGCAGGTGCGCCTCCGCCTTCTGCTACGTCTCCTCCGGCACGGGTGAATCGTCCAACGATGTTGTCTACGGCGGACATGCATTGATAGCCGAGAACGGCGTGATTCTGAATGAGTCACAGCGCCTTTATCCCGATGCCAGGCTGGTCGTCTCGGACGTGGACACGGACAGGCTGGTGCATGACAGGGCGATGCTGACCAGCTTCCGGCAGACGCCGGCGCACATCAAGCCCTTCCGAATCATTGAGACGCATGTAGATGATATCAGCGCCGGCGGGCTGCTGAGAGTAATTGATCCACAGCCCTTCGTCCCCAGGGACGCGGCCGTACGGGCTGAGCGCTGCCACGATATCTTTGCCATGCAGGTGGCCGCTCTGTCCAAGAAGCTCTCGGGCGCCGGGCTGGAGCGCATCGTGTTAGGCGTATCCGGCGGGCTTGACTCCACGCTGGCATTGCTGGCCGCAGCCAGGACGGCTGATTTCATGAATTTAAGCCGCGAACACATATATGCTTACAGCCTGCCGGGCTTCGGCACCACTCGGCGGACAAAGGACAACGCCACCGCCCTCTGCAAAGCTCTCGGCGTGAACTTTGAGAAGGTCGATATAACGGCAACCTGCAGGGCCCATATGGCCGACCTGGGTCATGACGGGCGCGAGGACGTGGTCTTTGAGAACATCCAGGCGCGCTACCGCACCGAGTTCCTCTTCAACAAGGCTAACGAGGTGCATGCGGCACTGCTGGGCACCGGCGACCTGACTGAGGTTGCCCTGGGATGGAGCACTTTCTCCGGCGACCACATGTCTCACTACGACATTAACGTTTCCGTGCCTAAGACGCTGGTCCGCTACCTCATCCGCTGGGTAGCTGATGAAGAACTGGCTGGCACGCCCGCACAGAAGGTACTCTATGACGTGCTGGACACACCCATCTCACCGGAACTTAGAAGGCCGCACAAAGGACAGATCAGCCAGATGAGCGAAGATGTCATCGGGCCGGTGGAGCTGGCGGATTTCTTCCTGTATCCCTTCATCAGGCACGGCACCCGGCCGGGCAAGATACTCTTTCTGGCCAATGAAGCGCGGAAACGCAAGCTCTTCGAGCGACAATACACGCTGCAGGACATTCACAGGTGGCTGAGGAGCTTCATCCAGCGCTTCTTCGATAACCAGTTCAAGAGGACCTGCCTGCCGGAGGGGCCGAAAGTTGGTTCGGTCAGCCTCTCACCGCGAGGAGACTGGAGGATGCCTTCCGACGCCGAGCCTGCAGCCTGGCTGCAGGACCTGGAACAGATGTACGCACGTCTGAAGGGTGCCTAGTCCCGCCTAGTCCACTTTCCTGAACTTGTCTTTTGGCGCGCCGCAGATGGGGCATTCGTCCGGCGCAGAGCCGACTGAAACATATCCGCAGACGCTGCAAACGTAATAGTCCACGCCTTCGGGGTCCATTATGCGGTCCAGCGCCTTTTCGTACAGCTTGGCGTGCCCCCGCTCCACGTCACGGTGGTACTCGAAAATCTTGGCTATGGCCGGGTTGCCCTCCTCGTTGGCTTCCTTTATAAAGCCCGGATAGGCATCCTTGGCGAAGTTCTCACGCTCGAAAGCAGCCTGCAGGTTCTCCTGTGTATCGGCGATGACGCCCAGCAGGCGCAGCATGTGAAAGGCATGCACCGCTTCTGATTCAGCCACTGCCCTGAACAGCCCGCCTATGGCCGGAAAGCCCTCCTGGTCGGCCTTGAATGAGAAGGCCAGGTCCCTGATATTGGCCTTCGACTCACCCGCAAAGCCCTCCTGAAGGTTCTTGAGCGTCTTTGTGCCTTTTATCTTGGAGTTATCATAGGGGAGAAGCTTCTCAGCGGGGGATCCGCAGACTGGACAGTGCTCGGGCTTGATCTCGGCTATTTCCAGATGCCTGCAGTTGCTGCATAACCACATATCACCACTCCTCAAGCAGAATAAATCGGATCTGTATTGAGATTATAGCACAGCAACTAGTGTATGAAGGCCATGACGCCCCGGTGTATCATGCTCACGGCGATGGCTGCCAGCAGCAGTGCGAATATCTTGGAAAGCGCCAGTAGGCCGCCCCGTCCCAGCACCCTGACCAGGCGGTTGGCCTGTGCGAAGAACAGCCAGGTCAGCAGCAGGTTAACAACAAAGGAGAAGCTGACCATCAGGATATTGTACTGGTCGTTGAGGATGAGCAGCGTGGTTAAAACAGCCGGGCCCACTACCAGTGGGGTGCCCAGCGGCACTACGGCTATCACGTCCTCACCGGCGTAAGCCTGCTCTTCGAACATCCTGCCCACCACCAGCTCCTTGGCCGCCAGTACGAAGAGTATCAGCCCGCCTGCGACCAGGAAATCGTTGACCGTGATGCCCAGGAAGAGGAAGATGCCCTTGCCCACCAGTATGAATATGATGCCCAGGGCCAGGGCAGTTATCAGGGCGTTACGTATTACGCTGCTTCTCTTCCTGTCCGGCAGGTCGCGCGTCAGGGTGAGCAGGATGGGCACCGTGGATATCGAGTCCATGGCGACGAACAGCGGCACAAAGGTCAGGCCGAAATCACGCAGCAGATTTAAAAATACGTCCAAGTTCTATAGCTCCCGCGGCCACAGCAAAAGGTTCATTCGTCCCTAAATTATACCAATGCAGTTCTTATGGCGCATAGTCTGGCAAGGATCCACTGCCTTACCACGAGCCCGGTTAATCAAGATACTCCAACATAAGCAAGGCCCATCCAATGGCAGGCGCCATGCCTCCCGCAGAGTAAAAGGTCCGGCCAGCGATGTTCGCGTTTAAATCCTGCGGCCTGAGTATGGAAAAGGAACAGTAGGTCAACCGTCCGGCGCAGCCATGCCAATTAACGCCTCCCCCCTGAGCGTGGTTTCTATCTTGCTCAGACGCAGGTTATGTTACGCGGTTCTATCAAGTGCCTGCAATCGCACTTAAGAATCGCTAGTTGCGAAAATGCAGCCTTATTACTGGCTGGAAAGGATAGCTTTTGCCCTGTCCTCCGCATTGGGAAAAAGGTCGGTAGGCACACCAGGTTTTCCCAATTTCTTGAAGACCATGTAGCGCGCACAATCCTCGTTGTTGCCCTTGCAATAACGGTTCTTCAACATTTCCGCCATGGCAGGCATCGACGCCATCTTGTCATTGAAGAAAACGCAGCCTGCAATCAGTTCACAATCAGCCATATTAATCCTCCATTGGTTTAACTCCGTAGTCGTTATCAGATGTTAGTAGTCTGGCAAAACACCGGGGGTTAGGAAATACCTAACAGGCCAATATGCATGACCTATATGGCTATCTTGTACATCCGGCGCGGTATGGAGACCAGGGACGATGCCGAAATGGGCATGACACAGTGGTACTGGCGCGTGAGTCATCGAAAAAATTTCAAGCTCGGTAAGAATGTGGAGATAGGCTCATTTGCAATGATTGATGCACGCCATGGAATGGTAATAGAAGACGATGTGAAAATTGGATTCGGTTGTGCAATATTGAGTTATTCTTCAATTGATAAGAAAGGTGGCCAGATAGTCCTGAGGAAAGCCTGTAAATTAGGTGCCCATTCGATAGTGATGCCTGGCATTGAAATCGGACAAAATGCCGTCATTGGCAGTAATAGTGTTGTGACTCACAACATACCTCCCGATGAAGTGTGGATGGGCAGTCCGGCAAGATTTGCGGGAAAGGTCTTAGAAACTGACAGACAATAAATTGGTAGCGCATACCGGATTCGAACCGGTGATCTCTGCCTTGAGAGGGCAGCGTC
>CAZSED010000016.1:0-54207 GCA_964605885.1 uncultured Dehalococcoidales bacterium
ACGGGCTACTATTAAATTGATTCAGAGTAACGCTACAGAAATTGAGGTGAACTGAAATGGCTGAGATGAAATCTATCAGTATCATCGGACTGGGAGTAGTCGGACTGGCAACGGCGGTAGGGTTTGCTCTCAAAGGGCATAAGGTTATCGGCGTTGACATCGACCGCGAAAAAGTGGATAGCATAAACTCGGGCGTAAGCCCCGTCTATGAGGAGGGGCTCAGCCGGGCCATGCGGGACGTCCAGATTTATGCTACTACCGATTTCGACAAGATACTGGACACGGACGTCACCTTTCTGTGCGGGGGTATGCCCGGCCAGAAGGACGGGTCTATCAACTTGAAATTCGTCAAGGGGCCGGCCGAGCAGGCGGCAGAAGTGTTGAAAGGCAAAAACGCTGACCACGTCGTAGTCATGCGCAGCACGGTTGTGCCGGGCACGACCGAAACATACATCGAGCCGCTTTTCCAAGAGCATAAGGATGTGGGCATATGCGTTAACCCCGAGTTCCTGCGGGAGGGCACGGCACTGGAAGACTTTACTCATCCCAACCGCGTAATCATTGGAGAGAAGGATGAGGAAGCGGGCGATGTGATATGCAATATATACAGGAATTTCAGAAGTCCCGTTATCAGGACCAATTTCCGTACGGCCGAGATGATTAAGTATGCTTCCAATACCTTCCTGGCCACCAAGGTGTCGTTCATTAACGAAATAGGCAATATCTGCAAGCAGCTGGGTATCAATGTCTATGACGTCACCGAGGCGATGGGCTATGACGTGAGGATAGGGACGGGCTACCTGAGGGCCGGCCTGGGCTTCGGTGGATTCTGCCTGCCCAAGGACACATCTGCTTTAATCGCCCGTGCCAGGGAGCTTGGCTATGAGCCGGAGCTGCTTCAGGCTGTTCTGAATGTGAACGAAAGGCAGCCACACCGCTTGATCGACCTGCTGAAAGCCCACATGCCCGATCTGAAGGGAAAGACTATCGGAATACTGGGACTGGCCTTTAAGCCCGAAACTGATGACGTGCGCAAGACCAAGGCAATTGACGTGGTCCAGATATTGCTGGAAGAGGGCGCCAGGGTCCGTGCCTTTGACCCGCAGGCCATGAATAACTTCACCAAGCTGTTCCCCGATCTGGAATACTGCCAGCCCAACAGGGTCCTGCAATCGGACGCCATCCTGATACTGACTGAATGGGATGTATTCAATACATATGACTATAAGGGCAAGCTGGTGATCGACGGAAGAAAAATTATCAAGGCGGAGGAGGCCGATACGTACGAGGGGATTTCCTGGGCCAGCTATCATCATCCCTATTTCTGCAAGCCTCCTAAAGTGGGAACGGAATAGAACAATGAGTGAGTTAACGGCGCTGGTTAGCGGTGGAGCTGGCTTTTTAGGCTCTCATCTCTGCGACCTGCTGTTAAGCCGTGGATACAGGGTTGTATGCCTGGATAACCTGATAACCGGCAAGGAAGCCAACATCAAGCATAACCTGTCCGATCGCCGTTTCACATTCATGCACCGGGATACCTGCCAGCCCGTCAAACTCAAAAACAAACCGGACATTATTTTTCATCTCGCCAGCCCCGCCAGCCCTATCGACTACTTGAAACTGCCAATCGAGACAATGAAGGCAGGCTCCTTCGGCACCTTTAATATGCTGGAGCTGGCCAGGCTCAGCAAGGCTAAATTCCTTATAGCTTCAACGTCCGAGGTTTACGGAGATCCATTGCAAAATCCACAGCAGGAAACCTACTGGGGCAACGTCAATCCCGTCGGGCCCCGCTCCGTTTATGATGAATCAAAAAGGTTTTCTGAAGCGCTGACCGTGGCTTACAATCGCAACTACAGCCTGGATACCAAGATAGTTCGGATATTCAACACCTACGGCCCCAGGATGCGCAAAGATGATGGCCGAGTCGTGCCCACGCTGATAATCCAGGCATTAAAAAATGAGCCAATGACCATCTTCGGCGACGGTCTGCAGACCAGAAGCTTCTGCTACGTTTCAGACCTGATTGACGGGATATGGAGGATGTCGCAGTCTACCGGGCACGGGCCGGTGAATATCGGAAACCCGGTCGAGATCAATATGCTTGAGATGGCTGAAAGGATAAAGAAGATTACCGGCTGCAGCGGCGGCGTCGTTTACAAACCGCTGCCCCAGGACGATCCCAGGCTCAGACAGCCGGATATATCCAGAGCCCGGACACTTCTGGGGTGGAAGCCGGAGGTCGACCTTGACAGCGGGCTGGCTAAGACGGTCGAGTGGTTTAAACAAAACTACATCTAAGGGGGAGAAATGGCGAAAAGGATACTGGTCACAGGCGGAGCCGGATTCATCGGCAGCCATCTTGTAGATGCCCTGCTGGCCAGGGGACACCGTGTCCGCATACTCGACAATCTTGAACCCCAGGTGCATGTCACAGAGCCGGACTACGTTAATAAAAAAGCGGAATTTATCAGGGGTGATGTCCGCTCCGTCGCGGACCTGGAAAAGGCGCTCAAAGACATGGAGGTCGTGTTCCATTTTGCCGCCATGGTGGGCGTAGGACAATCCATGTATCAGATAGAGCGCTACACGGACGTCAATTCGCTGGGCACCGCCAAGCTGCTGGAGAAACTGGTGGCGGAGCGCAGCCGCATTCAGAAGCTGGTCATTGCCTCTTCCATGTCGATCTACGGCGAGGGCGCTTATACCTGCGCCGATTGCGGCCTGCTGTATCCCAAGTTAAGGTCTGAAGAGCAGCTGAAGGCTGCTGAGTGGGAGATGAAATGCGTGGGCTGCCCGGATGATGTTGAACCCACGGCCACCTCCGAAGATAAGCCCCTCTATCCAACCAGCGTATACGCCGTCGGCAAGCGTGATCAGGAGGAGCTGTGCCTGTCTGTCGGCCGGGCTTACAATATACCCACGGTTGCGCTCAGGTTTTTCAACACCTACGGCACCAGGCAGTCACTTTCCAACCCTTATACCGGTGTCTGCGCTATTTTTCTTTCCAGAATTAAGAATAATCAGCCGCCCCTTATTTTCGAGGACGGCCGCCAGTTGCGGGATTTTGTCTCAGTCCATGATATAGTGCAGGCCTGCCTGCTGGCCATGGATAAAAAGGAAGCAGATTACGAGACCTTCAACGTCGGCACCGGCAAGCCCATTTCTATTTATCAAATTGCACAGCTGCTTATCAAGCTGTTGGACAAAGACATCCAACCGGTTATTACAGGCAAATTCAGGTCCGGCGATATAAGACACTGCTACGCCGATATTTCTAAAATCAGAGAGAAGCTTGGCTACAAACCGGGCGTAACTCTCGAGGAAGGCATGAAGGAACTTATCGCCTGGGGCGAGACAGCCTTCGCCATCGATAAGTTCTCCGAGGCTGAGGAGGAATTGCACAGGAAACATCTGCTTATTTAATAAATGCAAACAAATTTAGCTGAGTGAGGGAGGTAAAACGAATGAAGTCTAAAGGAGCAGCACAGGCAGTCTGGTATTCGCTGGCAGCATTTCTGGTGCTGGCATTGCCCGTTGCAATTTTTTTCTGGCAGATGGGCACGATCTGGGTCTACGTAGTGGCCCAAATACTTTATTTTCTCATGTTTGTCGTGATCTTCTACCTGCTGACCAGGAAGGTGAACTGGGTTAGTAAGGACGACCCGCTGCCGCCGGCAGATAAGACACCCATGATTATCATGGCCTACCCGGTTTTACATGAGGACGAGAAAACCATACATACAGCGATGCTGGCCATGAGCAAGCAGGACTACCCGCCAGACAAGTTCAAGGTCATAGCAATACCTAACTATGACGACGCTGACACCATCGCCGCACTGCAACGCGTCAAGATGCAATTCGATTTTCTGGAGATTCTCGAGGTGCCGTCCGTAAGCGACCTTTCCTGGGCTCCCGTATGGAACGCCTGGGAGAGCAATCCCAAGGCCTACTGGTGGCATAAGGGAGCGACCAAGGGAGTGAAAGATCTGCCGCCCAAGAAGACCAGGCAGCTACTTTATTTGCTGTATACAGCGCAGCAAAAATATGGAGCGGACTGGGTGCTCAACTATATCGATGCGGACAGCATCGTCCCGGTCACCCATTTCAAGTCGGCAGCGGCAGGGCTGCAGAAATACGATATCCTGCAGTCAACTGACGTGGTAGGCAACCTGATGGACACGGCCTCTACCAGCGTCCACGGCTTTGACCACCTGGGCTGGGACGCCATGCTTTATCCGCACATGTCGGCCAACGGCAAACATCCTTTCTACGTACTCGGCAAGGGTGTCTTTTATCGCGCCAGGGACCTTTACGACCTTGGAGGCTTCAATCCATGGATCGCCATCGAAGACCCGGAGATCGGCCTGAGATACTGGGCCAACGGTAAAAAGCTGGGCATCATCAAAGAGCCGTTAATAGAGGAGGTGCCTCAGACCTTCATCCCCCAGGGCATAGTGCAGCGCAACCGCTGGATGTGCGGCTTCTTCCAGACCATGGCTTCCCCATTAAAAGAAATGGGCATCAAATTCTGGCAAAGGCAGCTGGCCAGGCTCAACCTGGTGCCGGTCATGTCCTTTTTAATCAACCTGATCGGTATCCCCAGCGGTGTATGGGCCGTATACCTGTTTGCTAACGGCCAGAATCCTTATCCGCTCTGGGCTGTCATCCTTTCCATCGTCAACATCGTCTTTTACATTTCCCTGATGACGGCTATCTACGTGAACTCCTGGAAGGTGACAAAACCGGTGCTTGACGGCACTGGAGGCCGCTTGAGCTACTTTTTCACCGTTAATCCTTTCACACTTTTTATATACTGGCTGCTGTGGCTGATACCCATAGCCGGCGGATTCTTCCTGTGGGTTACCGGCCAGGGCAAGGCCTGGGCGCGAACCCAGAAGGTGGACGCAGACAGGCGGTTTGTTGAGACTGGGAAATTCGTGCGTAATTCAGGCGTATAGGGAGCTACGCTAAAGTCTGAAGAAATTAAGGGCGGGCTGTTGGACGGCCCGCCCGCTCCGTTATATAGTTAAGTCAAGGGCCAGCCTAAATCGAAATTAGAGATGTCTAAGCCAAAACTACCCGTGCGCCTGCTCATACTTTTCGGGATATTCATCCTGGTCTATGCCGCATATGAGGTCTCTGTCCGGTTCATCGAAACGGACGCCGTCATGCAGGACGCCGTCAGGGGAATGATTCAGGGCTACGTGACCGATACCTCTACTGATAAGCCTGTATCACATGCCGAGATATATGTCTCGGATGCTGATTTCAAGCCGCTGGTTAAAACAGTGACAGATGCACGCGGATACTACAAGGTAAACCTCCCGGTGGGGCATACTTACCATCTGTATGCCGGCGTTCACAACCAGGCCAACCTTTACAATTTCGATTATGTGCCTCAGACGATTGCTGTGGCCCTCAAGGCCGACGCCAACACCAGTGCCAACTTCAAACTCAGGCCGGGAGCAACAGTGGTCATAAATGCCTATGACAATAACGGAAACCTGATCAGAAACAAGCAATTCCGTGCGTTGACAGGCGCCAATGATTTTGCCACCTCATTGAACAACCTGCCCCAATACAGCAGCTTCGATGCCATCCATGACACCTATTCGAACTGGCAGTGGGACAATGCCATACCTGCCTTTGTTATCTTGCCGGCGTCGGAATATAAATTCTATGTGAACTGGGAAGTGCCGGACTTCGGCAAGGTAATACTGGCACTGGACAACGAGGGCAAAGGCTACTGCTGCACCTATCCGTCGGACAGGATAGAGTTGAATTTCAACTATGAAGCAGCTAAGTCCAAGCTGGCTTTACTTAAAAAGGACTACGCGGTGCTGGTTAGCAGTGGAAGGCCCATACCGCCGGATATCATTAACAATATAATTCAGTCTGAATCATACCTGAAGTCGGCCGAGGCCTTTTTATCCAGAAAACCTTCACCTGACTTAAAGTTTGCCGTGCAGCAGCTAAACCAGTCACTCAAATGGGCATTCTGGGCGCATGAAAGCGTTAACCTCGAGCTGGCCAGGAACGATATAGAAAAATTCAGGAAAGGCAACTTAAGCATTCAGGTGGCAGACGCCGGCGGCAAGCCGGTACCGGGGGCTGCCATCAGTTATGAACAGACAGGCAGTGACTTCCTCTTCGGCGCCAATCCCCTGGGCGGTGACGGATCGTATGATAAGACTTACGCAGATCTGATGAGGGATGCCGGCATTAACCACAGCTGCATAACCAGCCGCTGGGGCATAATTGAGTCACAGCCCGGCCTGTTCAACTGGGATAACATTGACAACTTTCAGGGCCTGCAAGCGCAGCTCGATAACCAGTTTGACCCTACAGGTTCATTGAGCCTGTGGTTATATCGCAGCAATTCGGTGGGCAACGATTTCTGCCCTGCGTACTTGGACGACCTTAATTTTCAACAACTTGGCAGCGAGGTTGATAAATACGCCCGCGCCTTAGCCAGCCGCTACAAGGGAAAAGTTGACGCCTGGGAGATAAATGAGTTCAACCTGCCGTGGGCCAATGCGCTCAACCTGACTATAGACCAGCGCGTCGAGCTGGCCGGCTTTTTCGCCCGGGCCGTGAAGGCAACCAACCCCAACGGCCTGATTATAATAAATTCATCGTCACTGCCGTTTGAATATAATCTCTCGGACTACTACACCTTCGACCGGGTGCCGTATCCCTACTTTATTGACCTGCTGAGGGAACGCATGGTGCCCTTCGACGTGATAGGGCTGGAATTTTATTACTCGGGAATAACAGGGGATAACGCCATTTCAACCTGTCTGGATATGGGTTTGATAGCCGACCTGCTGGACCAGTACGGCCAGTACAATATGCCGATATATATTGAAGAGCTATCCGCCCCATCCAAACAGCTACCGGGCTCAGCCTGGTGGCACAAACCCTGGAACGAGGATGTCCAAGCTGAATATCTGGTAGACTTCTATACGATTGCATTCAGCAAGCCCATGATGAAGGCCATAAACTGGTCCTGGGGAGTATCAGACCGGGAGTCCTTCATGGCTTACGGCGGCCTGCTCGATGCAAACCTCCAGCCGAAAAAGTCGTATTACGCCCTACAGAACCTTATTAAATCATGGAAAAGCTCCGGCCAGGGATACACCGATGAAAGCGGATCATATAACTTCAGGGGTTTTGCCGGTAACTATGAAATCCAGTGCCAGGTGAACGGCGCTTCATACAAGTATTCAGTTCATATTAGCGAACAAACTACGCAGCAAGCTCGTATCACGCTAAAGTAACCGGTCTATTTGGTAGCGTGATATATCTCCAGGTTGCCTATGTCAATCCAGACTTGTGAGAACGGATAGGCTGTAACGCTGTCCCTGCTGATCAGGTGGGCAATAAAGTTGCCCAGGTTATCCCTCTTCTCAGCCTGGCAGAATTCATCGATCAGCGGAAAGACCCTGGCCGGCAGTATCCAGCAGGCGGTGGACACCATACTTGATTTGGGGACGGCCGGCTTCTCCTCCAGCTCCACGATCTGGTTGCGGTCGATCTTGACCACACCATACTGGGTGGCCCTGGAAGGATCGCCGACATCATGCACCGCCACCAGTGCATTATTGCCGTCGTAGGCCGCCAGGAATTCGTTAAGATCAAACTCAAAATAGTTGTCACTGCCGAACAGCAGCAGGTCTTCCCGTATGTTTTTCTGCTTTATCCAGTGGTTGACCGAACCGATGGCGCCCAGCTTTTCCTCGTCCGAATACACCTCTTCCACGCATATGGTTATCGGCCTTGTCTGTTCTTTTTGCCAGGCGTAGAAATCGGCCTCGAACTTTTTATTAACATTGACAAGTATCTCTATGTCAGGAGGTATCTTGTCGACGATGTGGTTGATCATCGGCTTGCCCCTGTAGGGCAATAGCGCCTTGGCCCTTTCCAGGGTCAGTGGATACAGCCTGGTGCCGAAGCCGCTGGCAAGTATCAGACATTTCATTGTATCAGGCTCAAAGTTTACCTTACCGCTGAACCGTTATCAATACGAATGCTACGGGTTTTGGACACGGGGACATTGTGAAAATACAATATTGGCATGGCAGGCAAACACATAAGCCGACTGGCTTTAATAGGTGAGCGGCAGGCCGAACTGCAGGGCCGGACGGTCAATTACAGGCTCAAGCAGAGCCTGCGCATTCGCGGCATCAGGCTGGAGATACATAGAGATTCCGGCCTGACCGTGGTTGTCCCCGGGCGTTACAGCCAGCGCCACGTGCAGGATATACTGAACGAGAAATCAGGCTGGATATTGCGGCATCTACCGGCGGATGAGCCCAGGCAACTGCCGCTTTTCCTCAAGGAAGCCGACCACGGTGAAAGGCTGCCCTTCATGGGCAAAATGCTGAAAGTGGTAGTCAGAGACAGTGGGGATAAAGGAGCGCCGGTGCGTCTTGAAGGCAACAGGCTTATCCTTTCTACTGCAGCAAGCCGGGCAAAAGCATTGGAAAACTGGTACAGGCAGGAGGCAGCGCACATCTTTACACAAAAGGCCGACTCTTTTCAGCAGAGTATGGGGCTGCGCTATAAGAAAATCGTAATACGCGGGCAGAGAAAACGCTGGGCCAGCGCATCCCCCACGGGCAACCTGTCCGTCAACTGGAAGCTGCTGATGGCGCCCGAGGCCATCATCGACTACGTGATCATGCACGAGCTGGCCCACCTGAAATACATGGACCACTCCAGGAAGTTCTGGGACTTCCTCTCAAGGTTCTGCCCGGACTGGAAACATCACAGGAAGTGGCTAATCGCACACGAAGATGAGCTGAAGTCCTCGGCCACCTTCAAGTTCTGAAGGGTGATGCAGCTTGTGCGGATATGAATGATTAACCAGTCAATCTATTTGACAGGGAGATAGGCCGGAGTTAACATATATCTCTGGCACGCTTCGGCCCCGCAGAGAGAAGACCATTAATGTCACAAAAGTTATCCACCAGTAACAGACCGCTTGAGATCAGGTGGCATGGACGTGGTGGACAGGGGGCAATCACTGCTGCCAAGATTGTAGCCCAGGCAGCATACCTTAAAGGCTACCGCGGCGTAACGGCGGCACCCTCCTTCGGAGCGGAAAGGCGCGGCGCGCCGGTGAGTGCTTCCACCAGGATTTCCACTGAGCCCGTGCTGGTGGTATCACAGGTGGAAAATCCTAACATCGTGGTTGTGCTTGATCCCACATTGCTGCCCTATGCAGAGGTGACCTCCGGCCTGCAGAAGAACGGCTGGCTGATAGTGAATTCCCCGCTGGCCCCGGCCGAGCTGGGGATAAAGGGAGAATTCAATGTAGCCACGGCAGATGCCACCAGCGTCTGCCAGGGTCTGGGACTCATAGTAGCCGGCCTGGTGGTGGTTAATACAGCCATACTGGGCGCGCTGATCCGCGCCACTGACATAGTCGATATGCCAAACCTGGAGCAGGTAATCAGGGAGAGGTTCTCCCCCGAGTCCGTTGATATCAATATCTCTGCCATCAACAGGACCTACCAGATAACTAAATTGAGCAGTAAAGGTTAATATAATGGGAACGAGGGACTGCGGACATATCTGCGATGAGTCTCACCCGGGCATCGGCGAAGCCGGCAAGACCGGTGAGTGGCGCATCCTTGTACCCAGGATCGATGCGGACAAGTGCACGGCGTCCAGGCTGAACAAGCCCACCTGTTACCTGTGCTGGCTGTACTGTCCGGAGGCGGTAATTACCAAGGGCATTCCACCGACCATCAACCTGGAATACTGCAAGGGAGACGGCATCTGCGCACAGGTCTGTCCTGTGCAGGCTATCGTCATGGAACAGGAAGACAAGAGCGCAGCTTAATATTATGGCCATACAGAGAAAATCCAATATCCGCATACTTGACGGCAACCAGGCGGCGGCCGAAGCTGCCAGGCTCAGCCGCGTACAGGTAGTTGCCGCCTATCCCATAACACCCCAGACGCCCCTGACCGAACAGCTTTCACAATATGTGGAACAGGGCGAACTGCAGGCCGAGTATGTGGCGGTCGAGAGCGAACACAGCGCCATGGCCGTTTGCACCTCTGCCTCCCTGGTCGGCGCCAGGGCTTTCACGGCCACCAGCTCGCACGGGCTGGCCTACATGCACGAGATGCTTCACTGGGCTGCAGGCGCCCGCCTGCCCATTGTGCTGGCCTGCGTGAACCGGGCCATCGGGGCGCCCTGGAATGTGCTTAACGACCAGCAGGACTCTATCTCGCAGCGCGATACCGGCTGGATACAGATTTACTGCCGCAGTAACCAGGAGATAATTGACACGATTATCCAGGCCTACCGCATTGCCGAGCAGGTCTTCATACCGGTGATGGTCTGCTACGACGGCTACATACTATCTCACACAGAGATGCCGGTCGCTATCCCCGACCAGAAGGATGTGGACAAATACCTGCCTGCCTATAAGCCTCACACCTCACTCGACCCGTCCGACCCCAAGAACTACAACCTGGTGACGCTGGCCAACCCCAGGGTCGGGGTGGACGGCAAGCTATGCCACGGATACATGGAGCTGCGTTACCTGCTGCAGGAGGCGCTGCAGAACTCCAGGGAAACTATACTCCAGGCGGGTGAGGAGTATAGCCAGATCTTTGGACGCGACTACGCCAACATGTTCTGGGAGGACCACACCGAGGACGCGGAGATAACGGTGGTCGCCATGGGCAGCCTGGCCATGGAAGCTATCGTGGCCGCCAAGATGCTGCGGGAAGAAGGTATAAAGGTGGGCGTGCTGGGGCTCAGGGTCTTCCGTCCCTTCCCCAAGTCCGACGTGGTCAGGGCTTTGAGAAAGTCCAAGCTCATCGTGGTCTTCGATAAAAATATAAGCTACGGCTCGGAAGGGGCCACCTGCTCTGAGATCAAGTCCGCGCTGTACGGTACATATATCAACGCCTCTATCAGGAACTTCATCGTGGGGCTCGGAGGCCGTGACGTAAAGGCCCACGAGCTGGCCGACGCTACCAAGAAGGCCATAGCATCACTCAAGGAGACCGTCATCAACCCGGATTACCCGGAATGGATCTGCCAGATTTAAGGGAGAACAGATTTGAAAGTCAACGCCGTAAGCTTAACTGAACAGGAATGGATACTGCCGGGCAACCGCACCTGCCCGGGCTGCGCCCTTTCGCTGGCCTACCGGCACACACTGAAGGCGCTGGAAGGCCAGTGCATAGTCACCGTTCCTGCCAGCTGCGCCACCGTGCTGCACGGCATGTACCCTATAACGGCAGTTAACGTCCCCTGTGTCAATACTCCCTTTGCCTCCACCGGCGCCTCGGCCACAGGCCTGGTGGCCGGCCTGAAGGCGCTGGGCAAAAAAGGCATTACGGTGCTGGCCTTCGCTGGCGACGGCGGCACGCACGATATCGGCATCCAGTCGCTCAGCGGTGCTGCTGAAAGGCAGTACGATTTCATTTATATTTGCTATGATAACGAAGGTTATATGAACACTGGCAACCAGCGCTCCGGCTCGACTCCATTGGGAGCGGTATCAGGTACAACCCCAGTGCTTGGCAAACAGCAGTACCAGAAGGATATGACGGCCATAATGGAGGCGCACGGCCTGCCCTACGTAGCCACCTGCTCCGCCTCGTATCCCCTGGACCTTTACGAGAAGGTGAGAAAAGCGCGCACAATTGAGGGCACCAGGTTCCTTCACATCCACACCCCCTGTCCGCCCGGCTGGCTCTTCCCCTTCAGCGATACAATCAAGATGGGTGAGATGGCCGTTGAGACCGGGCTGGTTGTGCTGTACGAAATCGAGAACGGCGTCTTCAGGCTCACCTCAGCCTCCGAATCGCTGGCACGCAAAGGGGGGAACCTGCAGCCGGTGCGGGAATACTTCGTATCACAGGGCAGGTTCAAGACCATCACCGAGGAACAAATAGACGAGCTGCAGGACTGGGTCAACGCCCGCTGGAAGCAGTGCCTGCACCGCGCCACCAACCTGTAAATTATCCGAACACAATTAATCCGCCATTGTATATATTTACTGCACGATTTCTAGCTGATACTATCTCCTTGACAATCTCCGGGACACCTGATAGACTGCACGCAAATATATTGTACACAAACTAATTGAGAGGTGGACCATGGCTAATGCTATCTACGATAAGCTTGCTGCTGCTCTGAATGCACGGACAACCGCCATTCCTGCCATACCCTGTGAAGAATATTACGCCTTTGTCGAGTTCCTCTTCACCCCGGAGGAGGCTGCCATCGCCTGCGCCATGCCTATCGATTACGCCACGGTGGAGGAGATAGCCGCCAGCCTGGGCGAGAAGGACCTGAAAAAACTGGCCGCCCAGCTTGAAACCATGGGGGACAAGGGCACCATACATATCAAGGAGAAAAATGGCGTCAAGATTTACGAAGGCCTGCCCTTTGTGCCGGGGCTGATAGAATTCCAGCTGATGCGGGGCATCGTGGACGAGCGGCATAAGAAAATCGCCTTCCTGCTCAGGGACTATTCCAAGGCCATCAAGAGAGAGATGATGTCCGGAACGCCGCCGATATTGCAGAAGGCCGTTGCAGGCAAGCAGATCAAGGTTGACAGGGAAATTCCGCATGTGACCACCGTGGTCCCCTATAAAGAAGTCAAAGAGCTGATCAACTCGGCGGAGTACATAGCCGCCGGAACGTGTGTCTGCAGACACCAGGGAAATTTAATCGGTAAGCCCAGCTCCGAGCCGATGAATGTCTGTATGGTCGTTGGCGAATCTGCCGAGTTCGCTGTTGAGCGGGGGTTTACCAAGCGTTTAACCAGGGAGGAGGCGCTCAAGCGGCTGGATGAGGCTGAGGAAGCCGGGCTGGTCCACAACTATGCCAACTCGCCCGACCATTTCACCAACCTGCTGTGCAACTGCTGCGGCTGCCACTGCTGGATAATTAAGGGAGCCAAGAACTCCCCCTTCCCCAGCCAGATGGTCTCTGCACGTTATCTGGTTCAAATCGACCAGGATAATTGCACGACCTGCGAGGCCTGTGTCAGCAGGTGCTGGATGCAGGCGCTTAAGGTTGAAGATGGAAAATTGACGCGGGACGAGGTGCGATGCATCGGCTGCGGCCTGTGTATGTGGGTCTGCCCGACGGAAGCGCTGTCACTTGAGCCCAGGGCTGCAGGCAAGGTTCCGCTTAAAAAGTTGTAGCCCGCTCAGTCTTTCTGCTTTTCTTTTTGTGCCGCACGGTCGCGCGCCCAGCGGTGAAGCTCGTCCAGCGCAGGCGGCGCCACGCTGAATACGTCCACGTCCTGCGGAAATTGCACCAGGTGCCCCTCACGGATAAACAACAGCGCTACGTCGCCGTCTTTGAGCGCTTCATCGATTGCTTTGCTTATATACTGGTACCTTCTTCGTGAAGAATCTCCAAAGAATTCATATACCTTGGTGGCAACTTTTTCGCTGATAAAACCCATGATAAGACAACGTTCCCAGTCCATGACCTCTGCCAGGAGCTGGTCATCCTCTATGCACCTCAGTTTTGTCGGGTCCTGGCAGCGCTCGCAGATAATTTTGTAGCTCTCGGAGTTCAGGCCCTCCAGCAGCTTCAATCCTTCCTGTCCTCCGGTGCTGAGCGTCTCATGAAATATTATGGTGGCGCTGCCCAGCCGGTTCTCAAGCTTGTTCACCATCTCGTTCACCTGCTGCCAATATTTCCTAAAAAGCTCAATGTATTCCTCGGGGGAGTCTTTTCCCGCATATACAAGCGGCACCTGCATTATTTTCCTGTTATGTTTGAAGCTGTCAACCTCCGGTTTTTCTACTTTGCCTAATTCCTGCGACATAGCGTTCCTCTCTACTTGAAATAATAGTCATTATGATTATTGTAGATGGTGGCATGCCGGGCGACAAACAGGCCCGGCCGGCATTACCAGCTGCCGCTGGCGCCGCCGCCTCCGGACATCCCGCCGCCGAATCCGCCAAACCCTCCGCCACCGGAACCTCCGCCAAATCCGCCCCAGAAACCTCCCCCGGACTTATGCCAGTCAGTTGACTGCCCTGAAGCTTTGCGCGACTGATAGTTCCTGGACAGCAGAAAATCCGTTAACAGTCCCAACCCGCCGAATATGAGCGGCGTGATGATCAGGGCTGAAATTCCTCCTATGACAAGGCCCAATACTATGCCAGCGACACCTCCCCAAATGCCGCCCAACCAGATGCTTTTACTTCGGGCCAGGAAGCCCGAGAGGTAAACGGTGATAATGGTCAGCCAGAAAAACACACCAAGGGAATCACCCAGGGCTGACTTGACCGGATTTTCCTCCAGCGGCGCAGGCGGGGTGCCGCTGCGTATATATGTTTCGATAGCATTAACGCCGTCGGTGATGCCTGCGTCGTAATTGTCCTTGCGGAACTGGGGCAACACTTGCTCGTCACGTATCCTGCCGGCGCGGCTGTCCGTTATAATCGGCTCCAGCCCGTAGCCTACCTCGATTCTCATCTTGCGATCGTCGACGGCCACCAGGAACAGTACGCCGTTATCCTTGCCTTTTTTGCCTATGCCCCACTTTTCAAACAGCCTGACAGCATAGTCCTCGATGCTGTCGCCTTCGAGGCTCCTGATGGTGACTACAGCAACCTGGGCAGTGGTATCCTTGTCCAGCTGAGTAAGTTTGGCTTCAAGGCTGGTCCTGGTGGCTGGGGTAAGCACCCCGGCAAAGTCATTAACGTATCCCTGGTAGTCCGGGAAGTTCTGCGCAAGCACAGGCTGTGCAAGCACCGCCAGGCCCAAAAATATGACCAGCGTCAGCCAGAGGGCAATCCTTGGCACTAGAACTCCACTTTCGGCGCCTGGTCGGCCCCGCTGACAGACTGGAAGTAGGCTTTCTCACTGAAACCGAACATGCCTGCCAGCATGTTGGTCGGAAAAGTCTTTATCTGTGTATTGTAGTCCCTCACCAGATCGTTATAGCGGCGGCGTTCCACGCTGATGCGGTTCTCGGTGCCTGCCAGCTCATCCATCAGGCTTATCACCGTCTGGCTGGATTTAAGATCCGGATAGTTTTCCATGACAGCTATGAGCCGGCCCAGCGCCGTCTCCACCTCACCCGCCGCCTGGGCCTTGGCGTCGACTGTCTGTGCGCCGCCATACTTGGTTCTGGCGTCGGCTATGGCCTGAAAGACCGTCTGTTCCTGCTTCATCATACCTTTAACTGAATTCACCAGGTTCGGTATCAGGTCGTAGCGTCTCTGGTACTGCGTCTCTACCTGTGCCCACTGGGCGTCGATGGCCTGAGACTTGGTAACCAGCGAGTTATATATCCCCATCAATGAAAGGGCCACGATAATTACAACGAGGACGACAGCGCCACCCGCTGCCAGCAAACAACCCCAGGTAGATTTCATATTGCTACCCTCCGTTAGTTATTGAATGCCCTTGAATTGGTATGCAATTCTACATCAGGCCCATAACACTGACAAATATCAGGCCTTTAAACATCTCCCGAGAACATATATAATTTGAAAGCCCCGAGCCGCCACGGGTGGCAGTATGAGGAAGGCGCAATGAGAAAAGAGCAAATACTACTGCTGGGCCTAATAATACCCCTGATGTCAGCCTGTTCATCCGGCGCTCCCCAGTCTCCTGCTATGCCTGAAAAGCAGTCCGGCATTAAACTTGGATCTTTCATCGGCCTCAGTGGAGACATTGTCGCCTACGGCGATTACCAGCAAAAAGGGATCTCACTGGCTGTAAAAGAAATCAACGATAACAATTATCTCGGCAAAACCAGCAAGATTGATATGGTAATCGTTGATACCGGGGCCACGCCGGATGGCGCTAAGGCCTCAGCTACCAAGTTGATCAGCAGCGAGCAGGTGGTCGGACTTATCGGTCCCACGCTCTCTTCGCAGGCCTTCGCTTCGGACCCGGTAGCCCAGCAGAATAAAGTGCCAATTATTGCCGTCAGCAATACGGTGCCCGGCATAACTGAGATGGGAAACTATGTTTTCCGCTGCAGCCTGCCCGAGTCAACCGTTATTGCCGGGACCATTAAGGTAGCGGCCAGCCAGCTGGCGGTAAAAAAGGTTGCCCTGCTATGGGGCAAGGACGACGACTACACTATAGCCGGATATAAGGCTTTCGCTGACGCGGTGGATAAAAACGGGCTTCAGGTAGTGGCCTACGAGACCTTCCTGCGCGGCGATACCGATTTTAAAGCTCAGCTTGGCAGGATAGTCGCTCTCAATCCTGATGCAATCCTGGTCTCCGCACTGGCCAAAGAGGCTGCGCCCATCATCGTGCAGGCCCGCAAGCTGGGATTCAGCGGCCTGATAATCGGCGGAAACGGCTTTAATTCCACGGACGTGATCAAACAGGCAGGCGCTGACGCCGAGGGCGTGATGGCGGGCACTGCCTGGAACATAAACAGCACCAACCCGCGCAGCCTGGAGTTTATCTCTTCATTCCAAAAAGCCTACGGCATCAAACCTGACCAGTTTGCAGCGCAGGCTTATACCGGCGCCTGGCTCTTTGCTTATGCCATACGCAGCGTCGGCGCTCCCACCACGCAGGCCATACGTGATTCCCTGGCCGCCATAAGCAACTTCACCACGCCGCTCGGCTCTTTCAGCTTCACCGCCGACAGGGAACCCGTTCACTCGTGTGTGGTGCAAATAGTACGCAACGGGAAGTTCGTGCTCTACAACCCTTAAAACCTACTGTAAAAACTCAAACTCACCCTGCAGCAGTATGTCGCTGGATGACCGTCCCATCATCACCTTGAAAACGCCGGGCTCTATGACCCTGTCCATCTGCCCGTTATAGAAGGCAAGTGCATCGATTGGCAGCTCGAACTCCGCCCTCCGGGTTTCACCGGGATCCAGCTGCAGGCGCTGGAAACCCACCAACTGTTTGACAGGCCGGCTCACGCTGGCGACTACATCGTTAACATATAGCTGCACCACTTCAACGCCTGCCGTTTCACCGGTGTTGGTTATATCAGCACCAATCCTCACCGTCATCTTTCCTTTGATTTGAGGCGGATCGATCTCCAGATTGGTAAATCTAAAATCCGTATAGCTCAGGCCGAAACCAAATTCATACATTGGTCCGGTGCACGAATCTACATATTCACCCCAGTACTGTGACTGGCCGCCGGACGGCTTTAATCCATAATACACGGGCAACTGACCAACGCTACGGGGAAACGAGACCGGTAATTTCCCGCAGGGATTAAATTCGCCGAATAATACGTCTGCCACGGCACTACCGCCTTCCTCTCCCGGCAGCCATGCTTCGATAATCGCCGGTATTTTTTCAGCAATCCAGCCAAGGCTTAGCGGCCTGCCGTCGATGATTACCAGGACGACCGGCTTTCCGGCCTCATATACCTCCTTCAGCAGCGCCTCCTGCACTCCCGGAAGCGTAAGCGTCGTCCGGTCTCTCATCTCGCCGCAGGTACATTCCGGGGTCTGGCCTGACTTTCCGCCCATAACCATGATAACGGCGTCCACAGACCTTGCGGCTCTAACCGCCTGCTCGAAGCCTTCGCGGGAATCGCCGGTTATATCACAGCCCGCTGCGTATCGGACCTTGCATTTTCCCGAAGCTTTTTTACGTATGCCGTCGAAAATGCTCACGACCGGCACCGTCATTCTATCCGCCTGAACCTCCTCATGCGGTAATTGGCATTCCAGTGAATAGGCCGTCATCCCCATAAGCTGCGCCTGGGCGGGATAAGTATAGTCTCCGAGCTGGTTCCTGGGGCTGTGGGCATTCGGCCCGATGACGGCAAGCCGCTTTATATTTCGCTTTAAAGGCAGAAGGTCGCCCTCATTTTTCAGCAGGACTATAGACTCTCTGGCGGCCTTAAGGGCAAGATCCCTGTTTCCGGGCGTGTCAAAGACTTTCTTTATGCTGCCTTCCTGAATAAATGGACGGTCGAACAATCCCAGCATGAGCTTCAGTTTCAGCACCCTTCGCACGGCATTATCAATCAATTCCAGCGGGAACTTGCCGTCTCTTATCAGCTGTTTGAATTTATCGTTCATACAGTCGGGCGTTGGGAGCTCCTGGTCCGTGCCGGCCCCGAGCGCCTGGAGTGCCGCCTCCTCTGGCGAGGCGGCCGTATGGTGGAATCTCTGAAGCTGGATGACCGCAAAATAATCGGAAACCACGATGCCCTTGAATCCCCATTCATGGCGCAGAATCCTGGTGAGAAGCTCATGGGAGGCCACGCAGGGAATGCCGTCAATTTCATTGTAAGCATTCATCACAGAAAGGGCGCCTGCCTCTTTGACAGCGCGTTCAAAAGGATACAGGTAAACTTCGCGCAGCATCCTGGCAGGTATGTCCGCCGGCGCAAGATTTAATCCACCCTCGGCCTTCCCGTATCCAGCAAAATGCTTGAGTGTGGCAACCACGCCCTGCGAAACGTCATCACCCTGCAGGCCTTTGACATAGGCCACGCCCAATGCGGCTATAAGATAAGGGTCTTCACCGTAGGTCTCCTCAATGCGCCCCCACCTCGGTTCCCTGCTGACATCCAGCACAGGGGCCAGGCCCTGACGGACTCCCACCGACAGCATATGTCCCCTTATAGTCGTGGCTATTTCTCGCACCAGCTCGGGGTCCCAGGTGCTTGCCAGGCCAATCGCCTGCGGAAATATGGTCGCCTGTTTGGCCATGAAGCCGTCCAGGCATTCTTCATGTACCAGCGCCGGGATTCCCAGACGAGTATTTTCAACTAAAAAACGCTGCAGGTCATTTACATACGTCCTGATATCTTCAGGCTCCAGTGTGGTCCCGACCCCAACGCGGCAGACCTGCCCTATACCGTTTTTAATTAGCTGCGCTGCCCTCTCCGTTGAAAAGCGGCAATCCACCAGCAGTTGCATGGCCCATATGCCACCCAGCTGCACGACCTTCTCATCCAGGTCCATCCTGGAGAGCAGGTCATCGGCCCTTTGCTCGGGCGAGCGGGCCGGGTCCTTATATAAATCCATCAGTGGCTCCCTATCCTGTTCAAATACTGGGTGTCTTATCGCGCCACGGCTGGATTTTCTCGAAGGCTGCCGCTGCACGCAGCACCAGCGCCTCCTCAAAGCGCCTGCCTACGATCTGCAGGCCGACCGGCAATCCCTCTGAATTAAAGCCACAGGGCACCGAAGCGGCTGGCTGGCCGGTAAAGTTGAAGGGATAAGTGAAGCAGACCCAGGCGCTGGGACTGCCGTCTTTGTCCGCTATCCTGGCCGGTCCCAGCGGTCCATTTTCCCCGGCCTCGAACGCCACCACCGAAGTGGTCGGAGTCAGCAGAATGTCATATTTCTCGAAGAACTTGCCGGCCTGCTCGCTTAATTTGGCCCGGTCGAATTGAATCCTCACCATATCACGGTTGGTAAAGGTGGGCGCAAAGTCCATAAAGGGCAGGTAAGGCGGAAAGGCTATGCTCTTATATTTCTCTACATCGTTTTCATTGGCCGTCAGGGTTTCGGAAAGCTCGGTGGTTATAAAGGCCGTTTCCATGTTTATCCATCCAGGTTTGACCTCTTCCACGTGGCAGCCCAGTTTCTCAAAAAGAAAGGCTGCTTTCCTGGTTTTTTCCAGAACTTCGCCATCCACCGGGAACCCGCCGCCCAGGTCCATTGAGTAGGCCAGCCGTAAGCCTTTGACCTCGCCCTTCATGTCCTGCTGGAACTTGCCCGGATAGGGTGGCAACGTTGTGGGATCAAAAAGCGACGGGCCTGCCATTACATCCAGCATCAAAGCGGCATCCTCGACAGAGCGCGCCATTGGTCCCTCATTGTTAAGCGTCTCCCAGCCCGGGAAATGGGGATAGTAAGGCACCCTGCCGAAAGTGGGCTTCAGGCCGAAAATTCCGCACAGGCTAGAGGGTATTCTGATTGAACCCCCGCCATCATTGCCCTGTGCGATGGGACAGAGACCGGCCGCCAGGGCGGCCCCGGATCCTCCACTCGAACCGCCGCAGGTCTTTCCCAGGTTCCAAGGGTTTACCGTTTTGCCGAACAGCACGTTATCCGTAATGCCCACCAGGCCGAATTCGGGCAAGTTTGTTTTACCAAGTATGATTGCGCCGGCGTTTTTTAACCTTTCCACCAGCACCGCGTCCGTATCCGGGACATAGTTTTCAAAAAGCTTGGACCCGTCGGTCGTTCTTATGCCTTTGGTGAAGGTATTATCTTTAATGGCGACTGCTACTCCCTCCAGGGCTCGGGCTTTACCCTTATGATATTTCTCCTCGGATTCCCTGGCCGTGGAGAGCGCCGTCTCAGGCAGGAGTGTGATAAAAGCATTTAACTTGGGGTTAATCTTGTCTATTCTATCCAGCAAAGCCTTGGTTACCTCGACAGGTGACAGCTTCTTTTTCTTGAATTCGTTGATGAGTTCGATTGCGGACATCCAGCAGACTTCAGACATCTCTGACTACCTCCTCATACTATAAGTATTGATAGGATAAACCTCATATTACCCGCTGTCAAAATTGGTTTACAGCCCTTTCCTTTGAAGCAGTTGATCGGCTCACTGTGATATAATTTTATGGTTAAAATGGCTAGATTCAGTATACTGCCGCGTGACGACAAGTTCTTCGATCTTTTCGAGGTGAGCGCCAAGAACATGGTGGTGGCCGCTGAAAAGTTGAAGGACATGATCTGCTTCTGGGAAGACATCGATCAAAAAGTGAGCGACCTCATGAAAATAGAGCACCAGGGAGATACTATCACCCACGAGATCATGTTCCAGCTCAACCGCTCGTTTATTACGCCATTTGACAGGGAGGACATCGGCCTACTGGCGCATTCACTCGATGACGTGACTGACCTGATCCAGGCCGCTGCCGATGCCATGCTGCTTTATAAAGTCAAGTCTCCAGGCGAGCGCGCCAGGGAGCTGGCGGATATACTGGTGCAGGTGACAACCGAGGTGTCCAAGGTCATGCCCAGCCTGAGAAAGCACAACGCCAACCTGGAGAAAATACTCAGCAGCTGCGTGGAAATAAACCGGCTGGAGAACCTGGCCGACACAACTTACCGCTCCGCCCTGACCGAGCTCTTCGATGACACTACCGAGATAGCGGACATTATCAAGTGGCGCGAGATATATGAGCACATGGAGGGCGCCATAGACCGCTGCGAAGACGTGGCTAATGTCCTGGAAGGCGTGGCCCTTAAACACGCCTGAACCGGCTCACACTTCATCCCTTTAGACGCTGAATCGGGGGAGGAATAATATGGATTTGAAGGAAATCGTATATAGAAATCGCAGCTATCGACGCTTCTTCCAGGACGTTCCTGTTGAACTGAGCACGCTCAAGGAGCTTGTCGACCTGGCCAGGATGTCCGCATCGGCGCTCAACCGGCAGCCGCTGAAATATATCCTTTCAAACGATCCCAAGAAAAACGAAAAGATATTCCCGCAGCTCGGCTGGGCCATGTATCTCAAAGACTGGCACGGCCCGGAGGAGGGAGAAAAGCCATCGGCCTACATTATCGTTCTGGGCGATACACACTTGAGCACCAGCTTCGGCTGCGATCACGGCATAGCGGCTCAAAGCATATTACTGGGAGCTTCGGAGAGGGGCCTGGGCGGCTGTATGATAGCCACCATACGCAAACCGGAACTGAGCAGGCTGCTCAGAATAGACAAGCGTTATGAAATACTGCTGGTCATAGCTATCGGTAAACCCAAGGAAAAGGTGGTCATAGAGCCCGTGGGCAAGGACGGGGATATCAAGTACTGGCACGACGAACAGGGAGTCCACCACCTGCCCAAGCGGGCCCTGTCCGATCTGATTATTGGCTAGCCTTGTCCTTAATATTATGAACCCTTTTACGCAGTGTGAGGACGTTCCCGGCGCCCGCATCATAACTGTGGCTGACTTCGTCCATCATTTTTTTCATCATGTATATGCCCAGCCCCCCAATCATGCGGCTATCGAGATCAGCCTTTACATCAGGTAAAGGTGCAGAGTTGGGGTCGAATGATTTCCCGTGGTCCTTAATTTTAATAATGACCTCGTCGTTTCGCAGGCTGCAGGAAATTTCAAAATAGCCACTGTTGCCATCATAGGCATATTTCATTACATTGGTGCTGGCCTCATCCACCGCAGTTTCAAAGGCGAATCTGTACATTCCCAGCCCTTTATCCTGTAGCCATCTGACCACAAATTCAATTATTCTGGGCAGGTCGCTCAGGATCACCTTATTTATTACCAGTTTATCCGCGTCCATATTCACGTTACCGCGCTCGTAGTCGGGGAAATAACTATCTCACTGCCGTTGATCTTTTCTTCCAGGTTTTTCTTTATGGAATTGATAACTTCCTGAATTTCCCGCATCTTCCTGTCCGCGTCAAACTCCAGAAATATCTCCACATATACATTGGCGCCCGACCTTCTCGATCGTATGCCGTGAATAGCCTCATACTCGGTAAAATATGCAGCCAGCTCCCTGAGAATGATCAGTTGCAGGGATTCCTCCAGGGCCCGGTCGAGCAGGTCATACACCGACATGGTACTTATATTATAAATAGATTGGACTATGAAGAGGCCAATTACGATGGAACCGATAGGGTCTATGTAGTCAGCCCATGAATGTTCGCCAAATATATAGCTCAAGCTCAGGGATATAATGACCAGGATAGAGGCAATAGTCTTGAACCTGTACATCCTCCACAGAGACTCCAGCACCGGCGAATATTCTTCCTTGGCCAGATGGTGGTCGTGCCGCCACATCCAGGCGCTGGTGGCCAGAGCTACGGCCGAGAACACGATGGCCAGGTCGAGCCCTCCGGTGCGCAGCTCGACAGGGTGTTGAAAGCGCTCAACTGTATGAGAGATAACGATGATAAGCGATATGACCAGCACCACGGCTACTATCAGCCCGGAGACGCTTTCCAGCTTACCGTATCCGTAGTTATAGCCTTCCGTCTTTCCCCGGTTAACCTTCCTTATGCTTAAATAAGCAAGAAATACTGCCGTCACCAACCCGATATTTTTCAAAATCTCGGATTCCAGCGTTACTGAATTGGCAATGACAGCAGCGATTATGCCGGTAACCAGCCCGAAAATGCCAAGTATCAAACCAAGCAGGATAGACCTTTCCTTTGCCTTGGCGCGGTTCGGGTTGCCTGACGTGGACTGTTGGCCTTTCTTCATAGTTGGCCCATGCTGCATTGTATTATTGAAACGTTACTGATTGATTATTTTGTCATGAATTGTCTGATTAATCAACGACGCCGCATTTGACTCTCCGACATAAATTGAATAGAGTGGAACTCAAAAGATTGTATCCTAAAGAGATGAACAGCCAGTTTAAACACCGGTTGACGGCGCTCCTGCTGTTGGCGCTGGTCCTGCCTCTGATCAGCTGTGTCAAGCCCGGCATGGCAGCCTTTCGCTATGGCGACCTGGCACGTAACAGCAAGCTCTGGGACGAGGCAATAGTTCAATATGACACATCGATTGGTCTGGATCCAACCTATGCTCCGGCGTACTACAACCGCGGGCTGGTCTACTACCATAAGATGGAATACGATAGAGCCATCGCTGATTTTTCCAGGGCCATAAAACTGGACGACAAACAACTCGAATATTATTTAAGTCGTGGAAAGGCTTACACCCTGGCCGAAAATTACACTGCAGCCATCAGTGATCTGACGACTGTCGTTACGATTGATGCCAGATTCACCGACGGCTATTTTGAAAGAGGTTATACATATTACGTCATGGAAAATTACAACAAGGCTGTAGCTGATTTCAGCAAGGTGATCGAGCTTGATACCAATTACAAGGACATCTATTTTTATCGCGGCAATGCATATGCCGCTGCCGGCGAGTATGAGCTGGCGCTTTTGGACTACAGGCACGAGCTGAAAAACAATCCCAACGATATCAATACCCACCGTAAAATCGCCTGGATATACTCCCGTGAGGGCAACTACGACGAATCTATCCGTAGCTATAACGATGCCATGAGAATTGATCCCAAGGACCCCAGGAACTATGTCAGCCGCGGCGAGATGTATTACCTGCGGGGACAGTATGACCTGGCGCTGGCTGACTTCGCCAAAGCCATTGAGCTCGATCCCAACTATGCTGACGCCTATTTCAGCAGGGGCCGCACATACTCGACCTTGTTGATGAACGACAAGGCGATTGAAGATTTCAACCGCGCCATCGAGATAAACCCGGACTTCTACCAGGCCTACATCGAAAGAGGCAGGACGTATTTTTTAACTGGGGATTCTGCCAAGGCACTGGCAGATATTGATAAATCCATCCAGATTGCGCCCAACAACGCCATGGCTTATAACAACCGAGGCAAAGTCAACCAGAGCCTGGGCAAGTATAACGATGCAATCGCCGATTACAACAAGGCCATAGCGCTCGATTCAAGCTACGGAGAGGCTTACTACAACCGGGGCAGTTCATATTTCAATAACGGCCAGACCGACCTGGCTCTGGCGGATTTTGACAAGGCGATTGAGCTCAACATCGACAACGACAGGTATTACGAAAAACGCAGCTGGGTCTATTATAAAAAAGGCAATTATATCAGATCCATTGTGGATTACAACTATTATATAGCTATGAACCCCGATAACGCTTATGCCTATTATGGACGGGGCAATGCATATTACAACGATGAAAAATATGACCATGCCCTGAATGATTACAATACTGCAATCAGGCTTGATCCGAATTTAGCCAACGCTTATTACGGGCGAGCCAACCTTTACACTACGACCGGTAAATATGAACTGGCTATGGGAGACTACAATAAAGCCATTTCCCTTAATCCAGTCATTTCCACTTACTACAATAAACGGGGCATTTTGCACCGCAAACTGGGCCAATACCAGGAGGCTGTGAGTGATTTTACCAAGGCTATTGAGCTGGACCCTATATACGCCTGGTCTTATAACAACAGGGCCTGGACATACTACGCCAATGCCGAATATGAAAAAGCACTGGCAGATTTCACCAGGGCACTCCAGCTTGACGCTACTCTGCAGGAGTCAATTAGAGGCCAAGAAAAGACTCAACGAGTGATGAGGGAGCTGTTCTAAGTCTTTCGAACGGCCCAAACCGACGTATATGGGCCTGTAGCTTAGTATCTCGGTTTACGCGAAAGCACGATAAATACCAGCAGGAAGATAGGTACAGCCGCAATAATGGCAATCACTACCCAGGCATATCCGGGATTCTGCTGTTTCTCTTGCTGCTTTTCTTTCTCTTCCTTGGTTGGCTCAGGGGCAGGGGCATTAACGGTGCTAAAGGTGAAGGTGCCGCTCCAGTCGCCTATATTTGAAATCCCGTTGACTTCGATGGCCCTCACCCTCCAGAAATAGCTCGTGCTGTACTCAAGCGTTTCCGGGTACTGGTAGGCGGTGCTGGTAGTGGTTGCCTTCTTTATCATTTTCTGGAATTCCGCGTCCCTGGCAAGCCAGACCTCATATTTGGTGGCCTCCTTTACTGGCGTCCAGGACAGCGCAACCGAGGTTACCGGGCATCCCGCGCACTTATCTATTGGATTTAGAAGCTGTATTCCTTTTACCGGCGTTTTTACTACGAAGCCGGGCTTGATCGAAAAGCTCCTTGTCTCAGACCAGGGGCTGACCGCCAGCTGGCCGGTGGAAGATTTAATTACCCTCAGCCTCCAGTAATATGATGCGCCGGCCTCCGGCAGGGTCCCAGGCGAAATCCAGGCTTTTGGCCTGGTCATATTGAGCTCGTCCAGATTTATCGTTATGCTTCCCGTGACGGCAGTTATTGTAGGCCTGCCTCCGGCTCCCGTAATTGCCGGGTTGACCTTCATGGCAAAGTCCCGGTCCTTTGCTAACTGCAGTTCGTAAGTTATAGCCACGCAGAGCTGTTCCCAAGACAGATCGATCTGCTGGTTTCTTCCCGTCACGGGATCGCTGCCTACAAAGCCCCCATCCTCGGGTGTGATCAGCACCGGGCCTTTCTTGGCCAGGCAGTCTGTATAAGCCCATAACATACCCTGGTTGCCGGTCGGGTCGTATCCGTCGACACCAAAAGTCCCTCCAGACATATTATCAATTGCAAAAAGCGTGGTATGGCTATCCATGGTGCAGCAGCCGCAATATTTCAAAGAGGAAGGTTCCAGTGTGAAAGTTATATTCTCTGTAGAGGGCGGCGAAAAAATGTCCAGGCAGTCCCAGGGTATGCCGTATTTGGGCATTGCCTGCCAGGGCCTCAGCGTGCGGCAGACTGCGCTGTTATCCCTCCCCAGGGTAGTTGTAATGATATCGTGCGCGGTGTAAACGGCAGGCTGGGGCAGGCCCGTCCTGGCGGCTACCACGCCGAACTGTCCAACCGGGTGCGGCGGGTCCGACAACGGCCGACCGTTTGCAGCTTTAGGGGGCCAGTTAACCTCGGCATGCGCTGAGTTGCCATCGCTCATCAAGTCCGCATCATCCAGCCGGATATAAGCCGGCACCTCCTCACGGAAGATAGAGCCGGCATAAGTACCAATTTTCGAGCCCGCTTCATTACGCTTGTCGTCGGCCAGGTAAACGAACTTGTTATCTGAGAAAGCGGCATCAAAGGCCACATGAACATTGCCGATCTGCGTGCTACCCCGCGGAATCTCTATCCACTGGTCGCCCCCTGTGGGCGAGAAAGATGCTGCATCTACCGACGAGCCAACGTCACTGGTGGCGGCGCCCACCAGGATCTTGCCATCCGGTATTGCGGCAATGGTATGAGCTCTTATAACACGGCTGTCGGCACGTTTGTACTTGGTGATCCAGGAAGTACCCGAGTACGTCAATTTCTGCACCAGGCCGCCCGGCGTTAGATCGTAAATTGTATCGCTCTTCTCAAAGGTGAAGTCCTGGATCAGGTCGGTCGAATTGATTTCGGCCCAGTAGTCACCGTAGTCCGGGGACCACATCTGCGCCGTTGTCAACCTTGCCGCCCAGGCCACGATCTCTCCGTCAGGCCTGTCATTGCAGACCATTGGCACACGGATAATAGGTGCATCCGATTGAGTGACGTTGCAGGAGATGGAAGTGGGATGGCACAGCACGCGCTCCCAGTAAAAGCCCATAAACTGGCTGGGCGGCAGCGGATTGGATACCTTGGAGTTCAAGGTCGAACGCCATACGCTGTCAAAAGCAGAGCAGGCGCCGGTGTTGTGGTTTACAGAAGCCAGGTAAAGGGTCCCGCAGTCCGCGGAAGGCGCCACATCGTTCAGCCAGTCCATAGTTGTATCTATCAGGCCTATCTGGTTCCAGGTCTCGCCGTTGTTACGGCTGATGGAGAAGGCCGATTCATCGTTTTTTATGGTAGCGCCAAGCAGCTTGCTATACCAGGCGCTGCCGGCCTGCGTATCCAGTGATCCTGTCCCGGCGTAGGCCAGTGTACCGTCCTCATCCCAGGCCGCCCTGCCACTGCCCACGCCAACCTTGCTGTTGGGGCACATTCCCGGTATAGGCCCGGGCGTAAAACCCTGTGCCGCCGCGCCAGTGGTAGGTTTCAGGGCCGGATACCAGCACGGTATGGGGCAGACAGTGGGCGAATCGGTGAACCAGGTTGGCACAGTGGCAGTGCAGGGATAGCCGTGGTGCTCCGCCACCAGCAATTTACCCTGCGCAAAAGTGCCGTAATAGGCTATGCTGTAAATGGACTTGTCGGGAGGATTGGTGGTATCCATTAACACATAGACGTGCGTATCATCAACGCGGTAAACGCCGTCCTGGCTGGTGGCGCTCTTGGAACCGTTGCTGTCAAGGCTGACGTAAGCACGGCGAAGGGTGGCGCTCTGTCCCAGAAAATCCTGTGGAAGTTTGAGGTCAGCGATTACTAGCTGCGCCAGGCCCGGGGATGCGTTGGGTGGCATGGCTGTATTTCTAACTTCAATCCCCTGGTTCTGAAAGGCGTAATTTAAAGTGGTGTTCCGGTTGACGTCTCTAAAACCCACGTTAAAGTACGTGGCGTTGGTTGTGGCGTATACCAGTGCAACGGAAAAGTCGGATACGTAGCTCGGTGAAAATCTAATCTTAAAATAGTCTGCGCTGCCCGCAGCCACCGGTAAGGCCGAGCCCTGGGTACCCTGGTCCAGCCACAGTCCCCAGGTCTTTGAGCTTACAATATAATAGCTGCCCGCACCTGTTCCCGTGACGGTGGTCACGCCGATATCGTGCCAGCCGGTGCCGTACGTCGGTGAGATATCTACGCTGCGAATCGTTTCCGCCGCACCGGTTAGCGTAAGCATGGTATCAACCCATTGTACGCCGCCGTTGTCGGTGTACCAGACATGTTTCGGCGCATAGCCTTCCGCCGCTATTCCAGCGGTAATTGCCCATTCGTCCGGATTATCCGGGGCAATGGCAACGTTGAATATCTCATTGTCGAGCCAATCGCTTTCCTGCAGGGCATTATAGGCTGAATCGCTCCACGTTATCCCATTATCATTGCTTACATATATGACATTTTGGTAGCCGGCTGGGGTGGTGGTCTCAGGAATTCTCACCACTGCCACCACCCTGCCGCCGCTTCCAACGGCAAAATCGATGATGTCGCCGGGGCTCACAATATCGAAGCGCAACTGGTAGTAGCCCGGTGTGGGCACAATTTCCCATCGCATAATTCCCTGGGCATGCGCCGGAGTTGCATTCAAAAAGGCTGGCGGCATAACCAGCATTACAATCAGCAGCATATAAAATAAAAACCCCGCATTCAGCGGGATTTTATTATCGGTTGTATATTTTCGGCCAGTCAGCAAGATGTCGCGTTTCAGAATTTTGTACGCTATAAGATAGATTCTACGCCACTTGCTGGATTTTCTAGCTAAACTTAAACGCATAGCCTGTTTAATTCTTCATATACCCTATTTGCCACCATCCTATTGGGTTCATTATAGCACAAATATTGCGATTCCAAAGCTTTTTTAGCGACGGAAAGGCCGTTTAAAAAGCCCGTAAATTTTTGCACTTTAAAAACAGTCGACATATACTTCTTTTCGTAACCTCAATGTTCGAGTGTGAAGCTATATCGGAGCTAGGGTTTGTCTAAAGCATGGATATCCGTAACGATTGCCGGAGGCATGCTTATCCTCATCGGCGTGATATCGTTGGTCCTGACCGGCAATGTGGGCATAGAACATAAATATTCAAATGTCAGAGACCCGAATGCCATTCCCTGGATGTTGAATGGAATTGCTCTGGACCTGGGTAATCCGGGAGACAGCGACGATAAGTCGGTTGAATCGCCTACTATTATCGGACCCGGCGACGGCAGCTATGAAATGTGGTACCGCGGACAGACTTATTCCGACAAGATCGGCCGCCTGATGCGCGCCACCTCGCCTGACGGCATAAACTGGACAAAGACCGGAGTAGTTATGCTTCCGACCGAGCCTTATGAGGGAGATAAGATTGATCCCATGACCGTTATTTACGAGCAGGGGATATATAAAATGTGGTATGGTGGAGAAGCTTACGGCGGTTGCGCTTGCTACGCCACATCTACAGACGGAATAAACTGGACTAAATATGCAGACAACCCGGTGCTGAGAAAAACAAGTGGAAACTGGGACAATGAAGGTGCTGGCGGCCAGTGCAAGGTGATTAAGGACGGCAGCAAGTACCTGATGTATTACAAGGGATATGGCAGTGATGCGCCTGGCTGGACTTTCTACGGCCTGGCCGAATCAACGGACGGAATACACTGGCTTAAAAAGGGCAAAGTGCTGTCGCCTGAGCCTCAGATCGGCGAGTCAACCATGTTCAGGAATCTGGGTATTTTCCGCCTGGACGGGACCTATTGTATTTTGTATGCCATGGCCGACAATTTGCATCTATTTCTGGCCAGCGGTAAAGATGGAGTACATTTCACCAGAAACGGTATGGTGATGCTGCACGGTACCATGCCCGGCGGATACGACGAGAAATGGACTACTTCTCCGGCGGTCCTAGTGGAGACAGGCCGGGTTAGGATGTGGTACGAGGGCGGAGATCAGCAGGGCAGGGTATGCATTCTATACGCGGAAAGCCGTAAAGACCAGTTCAGCAAAGCTTTGAAAAACGTTGTTCAGGACGGTTCAAAATAATTTTAATAGGAGTCTGCTTCATCATCGGCCAGCGCCGTCGCCAGTGCCAGCAGCGGAAAGCTCAGGACTACAATTAAGATGGCTGCGGCCGTAGCCGCCGGGCCCGCCAGATTTTTCTTGCTTTTCTCTTCGCCCTCTTTTCCTCTGGTCAGCCAGCCGGTGTTCCTGGCGGTCAACATGGCATAGAGCTTGTAAGGCGCCAGTATGAAAGGTGCAATGAAAGCGTATACCGGCAGGAAAATAAATGCCTTCGGTTCATCAACCAGGTAGGGCATCCCCCTCAATGCCCTGATGGTAATTACGCCGATAACAAAAATCAGCGGCCGGTAAATGTGCCAGGCAGGATCAAACCATGAGGCGGCGACCACACCTATGTCATGGCCGATGAAAAACCTGATCGCTGCCAGCACTATGACTATGACCCAAAAGGGCAGCTTGAGCAGTGATATCAATAACTGGAATGGAAAGAGCGCTCCGTGCTTGTAAGCCCAGCCCTGCGTCAGCACCATTAGCGACCTTCTGGTGGAATTCCTGTTCCAGCGCAGTTGCTGTCTCAAGAATTTGCCAAAGGTGGTAGGCGGATTGGTGAAGGCCAGGGCTGTGGACTGATAGACCGTCTTAAAATCATATTTAATCAGCAAGGTTGTAATCCACCCGTCATCCCCGGAATCGCATACCCTTCCCAGGAATTTTTGATTGAGAAACTCCGGCTCCAGCATTAATGCCAGCTCGCGTCGTATGGCATAGCACTCTCCATTCATGACGTGGACCGTCTCTCTCCTGCTCATCGCCGGATAGATCATCTTGTTGCGCAGCATAAGCGCCCATTCATAACATTTGGCGCCTATACCCCGGTCGTTAGAGGTCAGCACCTGCCCTGTAACACCTCCTACCTTTGGATCAAAAAACGGCTTCACCAGTTCGGTAACCGTATTTGCGTCAAATTGAGTATCGCTGCCTGTCACGATAGCTATGGGGGTTGTTGCTGCTTTGAAGCCCGCTGCTAGAGCATTTCGCTTTCCGGGAGGTGCAACCAGCATTTTCAAGCGGGGATGGTGCAGCAACGCACCGGGCTGTCGTGCCGCCGTATCTCGAATATCAACCAGCGCCAGTACCTCATCTTGGCCGGAGGTGTTTTTTATTAACGATCCCAGGCTTTCAGCCAGCACCTCAGCTTTCTCATTATATATTGGAACAAGGATGGTAACTGCCGGCCTGAAGGGCGCGGGGATACGGAAGGGTTTATACGGGCTTGAAAGGATCAACCTCACTAACCAGATGAGCCAGCAGAATAAGCCAAATATAAAGAAAATATGCAGAATATGGTAATAGACCAGGTCAGCAAACTGCAGAAGCCAGTAAATCATGACGGTTTACGAATCATTCCACCAAGTTTAGCCTAATAGTAATGTTACCTATCTAACTGTGTCAATGTAATACGGGCAAACAAGGTTCCAGCACAGGCCCCGCCAGGATGGCATGTAAATTGCCCGGGTGGGCGTTGGACTGACATCATGATTGGCTATATACTAAAGCCTGATATGTCATTCGGTTTCCCCGGCAATAGAAAGGGCAAATTCTGGGTAGTAATCGTGGCTGTCTGCGCCATTGCGCTGATGCTGCCTGCCTGCACCGTATTGAGCTCGCCAACTGAATACTACAAGCAGGGGAATGCCTATTATGCTGATAAAAAATGGGAGGAGGCCATCGAAGCCTATACTGCCGCTATCAGCCGGGACTCGCACCAGGCCATTATCTTCACCAACCGGGCACTGGCCTATAACCAGCTCGGTGAATACGATAAAGCAATTGAAGACTGCAACAGGGCACTGACCTTAAATCCCAATCTCACACTGGCCTATATCACGCGGGCGTCAGCCTACAACGAAAAGGGATGGTATGACCTGGCAATAAAGGACAGCAATAGAGCCCTCGAGCTGAGCCCCAGATCAGCGCTGGCCTACATGAACCGCGCCTGGGCCTACAATGCGCTGGGCAAATATGAAGAGGCTGTGTCGGACTGCAATCAAGCCATTGATATTGAGCCGGGCAGGGCGCTGGCCTACATGAACCGCGCCTGGGCCTACAATGAAATGGGCAAGTACGACGAAGCGCTGGCAGACTGCAATAAGACATTGGAGCTGGGTCCGACATTGCCGCTGGCCTATGTGAACCGGGCCTGGGTCTACAATCAGACCGGCGGATATGATCTGGCAATCAGTGACTGCAACAAGGCGATCGAACTTGACCCGCGTACTGCCACTGCCTTCGTTAACCGTGCCTGGGCCAATATGATGAAAGGGAAACACGATCTTGCCATCGAAGACTGCAACAAGGCGATCGTCTTAAATCCCAACCTTGCCTTTGCTTATACCACGCGTGCCTGGGCCTACTTTGAGAAGTCCACTTACGATACTACAAAGGATTGGCTGGACATGGGCATGGACGATTGCGATAAAGCCATCCAGCTGAACCCGAACTTTGCTCTGGCCTTCAACCAGCGTGCCTACGGATACATATTGAAGCAAATATATCAGCTTGCAATCGTGGATGCATCCAAGGCAATCTCATTGAACGATAAATTCGCTCTGGCCTACAATACCCGCGCCTGGGCATACATAAATTTGTATCAGTGGGACCTGGCCATCACCGATTGTGATAAGGCAATTTCCTTGAATCCCAAGCTGGCGCAGGCCTATGACCGGCGCGCCTGGTGCTATAACGCCAAGGGAATGTATGAGCGGGCGCTGCAGGACAGCAACCAGGCCATAAAAATAGATTACGAGATGGCTATAGCCTACTATACCCGGGGCATTATACATAAGAACCTGGGACAAATGGACAAGGCGGCCGCGGATCTTCAGAGGTGCATCGACCTCACTGATAGCCCTCCGCTTAAAGCAGCCGCCAGGGCTGTGCTGGAGACGTTTTAGTCGGCAGGCCCGGACTGAATCATATAGTCCTTGATAACGAGCCACAGGTCTGCGCCCGTTTTAGGCAGGTACCAATCTGACGTTGTATCCCACTCGTTCACAGGCCCCCAGCAAAAAAAAGATATTGCATCCAGGCCGCGTATTTCCCCGGCATACTGGAGGTCCCTGGCCAGGCTGTCAACCGTAGGCCTTAGAAATAACTTCTTATATTGGAAAGCGGCGATAGACAACCAAACTTGCACGCCGGGAGAAATGGCCTTGATGCTGTCCACAAAGTACTGCCCGCCGTCCTGTATTACGTCTGGCCACTGCAGCTTTCCTTTAACTATATAATTTGAGTAGAGGTTAAGCGATATGATGTCGGTTGTCCTGTCCTGGAGCAGTTTTTTAACGTTATCCGGCATTTTGCCTATGTCCCAACCGTAAATCCTCACCTGAATAGGTCGTGAAGGGTCTACCTCCAGCACGTCCTTCCTGGCCTGATAGATTTGATCTTCAGTGATCATGCCGGCAGGCCAGTCGGACCCTTTTATTCCGGCTCCGCTGGGCAGATTCTCACCGAACTCGTTGCATATGTCCCAGGCATAAACAGCGGGATGGTCCTTGAGGGCCCTTATCCAGTTCTGCACAAGATTTTTCTGCCAGACGGGATGCTTGCCCCTGGGCAGGCTGTCCCAATCTGAGCTGGTAAAGCCCCATGCCTTGTAACTGAAGCCTCCGTCCATGATTACCTTCAATCCCGCAGCCTGGGCCTGGTCCAGGAAGGCCCTGGCCTTTGATACATCTTCCTCCATACCCCATTCGGTGGAGATAATGCTGATGCCGGCCTGCTTCATTTCAACCAAATCCGTTTGAGGCAGATCAATACCAACGCCTTTCATCCCGTAAATAATTTCCCCATCAGCCTGGGGTGAGGCTGCATTTTCAGAGGGCGGATTCTTCTCCACCGGCCGCTCTGCAGGTATGGAAGCCAGTGGGATACAAGCGCCGGAAACCATGATTACAACGGTCAGCGGCAATATGATAGTGCGCCAGTTGGTTGACATCTTCAAGTACATAATACTACAAGATTGCTGAGTTTCAGGAAATTCGCCGCTCTTTGACTCAGGATGCGGGCAGGTTTTAATATTAAAAGATCATGTCAGACCTGAAAGCACGTTTTGTTTCAAATATAGCCTTGTGCCTGGTGCTGCTATCCGTTACGGGCTGTTCAGCTCAGGACAAACCTGAAGGCGGGCCGCAACCCTTGTCACCCACCCAGCCTGCACATGTTAGGGCAATACAGACTCCAGATTATGTGGGCGACCGGGGCGCAATTATCTTTGTGATAGACGAGGTAGACAGCGGTTCAAAGCAGACCATTGACCGTATAATCAGGTTATTTGCCGAGAATAAGGCCGTGCTGAATGTTGCAATTCCGTTCCCGGCAACCTCAGATAATTTCAGTTCGCTTGAATATCTTCTTGCGTATTATGATGCGGGCATTGTTGATATATGTATTGACGGCAATGAGATCGAATGGCTGGAATATAACTCAACTAAAAATAGCCAAGCGTATAACGATTTAAAGTCCAGCTGGCAGAAATCCAGGGGACAGCTTGATTCTTTTTTCGGAGAAGCTCCGGTTTCATGTATTATCCCAAGCGATTACCTGGACGAGGTAAACTATGCCCTGCTGCAGGACTCGGGTTTTAAGGTCATCGCCGGTGATTTCCCCACCGATTTTAAGCTGTCTATCGAGCCGCTGTCCTGGACGGGGGCCAACGATCCGGCCGGCCTGTACCGCGTACCCATAATAGGAGCGATAGACTATATCCCGATCCCCGTTGCCAGGGGTCTGACCCCACAGGCCAGCCAGGACAAGAAATGGCAGACAGAAGCCGGACAGAAAATTGATGTATCCAGCGCCGCAGTATTCCTTATCCACCCTTCATCATTCACGGGAAAGGATGGCATGCCGGATCCCGCCTTGCTCTCGCAGCTCTCCAAATTTATCAAGTCCTGCCAGAATATATGGGAAATTGCCACACTTGAAAGCTGGTTTCAGTATACCTATCGGTGGACTTCGGGCACAGTATACAAACAGAGAGTAGTGCCCGTTTATAACGGTGGACTCGCCATTATCTTCAGGGTGGACGATGTATCAGTGGGCTGGCACGAAGACGTTGTTGAAGAGATAGTGAAGCTGTTTCAGAGAAATGGCGTCCCGGTAGACTTGGGCGTGGTTTCAAATGTCGAAGGCACTAATTCCTACAAGATGCCGTGGCTTCAGAAATACATAGATATCGGAGCTGTTGGGATAAGCGTACACGGGTATGACTGGACGTATTATCAGTTCGATACCTCGCAGGAACTGAAGTCCAAGCGCACCGTTATCACTGACCCCTGCTACAACCCGGGCATTTCCGGGGGCCTGCCCATCCCCAAGGAAACATTGACCTATGCCTATATCAAATTTAAACTGGTTAAAGCCAGGGATGAATACCTGCAATATTTTGGCTTCGCCCCTGTAGCTCTCACCGTTCCAACCGATTTTTTTGACGAGACCGGTTACAGGGCCATTCAGAATGCTGGATTTAAAGTCTTTTCAACACAGGTTAATGCTGAACCCCACTCCTCTGTTACCAAGCCCGTCGATTATTTTGGCATCTACGCTCCAGACGGTATGTATCGAGTACCCACGGCCACAGATGTATGCACCTGGGATAATTGCACCTGGGGCGATATATTTGATATAACCAATGTAGCTGCAATAACAGACTACTGCAAGTTGCACCATGCGTGGGAAGACATTGCCGTTAACGATTTCGGCGCTATGCTTTGCGGCGTCCTCGGCGAGCTGGGAGTAACTGCTGTCGGCGTCCATCCTGATGCCTTTGTAGGTCCTGATGGAAAACCCGACAAGGCTAAGCTGGAGAAGCTGGATAAGATCATAAAGTGGTGCAAGACCTTTGCGACAATTACGACCTTTGAAGCCTGGTATAACTACACTTCAGCTACAAATCGCAGGTAGTGCCTGATCATTATTTCCGGCTGCGATACCATTCCACGTATTTTTTTATTCCTGTATTAAGCGGAACGGATGGCCTGTACCCGAGCAGGGCAACAGCTCTATCCACATTTGCCAGCCTGCTGAAAACTTCTATCTCTTTGGTTCTCCTGCTGTCATAATTCACGTAAGTGACTTTCACCTTCCCCTTGAGCGCCAGCGTATCCAACACCAGGTCTGCCAGCTCGTTGATAGACTCTGAACGGCCGGTACCGATGTTCAAAATAGCTTCGGAAGCGTTATCCTTGATACCTGCCAGCAGGGTCATCTGCACGCTATCCTCTATGTATGTGAAATCCCTGGTCTGATTGCCATCGCCGTAAATAAAAAGCTCTTTTTTGTCCATGGCCCGGTTGACAAACCGCGAAAGCACGAAGCGTTCATCCTGGCGGGGCCCATAGGCATTAAAATATCTTAATACCGTGTAGTCCAGGCCATATTTCTGGCGATACGCCTTGCAGAAATGCTCGCCGACAAGCTTGGTTAGCGCATAGGTAGACTTGGGATTGAACGGCCCTTCCTCGACCATAGGTTGCAGCGAATCGCCATAGACCTCCGACGACGAGGCGAAGATAATACGCCTGACCTTGGTTTTAGCGGCCAGTGCTATCACATTGGATGTGCCCACTACCTCAACGTTGAGCAGTTCTACGGGCTCGTCCTGCGTCTCTTCCACTCCGACTACTGCAGCAAGGTGAAAGACTATATCCTGCCCGCTAAAAAGTGGAGATATCGCCGGAACGTCTATCACATCCACCGTATGCACACTTAGGTTAGGGTTACCAACTAGGTGGGCAATTTTATTACCGCATAACATGGTGTCTATCACCGATACCCTGGCACCCAGATCAAGGAGTTTTTCCACCAGCCACGAGCCAATGAAGCCTGCTCCTCCTGTAACCAGCACTTTAAGACCTTTATAACCGTTCAGTACATCAGACATCTCTATTTCCTTGGCCCGCCAATATTGCAGGCCTATCTACTTAGGTGGGTTGCCCACGGCGACCGACCTGCCTTTTACTTCCCTTACTGGCCTGGTGGGATGTGCGAGAAGCGTACTTGCAGCTTCAGGACGCTGGGAATAAGTATCGCCGATCCTTGCCACTCTTTCACGCCTCACATAGGTGCCGCCACCCAAGATAATATCTATCAGGGCTTTCAGCATGGTGAAGTCGAGAAATTGCTTGTAGCCGATGATAAATAGCGGCGAAAATATAACCAGTTTCATATCGTCTTCAGCTATCAATATGCCAAGTGTTGACAGCAGGATTTGCAGGGTCGTGAACAGGGCGAAAGCCAGCACCAGCGTCATCCATTCGCCGTTGATCAGCATTATAATGGATGTAATGATCACAACAACACTGGCCACAGGCACCAGGGTCATAGAAATCAGCATATAAGGAAACGTCAGCCGGTGCATGATTCCGAACCTGGGATTAAAAAAGGTATCGCGGTGCTTCCAGAAGTTCTGGAAGTCCCCGCGAAACCAGCTTAATCTTTGCCTGTACACGTCGCGCAGCGTTTCCGGCGCCTCGGTATAGCAGACCGCCTCATTGTTACCGTGTAACAACATGTGTGATTTTAACAGCTTGATTGTTATATCGAAGTCTTCCAGCAGGTAGTCCGGGTCATACCAGCCGGCTTCTTCAAGGGCTGTTTTACGAAAGGCACTGAAGGCCCCTGAGGCAACCGTCAGTGATCCGAAGTTTTCAAATGCCCTGCGCACCACCTGGATTTGCACGATGTACTCAAGCGCCTGCAGCTTGGTTAAAATCTTGGTCCTGTTAAACACTTTGAGGTTGCCTGCCACTCCAGCCACATCCGGGTTTTCAAAGCCTTTGACAATCTCCGCAATGGCAGCCCGGGCTACCATGCTGTCGGCATCTACCGTTACGATTAGCTCGCCGGAGGACAGCGCAATGCCCGTGTTCAGGGCAGCAAATTTGCCGCCATTGGGACGATGTACGACCTTGATGCCGCGTTTGGCGTATCGCAACGCCACGTCATAGGTGCTGTCCATCGATCCATCATCTACAATAATTATCTCTTTATCGGGGTAATCGGCCTCTATTAGCGTCTCAATTGTGCGGGCCAGCACCTTTTCTTCATTGTAGGCCGGCACTATGATGCTTACCCTGGGCCTATAGGTGCTTGGTTTGAGCTCCTCCTTTTTTTCCCTCAGCTTGTGGAAAATGGCCAGCGGCACCGTGAGGAAATTGATCATCATGGTGAATATCAGGGATACAAGCAGTACATGAATGAGCACAGACGATACTGCGTCACGCAGGATGACAACAAAAAGCACAAATATTATCAGGAACATTACCAGCAGAGACGTCACGTTTTGCACGGGGCTGGGCCTGGATTCTCTGATAAACCTGCCCCTGATCAGCCTGGAGGCGAAATGATAAAGAATTATAACCGCCAGAACTCCCCCGGCAATCCACAGCGATTCCACAGGCATAAAGTAGAAAATGCCCATTAAGAGGGCCAGAAAGGCGACGGCCGTAACAATTAATGCAAAGTTTTTCATGGAAAGTCGGCTAAAAATGACGAGGGCATGCTCACTCTATATGATAATACATCAAACAGAGCGTCACACCAGTCTTCCAAGGTCCTGTTGTTCAAATATATCAATTCTCTGCTGCCTGGCAAATTGTCTGGCTTGAACGCTGATCTGTGGAAGGGCCAGGAATACTTTGTTACGTATGCCTGAATCGAATGCGGCGGCGTCGAATCTTGATATTTCGTCCAGTCCTACAGGTTGCCCGGTATTGTTGCTGGGCATACCTATGGCAATGGTGGGCACAATAATCTTGTCGTCACGGCGTGCAAAGATATCAAAAACATGTTCTATCCCGGATTTACCGACAATCAATGCCTTTTCATAGACCTCGTAACCCCTGTTGCGCAGGAAGCGTACCACCGAAGTCTTGGCATTGGCTGCTATCGATGCCTGCGAAGTCTCGGGGTGGTAAGGCGCTGCAGCAGTGCTCTGCAACACAACCTTGGAATGGGGCAAATGCGTGATGTCGGAGACTACAGTAGCCAGGGTCCTGGCCTCAAAAGCGCGTATCATCTGGCGATTAGCAAAATTCATGGCCTCCGGCCCGAGCTTGGGAATAGCTATAACTACCTTGTAATTTATGCCGATGTCATAGGCCCGCGTATCAAACCTGAACAGGGCCTCCAGGCCTACCTCGGATTCGCCGGTGGACGCCACAAGTATCCCGATGCCCAGGTTAATCTTGGTCAGTATGTCATCCCGTATTGCCAGGACATCAAAGGTGTGCACCGCTCCCGATTTGCCGGTCAATTGGGCCAGCTCATGCACCTGGTAGCCCTGAAGCCGCAGGAAATCCACAAGCTGTGTCTTAGGTTTCAGCTGAAACTCCAGCCACCCTTTTTTATCCGGGCTGAAGCGGTAGGAGTAAACTTCCAGTTCTTTCAGCTCCTCTGAATTCCATTCTTTGCGTGTCTTCAGATTGCGCCATTTAATGACGGGCGTAGTGAACACTTCACCATCGTCCTGGCATCTGTAATGTATGCCAACATTACGATAGTCAGTGCCCACCAGGCGCAGGTCCTTATGGCATTTGGGGCAGATATATCTGCTGTCCTGCTTGAAATCGCGGTCCAGGCCTACATAACCGCAGGAGAAATGTTCGATCAACTGGCCCTTGACCAGGTTGGGTGAATCATCCCGGGGGCAGTGCTCTACAGGCACAAGCTGGAAGAGACCGTCCGGATCAACATAATATTTTTCATAAGGCTGTTTTATCAATATACCGTTTTGAGCCAGCGCGTCCAGAATGGCGATGGTGTCCTGGTCGGAAGTATCCAGTAGGCTGTCTACCGCCGGATAGGCAAATCCGTACTTGAAACTGAAATCCACCGTGGGCGTTATATCTGCCAGCTTGCCGTTGACCAGGGCATCGACGAGTTTAACGATACGTGCATCCTCAAGCACGTTAACGCCTGTCTCCTCGGGCACGGGGACAGGAGGCGCATACGGCTGTGCTGTACGAACAGGTTGTGCATAGGAAGTCGCACTCTGCTCTATGACTTGCCGCGGGACTTCCCGTTCAAGCGGCGGCACCACTATCGGTTCCTGCTCCCTGTACTGCGGTTGCACAGGCTGAGGAGCATAGGGGGGTGTAACCGGCTGCAGTGGAGGCACAGGTGTGGGTTGGACCGGTTGCACAGGCGCCGGCGGTTGATTAAAGAACGGATTGCTTTCCACCGGGGCATAGGATCCAGGGGCAAATTGCTGTATAGGTTGAGCCTGTGGCGGGACACGCTGCACCGGCGGCTCCTGCACCACCTGCTGCATGGGCGGTACCGGTGTAGCCCTGGGTGGGGGCTCCGGCGGCGGCGGCGGGGCTTCCGCTCGCGGGTGCCCATCACGTGGCCTGGAAGATTTCTGTTTTATCGGAACCGCCTCCGGAGCAGCTGCCGGATGTGTTTCCGTTGATTTGGAGGCGACGGGCTTTTCCTTCTGTTCTGTGGGCCGTCGCTCCTGGACCGGGCGCCGCATCAGGGCTTTGAGGCGTGCCAGCAGTTCCCTAGGGCTGAGCGGCTTTCGCAAATACAGGTCAAATCCCAACTCCTCCACCTTGGACCAGACCTCGGACTCAACTACTGTCCCCAGCAGAATAATGGGCACGTCCGTTTGCTGCCTCACCTTCAGGCAGGCCTCGTAGCCGCTCATGTCAGAGAGCTCGTCATCTATGATAACGACGCTGAAATCTCCCTTATCAAGCAAAACAAGTCCTTCAAGGCACTCGGCAGCGCCAACGGCTTCAAGCCCGCTCTGCCGGATTGTCTCGAGATTCTTCTCTTTCAGGACCGGGTCACTTGATAGGAAGAGAATACGGCTCATTAAGTACTCCTAGACTATTGTAATTGAAATCGCCCCGTTTTTCATAGTATCAGATGGACTGAATGCTCTCTTTTACAAACCTGTAGCCGTTTTCATCCTGGACAATTATCTTCGGATTTTCCGGATCATTTTCTAATTTCTGCCTTAAGCTGTGAATATAGGCGTCAAGATACTCCGAGCTGTCCACATAGTCTTCCCCCCAGATCTCTGTAAGTATCTCGTCATCACCCATCGACCTGCCGCTGTTAGCAGCAAGGTATTTAAGCAGTATTGTCTCTGTATTGCTTAACCTGACGGCTGCGCCATCTTTATAAACCACGCCCAGTTCCAGATCAACATTGGTGCCGGGGCGATCGAGCGCACGCTCCACTTTTATTCCCAGCACCGGTTGGTGCGGATAGAGAACTCGTTTAACGCGGGCCAGCAACTCCTGGTGGGTGAACGGTTTGATCACATAGTCATCAGCGCCCAGCTCAAGCCCGCGGATCTTGTCCATCTCCTCACCCCTGACCGTCAGTATGACTACAGGAACTTCGCTGAAACTGCGGATGTCCCGGAGAACCTTCATACCGTCCATGTCGGGCAAGCCCAGATCCAGAATCACCAGGTCCGGTGATTCACTTTTCATGAGGTCCAACCCCTCAGCGCCCTCCGATGCCAGGATGATTTCTGCTTCAGGCCAGTGGAGTTCGAAAATCAGGCGTGTTGCTTCTTGAATTTCGATGTTGTCTTCTATAAATAAGATTCCAATGGGTACTTGATCTCTTTCGCTATCTTCGCTCATTTATCATTCAAAGGCAATGAAAAGGAGAAGGTGCTGCCCTTGCCGACTTTACTCTGGACCCATATCGATCCCCCATGCAGCTCCACCAGCTGCTTGGTTATGGCCAGCCCGAGCCCGATTCCCGGGATACTGACTCTATCGGTTGACAGGTGGTAATAGGGCCTGAAAAGTTTCTGCTTTTCTTCACTGGGAATGCCCGGGCCGTTGTCCTGAACCTGCACCACCAGCCTGTTTCCTTCGTTTTCCGTTTTAAGAAGCAACTCACCGCCTTTCGGGGTGAATTTTATAGCATTGGAAAGTAGATTTAGTAAGATCTGCTCGACCCTCTGTTCATCAGCATTAACGTGTATATTAGAAGGTACTTCCACATTGAGGGTAAGTTTCTTCTGCTCGATCAATGACGAAATCTCCTCCACTACTTCCTCGGTAAGCTTGGAGAAGTCGAACTGCTTCTTATGAATACCGAAAACAGCATCCTTGCTCTTAGAAAGATTGAGCAACTCGGTCAGACGGTTTTGCAGGCTGGCCGCACTTCTGGATATATTTTGCGCAATTTTGAGCAGGACCTTATCCCGCCTATTTTCCAATTCCTCCAGCAGGAGCCCGGTGGAAGCAACAATGGCAGTTAACGGCGTCTTTAATTCATGTGCCAGCGCTCCCAGGAAAAGTTGAGTTTGGACTATTTCGTCCTGACGCCTCTGGGTCTCCAGGCTTTGATGCTCGGGATTGATCCTGTTGCATACATCTATGATACAGGTGCTGGCAGCCGACATGAGCTTCAGCTCTGTCATGGTAAACAGCTTGTATTTATAGGAAAGAGAGCCCAGTAATCCCAGCATCTTCCCCCTGGAAACTATGGGGGAAGCGATAAAGGAATGGAAACCCTCCTTGATAGCTACATCCCAGGAGTAGTCCTCATCCTTGGTGATATCATTACAGAATACAGGCTTCCGTTCAAAGGCCACTTTTCCCACCGCGTGTTGACCTATTTGTATATTTTCCAGTTCCTTAATAAGCGGATCGGTCAGCCCGTGCTGTGATACCAGGGTAAAAGACTTGGTCAACGAGTTGTAGATCAGAACCCAGCTGGCATCCACATCGAGCACGTTGCTGAGCTCCCACAACACGCCGTCCAGCATGTCATTGTCTGATAGTGAGCTTGAAACAATGTCCGATATCTCTGACAGCAGGTATATATATTTATCTTTTTGCTGGCCGACTTGATGCGTGCCCATTAGCTTCCATTATAGTAGAACTATGGCCGATGTCAATTACTCCTGATAGACAAATATTTATAGCCCGCCAGCCTGTTTTCCCTCTGCCAATAAGGCCGTTGCCAGAACTTTGACACCGTTTGCCCGCACGGATAAACTATGGAAAAATCGATTGCCGCCAAGTATGGCTACAGCGTAAAAGGAGGGATATGGCACGCGCCGAGTTAACGGTCAACGACTTGAGGAACATTGAAAACCGGATAAAGGATAAGTCTGCTGAAATAGGCGTTGTGGGGTTGGGTTATGTAGGGCTGCCGCTGGCCCTGGCTTTTGTTGAGGCAGGCTTCAACGTGACTGGCATTGACTCAGATAAAGGCCGGATAGGTAAGATCACGCGTGGAGTGTCATACCTGCTGGATATAGAGTCATCCAGGCTGAAAAAAGACGTCTCAAGCGGACGCTTTAAAGCAACAACCAGCCAATCACCTTTGCGACGGGTGGACGTAATCATTATTTGCGTGCCCACACCGCTGACCAAAACCAAAGAACCGGACTTAAGCTACATTGTAAACGCCAGCAACGAAATTGCCAGGTATCTGCGTCTTGGACACCTGGTAATCCTCGAAAGTACTACCTATCCAGGTACGACACGTGAAATCGTGTTGCCTATACTGGAGTCAACAGGCCTGAAGGTGGGCGTAGATTACTTCCTGACTTTTTCGCCCGAGAGAATAGACCCCGGCAGCAGGGGATTCACTATAAAGAACACGCCGAAGGTCGTCGGAGGTATGGAACCGAAGTCCACCAGGCTGGCCAGCATGCTGTATAAACATGTTGCTGATAAGGTCCTCGAGGTTTCCACGCCCGAGGTGGCCGAGATGGACAAAGTTTTCAAAAACGTCTTCCGCAGTGTAAATATTGCCCTGGTAAATGACCTGGCCAAGCTGTGCGAAAAAATGGGCATAAACGTCTGGGAGGTAATCAAGGCGGCTTCAAGCAAGCCGTTCGGCTATATGCCCTTCTATCCCGGGCCGGGTGTGGGCGGCCACTGTATCCCGCTGGACCCATACTACCTGGCCAGTAAAGCGCGCCAGTATTTTTTCCATACCCGGTTTATCGAGCTGGCAGCAGAGATCAATGAAACCATGCCGGAATACATTGTGGAGCGCATCGTAGAGGCGCTGAATACCAAAAGTAAAAGCGTAAAAGGAGCGAAAATCCTTATTCTTGGAGTGGCTTACAAAAAGGATATCGAGGATGTAAGGGAGTCTCCTGCACTGCGCGTGATAGAACTGCTGCTGGAAAAGAAGGCCAAGGTAAACTACCACGATCCCTATATACCGGAGATAAAAGAGCCTGAGCTCAAGATCAAATCGATCAAGCTGGATAAGGGAACATTGGGCAGCTATGACTGCGTCGTAATTGTCACCAATCACAGCTGCTATGATTTAGAGGCAATTGCCCGACAATCAAAACTGGTGTTCGATACGCGCGGCTGTACTGTGGGCCTGAAAGCGGATAACATCATCCGGTTGGGTGTATAAGGCGCAGCAGCAAGATGTCTTACCTGGCTAGGCCGGGCTCGATTCGTGCTCTAATTTCTCCAGGGTCTTGATAAAGACCTTTACCACGGTAGGGTCGAACTGGGTGCCGGCGTTCCTTTTCAGTTCCTCAATGGCCTCCGCCGGGCTCTTAAGTTTTTTGTAAGGCCGCTGGGTGACCATATCGTCATACGCTTCGGCAACAGCAATGATTTGGGATTCCAGGGGTATGGCCTCGCCTTTCAATCGCTGTGGATAACCCTTGCCGTCCCAGCGTTCGTGATGGGCCAATATAGTCAGAGAGCAGTCTGCGAACTCGGGGAACTGCGCAAGTATATCCGCACCGAACTGAGGATGCTTGAATATCCACTCCCACTCATCCGAGGTTAATGTTGCAGGTTTGGTAATAATGGTGGGCGGAATGCATACCTTGCCCAGGTCATGAAATAATGCCATGATCCGCAACTGCCTGGTAGAGAAGGAAGGCAGCCCCAGCGCCTGTCCCATGGCCATGGCATATTTGGCAACCATTTGAGAATGCGATCGCGTGTAGTGCTCCATCAGGTCTACCGAGGCCAGCAGGCTGAAGACTATCTCGGCACCGGAGTCCTTTAGGCCGGCTATCCAATCGCTGATTTCACCCTGGTCCTTTCCGGAAAGTTTAAATGTACTGGAGGCCAATGCAAAGTGGTTGTAGCCCTTCTTCAAGGACTGACTTAGGGCCGCCTCGGCACGCCATATAAGGCCGTCAGCCGAAGCTTCATCAAGCGGGAAGGCAGCTATACCAATATTGGCTCCGATATTGATCTCTATGCCATTGTGCCGGGCGACGGGATTTCCCGTCAGCTTATCGATCAATTTATGCGCCAGAGCCTGCGCCCCCTCCGCATCTGTATTCGGCAATATGATGGCGAACTTGGTATCAGTGTACAGGTAGCCCTTATCCACGGTCCTGATGGTGACATTGGTCAGTTTGAAAACTGCGCTCATGACTATTCCCCTGGTTTCGCCATCCAGGCCCGATCCTTTTGAGCCGGGATGTCCCAGGGAAAGAATCATCAGGGAAAACTTTTGACTGTAGCGTGTGGCCCGCTGGATTTCATCATTAAGCGCCTGCATGAATGTTTCGTTTCTTAATGACCGGTCTGTAGTGGACTTATCACTTCTGGAACTGGCATCAGTAGCTACGGCCATGCATGTGCAGTTGCCCCCTTTGGCCACAGCCCTGGACAGGGCCTCGGTTACCACCCTTTTAAGATGCTCGCTGGAAATGGCGTCTTTGGGATAGGAGGCCACACCGATGCTAAGTGTCAGGGTTATTTTACTGGACATGCTCTTGAGAGAGAACACCCGCTCGGCGGTCTGGCGCAGCTTCTCCGCCGTCTTGTGAGCATTCTTATCATCAGTGTAGGGAAGGATCATACCGGCTTTACCCGCTTCAAAGTGACAGATGATATCCGTGTTTCGCAGGCAGTCTTTGAAAACGGTCCCCAGCATGCTCAGCACTTCATCCGTGGCGTCCCTGCCGGTTTTCTTGGAATAGGATTCGAGGTTATCCATTTCCACCATGAAGAGCGCGAATTCATATTTATAGCGCGTACTCCGGGCCACCTCATCCAGTAAGCGGTCATTGAAATATACCGGATCACGCTCCCGGCCCAAATTCTTTTGCGCCTCCAGTTGCGTGACCTGTTCCTTTAGCTGGGCAATTTCGCTCAGCAGTTCCTCTGGGGTCGGCTCTTCTTCAGTAAATCCGTTGGTCATAGATTGTCACTGCCTGCGTTAGTATTCAACATAATTTATCCTTTAATTTCTCATATGTCAACGATGTCACCATACTCTAAATCAAAAAATAATAAGGCCGGGCGCCTGTCCGGCGCCCGGCCCATAAGAACAATGAAAACCGCGGCTAGGCCATCTTGCTGATTTTAAATACCCTGCTGCCGCATGAGGAACATTGGCCGGCGGTTGCAGGTCTGCCGTTCTTCATGTGCACAATCCTGGCCTCCCTGATCTCTGTTTCCCTGCGACATTTCATGCAGAAAGCTTTCATGGGTTTATTTTCCTCCCTTTAATAAGCCACCCGGCAAGGCGTTTCAGTAAAGAAAACGATTTTTTTAGGCGGAGGTTTATTCTTTTCGCATGCTTCAGCCAATTAATTGGCGCCAAGGGAAGAACACGATGTGCAGGGTTCCTATTCACTTATTAAAGGTCAAGGTCTGGAAAATGCTGTTGAAGTACGCAGTATCCTCCACGCCCAACATGGTTGATATTCCGACAGTGATGAGCTTTCCGTTCCTAGGGAAGATGATGCTGTAGCTTATCAGCTGCACCTGGGGATGCGTCATGCGGGTTATGGTGTATAAGGCTTTGGTCTGACCGTCAGCCAGTACATATTCCTTCTGTTCAATTGTCTGTATATTAGTCAGCTTGTAATAGTCGTAGATCTCCTGGACCTGCTCCTTCACTTTGTCACTGTCCAGGACCGAGATACTCATGGAAGGTAATTTCTGCTTGCTCTCAGCCCTAAAGATATTGTAGGGCGCGGTGGCAGCAGTAACCGCCCAGCTCTTGGGATAGCCTACGGTAAAACCGAAATCACTATTTGTGTAGTTATCAAAGCTATAGGCCGGTTTCGCCGCCCCGACGTCCGTGCCAGGTCTGAGCGCACAGCCAACACTCAGGGACGTAACCACAAACATCACCGTTATCAGGAATCTAAATAAAGCCGACTTGTGCATCATCGTTCCTCCAGTTTATTATCTTTTTCCACTGCTATTTCAACGTGTGACTTCAAAGGATGAAATATCTTCCCGGCATTACCTTTTCTCAACCTCATGCCGATTAAGAGACGCGTAACCAACGTCCGTTTCATAACTTCAAAGAAAGCTATGGTAGCTGCAAAGGATAGCAGCACTGTCACAAGGTACTGGGGCCACACGGCCAGGGGTGCATCAATAAGCCAGTATGCAACAAGGGCCAGCGCAGTCCCGTGAAAGATGTAGTAAGGCAAGACCGCTTCATTCCCGTATCGCACAAATCCGTTGGTGAAATTGAGGAATCTCCTGGTCAGATATATCAGGGCTACAATGCAGCTCCAGGTGCACAGGCCGGCAATCACCTGTACTATTGTGTGGGCAATATCCGTGCTGACATTCAGTCCTGCCCAGAACTTGGGGCCCAGAAGGGCAGCGGACGGATAAGGGAAGGAAAGCAGCATGGTGAGCACCAGTGTTATCAGGCCGGTTATGACCGCGGCAGGCCCGCTTTTATCAATGCCTTTTTGAAAATCGGGCAAGGAATAAATAAAGAAGCCATAGATAAAAAATATAACGTAGTAGAATATCCTGAAATTGCCAGTTAACGACAGTCCCAGCACCGTGTTGTCAGCATATATCAGCACCAGCACTATGGGAATGAACAGGGAGAAGATTGCCCATGGGTTGGCAAAAAGCCTGCCTAATCTGGACAGCACCTTGTCATCACTCCTTCTGCGGATAAGAATAAAGAGCGGCGATAGTATGATGGTATAAATGACCAGATACCAGAGGAACCAGAGCACGCCCGGCTTAAATAATCCCGGCAGGGAGGAAGGCAGCATGTTCGTTCCCCAGTACTGAGGATAAAACTGCCACAAGGTGCCCTGATAGTCCATGAGGCTGCGGGCAGCCACCCAGTAGCAGGGAGGTACGAGCACCAGCATCCCGAAGGCCAGCGGGATTACCAGGCGCAGCAGCCTTTCCAGCGCAAACTGCTTCCAGCTACGTATACCCAGCGAGAAAAATACGGCGGCACCGGCAATCAGGAAAAGAAGGGGCATTTGAAATTTGTCCAGCACCGTCACCAACCCTTCTAAAGCCAGATCGTTCTGGCCGCTGTGCACAAACCAGAAGGGGTATGGCGTATATGTCAGCGCAGCATGAAAGGGAATGAGCAGGGCAACGATAATTATCCGCAGCCAGTCCAGATAAGGTCGCCTAATTTGTGTACCTCCAATTTCCAATATGGCTCTCCAGTTATATTAATATCAGTAGACAGTTATTTTAACTTACTCTTAACCGTATGATAATGTCTCCATTTACTGGAGAGTCAATACTTAGGATCGCGGAAATATTTGGCGGTTTGCTCTGACGGGGATAGCATTACTGCAGGAGGGGTGGGAGATGACATCCAAAACTTCGGCTTTCCTGGTATTTGCATTGATACTGCCGGGCCTATTTTCATGTCTGCAGTCGGCTACGCCCGTTGCTACAAATAACACCTCGACATCTTCACTTAAGGTTGAAACCATTGTCAGCCGCCTTCAGGTCCCCTGGGAAGTAGCATTCGCACCGGACGGCCGTATTTTTATCAGCGAACGGCCGGGGAAGATGAGGATTATCAAAGACGGCCAGTTGCTGGCAGACCCCTGGATAACTTTGAACGTCCACGCCGAGGGAGAGGGAGGACTTCTGGGATTTGACCTTGATCCACAGTTTTCACAAAACGGCTTCATTTACGCGGCCTACACATACAGCAATGAGAGTAACGAGGTTAAAAACAGACTTGTCCGGTTAAAGGAGGACAGTGCAACAGGCAAAGGTGTGCTGGACCGTATACTGATCGATGGTGTGGGCGGCGCAATTTATCATAACGGCGGCAGAGTAAAGTATGGCCCGGACGGTAAGGTATACTGGACCATGGGTGAAAACTTTCAGCGCGACCTGGCGCAGGACCTGAAATCACTCAACGGCAAAATACTCCGCGTCAATCCCGACGGAACGGTGCCGGCCGACAATCCTTTCCCCGGGTCCTATATTTACAGCTACGGACACCGCAATCCACAAGGGCTGGCCTGGCAGCCCGGCACCGGCAGGCTCTATGAGACGGAACACGGGCCGAGCGGGGAGTGGAAAGGCTCCGCTCAGGATGAGGTAAACTATATCGTTGCCGGCGGTAATTACGGCTGGCCGGTAATTGCCGGTGATGAAACCAGTCCGGGCATGATTTCCCCCGTAATTCAGAGCGGCACGAATGAGACCTGGGCGCCCAGCGGAGCAGCTTTTGTAACGTCGGGAGCATGGTCAGGCTCATTGCTTTTTACCGGCTTGCGCGGCCAGACCCTGTACCGGCTCACACTAGACTCCAATAACCCCTATAAGGCGCTCTCCCTGGAACGCTATTTGTCGGGACAGTACGGACGGCTGCGGGACGTAGTAGAGGGACCGGACGGCGCAGTTTACCTGCTGACCAACAACACGGATGGAAGATCAATACCGTCCGCCGATGACGACAAGCTACTGCGGTTGACCCTGCAGTAGGTTTGTTATTTACGTGCCGCCATTAGCTCTATGAAACTTTCCAGCAGGAACCTGGTACGTTCCTCGGAATATTTACGCTTGTCGCTCATATCACCGTCCAGGACTAAGAAGGGCAACCCTTTTTTCTGCAGCCTGTCGCCGATGATGCGCTGCCCGGCACAGGTGTGACGGCAGGCGTCGGTGGAGAAATGTATGACACCATCGATCTGGTATTCATCTATTATTTTTTCAATTCCAGCCAGCCTTTGCTCGATATGGCCGGTATATGGGTATTGGAGACACCACAGCGCCATGGCCTCCCATGGATTTCGTTCGTCCTTCTCCTCCCAGAAAGCATAAGTGCGCTCCCCCATGACCACATTTACACCATTTTTCCTGAAGATCTCGTTGACCACAGTGGGCTGCTGCGGGAACCATGCCAGCCACATCACGCGGTGGTTCTCCTCCAGATGCTTGCTGCCGGCCACCACCTTATTTAAGCACTCGTCCAGTATCGCCTGGTAGATCTGTTCCTGGGCTAGCTTACCGTTTAAAAGGTCCTGAGCCTGGGAAAGGACGACCGCTGTAATGCCGTTCCAGGTGGCAGGCTTCAATTTCTGCAGTTCCGCCGCGCGGGAGTAAGCCAGCCTGGCCCGGTTGGATAGCCGTATACATTCCCGCAGTTTGTCTATATCAAGCTTTTTTCCCGCAATGGTTTCGATTTTACCCGTGATTGTTTTCAATTGTTTCACAACGTAGGTGATTGAGTCGTTGTCGATCCGGTTGGGAACGTCCAGCGTAATGGCTTCCTTACCATGATAGCTGGCAATCACTTTGTTTATCCTGGCCGTTCCGTCGCAAAAATAAGATGTCGCCAGCAACAGGTCGGCGTGCGGCATGTGGCCCAGCATCTGGCAGCCCACAGAAAGCCGGTGAAAAGAGCATATATCCGGAGAATAGCCCTCCTCTTCGGCAGAAGACATGACATCCACCGCAGTATCCGGCTCCAGTAACGGCAGGCTGTTTGACGCAATTTCAAAGTCAAAACTGGCCACATCAAAGGCGGCCAGCAGTTCCATAGGGAACGAGTACCAGGACGTCCAAATGACCGGTATGTTTTCCTCATAGGCGGCAATAACAGCGGAGGCAATCTCGATCAAAAGCCTTGTCGCGGCACGGGGCTTTTTCTCATACTGGAGCTCAAGTCCGGCCTTCATATTTTCATAGTATTTTCGCAGCATGGCCGGCTAATCTCCCTGAAGCATTTCGATAAATGCTTCGACCCTTGTTTTCATCTGGCTGACATTGGTAAAAAGGTAATCGTTCTCCAGGCTTAATACCGCAATATCGGCGTCCGCTAGCGTTCTGGCTATATACGGCATATCATATAAATGTAAATCGCAGTACTTCAACGAGGTTAGCACAACTCCGTCCACGCAATAAGCAGTGATCAGCTTTTTTATTTCATCCACCCTTTGTATCGGGCTCGCAGTATGCGCGCAGTGCGGCTCACCCAGATAGGCCATTGATAAGGCCAGATAGGGATCCTCATGCTCTTCCGGCACCTGGCGGCTGAAGAACTTGAGGCCGGTGCAAAGGTCAGCCACAGGTATTTCCGCGCCCATGTGCTCAACCATTTCAAACAGTTCCGGCCTGTCCATGACATTGCCGCTTATCAGGATGCGGACCTGACCCGCAGCCGGTTTATCGCCGTTTGAACCCCAGGCCTTCTGATGCATTTCCTTAATCCGCCGTTCGGTCACCCTTTCCGGCTCGCTGAACATATTTAGTCCCTGCAGGAATATTTCACTGCCCTTGAGGCTGACAGGCATGGTGCGCTGTAACGAAAGTATGTCCCGCAATAGCCGCCTTGACCTGTTTTCTTTGACTATCGCCTTTTGCAGGGCTTTTTCCATCATCCGTCTGCCGGTATACCCGGATAGCTGTGAGGCGAAATCTTTTAGCTGTTTGGAAAAATAACCGATGGCGGCCTCATCACTGTTCTTGGGTATTTCCAGCATGTAAGTAAACTTCGGATTGAGGTAGGACCGCCAGACATCGTACAACCTGCGCATGCCGTCGCATGACCTGGTAAAGACAACAGCCTCCGGCAGATTGTCCCTGTCCGCAAGTGCAGAGCTGAGCACGCTTTTGATGTACGGACACAGGTTGGGGTAAAGATAGGCATCTGCCGTGGCTATGGAAGACGTCTCCCCGCGCAGTCGTACGGGCTGCAGGCCGGCAGCGGAGATTATCTCCCGGGGCACCAGCGGGCAGAAATAACCGATTTTACCGCCTCTTTCTTTCATATCGTTTCTCTTACAATTTGACCTATTTCTGATGCCTTGACTCTATGGATTTCCTGACATTAGGGTCCAGCTTCATCAGGGACTCCAGCTTCTCGCATATGTAATCCGGGCAGACAATGCAGCTTTCAATACCTTTGCCTGAAGCACACTTTTTGACCGAACAGGCGTGGCAAAAGAAGAAAAGTTTTCCCTCCGATTTGCATCCATCGCAATTGATCTGCTCCGGCTTAATCTCAATTTTAGCCATCTTACTCCAGATTTGTGCGCACTTTTCGCGCAGCTTATCATCATTGGCCAGTGTGGCCTTGTAGGCCATGCAGTCCAGACACTCCAGCCCGCAGTATGCAATCATTTAATCTCCTCCTGCGGATTTTTCGATTCTTTGGCGATATAGCGGAACAGGCAGTGGTCACTCCCAGTCTGATAGCGGATGTTCTTCACCAGCTTGATCTCCGGGTTATAACCTTCAAGTATGGCATCGTCCGCGTACCTGCAGAAAATCTGGCTGTACTGACTGACTCCAAACTCAGCGGCCGCCGCCCATACTACGCAATTCCCGGTTCTCATGATGAAATCACCATCCTCCACAGCCGGTTTTGGGCTCATATTTTTCGGATCCATATCGCCATATGTAATCCAGTTCTTAAGGGTGAGGGGCCTGCCTAAATCCTTTACGATCCCGGCAATGCGCTTCCCTCTGGCATGGCCAAACTCAATCAGTGCTTCCTTCAGCAATGCCTCTCCCTTCTGCGGGCCGAGTTCTTTTATGACAGCCTTGGCTACAAAGGAAAACAGGACGACGCCCATGCCCCAACCCGGGACCTGATAACGGTCGCCCAGTTGCTCTCTGAGAGTGGCTACATCAGCCAGGTCGCCCCACGAAATCCCTGCCCTTTTTTCTTTCTCCAGCTCGTCCATATTAGTTCACCTTTCAAACAGATATTTATCTTTCAACGACCTTTGCGGTCCTGCATGCTGACCTCCATGACGATATGCCCCCATCCACCACACCTGACCCCCACGTCGGGACAGCCGAACCGCTTGAATCTTATCTGGTTGGGGTCGATGCCGGCATAGAACAGCTCGCTCATGGCCGGCATGATGGTAGCGGCAGCATGCAGGGCAAAGATGCAGGACTTGGGTGGACACAGCTTTGTTAAAAGCGAAAGGGCACGTCCATCAAAGTAAAACTTGTCGCCGGCTCTATGCCCGCTTTCGCAGCCATGCGCTTCCACAACTTCAACCACGATGGTCTTGTCCTGCATGGCAACTCCCTTCTCAATGGCCTCCTCATTGCGGGGATCTGAACGGAAAATCTTCATCTCCTCATCACTGTAACCCAGATGATTTTGCAGGAACTTCCAGGTATTTTCATTTAAGGCCATCTTTGTTTCTCCTAAGTATTTATTTTTCGAAGTGAAACCTGTATTCCCTGTAACATTTACCCTCGGTATGCATCATACAGCCCGTGACCTTTGGCTCCACTTCCCACTTAAGTCCCAGCTCGGTCAGCCAGGTTTCGATTCGCAGCATTATTCCACACTCATAGCGGTCTATAATTCCCAGTGCCTTAACACCCTCATAGGCGAAACAGGAGTGCCATTCACCGCGAATGACGTCCGGCGATGGATAGCTGAAACTGTATTTCATGAAGTCACCCGATACAATTGCCATGGACAGTTCAAACAATTTTTTCAGTTCATCGAAAGATGACGGCTTGCTCAGGCCAAGCACCTTTTGCATACGCTTCATTTCAAGGGCTGACATGGCGCTTATGGCCCCCTTGTTGATTTTGTTTGTCTTCTCAATGCCGCATTCCTGCAGGCAGTTATAAAACCACATGGCATCGTGCGTCATCCAATTCTTGTTGAGCAGATTCTTTAAGCTGTTGACGTCCAGGGGGATAGTGACATGGTCCATCAGCTTGCCTCCTGCCAAAAGTTTATTTCATCCTGGGCAGGCCCAGGCCGTACCATGAGATGATGTTGCGTTGTATCTCGTTTGTGCCCATGGAGATGACCGGCACAAAATTTGTCTGGTAGGCATACTCCCAGGCGCCGTTCATGGGGGCAAACCTGGAGTTCTTAACCTGCCCGCTCGGCCCGAGTATGTCCATGGCTACAGAGGCCAGTTTCTCA
>CAZSED010000017.1:0-4313 GCA_964605885.1 uncultured Dehalococcoidales bacterium
TTTTAGGGGCAAAACTCTCACTTAACCACCTGTCCAAATTTTGGGGACCACCTCATCCCTCCCATGCCGCCGGGTATGGTCAGGTCCAGTATTACCAGGCTGAATGTTTCGCCTGATGCCATGGCCTCTTTGTACAGCTTGACCGCCTCAGCGCCGTCCTCGACGCAATCTACATTTTCATAGCCGATGCGCTTGAGCATGCGGGAGGCTATATCCCTGACAGCCTCCTCGTCATCCATTATCATGATCCTGGCGTTGGATGCCGCCTTCATTTTGACTTTCTTTTCCGGCGGTTGGGTTGCAGTTTTGCTAGAGGCAGGCAGGTAGAGGTAGAATATCGACCCATCGCCCAGTGCCGATTCCACGCTGATATGCCCTTCGTGACTGCGTGCAATGGAGAAGGACGTGGCCAGTCCCAGCCCGTTACCCTTCTGCTTGGTGGTGAAGAACGGGTCGAATATCCTGTCCAGATGCTCGGCAGGAATTCCACTGCCGTAATCAGTCACAGCGACCCTGACGTATTTCCCCGGCTTTAGCGGCAGGCCTCTGCCCAGGCTCCGTTGGTCACTGAGCTCAAAGTTCTCAGCAGCAAGTTCTATGGTACCGCCCAGCGGCATGGATTGCTGTGCATTGAGGACCAGGTTATGTATCACCTGGCTTACCTGCCCCGCATCCACCTCGACATGCCACAGGTCAGTCGGAATGTGAAACCGGCATTTTACATTGGAGCCGGCCAGCGAAAAAGTTGCAGTGTCTCTGAGTAGCTCGGTCAGGGAAGCCAGCTTCTTAACAGGTGCTCCGCCCATGGAAAACGTAAGCAGCTGCTGGGTCAGGCCCTTGGCCCTCAGCAAAGCCTTTTGAGCCTCTTCCATCCTATCGCGTATTTCAGTGCCTTCGCCGGCTTCCATGCTCGCCAGGCTTATGTTGCCCATTATGGCGGTCAGGATGTTATTAAAATCGTGGGCAATACCGCCGGCCAGCAGTCCAACAGACTCCAGTTTTCCCACGCGCTGCTGTTCCTCTTCAAATCGCCTGCGCTCTGTTATGTCCGACTGCGTGCCCACGATGCGCAGCGGTTTGCCGTCATCCATCCAGGTAATGGTTTTGCCGCGTCCCAGCATCCAGCGGTAGTTATTATCCTTGCAGCGCAGGCGGTACTCGCTCATGAATATGGAAGTTTTACCGTCAAAATGCTCTGCCAGTTCATTAAATACCCGCTCGCGGTCATCCGGATGAAGGCGCTTGTCCCATTCATCCAGCGTGTTGCTGATTTCATCATCTTGATAGCCGAGCACCGCCTTCCACTGTGGCGAGTAATAAACCTGGTTGGTCTCGGCATTCCAGTCCCAAACGCCGTCGCCGAAGCCTTCCAGGGCGAACTGCCAGCGTTCCTCGCTGACGCGCAGTGCATCCTCCGCCTTTTTACGCGCTGTTATGTCCCTGCCCTCGGCCAATATGCCTGTGGCCCTGCCCTGCTCATCCCGGATATACTGGAACGTGCAGTCGAGCAGAACGGTGCTTCCATCCTTGCAGGTGAACTCCACCTCCGTTGAAATGGAGCCGGCGGGTTCCGGGGTGCGACCTTCCCTTTCAATTTGCGCCCATTTCCCCAGCAGGTGGAGTGATTTCCCCAGCGAGTCGGGAGTCATCTGTTTTTCAAGGGGTAGGGCCATTGTCTCTTCCAGTGAGTAGCCCCTGACCCTCTCACTCGATTGGCTCAGCCAGGTAACGTTCAAGTTCAGGTCCATCATCCATACGACGTCGCTCATATGCTCCGCCAACAGCCGATAGGTACGTTCGCTTTCATCCCTGGCCCGCTCTGCCGCCCTGCGTGCAGTAATGTCCCTTCCCTCGGCCAGAATGCCTGTAGCCTTACCGGTCTCATCCCTGATGAACTGGAAACTGCAGTCCATCAGGATGATATGTCCGTCTTTACAAACAAACTCCAGCTCGGTGGAAATCGTACCTTTGGGATCAGGGATGCGCCCTTCCCTGTCAATACTCTTCCATTTCGTCAGCAGGTGTGCTGACTTGGCCAGCGTCTGCGGCGTCCACTGCTTTTCCGGCGGCAGGGCCATAAGCTCGTCCAGGGTATAGCCGCTGACCCTCTCGCAGGATTGGCTCATCCAGACAGGTTTCAAGTCCAGGTCCATCATCCATACGATATCAAGCATATGTTCCGCCAGCAGCCGATAGGTATTCTCAGCCGTTTGCAGGGCCTCCTCAGCCTTTTTACGCTCGCTGACGTCGCGCGCTTCGCCGATGATGGATACGGCCTTGCCGTTAGCATCTCTGATGACGCTGAACTTATTTTCCGACCACAGGGTTGAGTTGTCCTTGCGATAGACCTCAAGATCTAATGTGATGACAGGATTGTAGTCCCGGTCATGCTCAACCCTGGGTATCTCTTTAAAAAATATTTCTGCTGCAACTTTGAGCGACTGTGGAGTGACGCGTTTTTCAAACGGCAGCTCCAAAAGCTCCTGCCTGGTAAAACCGGTGAGTTTTTCTGCGGATGGGCTCTGATAAATGGGCTTAAGGTTCATATCCATCAGCCAGACGAAGTCTGTCGTGTGTTCGGCCAGCAGGCGGTATTGGGCCTCGCTCTCCTTCAGTGCATGTTCAGCCTGCCTGCGTTCGGTAATGTCGGTCAGAAAATTAAGGGTTGCGGACCTGCCCTCCCAGTTTATCGGCACAGTGGTAAGTTCCGCCCACCTGGTATCTCCAGTATTTATAACCACTCGGAAAGTGAACTTATCCGGAACATCCAGGCCTTTCAACCGCCGGAGATGGCGCTCCATTGCAATCTCTCGGTCATCGGGATGAATGAACTCGATAAAAGGCCGAGAAGAGAGCTCTTCCACGGAATAACCGCCGAGCAATGCTGCCCTATTGTTGGCAAACGTAAACTTGCCGTCCATATTTATAAAGATGGTCTCCTGGGCGTTATCCACCACCAGGCGGTACTTTTCCTCGCTCTGGCGGACGGCTTCCTCAGCTTTCTTACGCTCTGAGATGTCCTTGGCTGAGATAACAACCCCGATTACATCACCGGCGTCGTTGCATATTATCGAAGTTGCGGCCAGCACCGGTACAGATTGATCGCTTCTGGACCGATATGAAATTTCACGGTTCACCCTGCCGGCCCTGAGCGTTTCCTCCAGCAAATTCTCAGCCAGGTTCTTATCCTCGTTAATCGATATAAAGCTGTCTCCCAGCAGGTCATTTTCCTTGCAGCCGAGCAAATCCGTCGTTTCCTGGTTCACGTACACAATCTGCAAATCAGTGTCCAGCAAAATTATGGAATCGCCGATGGTGCTTAATATTGTTTCGGCGGCCACGGTGGGCGTCAGGCTCATCAGGCCATACCTGAGAACGGCAAATACTATTCCCAGTGCCAGGACAGTGAAAAATACGTTCGATATGTCAGGGAAAGCCCTGATATCGAAGATGCGAAAGACTATATCCGTTGCCGTTGACAGCAGCATGGTAATTATGCCCGTTATGAGCAGCAGCCTGGCCTGCATCTTCTGGCTGTGTGATCTGGCCTTGCGCCCGAAGTCGATAAGCAAATAGACCAGTGCGCAGCAAATGATGAAATAGTAAACGTAGTAGGCGTATGCGGCTATAGACATGTTCCAGATGGGAGTCCATCCCCATTCGGCAGGTAGGGCCATGTACAGCATCTGGCCCTGCCATTGCGCATACACGAAAGCCGCCGAAGTGAGCAGGGACAGTGTAATAAAGGCCCGGTTCTTCAGCACATCGTACCTGCTGTCCAGTGCCAGGCAGAACCACAGGCAGCCGACGGGCATGAAGCACCAGCCCAAGGAGCTGATATTGATGTAAAGCATCGCCTGCTGGCTGGTGCCGGCCATAGTGAACAGCGCCGAGAAGAGGCTCCAGTAGGCGAAGGTGGCCATTAATAGGGCGCAGACACGATTGAGGATGTAACCCGGCCTGCGGCCCAGGACCAGAGCTATCAGCAGTATATAGGCGATGAAGCTGCCAAAGTGCAAGATGGTAACCGAGTTCATGATCACCGCCTACCATAAATCGTTTATTGACCCGTCAGTAAATACATAGTATAGAGGCTAAAGCTGAAAGAAACAATAGCCCGATAGTCCTAGTTATGGCGGCCGGAAGGCCCCTTTTTCACATGATGTAAGGCAGGCGTTGAAGAGGGCGCAGCCCCGCTAAGTTCGCAATGGCACTGCAAAGGAGATTGCTTCGCTACGCTCGCAATGACGTATAGTAGGGCAGGCGTTGAAGAGGGCGCAGCCCCGCTAAGTTCGCAATGGCACTGCAAAGGA
>CAZSED010000017.1:4413-53891 GCA_964605885.1 uncultured Dehalococcoidales bacterium
TCGCTACGCTCGCAATGACGTATAGTAGGGCAGGCGTTGAAGAGGGCGCAGCCCCTTCCAGGTTCATAATGTCATTGCGAGGAGCCCCAAAGGGGCGACGTGGCAATCTCACGGCATTAAGTCAGGCCTTCCCTCTTAGCTCGAAAGTTTGCTTCGGCCCAATAGGATCGGGGGCTCGCAATGACATACAGTAAGGCAGGCGGCAATGGCACTGCAAAGGAGATTGCTTCGCTACGCTCGCAATGACGTATAGTAGGGCAGGCGTTGAAGAGGGCGCAGCCCCTCTTATAAAAAAATCCCCTCTCCCTTGAAGGGAGAGGCCGGGTGAGGGTGGCTCGCGTTTTCAGAAATCATACTCTATAATGGGCTTAGTGCAACCTCAGAAAAAACACAAGCGCACCCGCTCGAGCTCCTTCGGCACTCCCGGCCGCATCAGCCACGACTCCTCACCGTTCTATAACAGCCGGCTTTACACAGGGCTGAACGAAGATAAAAAATACGACTACGTAGAAAACAAAATCCAGCGCAAATATATCAATAAGGTCTTTTGCAAGAGCAGCGAGCACATGGAAGAGCTGCCGGACTGCTCGGTCCACCTTATGGTCACCTCGCCTCCCTACAACGCCGGCAAGGACTACGACGGCGACCTCTCGCTGGACGATTACCTCGGACTGCTGCGCCGCGTTTTTGAGGAGACCTACCGTGTGCTGGTGCCCGGCGGCCGGGCCTGTGTCAACGTGGCCAACCTGGGCCGGCGGCCCTACATTCCCTTGAGCTCGCATATAAACCGGGCCATGCATGAGGCCGGCTTCCTGATGCGCGGTGAGATACTCTGGGACAAGGGGAGCAGCGCCAGCCCGTCCACCGCCTGGGGCAGCTATATGCAGGCCGCCAATCCCGTTCTGCGCGACGTGCACGAGTACGTGCTGGTCTACTGCAAGTGCGGTTTCACGCGCCCCAACCCGCATAATCGTAAGAGCACTGTCACCAGGGACGAGTTTCTGGAGTACACCAGGAGCGTCTGGAGGCTGCCTGCCGAGCGCGCCCGCAGCGTGGGCCATCCCGCGCCCTTTCCGGTTGAGCTGCCCTACCGGCTGATACAGCTTTATACCTTCCAGGGGGAGGTGGTGCTCGACCCCTTTGCCGGAAGCGGGAGCGCCTGCCTGGCCGCGCTCAGGGCCGGCAGGAAATATGTGGGCTACGACATAAACAAAGACTACTGCAGCCTGGCGGAACGCAGGATAGCGGCGGCTAGGGATAGATCATGCGCAGCAGGCCGTCCAGCTCCTGAGCGCAGCCGCCGAAGGGGGCGTAGCGCTTGACCTTTATCTCGCCCAGGCTGTTGAGTATGTAAAGGGCCGGCAGGCTGTCCGGCTTGAACAGGCCGGTAATCTTATTATCCAGGTCGGCGGCAGCCGGATAGCTGACGCTGCTCTGCAGGGCAAACTGTTGCGCTTCCGCGGCAGTGCCCCTGACCACGGCCAGCACCTCAAGCTGGCTCCTCGGCCAGTTATGGTAAATCTTCTGCACGCAGGCAAGCACGTCTTGACAGGAGGCGCAGCCGGGCGACACGAATACCATTATCAGCTTCCTGCCTTTGAAGGAGTCCAGCGTGACCTGCCTGCCGTCGGTTGTCTGCAGGCTGAAGTCGGGCGCTTTGCAGCCGACGTTTGAGCATACGGGTTTGGGCGGCGCCGGGCTGTAGTCCGGGCCGGAGCTGCCGGTCTGTCCCTTGGCCAGCCGGTCGAGCAGGCCCGTGGCCTCAGAGGCCGCAGTGGCGAAGGTGGTGCAGCCTTGCAGGACGTTGGCGTAGCGGTTGTTGATGATGCCTATTACGCGTCCGGAGCTGTCCAGCATCGGCCCGCCGCTGCTGCCGGGATATACCCTGGCGCTGGACTGGAGGTACTGTACCGACCTGGATCTGCCGAAGCCGCACAGTACGCCGGTGGTCAGGGTGAGGCTGTGCACATCGCTGCCGCCCGGATAGCTCAGCACGGTCACCGGGGCTCCCGTCTGCAGCGCGTCTGACTCGCTGGAATCGCCCAGCTCTGCAAAGGGATAGCCGGCTGAATTTACAGGCAGCCTGACGATTGCCAGGTCCTTCCAGCTATCGGCCGCGGCCACGTCGCACTGATAATCCGAGCCGCTGTTCATCAACACCAGCGCAGTCCTGTTATTGCCCACCACGTGCTGGCAGGTCAGCACGTAGCCGTCCCGGTTCACGATAAAGCCTGTGCCAGTGGCGTTCTCCGTGGCGACGATGACCACGGCCGGGAAGACCTTCTGGAGGTTCTCGTAGTTGGGTGGCGTCTCGCACGAGCTTAGCGCCAGCACCAGCATAAAAAGCAAAATAAGATGAAGCGGTTTCATACTATCATCTGGCGTCTGATTTTTGGTCAATACTAGCATATTTTTCACGCATTGTATTGTACATGCCTGCTACCCGTTGACAGTTGTGTTGCCGCATTGATAGAATGGCGGGAACGCGTAAACGAAGGTCGTTATCTTCCCAGGGAGTGTTTGGTATTTGTGGGTTAGGGTTACGGCCTTGTCGATCGAATTCAGATATTAATACATATAATATAGGAGGTGAGAGGTTTGCTGTATTACGACTGCATTGAGGCTCAGAAAAAAATTGAAGAGTGGCAAGAAAAGAACATCGTCCAAGCAATAGAGAAACCGATATACACATGGGTGCAGAACAAGAGAGAGGAATGCAAAAAGAAGAAATGGTGGAACCCGGCCACCTGGATATGCTGGCTGGTCACCTTCCTGGTTCAGATTGTCACATGGATTGTGGTCACCATAATAATTAAAACACTTATCCTGGTTATTAAGTACATAGTTGTTGTGATCTGCTATTTGATCCATATTATTATCAGGGCCTGGACGGCGCTGTGCTACGGTTTATATATAGTGACACATCTCAGGCGCCGTCCATTTGACAGCTCGGCCAATCCGATTGAAAAACCGGGCTGGAGGCTGATGTTTCATGATGAATTCAATGCCCATCCCGGGAGCCTTCCCGACCATAGCAAGTGGAGGACCTCGCACTACAATGGATATCGCTATGATATAACGGCAATTGAATGTGATAATCCGCACTCACCGCTCGAATACCGCAAAGATGAAAACTTCAAATTTACCGGAAGCTCCATCAAATTAATAGAAAAGAAAGAAAGTGTAGATTTCACTCACCATACTTATGAGCCGGGTCAACCGGGGGACAATACAAAGTGGACTGCCGAATATACTAACGCCACCCTTGAATCTGTTGACTCCTTTAAAATACAGTACGGCTATTTTGAGGCAAGGATAAAGACGCCGTCGGCTTATTTCTGGCCTGCTTTCTGGTTGATAGCAACCGAGTCCTGGCCTCCGGAAATAGATATCAGTGAATTTTATACAATGAACAATTTTCGGTACAGCTGCGGTACCTTTTATGCGCCCGGGCCAGACGGTAATCTGGGCGACGGGAAAAAGATTGAGACTCTCACGGATATGTCGAAGAAGTTCAACGTGTATGCCTGTGAGTGGAATGACAAGGAGATTATCTGGTACTTCAATAACATTAAGGTATTTAAATCGAAAAAGGGGATGGAATATTTCAAGTACCCGATGTTCGTCATACTCAGCATAAGCCTGGACACCAGTAAATACATAGATTATACAAAGGCAATACTGCCCAATTGCCTTGAAGTGGACTATGTGAGAGTTTATAAGAAAGTTTGAATTTCTAAGCTAGGCGCCGGTAATTGAATAACCGGTCCTTGAACCGGAGAGATGTCACTTGGTCTTCTGCTATAATGGCCTTACCGACTGTGGAGGATGAAGGGACATGAAGCCCGGACTCGAGATAACGTCCGCAGCGCCGCTGCTGGACAGAGATGGCAATCTAACCGCTTACGGCTGGGGACGCCAGCCCTACCTGGACTCCAACTTGGAGGACCTTAATTTCCTGTACTTTGAGGCCTTTGAGCCGCTGCGGGTCAAGCGCTGGCAGTACTACGGCGTCACCACGCCTACACATTTCTTCTCCTTCACGCTGAGCAATGTCGGCTACCTGGGGCTGGTCTTCGCCTACGTGCTCGAGTTCGCAACCGGCAAATACCACGAGCGGACGCTGAGCATACCCTTCGCCAGCGGAATAGTGCTGCCGCGCAACAGCACGGAGTGCGACTGCCATTTCATCAAGGGCGGCCTGCACTTCCATTTCTTCGTTGAAAACGACAGCCAGCGCGTGCTGGACGTGGACTGGCCGGGCTTCGGCAAGGCCGGCCTGAAGGCCCAGGTGAGCCTGTACCTGCCGCCGGGGCACGAGTCGGTGGTCAACGTCTTCCCCTATGCCAACAAGCGCTTCTTTTATACCCGCAAGGTCAACTGCATGCCGGCCGAAGGCTTTGTTGAGTACGGGCAGGTGTACAAGCTGGCCCACGGAGACAGCCTGGGCAACCTGGACTGGGGCGTGGGTGTGTGGCCTTACCGCTCGTTCTGGATCTGGGGAAGCCTGTCGCACTACCTGCCGGACGGCCGCACCATCGGTCTCAACCTGGGAGGCGGCATCGGCAACAACCCGGACGTGACGGACAACGCCATCATATTGAATGGGAAGGTGCACAAGCTGGGGGCGGTTGATTTCAAATATGATAACAGGAATTTCATGAAGCCCTGGGGCATGAAGTCGCCGGATGGACGTCTCTCGCTGGAGTTCGCTCCCTTCTTCGAGCGCGTGGCCAAAACCAACGCAATTATCTTATCCAGCGAGGTGCATCAGATGTTCGGCCGCTACAGCGGCACGCTTGTCACGGACGACGGCGAGAAGATCGAGATTAAAGACCTGATCGGCTGGGCGGAAGAGCACCACGCTAAGTGGTGAAGAAGTTATCGATTTATTGACAAGTCTTGCACCATTGCAAGGCTATTGACCAACCACAGTTCATGGTATAAGATATAATTATATGATATTTATATATGGAGGATAAGACGATGGCGCCAGTACCTAAAGAACCCAGGTCACATAATCCAACGGGTGATAAAAGGATAGAAAAAGGCTATCAGGATCATCAGAGGGCGCACAGGGAAAAGCAGGAAAGGGAAAAGGTAGAAAAGCAAAAGCAAGAGGAAAGGGCACAGCGGGAAAGGAAGCACGTAAGCGTAGAACAATCAGGGACAGTGAAATCTCCGGATGCCGGCCCTGTATCATGGGGTCAGGGGATAAAGAAAAAATAACCTCGATCATAGTCATTATCCAATTACTGTGGATTTGAAGTGCGGGAGGCGAAGGAGCATGAGTGTGCAGTTTAAGATTTCAGCAAAAAACCTGGGTGAACTGGCGTTGCCGACGTTTTGCCCGTATTGTTTCTGGGTTAAGCAGCGTATCAAAAATAAGCTGCCTTATCAGATATTCCCCGGGGTATTCAGCTCGATCGATTCATATACAAAGGACATAGTCCATACCTGGTTTGATACGCATACCGAGGCTTTGCCCTGGCTGAACCCGGTAGGCGATATAGTCAAGGTAAAAGACTCTCCGCATTTTTCAAAATTCTTTATTGAAGACGCGGAGTTGAATACCAAATTGAATGGGACTCCCGATGATATTTTTCTTTTGAGAGACGGCTCACATGCCATCGTGGATTATAAAACGGCACGATTGACGGGGATGGCAGATGAGCTATTTCCCATGTATGAAATTCAGCTAAATGCTTACGCGCTGATCGGCAAGGCCAGGGGATTTGATCCGGTCAGTAAGCTGGCCCTGATTTATATGGAGCCGATGTCACTGGAGGAGATTCAAGGCGAGAATAAACATAACAGGGAAGAAGGTTTCAACATGGTTTTTTCCGCCAAAGTGATGCCCGTGGAAATTGATGCCCGGAAAGTTAAACCTTTGCTCAAGAAGGCCAGAAAAATTTTCGATATGGAAGAGCCCCCCGAGGGCGGTTCGGAATGCAAAGACTGCGAGAAGCTAACGGAGCTGGTCAATACGTGCAAACTATAGACTTCAGGGGATGGAACCAGTTACAAAACTAGAACTTATATTTCTGCCGGGTGCCTTTTCTGACCATCAAGTCGGCGAAGTCCTGCCAGGCCAGGTCGTAGCCGTAGTGGCCTTTGCTGGGCTGCCAGTATAATGAGCCCTTGCTGACCCGCAGCTTCCCCAGCGGTTCGCCGTCAGTAACTATGAGAAAGATAACATCAGACTTGCCGATGGGCACACGGGGTAACTTGGTTATCGAAACCTTGCTCGTAGCCATGAACCACCTCCCTGAACCAGAGCTTATTTAATGTCTTCTGTGCCGCTCTTCTTCTCCTTCCCGAATCCCTCCTCCTTGAGCTTGTCCATTAAGCGCGCGGCGCGGGGAAAGCCGATCTGGAGCTTGCGCTGCAGGAATGAGGCGGAGAGCTCCTTGGATTCGAGCGCAAGCTGGCGGGCGGCGTCCAGCAGATCATCCTCGGCCGGCTTCTTGCCCTCGGGACCGGCCTGTGCCATGTCCTCGAACCTGACGGCCTGCGCCTCCTGCCGCCGCTGGTTGGACCAGAAGGTGACCAGCCGCTCTATCTCGGCGTCGGAGACCATGGTGCCCTGCAGGCGCTTGGGCTTGTTGACGTCCTGTGGCATGTAGAGCATGTCGCCCCGCCCCAGCAGCTTCTCGGCGCCGGCCGAATCGAGTATGGTGCGCGAGTCAACCTGCGAGATCAGCGCAAAGCTGATGCGCGTGGGGAAGTTGGCCTTAATCAGCCCGGTCACCACGTCCACCGAAGGCCTCTGCGTGGCAACAATCAAATGTATGCCGGTGGCGCGTGCCAGCTGGGCCAGGCGGCACAGCGTGCGCTCAACCTCGTCGAAAGCCGCCATCATCAGGTCGGCCAGCTCGTCGATGACTACGACTATATAGGGCATCACCTCGGAGGGCTGGCGGTTCTTGTTGTAGCCCTCGATGTTGCGCGTGCTGGTGGCGGAGAACTTCTTATAGCGCAGGTCCATCTCGGCGTTGAGCCATCGCAAAGCCATGATGGCCTTGTCCGTATCCACCACCACGGGCGAGACCAGGTGCGGAATGTTGTTGTAGTTGACCAGCTCCACGCGCTTGGGGTCGACCATGATAAAGCGCACTGCGTCCGGCGTATTGTTCATCATCAGGCAACAGTTGATGGAGTTGAGGCAGACGCTCTTGCCGCTGCCGGTTGCGCCGGCAATGAGCAAATGCGGCATCTTGGCCAGGTCGGCCACCACCGTCTCGCCGCCCGCCCCTTTGCCCAGTGCGATAGCCAGCCTGGATTTAGCCAGCATCTTCTGGAAGGCGGTGCTCTCCATTACGCCGCGCAGGCCGACCGACCCGAAGGTGGTATTGGGCACCTCGATGCCCACCACCGACTTGCCGGGTACCGGCGCCTCTATCCTGATGCTGGGCGCAGCCAGCGCCAGCGCCAGGTCGTTGGCCAGCGAGCTGATGCGCTCAACCTTGACGCGCGTGCGTGAAACCTCTTCCATCCTGGAAATTACATTGCCGTCACGGTCCTTCTCCCGCAGCTCGCGCATCTTCACATCCCAGCCAGGCTCGACGCCAAACTGCGTGACCGTGGGGCCGCGGTTGACCTCCACCACCTTGGCTTCCACGCCGTAGCTGGACAGCGCCTCCTCGATGGTCTGCTTGCGCTTCTCTATCTCGGCGTCGCTGATGACCGCCTCCACCACCTTGTCCAGTATATTGATGTTGGGCAGCGACCAGCCGCCCACGATGATGCTGGAGCGCAGCCTGTCCATGACCGCCGTCTCGGGCGGCGCGGGCACCTCTGCCGGCTGGATGACGACCGGCTCGTCCTCCGGCTCCTCGACCGCAACCGGCTGCGGAGCGGGCAGGGTGGACTGCTTCTTGCGGGATTCCTTCATGACCTCGAACAGCTCGGCCGTGAAAGCGCCGATGCCCCTGGCAGCACCTTTGACCGTGCGCCACGTCCATTCGGGCGCCACTAAAATGATGCCGAGTATAACCAGCCCTAAAATAATGAATATGCCTGCTACCAGCGAGGCGGTGGCGATGGCCTGCCCGACCAGCCCTCCCAGTGTGACCTCCGAAAGCAGGCTGCCGTTGCTGGGCTTGAAATAAGAGAGCAGTCCCCATGCCGCCGCCATAAATGAGGCGGCCCCCAGCCAGTAGTTCCAGTGCCGGGCGAAGACCCTGGGCCAGCCAATGATGATGCAGATTCCTATGAAGGCGATGAGCGCGAAGGCCACGCCCAGGCCGAGCGTTCTTAAGACGGCCAGCCAGGCGTTATTGAGCGCCGACCTGATGTCCTCGCCCAGCTGGTTCAGCCAGCCCTCGATCTGGGGCCAGAAGGCTATCAGCAGGCAGATGGCTATGACGAAGATGAGAGCGAGGATGACGGGGCCGGAAAGGAGGAACTTAACGAAGGACTTTTCGTTGTCTTTGCTGCTTTTTCGCTGTGCCGGTTTGCGCCCGTTTCCCCTGCCATTATTACGTGGCATAGCTTATTCTACTATACCTCAATGGCGGTTGTAATTATCATCGGGCGGCGCTTGGTCTGCTCGTAAAAGTACTTGCTGAGCGTCTCCTTGACCAGCGTATGTATGGCGCTGTGCTCAACGTGATGGCCGCGCCCCAGCATGTTGGCCACCAGCTGCTTGCCGCCGTCAATCACCTTGCCGTCGTGCTCCGAGTCCACGAAGCCGCGCGAGACGATGTCCGGGCTGCCCACCAGACGGCCGTGCTCCTTGTCCAGCGCCACGATGACAACCACGATGCCGTCGCGCGAGAGTAGCTTGCGGTCGCGCAGTATCACCTGTGCGTGCGTGCCCAGCACCAGGCCGTCTACGTAAACGTTGCCGTAGGGCAGCCGGCCGGCGATGCGGCCCTTCTGGCCGTCGATCTCCAGTATGTTGCCGTTGTCCATGACGAAGATGTTCTCCTCGGGTATGCCGATGCTTTTGGCCAGGCCGGCGTGCAGCACCAGGTGGCGGTACTCGCCGTGTATAGGCACGAAGAACTTGGGCTTGACCAGGTTGATGAGCATCTTGAGCTCCTCCTGGCTGCCGTGGCCGTGCACGTGCACGTTGGAGCGCTGGCCGTAAATGACGTTGGCGCCCTGGCGGAAGAGGTTGTCTATGGTGCGGTTTATCAGCCCCTCGTTCCCCGGTATGGGCGTGGCCGAGATGACCACGGTGTCCCCCTGGATGATGCGTATGTCCGGGTTGTCGCGGTTGGCTATGCGCACCAGCGCCGAGGTGGGCTCGCCCTGGCTGCCCGTGGTCAGCAGCACCGTCTGGCGGTGGCTGAACTTCTTCATGTCCTCCATGTTGCGCAGCACACCTGCCGGTGCCTTGAGGTAGCCCAGCTCCTGCGCCATCTTGACCGTATCGCGCATGCTGCGGCCGACCACGAAGACATGCCGCTTGTGCTCCGCCGCTGCATCCAGGACCATCTGGATACGTGAGACCAGCGAAGCGAAGGTGGCTATGATGACCCGGCCCGGTGCGTCGTGGATGATGCGGTTGAGAGTCTGGTTGACGATCTTCTCGGACGGTGTGTATCCCGGCAGCTCCGCGTAGGTGGAATCGGCCATCAGCACCAGCACGCCATCGTTTCCCAGCCTGGCCAGCTTGGAGAGGTCGGTGGGCCGGCAGTCCACCGGCGTATAGTCAATTTTGAAGTCGCCGCTGTCCACCACGGCGCCCAGCGGCGTATAGATAATGAGCCCCACGGCGTCGGGTATGCTGTGGCAGACCGGGAAGGCCTCGACCTTGAAATTGCCCACCTGGAACTTGACGCCCGGTGTGATGAGCTTGAGCCGGGCCTTGACCAGTGCGCGGTGCTCCTTGAGCTTGACGTTGATCAGCCCCTGCGTGAGCCTGGTGGCGTAGACCGGCAGGTCTATCTGGGAGAGTATGTAGGGCAGCGCGCCGATATGGTCCTCGTGCCCGTGCGTGATGACGATGCCTCGCAGCTTGTTTTTGTGTTCAAGCAGGTAGCTGATGTCCGGTATGAGCAGGTCGACGCCAAGCATGTCGTCCTCGGGGAACATCAGGCCGGCATCGATGATGAGTATGTCGTCGGCGTACTCGATGGCCAGCATGTTTTTGCCGATCTCTCCCAGGCCACCGAGCGGGATAATCCTGAGCTTGTTGCGGGTCATGTGAATTTAACTAGAAAAGGCTAAGCTGGGCGGGCCTGTCTTTTTCTTCCTCCGTTCTTCCTGCCTCGGCCAGCACTCCGGGCAACTTGAGTATGTCAGCCTCGATCACCCTGCGCAGGCTGCCCTGGTGGAGGGCGGCCGCCGGGTGGTACATGGCAAAGTATATGGTGCCGCCAATACGCCTGGCCCGGCCGTGCACCTTGCTGATGCTCTCGCCGGGAAAATATTTGGCCATGGAATAGCGGCCGAGCGTGACGATCACCCTGGGCTTGAGTATTTCAAGCTGGCGCTCCAGGTAAGGAGTGCAGGCCTGTATCTCGCCGGGAAGGGGGTCGCGGTTCTCGGGCGGGCGGCATTTGATTACATTGGTGATGTAGACCTGGTTGCGCTTGAAGCCGATCATGCCGATGAGCTGGTCTAAGTACTGGCCGGCGGGGCCCACGAAGGGCCTGCCCGACTGGTCTTCATACCAGCCCGGCGCTTCGCTTATAAAAAGCAGCCCCGCGTTCTCGGGACCTTCACCAGGCACGGCCTTGGTGCGGTGCCTGGCTAACTCACATTTGGGGCAGATCTCTATTTCTGCGTTCAGGTCGGTCAGAGGTGACATCTACAGCGAATGATATCACAGGACGTGCCGGTAAGGCAATTTATTTCAAGAGTAAAACGTAGCTGGCAGCCAGCATGAGCAGCAGTATGATGCACACGATTAAAGGCAGCCGCTCGCGCGTCATTATGAAGTGCACAAACGATGTGATGAGGACTACCAGCGGCATAAGCAGTATAACCATCAGGCCGCAGGTAACAAATGCGGCTGCATCGAGCCCGGCCAGCCCGGCGGGAAGCTGCACCAGCGGCGTTAAAGGCGCGGACTGCGGCATGGACTTGGCAACGAACAGCGCCAGCCCGGCCAGCAGCAGCACCAGCCCCAGTATGATGCCCGCGTTGAGAAAGAGCCCCACTCGGCGGTCGAGCCGGTTTAGCCTGTCGCGCAATTCATTTTCCATGCTAAATCACCTTGAACGCCCTGAGTATCATCATTACGGCGGTCAGCACCAGGAAGGCGGCGAAGATAGCCATCAATGTATTGCTGCGCAAACGTTGGGACAGGGTTGCCCCTGTCCGGGAGCCCAGGAAAACGCTGATCATCAGCGGTGCGATGACGTAGGGGATTATATAGCCGTTGTAGGCATAGATGAGCGCGCCGGTCATGGTTGTAAATGCGAGCAGCATGGCGCTGGTGGCTATGGCGGCCTTGGCCGGCACCTTCATGACCAGGTTCATCACCGGGACGTTGATGATCCCTCCACCCACGCCCAGCATGCTGGAGATGACGCCGGCGAAGAAGCCTGTGGTCAGGCCTGTGCCCGGCCGGTGCACGCCGTAGCTGATCTGCTGGTCTACAGCCGGGTCGAAGTACTCGCCGTCCAGCCAGGCATGTGATGCGTGCTCCTCCTCATGCGGGTCCTTCTGCCTCTCCAGCTCTTCAGCGGTAAATCGTTTTAGCTTGTGTGGTATGAGCGTATAGGCCACGTATATCAGGAGCAGGCCGAAGATGCCGCTGAGGATGGGGGATGACAGGCGGGCAGCCAGCCAGGCGCCGATGACGGCGCCTGGAATGAGCGTGCAGGAGAGCAGTAGCCCCAGCTTGAGATTGGTCATGTGGCTGCGAATGTAGACGCCGGTGGCGGTGCAGGCGTTGATCACGATGGAGGCCAGGCTGCTGCCTACGGCGTACTGCATGGGGACTCCCAGCAGCAGAGTTAATATGGGGACTATTAGTATGCCACCTCCCACCCCCAGCATCGAGCCGACCAGCCCGGCGGCGAAACCGGTCCCTGCCAGTGCCCAGATGTTGATGTCAGCAGGCATAATCAAGTTTTAAGCATAACATTAAATTCCAAATTCCAAAAGCCAAATTCCAAGATGGAATACATTCCAAAATAGGTGCGAACTCACAATATACTGTGAACGCTCACCTCACACTGTCATTGCGAGGCACGAAGTGCCGTGGCAATCTGTCAGCCTGCAGTCTTCGATAAGGAGATTGCTTCGCTTCACTCGCAATGACGTGAAAAAAGAATGTCATTGCGAGGAGCCGCAGGCGACGTGGCAATCTGTCAGCCTCCGGTCTTCGATAAGGAGATTGCTTCGCTTCACTCGCAATGACGTGAAAAAAGAATGTCATTGCGAGGCACGCAGTGCCGTGGCAATCTCCTGGCACTGAGTCTGGCCTTCCTGTTCGATCAAAGGATTGCTTCGCAATGCATATTAAAAAGGAGGGAGAGGGCCAAGGTGAGGGTGGTCTAAGAACCCATAAATATGGGCATAAGAGCCAGGAAATAGAGGAGCATGAGGGCCAGCCCCAGCGGGACGCCAACCACCGCCCATTCCTTCATGCTTATCCTCAGCCTTCCGGCGGTGACTATATTGGGTATGTTGCCGGGTATGAGCATGCCGCCTGAGATGAGCAGCCCCATGATGGCACTGATAATCTGGGAGAGCTGCATATTGGGATTGATCTCAATGGCGGTAAGCGTGGCGTTGTCCAGTACTGCTGATATGATGTTGATCCAGTAGAGCGCCCAGGGCTGTACTTTGTCCAGGAACATCTCGAACAACGGTGTGAGGCCTGCGCCCAGCAGTATAAGGGCGAATACGAAAATGTACACCTTGACAGCCCTCAACACAATGCCCCGGATTTTCTCGGAGTAGGGCTCCACCTCCCTGAATTTGTGCACGGCGCGGCCGGCGAATATCCAGCCGACCGCCGCCAGCAATACTATGCCGGGGATGATATATATACTGAAGTGCTGCAGCGGGAAAAGGAAGCCGGCGTGATAGGGTTCGCCGGACAGCTTACAGACCATTATCGTTGACAGCGGCTCGCCGATGGGGGTCAGGCCGGCGCCCAGCCCTGCAGCGAAACAGGCTATGACCGACATGCGTATCTTATGTGTGCGCTCTCCGGGTAGCACCATCATTATCTCAGAGAGGATGACGGCCGTGACTATGACCGAGATGATGCTGGAGAGCAGGCCGAGCAGCAAGATGAGCAAGAAAAAGAACAGCCTGTCGCCCAGCCGGGCAAACAGCCTTTCGACAAGCCTGTAAACGGGCTTATTAAAATAATGGATCAGCAGCCCGAAGACCAGCACCACCTGAAATATGCCCACAGGCACGCCTGCAACGGTCAAAGGCGCGGCAAGGGCTTCAATTATCAGTTCCAGCGACCAGGCCTGCGCAATGGTCACGGCGGCCAGGCCCATGAGCAGGAAGAACAGCTCTAGGTACTCGTTGACCTGCCGTATCAGGAAGGGCAGGATCAGCGTCAGCACGGTGATCAGGGAAAGCCCGATGGCCGTGTTAATGGATATTGGTGTAAGAGTTTCTACAGGCATCAGAAAAAGGCTAAGGCTCCTGGCCTGGGCGTATGAGCAATACGGGTATATCCGAGAAATGGATAAGTTTATCCGCCACGCTGCCCATCAGCCAGCGAGATACGCCGGACCTGCCGTGCGTGGCCATGACTATCAGGTCAAAGCTGCGTGAATTGACATGGTCTATCAGGCTGTCGGCGATCTTACCCAGCAGCACCACGGTCTTGACCTCTATGCCTTTGGAGGCGAAGTACTTCTTTTTCCTCAGCATGTAGTCCCGGGCGCGGCTCCTGGAGTATTTTTCCAGCTCCTTGAGGTTCTTGTCATCGAATACCACTCCGCCGTGGAGCGGCAGCTCGTAGGGTTCCACCACCATGGCCAGCTCCACGCTGGCCTTTTTCCGGCTGGCCAGCTCCCGGACATAGGGGAAAACGCATTCCGCCAGATCGGACCCGTCCAGCGGAACGAGGATTTTGCTGAACATCTTTCTACCTCCGTCAATAAAAGGGAGTGCGAGTTATCTGCATTTATGCTGGCGAATTGTGGGCTGTTATAGATAAATTACCTCTTCCTTTTTACCCAGGGATATAAATAATAACAGATAATCACGTACATGTCTGGTTATAAGGAAATGCTGCCTGACGTGCTCACGGCCGTTATCTCCGAGCTTTCGGGCGTAATCCGGGTTGGCAAGCAGTTGCCTTAAGGCATAGGCCGCTCCCTCTACGCTGTAGCACAGCAAGCCCGTTAATTTATTCTTAATCTGCAGCGGTATTCCCCCCACGGCGCTGGCTACCACGGGCTTGCCCTTCCACAGGGCCTCGCTTATAGTCAGGCCAAATCCTTCACGGAGGGACTTCTGGAAGATGACGGTCGCCGCCCTCTGCAGTGCATTGATCTCCAGGTCGCTCTCGGGAGGTATTAAGAGTATCTTAATATCCGGGTTGGAACCGGCACGCTCTCGCACCTCTGACAGTACCGATGCACACTCGGGATCGTCAGTGGCAGTGCCGCCCGCCAGCACAAGCTGGCAGTCCGAGCTTTTCTGGGCCATTTCAAAAGCGTCTATGACGCCAATAGGATCCTTCAGCCGATCAAAACGTGATATTTGCACCACCAGGGGTTTCTCCGCATCCAGACCATATTTATTGAGCACAGCGTCTATCTGGCCTCTGGAAAGTTCCCTATTCTTTTCACTTAAAGGATCAATGGATGGCGAGATCATGAACTGCCTGATTGGCAGCTGCTGGGCGAAGTTAGGCGCGGAAAAAATGGCCGCATCGTACCTGACCACGAACTGTTTAATAAATTCCCAGATCCTGCTGTCCGGCCGCGATACGTCAATGTGACAGCGCCAGACCCATTGCCTGCCGTATTCGGGCTTCTTCTCAATAAATATGATCGGCTGCGGATCGTGGATGAAAAGGATGTCGCCGACAAGTTTAAGCCGGTCCATGTTCTGGTGGCTCACCTCGATGAATAACGCCAGCTCATCATCACTCACTTGCTCGCTCTGCCCCTGGAGGGCGTTGTGGAATTTCTTGGTTATATCGAAGAAATCGTTGTTGCCTTGAATGACGTCCCAGCGGGCATCAACGCCCAGCTGGTTAAGCAGTGGCATCATGCGATTTAATATCTCGGCCACACCTCCCCCGGAGTAGGTGGAGTTAATGTTCTGGATCACCTTGCCTGAAAGATGCCTGCCAAGCATCTTTAACTCGTCTATGGTGTTTTTGCCAACCACGGGCGCGTAGTCGTCTATTTTAGTCTGGAAATGCTGTTCGTTTATGCTTATATCGGTCATATTATTTAATACGTTTCTCGACCTGCCTGATGATGGTGGATCTCAGGCCTTCGAGTGTGGTCGTATAAGGGACGAGTTTTTCGATCTGGTCTGCCAGGTCGTTCTCTCCCAGTCCGGTGCGCATCCAGGTGGAGAAATCATTGGATTTACTTTTGAGGCGAAGCCGCGATTCAAAGATATGGAAATATAGTGAATCTATGGTTATCTTGCGCAAAATCTCAACAAACTCCCTGAGGTCGGATGCATAATACGGCGTAGGTATCACCGCTATAACGGACTTGATGAAATTGAACTCGACGCCTGCCTTGGCGGTTTTAGCTTTGGGTTCATCGGCCAGATAACGCTCAATGACGGTGATTATGGCCGATCTCAAAGCGCCCAGGCTGGTATATTCCAGCGTGTCGATATTTGCCAGCTTTTCGGAAAGCACCGGCAGGTCCAGCGAGTCATAGACCCAGAGGGCAAAGTCATTGGCCGGTTCGGGCGTCAGGTACTGGTGTTCCTCCAGGAAATTGTGTGTGTGATAATAAATTACGGAATCAGGGGCATTCTTTAGTACCTTTAAAAGCTCCGGTACGCTTGCCGCCCTGAGTCCTGTAAGCTCCTTGAGCTGAAGCCTGGTAAAAAAACGGAAGGGCTGGGAGGACTTTGTGAGAGGCCGGCCGAAGTTGGTTATGGTATCCCTTACCAGCTTGCTATTGGGTATAACAATGGTCTGCTGATCCAGCGTTTTTATCAGGGTGTTTCTCCAGCCCATGTCTGTGACATAGCCCTCTTCGCTGGAGCCGAGCTTGATGAAGTCGCCTTCTTTGAATGTCCGCCCTGCTACCAGCTCGAAACCGGAAAATATATCTGCCAGCGCGTCACGCGTTGCCACTATAACTGTCAAAATGGCTGCTGCCAAAACCAGTATGATGGGGGTGACCGGCCATCCCCAGAAATCTATGAGTATAAGCACGCCCAGTACAAGCAATGTTATGCGAACACCATTGACTATGTACCTGATTGGCCGTGATGGCGTTTTGATTTCGATTAAATACAGGTTGAGTAAACGTTCCGTGAGGATCATTAGAAGCCATATGATTGAGATAATAAAGATGCTGGCCAGCACCCTGCCGGCTATTTCTTTAATGTTTTCCTGCAGTATTGAGACCTGAACTGCCACGTAGCAACCCAGTATCAGGAACCAGAAAAAGAAAGGCCCCCGGGTTGACTGTATGAGCACACCTCTTCCGCCCCAGCCCATTTTGGTCAATTTGGATTGCAGGTTGTTATAGACGACACGCCTGGCCCAAAGCCCAATTATTAAAAAGGCCAGCACTATGGCCACCGGCACTATTATGTTTATCCAGCTTTCCTGTGTCATCTCAATTCCCGCCAATCCTATACAATAGCTGTAATCTCAGATATAAATTTACCCACTTCGTCAGGTGACCTCAAATAGTACTGTGCTGCAGAGCCGGGGTTATCTTCGCCTACATAAATGGAAATGCCGTCCTGCCGTTTAATCTCCCTGAAAGCATCCTCGTCAGTCAGATCGTCGCCAAGATAAACGGGGATTAAGTTCTGCCTGTGCGGTACATGCAAATAATTTTCGATTATCATCTGCACAGCTTTGCCTTTGTGCCAGCTGATGGCCGGCCTGACCTCGTGCACTTTTTTACCTTTGGTTATTTTTATCTTGCCTAACCGGCGCGCGGTGTCAACAGCATTTTCAAGAATATTATCGACTGTGTCAATATTCCCTTCTTCCACCATCCTGTAATGTATGCTCAAAGTCAGGCCTTTGTCTTCCACAATTACACCTTTGACTCTGCCCAGCGTCTTTTTAAGCACGAGCGCGATGACCCGGATGAATGATTGTATCTCTTCGGCCAGGGGATGTATAAATCTTATGCCGGGCCCCTCTATCTCCAGCCCGTGATTGCCTGCGTAGATTATCCCTTCTATATCCACCCTTTCTTTAATGTCAGTTAGTGACCTTCCGCTCACTATACCCAGGACCACACCATGCTTTTTCGCCAATGCTTTAAGCTTCATCCTGGTCTGCTCAACCAATATTGCGTCCTCTGGCTGGTCAACTATTTCGGTCAACGTGCCGTCATAATCAAAGAGAATAAGTTTGTATTTGAAGCCCCTGATCTCTCTTGAGACGTTTGACCATACATCAAATAAATATTGCATGAATCAACAACAGAGTTATTCACGGTCCAACTTTACCAGGCTGTTAATGATATCGCCGGCCCAGCGGTATATATTGTTCTCGCGCACCACGCTGCGCATCTTCATCATGCGTTTCTGCCTTAATTCCCTTGGCATTTTTATAGCCGTAACCATCGCTTTAACCAGGTCATCTGCAGAATAGGGATTTACCAGCAAGGCATCTTCCAACTCACGTGCCGCGCCGGTGAAACGGCTTAAAATGAGCACGCCATCCTCATCGTTTCTGCTGGATACGAACTCTTTGGCCACCAGGTTCATCCCGTCATGCAGCGAGCTGACCACGCAGAAGTTTGCCAGCTTGTGGAAGGCTGTTATAGTCGCCGGCGGCTTGTGTTCCTTTATGTATATGATGGGTATCCAGCCGGCCGTCTGGTGGCGGCGGTTTATATCCTCTACCAGGCCATCGATCTCAATATTCAAGTATCTGTATTTGTCGATTTTAATACGGCTGGGCTCTCCCAGCTGAAAGAACAGAAGCTTTTTCCTGTATTCGGGATACTCCGTCAATAAAATATCAAGTGCTTTAAGCCTGTCCGGAACACCCTTGGTATAATCAATACGATCTAACCCTATGCCAATGAATTGGTCGCTGAGATGATACCTTTCTTTGATAGCTCTCATCTCCTCCTGCACCTCATCCCGGTCAGACTCTGCGGAAATCCTGTCAAAGTCAACGCTGATGGGGAACGGCTGGACGCAGGTGGTCTTGTTTTTGTACTTGACTGAGCTGTTTTCGTAATTGATCCTGCTTTCCAGTGAGCGGTCAACTGTCTCAAGAAAATTGTGGCAATGATATGGTATATGGAAGCCAAGGAGGTCATTGCCAAGCAGCCCTTCCAGAATTTCCGTCTGCCACGGACATATGCGGAAGGCCTCCCGGTTGGGCCAGGGGATGTGCCAGAACTGCGCTGTTATAGCCTGTGGATTGCCGGCCTTAATCAGCCCGGATAATAGGGTTAAATGATAGTCCTGGATAAAGATAAAAGATTTGCGGCCTCCAATCTCGTCCAGCACTGCATCGGCAAAGATTTTATTGACCTTAACGTATGTTTTCCATTCAGTTGTGGTAAATTTAGGCCGCTGGTAAACGATGTGGCAGAGAGGCCACAGCACATCGTTGGAAAAGCCCATGTAATACTTATCGACCTCATCGTCGGTCAACCAGACACGCCGCAGCGTGTAGCTGGGATCCTCGGGCGGGACACGCACACGGTTATGCTCATCAGCCACCCGATTATCCGCTGAGCCGCTGCCGTGTGCTATCCAGGTGCCACCGCAGGCACGCATTACCGGGTCCAGTGCAACTGTCAGGCCGCTGGCCGGCACAATACATTCGATCTTATCGCCGGAGTAATTATGTATATAAGGTTCTCTGTTGGATACTATCACAAAAATATAGTTAGACAGTTTGGCCCGGACCAATCCCTGCAAGCTTTCCTTATCCATTCCAGCCCCCGTATTAATTATTAGCCCGTTGTTGATCACAGGCAAATGTAGTCACGTCAATCATCGAATTCAATGCCGCATGAATTATAGTAAGTGAACATTTACTTATTAGAATTTTAACCGGGCATTTAATCAGGCGTCAATTGGATGGATTTCTGATTAATTAAATTAAAGTGGTAATGAGGCGATGACTAAACAGCGTTTCCAAATTTGGAAAAAATCCGGAAATAGAACCTGGAGAGCTTTGTTTTATCGATTAAAAATACCAGTAGTGATGTGAATACAATACTGACTAAGATTATAGTGTACGCGATGTTTTGTATGGCATCCCCGCCGGAAATTCCCTGCTGAAACGGCATAGAAGCGAGAACTGCTGCGGCCAGGCCTCTTGGTATTATTACAGAAATCATTGCAGCGTCCAGGGCCGGTATTGATTTCTGCAGCGTCAATCTCACAATGGGCAATCGAATCAAGTATATTATTATCGTAAGAATAAGGCCAACTATAATGAGGTTCCACTGAGCCAGTTGCAGAGAAATACCTATATACACAAAAAAGAACGTTTTCAGAATAAACACCATTTCGGAGAAAAAAGTCTTTTCTGTCAAATTTAGTTCACTTGCCCTGACTTTTACCTGCGAGGTCAACGGTAAAATTTTTAGCAGGCCGACGTTTCCCATCGTGATGCCGAAGGCAAGTGCAGATACGGCTCCGCTGTAGCCAAGCCATTCGGTCAAGCCGTAGACCACAAATACGCAGGCAGCCGTGATAAAGATTGAGTTCTGAAGGCCGCGCACCCATTTCAGCAGGTATGACCAGACAATGGCACTTATCATACCGATCATGGTGGCCAGCAAGAATGAGGCTATTATTTTCCCGATTATCAGTCCAATATCAATCTGGCCTGGATCACCCACCTTGACTATCTCCATGACGCTGATAGCGCAAATTACGACTATTACATCGGTCGCCGAGGATTCCAGAACAAGAATTGATTTGCTTTCATCCCCTATTTTTAGCTGCTGTAATATAGGTGCGACGATGGCAGAGGATGTTCCCCCCACGATGGTGGCTAATAGCAGGGATCGTAATATGCCGAGCCCGGTTAGATATACGGCTGCTGCTCCCACGATTATTACGGTGAAAAGGAAAGATAATAGTGTTATCAGGAGGGTATCCTTGAAACTTTTTCGTATGGATTCGATGCTCAAGCCTGTGCCCGCTTCGAACAGGATGAAAATGAAGGTGATGATGGTAAACACCGGCCCGACTGCACCGAAATATGTGGGTGAAGCAATATTCAGGAGCGGTCCGAGAATCAGGCCTATTATTACCAGCGGAAGGACATCGGGGATTTTAGTCTGTTTAAAAATAACCTCGAAGAAATGGGCGGCAAAAATTATTATACCTAGCAGAGCTATTACGGGGCCTAATTCGTGCATATCTTGCCACCTATGTCATATAGCACTCGATGATTGGTTGCAGTCATAAAGCAATATACCGTCACAGCAGCGCGTTTTTCAATATGTTCAGTATCGGAGCAAATTTCTCTTTGGGGTCAAAATTGTAGTTCTGTAGGGTCCAGACATTGGACAAGCCTTGTACAACGCTGAACAATATCATGGCCGCAGCTTCAGTGTCTAAATCATTGCGCAGTTGTCCCTTTTCCTGCGCCCGGTTAAGAATTTTGGTCAGTTCGCTGATATATCTGTCGACTGTATCAAAAATTCTTCTGTTAAGCTTTTTATCGCCCAGGCTGACGATTTCCGCTATGACTTGAAATGCCACACCTCGCCGCATTTCCACAGAGGAAAGGTGCCTTATTAAAATGTCTTCGATTTTGGTGAAAGTGTCGTTTTCACCGTTGCAGGCCTGAAGGTCAGACAGCAGGCTGTTTTCAATACTTTCAATTAATAGTAATAAGATGTCCTTTTTACTTTTAAAATGGCGGTACACAGCCGCCTCGGAGAAGCCGACTTCAACAGCTATTCTTCGTATGGTCACGTTCTCACTGCCATATTTAATCACGAGTTTTCTGGCGGCGTTGATTATCTGTTCCCTTCGTGCCGGGGTTTTTCTTTGCGTCTTAATCATTGAAATATGCCTGGTTAAAATTATATGTAAGTGTTCAACCGTTAACATGTTAGTTCTGCGATCATATCGTTGTCAATATGTAAAGATGTATAGAAAATAACCGGTCGCAATAGGAAGGCGCGTAATGTTATACTTCTGCCTGACTGAACTAGAGGGGAAATTTGAATGGCGAGAGTTGACGGAAGGGCCAATGACCAGCTCAGGCCGGTAAAGATAACGCTGGGATATCAGGACTACCCGGAAGGGTCGGCCCTGATAGAGCTGGGCAGCACCCGGGTGCTGTGCGCCGTCAGCGTGGAGGACAGAGTCCCGCCCTTCATGAAAGGCCAGGGCACCGGCTGGGTGACGGCGGAATACGCCATGCTTCCCCGCGCCACTCACACGCGCACGCCGCGCAATCCTGAGCGGCAGGCCGGCCGCTCCCAGGAGATACAGAGGCTGATCGGCAGGAGCCTGCGCGCCGCGGTCGACCTAGACTCGCTGGGGGAGCGCACTTTTACCGTGGACTGCGATGTGCTGCAGGCGGACGGCGGCACGCGCACCGCCAGCATAACGGGCGCCTATGTAGCGCTATTCGTAGCCATAGCTAAGCTGCGCAAGCAGGGAATATACAAGGTAATGCCGGTCAAATACGCCGTGGCTGCCACCAGCGTCGGCGTGGTGGACCGCCTCAAGATGCTCGACCTGTGCTATGCCGAGGACTCACGCGCCGCCGTGGATTTCAATGTGGTCATGACGGACAAGGGCGAGTTCGTGGAGCTGCAGGGGACGGCAGAGGGCAAGCCCTTCTCCCGTGATACCGTTGATGCCCTGCTGACGCTGGCGACCAAGGGTATAGGAGAGCTTTTCGAGGCGCAGAAAGAAGCGCTGGATACAATAAAATGACATTTATGTCATTGCGAGGGACGAAGTCCCGTGGCAATCTCTCTGCATTAGACCTCGCCTTCAAACAAAGGATTGCTTCGCCCCGATACAATCGGGGCTCGCAATGGCAATGTAAGGCAAGATGGGCTGTCGCCCCCTCTTCAACGCCCTGCATACCTAAGGCCGGACCTGGCCGCTGCCGATGATGCACCACTTGTAGCTGGTGATCTCGCGCAGGGCCATTGGGCCGCGAGCGTGGAACTTCTGCGTGCTGATGCCTATCTCGGCTCCCATGCCGAACTGGCCGCCGTCGGTAAAGCGTGTGCTGGCATTGGCGTAGACGCAGGCGGCGTCCACCTCGTTGAGGAAGCGGTCGATGGAGGCCCTGTCCTCGCTGACGATGGCCTCAGAGTGTCCCGAGCCGTATCGCTCTATGTGGGCCAGCGCCTCATCCAGCGAGTCGACCACCTTGATGGCCGCCACCAGCGACAGGAACTCCTTGCCCCAGTCCTCATCCGTGGCGGCTTTGATATCCAGGCCCTTGACATCCTTCAATGCAGCCAGAGCCCGGTGGTCGCAGTGCATTTCGACCTCCGCCCTTGCCCACTCCTTTGCCACCCCCGGCAGGAAACCGGCTGCGATATCCTTGTGCACCAGCAGGCAGTCCAGCGCGTTGCATACGGTGGGCCGCTGCACCTTGGCGTTATAAGCGATGGCTACAGCCTTGCCAATATCCGCCGTCCTGTCCACGTAAGTGTGGCACACGCCGATGCCGCCGGTCACCACCGCCATGGTGGCGTTATCCTTGACGAAATTAATCAGTGAAGCGCCGCCGCGGGGTATGATCAGGTCTATGCTCCGCTTGAGCTTGAGCATGCTGTCCACCAGGCTGCGGTCGGTCGATTCAATGAACTGTACCGAGCCGCGGGGTATGCCTGCCTTGTAGGCTGCTTCCTGCACGGCGCCGGCCAGCGCTAGGTTGGAGCGGTAGGCCTCCTTGCCGCCGCGCAATATCACGCCGTTGCCGGCCTTAAGGCAGAGCACGGATATGTCCACGGTCACGTTGGGCCTGCTCTCATAGATGGCGCCGATCACGCCCAGCGGCACCCGCCGCTTGCTGAGCTGCAGGCCGTTGGGCAAAGTGCGCTCCTCGATTATCTCTCCGACGGGGTCGGGTAGTGCCGCCACTGTCTTGACATCGTCGGACATGCCTTTGAGGCGGGCGGGATTGAGCATCAGCCGGTCTAGCATGGCTGCGCTCATGCCGGAGGCCTCGGCCTCTTTGTAGTCCTTCCCGTTGTTGTGCAGTATCTGGTCCTCTTTGTCCAGCAGGGCCTGGGCCACGGCCAGCAGCGCGGCGTTCTTGACAGACGCAGGCGTTATGGCCAGCTTACGGGAGGCCTCCTTGGCCTGCCGCGCCTTCTCTTCCAGTTCGTTAAGCGATGCCTGCATATCTTGTCCCCCTGTTTGCCCTCTATCCGTTCAGACCAACGCCATATTGTTGCGGTGGATGGCCTCGTCGCCGTACTCGTAGCCCAGCTTGGCGGTTATCTCATCCGACTTCACACCCTTGATGATCTGCAGGTCGTCCGAGCTGTAGTTGCTGATGCCGCTCCCCACCTGCGCTCCCATGTTGTCATAGATATCCACCACGTCCCCGCGGTGAAACTCGCCGTCGACCTCGAGTATGCCTGCGGACAGCAGGCTCTTATTATGCTTGCGCAGCGCCGCAGCCGCGCCCTTGTCCACGGTGAGCTTTCCCATGCAGCACAGCCCCGAGAGCAGCCAGCGCTGCCTGCTCTCGATTTTGCTCTGGCGCGCCACGAAGAGAGTCCCCACTTTCTTGCCGGAGACGGCCTTGATCAACACGTCCGGCATGGTGCCCAGCGTGATGATGACGGGCACTCCTGACGATGTGGCCAGCCTGGCTGCTTCCAGCTTGGTGACCATGCCGCCGGTGCCGACTGCGCTGCCGGAGCCTCCGGCCATCTCCTCAATCGTCTCGTCTATCTTCTCGACGACCGGGATGAGACTGGCAGACCTGTCCTGCTGAGGGTTGGCGGTATAAAGTCCTTCCACGTCGGAAAGCAGTATCAGCAGGTCTGCATCCACCAGGTTGGCCACCATGGCCGAGAGATTATCATTGTCGCCGAACCTGAGCTCGCCCAGCTCGTCCGTGCAAACCACATCGTTCTCGTTGACTATAGTTATCACCTTCAGGTCAATCAGGGCCAGCAGCGTATTGCGCGCGTTAAGGTACTGGGCGCGGTCGCTCAGATCGGAACGCGTCAGCAGCGCCTGGGCCACGTTTATGCCGTAGGGGGAGAACAGGCCGTCATACACGTTCATCAGGCGGCTCTGTCCTACCGAGGCCATCACCTGCTTGAAGGGGATGTCCTTCATCTTGTTGGTGATGCGTAATTTTTCGCGCCCGGCCGCTATGGCGCCCGAAGATACGAGTATGACATCGTGCCCCTTGCCGTGCAGCTCGGCGGTCTGCCTGACCAGGTCAGACATTATCTGCATGTCGAGCCTGCCCGCTCCACCGGTGAGCAGGTTGGTGCCCAGCTTGATTACCAGACGTTTGAACTGCATGACGGCTAAATTATATCACAGCAGGCTGCAGGTTCCCCCGTAGCTCGAAGCATAGTGCGCATATAAATCGTCTGTGAATATCACAGGCTAAACATTTTAACGCTCTCTATCACGTTGCAGTCAGGTTCAGACGGGGGAGACAAATTCACTTTACAAGCCGGCGGTGCACGGCTATAATCTTAGCTTGTGTTCGAAATCGACCGGGATCTGATGGGGATCCTCAGTAAGCTCTCCCCTGTATGTAGCACACCTGACTGCAAGGCCTATCTGGTTGGTGGTTTTGTGCGTGATTGGCTGATAGGCAAGGATACCACCGACCTGGACATAGCCGTCAGCGGCGACTCGTTGGCGATCGCCCAGGAGGCTGCAGAGCTGGTGGACGGCACCTACGTGCTGCTGGACGAGGAGAACAGGGTGGGCCGCATAGTTGTAGCCGAAGATGAAAATACCTGGCAGATTGACATAACGGCATTTACGGACGATATCCATCGGGACCTTCTCAGGCGTGACTTCACGGTCAACGCCATGGCGCTGGAGCTTTCCAGCTTTGTTCAGGGCAATGCCCAGCTGCTGGACCCGGCGGGAGGCGAGCAGGACCTGAAAAAAGGACTGCTGCGGCAGGTCTCCGACAGGGTTTTCCGTGACGACCCATCACGCCTTATGAGAGCTGTAAGGCTGGCCAGGGAGTTGAACCTGGAGATCGACCAGATAACCGAGGAAAACGTCCGGCTTAACAGCAACCTGGTTAACCGCGTCGCCAGTGAAAAGCTACGCGAGGAGCTACTGAAAATACTGGCCCTTCCCTATGCGGGCAACTCCATATGCTACCTGGATGAGCTGGGGCTGCTGTGCAAGGTGATACCCGAGCTGGAAACCATGAAGGGCGTCAAGCAGCCGGGAGAGCATTACTGGGACGTTTTTGAACACACCATTGAAGCCGTCGGCTCGCTGGAGTTCCTGCTATGGGAGAGCGATTGGGTCTACGGAAGGAAGGACCTGCGCGCCATGGTTCCCTGGACGGACGAGATATCCGAGCACTTCGACGAGGAGATAGCGGGTGGCAGCAGCCGCCGCACGTTGATCAAGCTGGGCATGCTTTTACACGATATAGCCAAGCCCAAGACCAAGACGGTGGACGAGGACGGACGCATCCGGTTTTACGGCCATATGGGCGCCGGAGCAGAGATGGCGACGGCCGTCCTGGACCGTCTGAGGTTCAGCAACAGGGAGATACGCTATATTCAGAAGCTGGTGCTGCATCACCTTCACCCGGCGCAGATGTCGAATGAGGGCCTGCCCACCGACAGGGCCGTTTACCGCTACTTCCGGGATACCGAGGGCGCCGGCCTGGACATACTGTTCCTGGCGCTGGCCGATTACCTGGCCGTAGCCGGCCCGCGCGTCGACGTAGACGAGTGGCACATGCACGTCGAGCACGTAAAGTATATAATAGATGTTCATAATAAGCAGGAAAACGAGATATTGCCCGTAAAGCTCGTAAGCGGGGATGACCTGATGCGCGAGTTCAATTTAGCTCCGGGCAAAACGGTCGGAAAGCTGCTGATAATGGTGCGTGAAGCGCAAGCAGCGGGAGAGCTGCACTCCAGGCAGGAAGCGCTGGATTTCGTAAAAAAAGAGCTGGATAAAAGGGCGCTTGCCGTGCCGCCGGAATGACAGACCGGCCGGATACGATAACTGCGCAATTACAGTTCAGGAGGGAGAACGGATAATTGAAAACGAGTAACATCTGGCTACTGATATTCGTCCTGGCCTTATTTATATTTGGCCTGTGGGCTATCATACCGCTGGACGCCGACAGGTTCGGCCGGCAGGGCCTGACGCTTGGCCTGGACCTTAAGGGAGGCGCCTACCTGGTCTACGAGGCCGACCTTAGCAAGAAGGACCCCTCCCAGACTGACGCCCAGATCATGACCAGCGTGCTCAACAAGATCGAAAGGCGTGTCAATGCCTTTGGCGTAAAAGAACCCATCATCCAGCAGCAGGGAGAGAACCGCATACTGGTCCAGCTTCCCGGAGAGAAAAATGTGGATGAAGCCAAGAAGCTGATCGGCCAGGTGGCCTTGCTGGAGTTTAAGGAGGCCACCCTCGGCCCGGACGGCCAGCCCGTCAGGGATGCTGAGGGCAACTATCAATGGACCGTTGCCAAGGCCACAGGCACCAACGGGCAGCTTGAGGAGCTGACAGGCAAATACCTCAAGCCCAACTCCAAGGTGGTGCTCAAGCCGAACACCAATGAGCCCGAGGTAGCCTTTGAATGGAACGACGAGGGGGCGGTGCTGTTCGAGCAGATAACCAAGCGCAACCTGCAAAAGCCTCTGGGGATCTTCCTGGACAACCAGGTGATCTCGGCGCCCACGGTTCAGGCCGTGATCAAGAGCAGTGGCGTTATAACCGGCATGACCATGCAGGAGGCGCAGTCGCTGGCCATCCAGCTCAACTCCGGCTCGCTGGACGTTCCGCTGACCATCATACAGGAGCAGACGGTGGATGCCACGCTGGGCGCGGATTCCATCAAGAAGAGCCTGATAGCAGGCGCCATCGGCCTGGCACTTGTGGCGCTTTTCATGCTGCTTTATTACAGGATGTCCGGCTTTGTGGCCATACTGGCACTGCTCATATACGGCGTAATAGTCACGGCCATCTTCAAGCTGGTGCCGGTAACCCTGACGCTGGCGGGCATCGCCGCAGGCGTTGTATCTATCGGCATGGCGGTGGATGCCAACATTCTGATCTTCGAGCGTATGAAAGAGGAATTAAGGTCCGGTAAAACGCTGGGCGCAGCCGTGGAAGCCGGCTTCAGCCGCGCCTGGTTGGCCATACGCGACAGCAACGTGACGACCTTCATAGCCTGCATAGTGCTTTACTGGTTCGGTGATACGTTCGGCGCCTTCATGGTAAAGGGCTTCGCGCTGACATTGTTCATTGGTGTGGCGCTGAGCATGTTCACCGCCATAACCGTCAGCAGGCTGTTCCTGACCATCGCCGTCAGGATGTTTAAAAATTCCTGGCTCTATGGAGTTAAAGCATGATAGACATAGTTGGAAAACGCAACTGGTTCTTTCTTTTTTCCCTGTTCCTGCTCATACCAGGCATCATCTCGATGCTGGTCTTCGGATTCAAACTGGGCATCGATTTCAGCAGCGGCACGGTGATGACCCTGCGTTTCGGCCAGCCGGTTGAACAGAATCTCCTGCGCCAGCAGATGGCACAGCTGGGATACCCGAATGCGACCATACAGAAGACCAGCGAAGGGGATTTCCTGGTACGCACCCAGGATATTGACACCGACCAGAAAATGGCACTTATCGACGGCCTGAAAAAGGGCTTGAAAACGGATGTCACGGTCAGGGACCTGAGCACTGTTTCCCCGGTGGTCGCCGGCGAGGTGGCGCGTAACGCGGCCATCGCCGTCGGCGTGGCGGCGATCTTTATGATCTTCTATATCGCCTTCGCCTTTCGCAAAATGCCCAGCCCTTTCAAATGGGGCTTCAGCGCTGTCATTGCACTCCTGCACGATGTGCTGATCGTGATGGGCATATTCTCTGTTCTGGGATGGCTGGTGGGCTACCAGGTGGACGCCATGTTCATCACGGCCATGCTTACCATAGTCGGTTACAGCATCAATAATACCTGCGTGGTCTATGACCGCATACGCGAAAACGTCCGCAAGAGGATCAGCCCGGACTTTGCCGTGACGGTCAACGCCAGCGTACTTGAAACTATGGCACGCTGCATCAACACCAGCCTGACGGTCATACTGACATGCCTGGCCATCTATCTTTTTGGCGGCGTGACGATTCAACAGTTCATCATGGCCCTGCTCATTGGCGTGGTGGTGGGCATCTACGACTCAATCTTCGTGGCCGGCCCGCTGCTGGTTCTCTGGGAAAGGGGACTGAAAACTGCGCCTCTGGCAGTTAAATCGGAGTAACAGGATAGAGAGGGTGATTTATGGATAGGAATACGTTTATCGGTATCTGGGCGCTGCTCATGATTCCTCTGGCCACCTTTGCAGGCATTGCCGGCATGATCGTCGGCGTGGCTGTTATACTGTTCATGGGGATGGGAACCAAAGAGGGCTAGTCCGGGATAACCGGTTAATAGGGCGAAATAAAAGCGGGGCCGATAAGCCCCGCTTTTTTATTGTTCGCTACCGCTGCTCAGTCCTCTAATTTATGTATCTTGCGGATCATCTTGATATAGTCGTCGAAGTCGCCCGGGGTATACGACATGGGGGGCTGGCCGAAGGGGTCAACCACCTCGTCGTTCCTCAGCAGCACCTCGAAGGTGCCGGCCACAGAGAAGCCGAGGGCGCGCCGGTTATAGCCTCCCTCCAGCGTATAGACAAGGCGGTTGGGGCAGGTCTCGTCCGAGATCTCCCTGATGACCTTGGCCATGCGGGCAAATCCCGTTGTAGTGAGGTTGATGTTGGATATAGTGTCCTGCCAGTGTGCGTCATAGCCGGCTGAAACAAGTATAAGGTCGGGCTGGTAGCGCAGTGCCACCGGCCTGAGCACCTCGTTGAAGACGCGCAGGTACTCGCGGTCTCCGCTGTCTGCCTCCATGGGCACGTTGACGTTATAGCCCTCTCCGGCCCTGGCCCCGGTCTCATCGGCGCTGCCGGTAAAGGGATACCAGGGAAACTCGTGCGTGGAGAAATAAAGCACCTGCGAGTCGGAGTAAAACGCTTCCTGCGTGCCGTTGCCGTGGTGCACGTCGTAGTCTATTATCATGACCCGCTTTATATCGTAGTTGCCCAGTGCGAACCTGGCGGCGACGGCCACGTTGTTGAAAAGGCAAAAGCCCATCTGACGGTCCGGACGGGCGTGGTGGCCTGGCGGCCTGACCAGCGCAAAGGCATTATCCACCTTCTTTCCCATGACCGCGTCCACGGCGTTCATCAGCCCGCCGGCGGCATAAAGAGCGGCGTCCCATGAGCCTGCGGAGACGTAGGTATCGGGATCGAGCCAGCCGCCGCCGCCGTCTATCTCCCTTTTGAGCCCCGCAATGTATTCCCTGGTGTGCACTGCCGCGATCTCACCGATGGTGGCGGCGCGTGCGGCAACCGGCACGAGCTGTTCCTTGACCCTGGTCGAGGTCAGCACGGCATCTATGGCTGTCAGCCTGTCCTTGCCCTCGACATGGTCCCGGGTATCGTGCTCAAGGTAGATTTCGTCGTTGACGTATCCGGTAGGCATCTGTGTGACTTAGTGGGAATTGCGTTCCGCTAAAATGATAACACCGCCCTTGCGGAGCGGGCAAAATAACAACCCATTGCAGCTTGCCGCGCTGTGCTATACTAAAAGACCCAACAGGTATGACGCTGGATATCACGCAGGTCTACAGCCAGATCGAGGCCATGGCGGGGGAGCTGAAATCGCATCAGGCCGAATTTGCCCGCAAGCTGGATACGGCTGTCGCCACCCTGAAAACCGCTTCTGCCAACCAGTCTACGCTCGAGAAAAAGTTAGAGAAGGCCAGGGCCACCTGGCTGGTGGCAGGCTTGAAAGAGGATATGGGGCTGCGCAGGGCTGCCCCGGCCTGCCCCCCTGACTTCATCGTCTCGGCTAGCGACGGCTCGCACATCGACGTCGACCGCCACCACTCGGCCCGGCTTTTCCTGCTGAACCTGGGCCTGGTGCACATCCAGTACGGGAGCCGCCCGGATGCCGAGCTCACAACCGTGCCCAAGCTCTACTTCGGCGATGATGTAATTGCCATCAGGTCGGCCGACGGCAGGGAGGAGCTGATACAGGGGCCGCTGCTGGGCATTGTGCGCGGCGTGGAAGAATGCCGCTGCCTGGCGGACGATGTCTGCGCCTCGGAGGCCGCTTTACCGGCGGTGGGGCTGATCGACGGCTCGCTCATCATGTGGGGGCTGGTGGGCCAGCGCTTCGAGGACTATGTTATCGAATACCTGCTGGACAAAGGACTTCTCCAGCAGCTCGACCGGTTCTATGGCCTAAGTAAAAAGAGGCAGGCCGCGGTTGCCAGCTATATAAGCTTTCCCCGCAGCACCGACGTGGTCAACGTCTTGCGGCTGCAAGTATGCCCCTACGACCCGGTTGATTGTGACAGGCACTGCAAGGGGAAATTCGAGGGGCGTGAGTGCGATGCAGTCGGCGGCCTGACGGACAGGGCAGTATTTGATAGACTGCTGTCCGAGGGCGAACGGTCAGCGCTGTTCGTTAGCACGTCATCGATAATCGAGAGATACGGCGTACACCGCGTGTGCTTTTTCTACGTCAAGCTGGACAGCGAGGTGGCCAGGGTGGAGGTTCCGCTCTGGGTAGCGGACAAGGAGCAGTTGCTGGACCTGGTGCATGCCGTCGTGGTCGACCAGTGTAAAAAGGGGTTCGGCTATCCGGTGACCCTGAGCGAGGCACACGAGCAGGCGGTGGTAACCGGCGCCGACCGCCAGCAGTTCTGGGACCTGGTCGACAGGGTCATGCAGGAGGGCGACCTGTCCGTGGAGCAATCGCTTAAACAGAGGAGCAAGAAGGTAAGATGGATATAGATAAGATCGCCGAGGTGGTCGAAACCAGCAACTCGGAGTTTGTGGCCCAGTGCTACGAGCTGGAGGGCGTGCCGGCGCTGGGCAGCATGGTCAAGACGCGCGGCAAGGAAGGCGATATCTACGGCATCGTCTATACCTCGGCCACGCACAGCATAGAGCCCGGCAGGCGTATCACGGCTAGAGGGCACAAGGCCGCCTCCGATGCCGATATTTTCAAGGAAAACCCTCAGTTGGCCAAGCTGCTTTGCTCGGACTTTCATGCGCTGGTGGTGGGGCATAAGCACGGCAAGGCGGTCTACCAGTACCTGCCTCCTTCCCCCGCTTCCGTCTATGCCTTTGTTTACTCCTGCAAGCCGGATGAGGTAAGGCTATTCACGCAGTCGCTCAATTTCTTGAGCCTGCTGCTGGACAGCAAGCTGCCCGTGGCCACCGATGAGGTGATCGCCGCCTTCCTGCGCTACGCCAGCCGCGCACACCCCACTCCGCAGGATTTCCTGGTTGGAGCGGGGAAGGAGCTGGCCTGGCTGCTGAGCAACGATATCAGGCGGCTCGATTCCATTCTAAAGAGGTTGACGCAATGACCGACAGCACACAGGAAACAAGGCTGGGAACAATAATATCGGGCTCGCTGACCGCGGGAGTCCAGGTGAAAATGGACCCCTCCAGGTCGGTGGAGGACGTGGCGGTAGGCCGCTATGTGGCCATAAAGGGCGAGAAGAAGCGTTTCTTCGGCCTTATAACGGACGTCAGCCTGGAGGCGGTGGACCCGCACGCACTGGTCATGCCGCCGGATATTTCAGACCCCTTTATCGCCAAGGTGGTCTCAGGCACGACCACCTACGGCAAGCTCAATATATTGCCCATGCTGACCATTAGCGGAGTGGCAGGCGCTGCCGGGGCTCCCCAGCCGGCCAAGACCGTGCCGTCTCATTTCTCGGAGGTCGAGCTGGCCACGCAGGCCGATGTGGAGATGGTCTTCGGCAAGGAGGACAAGCGCAGGTTCTTCATCGGCAACCCCCTGGATATGGAAACCAAGGTCTGCCTGGACATGGAGGAGCTGGTCAAGCGCTCCAACGGCATCTTCGGCAAGAGCGGCACGGGCAAGACCTTCCTGACGCGCCTGCTGCTGATCGGCATGCTGCAGAAAAGCCGAACCACCAGCCTGATCTTCGATATGCATAACGAATACGGCTGGGAAGGGACGAGCGAGAAGCAGACCAAGGTCAAGGGGCTTAAGCAGCTCTTCCCGGGCAAGGTGGCCGTCTTCTCGCTGGACGAGGACTACGACAGGCGCCGCAAGGTAAAATCAGATTTCACAGTCAAGATCGGCTATGACGAGATCGAGCCCGAGGATATCGAGCTGCTCAAGAACATACTCAACCTGACCGATGTCTCCGTGCAGACCATCTACGAGCTGGCCCGTCGTTTTGGCGACAGCAAGTGGCTGGACAGCGTGTTTGACCTGTTTGATTCTGGCGACCGGGAGTCAGTGAAAGGCCTGGATATTGCGGAGGGCACCTGGAGGAACCTAAAGCGGGGATTGAGCATGCTGCGGAGGCTTAAGTTCCTGGTGCGTCATGCACCGGAGGACGCGGTCAGCACCATACTTGATTACGTGACCAACGGCAAGAGCGTGGTGCTGCAGTTCGGCGGCTATGACGACCTTACGGCCTACGTGCTGGTGGCCAACCTACTGACCAGGCGCATCTTCAACGTATACCGGGAGAAGGTGGACATAGCCTCCTCGGCGGACATCAAGATGCCTGACCAGCTGGTTATTACAATCGAGGAGGCGCATCGTTTCCTCAGTCCGGACATCGCCGCCCAGACCACCTTCGGCCGGATCGCTCGGGAGATGAGGAAATACAACGTGACCATGCTGGTGATCGACCAGCGCCCCAGCGGCATTGACGAGGAGGTCATGTCGCAGCTCGGCACCAAGATCACCTGCCTGCTCGACAACGAGAGGGATGTGGATGCGGTGCTCACCGGAGTGTCGGGAAAGAGCGAGCTGAAATCAGTGCTGTCCAAGCTGGAATCGAAGCAGCAGGCGCTGATCTTCGGCCACGCGCTGCCCATGCCTGTGGTTGTCAGGGTCAGGGATTACGGCTCGGCTGAATCTTACAAGGAACTGGGGCCGGCAGGCGCAAGCGAGGGCGGCAAGAAGGACAAGGCGGACGACCTGTGGGAGTAGAAATAACCCTGAAGGGAGCTAATATAAATAGTCCTGGGTCTTTTTAATAATAGTAAGTATTATTTGTCCATGAAGTGAGACGGTCATGATATTTTTATCATCTTTATTAGTAGATATCACGGCACCATTTGGGACTTGTACACCGTAAGTGACTGGTCTTTCGCCACCTGGGCCATATTGAACAGCGCATTCCGAATCTTTTGCAATGAAAATTAATTTATTGTCAGGCCCATACAATTCAGTAATCCCATTAGCCCAGTGATATAAAGTCGAACCAAAAGGCACATAAGTACCCGGGACTGTTGCATTTTCGCTTACAATCAAACCTTTTGTTATTTTTGTGAATTGAAGAGGCTGTTTTGGAATGACAACGGGACTTAACGGTTGATTTGAAGAATTTTCTGTTCTAGATGTAACGCAAGATATCGAAAATAAGGCATGAACGATTAATATCCCTGTTATAAATTGCCGTACTGATAGTGACTTCGGACATAAATGAACGCCACGTTGATAAAATGCCGTCATAAGCCTAAGGTAACAGAAACTGCTACGTTAGTCCAATATGATAGATGGTGGAATAACTAGTCCTTCTTCTTAATAACGGGACCGTGGCCGACGACCATATCACCGTGGAAGTACAGGTTATAGACCTCTTCGATGGCCTTGCTCCATTCATAGGCTCCCTTCATCTTTCTCAGCGTCAGGCTGTAGACCTTGATGTTGTGCGGGCGCGTATCGGCCCTGTCAGCGCAGGGCGCAAGCTTTACGCAGGGAAAGTCAGCGCACTCGGAGCAGAACTCAATGCCCTTCTGCTGCGTGCAGATCCAGGTGGCGCATTGCTCAGGAATCACAGGGCAATATCCATCCACCCCCCGACAGCCCGGGCAGACGACCTTATCCAGCGGCATCTTCAGCCTCTCAGAAAGCCGCTTTTTCAATCCCTCGTCCTTGATAGCCAGGTGCAGCGGGCAAAGGCCGCAGTGAATGCCGCAGGGCGCCTCGAGGGCGTTTTTATCAATCATCTCAAGCTCCTTTTCTAGAAGTTGTCGTATTATCGTTCCAGTGTCACGGTATTGAACTTGGGGACGCCCAAAGCGTCTATCTCGTAATTGTGTACCTGCGGATTGACCAGAACATAGGTTTTCCCGAACCAGAAGGGCATGACCGGCGCCTGGTCGATCACGAGCTGTTCGGCCTGCTGGTATAGGGCGGTCCGTTTTCCGTACTCCGGCTCGACTGCGGCACGGTCCAGCAATTCGTCCAGCTCCATGTTGGAGAAATGGCTGTCGTTATACTCGGACGTGCTGTAGAAAAGGGTTGCCAGGAAGTTCTGCGGATCGGGATAATCCGCAATCCATCCCAGCGCGTACATCTCGTCTGCCTCTGTGTTCAGGTTGTAATGAAAGGCGTTGGGGTCCAGCAGCCGCACCGATACGTCGACACCCAGGTTCTGTTTCCAGTCCATGATGGTGGCGCCTATGTAATCTTCCACGTCTACACCGCCCCAGCCCGGCAGCGTGATGGTAATGGGCGGCAGGTTGGCGGCCGAGCCGTATTTGGACCCGGCCAGCAGCTCCCTGGCCCTGGAGGGATTGTAATCCAGGCCTTTTACGTCTTTGTTATAGCCGGGCATGGACGGCGGTATGATGCCGCCGGCCTTGTCCACCATGCCCTTCTGTATTATCTTGATGATCCTGTTCTTGTCCACTGCATAGCAGAAGGCCTGTCTAACGGCCGGGTCATCGAAAGGCGGCTTGCTGCAGTTGAAGCCTATATACTGAAGGCTGAACTCCGGGTAAACATGCAGCTGGTCGACAAACGGGCCCGCCGGGTCGGAGGCCCGGTCGATGAACTCCTTGGAGATCTCAACCACGTCTATCTTTCCCGTCTCATAAAGCGACATGGGAACGCCGGCCAGTATGTTGAAGGCTACGCTGACGCTGGCCTTCTGGCCGTAATAATAGGGATTGGGCCTTAACATAATCAGAGAGCCCTGCACCCAGTCCGTTAGCTTGTAGGGCCCTGTGCCGTTGGGCTTCTGCCACCAGGTCATCCACGATTCGACGTTCTTTTTATCCACAACGAAGGCAGTCGGGTAGGCCAGCTTGGACAGGAAGTAAGCCTTGGGCGCGTCTATGGTCACTTTTAACGTATAGTCATCCACTACCTGTATCCCGCTGATCTGCGAAGTCTTGCCGGACAGCACGTCCGGCGTTCCAACTATGTCTCCAAGATAGGTCGAGGCCGTCTGTGAACCTGTGGCCGGGCTGCAGGCGCGCTCCCAGGAATACTTGAAATCTGCGGCGGTCAGGGGCCTGCCGTCGTGGAACTTTACGCCCTGACGCAGGTAAAAGGTATATGTCCTGCCGTCCGGGCTGATAGACCAGTTGTCGGCAATGTCCGGCACAGCTTTGAGCTGGGCATCAAACTGGACCAGCCCGCTGAAGATCTGCATGACGTAGACATGCGATGACATTTCGCTGGAGATGGCCGGGTCGAGCGTAAGCGGCCCGGCGTCCCATAGCTGCAGCGCCTGCTTGTCGTTCAGGCCGGAGGCGCCCGGTTGCAGCGTGACGCATCCTGCAAGGAGGGAAAGCAGGCAAAATACAATTGTCAGTACGGCCAAGATAAAAGGACGGTATCTTTTCATGGGTAACCTCAAAGCAAATTCCTTGATTTTAAACTGGTATAGTCCTTATCGCTGACTATTATATGGTCCAGCACGGGTATTCCGATCAGTTCTCCGGCCTCGGTGAGGCGCTTGGTCAGGTTGATATCCTCTGAAGACGGCTCAAGGTCGCCTGAAGGGTGGTTGTGGATAAAAATTACGGAGGCGGCCAGCGAGGAAATGGCAGCCTTGAAAACCTCCCGCGGGTGCACAATGCTGCTGTCCAGGTTGCCTATTGACACCTGGTTTATCCCCGTCACCCTGTTCCTGGTATCCAGGCAGAGCACGTAAAAATGCTCCTTCTTTTTCCCCTTCAATAGCGATTTGATGGACTGAACGGCCTCCTGGGGTGACTGCACGGGAGAGGCCTTTTTATATTCAGGGTCTTCCATCCTTTTTGCCAGCTCAAAAGCGGCCTTGATCTGCGCCGCCTTGGCCGTTTTGATTCCTTTTACTTCTGAAAGCTCCTTGAGAGAAGCGCCTGCTACATTTTGGAGGTTGCCGAAATGTGACAGCAGCTTCTGCGCCATCAGCATGACGGACTCTCCCCTGGTTCCCCTGCCGAGTATTACGGCCAGCAGCTCCACAGAGGATAAAGCCTCTGCGCCGTGCCTCTCCAGGCGCTCACGCGGCCTTTCCGAGCGGGGCAAATCACGAATTGTGTACGATTTATCCATCTTCCTTCATTGCGGGACGGCCGGAGCCCGGCTGAGGGCAAGCCCATCACCGGGCCGGAATTGCTTCAGAAGTTGAAGCTCCCTTGTCTTGGGGGCTGGCTGCTGTTGCGGCAGCATATAGTTGACCCATGCCTCCTCCAGCCCGTCCAGGTTGAACCCGTATACTTTGGTCAGCGCATCGTCCATGGAATAGCCGTTGTTGAGGCTTACCAGCAGTTCGTTCATTTTATCGTTGCCGTACTTGTTTATCATGAACTCAACTACGCTCTGGCTCTCGGCGTAGGAGTAGAAGGCTTGCTCGGAATCGGCGGAAAACGGGCTGGATAACGATTTCAGTGTAGCCAGCCTGCCGTCCTCGATTGCCTTGGTGAGCGCCCCTTTGTCGGAGTCGCTCTGCGGGCCCTCTGCGTGCATGGCCAGCCCCTCGTCCAGCCAGGGCGGAAGGTCGGCGCCGTACGGGCTGGTCGTCAGCTGGTGCGTGACCAGATGCCCCATCTCATGGGCTACGGCCTTTTTCCCCCACTCCAGGTTGGAGGTCGAGATGCCTATGGAGATAATATTGAACCCGGCATAGGTAACGCCACCGGTCCACTGCTCGGGAGCAACCATGGAGCCTCTCAGGTTGGCATAGTTGGCATAAATATACAGTACGATCGGCTTGCTGAGCGTGGCACCGGTATCATGCTCCAGCATTTTCTTGGCGTCGACGGCGGCCAGAAGCAGGGAGTTGGCAAATGTGCGGCTGCCCTGATACCAGTTAAGTGTGATGTTGCCGTCACCGACGATCTGCTGCCATTTATAGCGGTCGTCGCTGTAGGAAATGGTCTGCTTGGGGGTGACGAGCCTGTTGCCGGAGGCATCCTCGATGATCCACCAGTAGGTGACCTGGGCTCCCGGCGGCAGGCTGCCCTTTCTCATATCCCAGACCCAGTTAGCCGATACCGTATCACCGGGTTGAAAGTCCGGCCAGGCTTCGGCAAAGGAAGGGGCGAAGGTTATCTTATCAACCTGGTAGCGCAGCCTGATGCGCTCGATCGGGACCGGGCTGCTGGCCTTTACGTTGAAAGTCAGCAGGATGGGGAAGGAGCTGGACGTGCTCGAATCTAATAATTTTATATTCCCCGCCGCCGAAACGTTGGCCGGTATAAGCATAATCAGCAGCAACGCCAGGGTGATGATTATTTTTCTGGTCATTTATCTTCTCCGACTTTAGAGCGCAGGTAAGCGTTTATAAATTCGTCTATCTCGCCATCCAGCACTGTGCCGGTATTGCTGGTTTCATACTCTGTCCGGTGGTCCTTGACCATTTTATAGGGGTGCAGAACGTAACTGCGTATCTGGTTTCCCCAGCCGGCGTCAATGCGTTTGCCTTTAATTTTGGCTTTCTCCGCCTCTCTTTTTTCTATTTCCAGCTCGAGCAGGCGGGCGTATAGCACCCTCAATGCGCTCTCCTTGTTCTGGTGCTGTGAACGCTCGCTCTGGCAGCTGACCACCAGGCCGGTGGGCAGGTGAGTGATCCTGACGGCGCTGCTGGTCTTCTGCATGTGCTGCCCGCCCGGGCCGCTGGAACGGAAGGTATCGATCCTGATGTCCTCCGGGCTTATCTGCAGGTCTGTCCTGGCCTCGGCTTCCGGCATGACCTCCACCAGCACGAAGGACGTGTGGCGGGCATGGTCTGCATCAAAGGGCGAGAGGCGGACCAACCGGTGTACGCCGTGCTCCGATTTTAGGTTTCCATAGGCGTAATCGCCCTTGAACTCGATGGTGGCGCTCTTTATCCCGGCTTCGTCTCCGGGCGAGACGTCCAGCACATCGGCCTGGAATCCGCGCAGCTCCGCCCAGCGCAGGAACATGCGCATCAACATCTGCGCCCAGTCCTGCGACTCGGTCCCGCCGGCGCCGGCATGGATGGCCAGTATGGCATCCCTGCCGTCGTAGGGGCCGTCCAGCATGAGCTGGATCTCAATCTTATCGAACTCTGTTTTAAGCTTGTCAATATCGGCCTGTATCTCTGCCCTGAACGACTGGTCGTTCTCCTTAATGGCCATGGAGATGATATCGTCCAGGTCGGCAGCTTTCCTGTCCAGGTCGCGCCACCTGGTTATGGTGTCCTTGAGGGACCCGATTTGCCGCATAACCGACTGTGCTTCCTTGCGGTCGGACCAGAAATCGGGGTCGTTGGTCCTGGATTCGAGGGCCGCCAGCTCCCTTTCTTTGCCCGCTATGTCAAAGATGCTCCATTATGGCCGCTATCCTGCGGCGGAGCTCTTCAACTATAACCTTCTCTTCCTGCATTATACTAACCGTTATTTTATATGAAACTGGACTTATGCGTATTTTAGCGTGCCGCCTGCCGCCATGTGCGCCAGCCGGGTGGGCTCCGGCAGGCGGTAGCCGCGGCAGCATTCAATCACCCATGATATGGCCGAGGCCAGGTCGATCTTATGTCCTATGGATATGTACATCGGCTTCACAGCCGCCCTGGTCCTGACGGCTGCACCGATCACCTCCTTATCATCTGACAGCAGGGAGTATGTCCCTGCTTCGGAGGGAGGCTGATCGTGAGTCCCGATTAAGCGTGACTTGGCGCAGCCGATGGCCGGGATGTCCAGTATGAGTCCCAGGTGGGAAGCTATACCCAGCCTCCTGGGGTGTGCAATACCCTGTCCGTCCACCATTATCATGTCCGGGCGCCGTGATAGTTTTTTACAGGCTTTCAGTATCAGCGGGGCCTCCCGGAAGGACAGCAGCCCGGGTATATAGGGGAATTTGATCTCTCCCTGGTATGTGCATACGTCCAAAATCTCCATTGAGGGGTATCTCAGCAGTGTCACGGCCGCCCGGCCCAATTTTGAAAAGCGTGAGACCGAGACATCAATTCCGGCAATGATATGCGGGTCGAGCCGTTCATTATGATGAATTACCATCTTTGCCAGGATGGTCTGCAGCATCCTGGCGTCTCGAGTTCCTATCTCCCAGCCGTGCAGGCTGCGAATTTCCATAAAGCTGATTATAATGGCTGAACATCCCCCGTTACAAATAATAACCCCTTTCTATTTACTTGGTTGCGTTTTGCCTGTAATATTTCAAAGGGGCTGTTAATTAATGGATTTGAAGAAAAAGCTGGAGAAAATTGCGCTCGAAAAAGGAGCGGCCTATTTCGGGCTTTGCGACCTTGCGCCGGCCGCCAAAGGACAGACTACACCCTACGAGGCAGGGCTGATCTCACAGTTCAAGCAGGCGGTTTCTGTTGGCCTGCCATTGCTTGACAGTATTGTGGATGGGTTAAAGAACCCGGAAGATACATTTGCGCTGAACAACTACCGCTTCCATGTATATGAGGTGGTGAATCCCCGCATCAACGATATAACGCTCTCGATCGCCAGTGCCATCATGCAGGCAGGATATCAGGCACTGGCGGTTCCAGCCAGCCATACCGTGGATGGTGCGAATTTAACCGGTATTTTTTCTCACAAGATGGCTGCCAGTCTGGCCGGGCTGGGATGGATCGGGAAAAGCTGCCTGCTGATCACCCCGGACCGGGGCCCGCGCGTCAGGTGGGGGACGGTGCTGACAGACTATATTGGCCCGGCTGACAAAGAAATCGAGGGAAAGGGGTGCGGGGGATGCAGAATATGTGTGGAGAGCTGTCCGGCGGGCGCCTTTACAGGCGAAAGCTTCACATCTGCCGCTCCCAGGCAGGCGAGAATGGACGCCAGAAAATGTTTCCAGTATATTTGGACGGAGCGCAAGCAAAAGGTAGGCGTGGAGGCCTGCGGGAAGTGCGTTTACGTGTGCCCCTTTGGTAAGAAAAGTCAGGGAGGATAAATAGTGCCGGTTGCCATAGTCACTGATTCGGTGGCCTGCCTGCCGCAGGCAGTCGTGGATTCTCACGAAATAACGGTCGTGCCCCTGGAGGTGATATATAAGGGAAAGGTTTATCGCGACGGCATTGATATTACGGCCGCCCGTTTCTACGACCTGCTGGCGGCGTCGGACGAGATACCGACCAGCACGGCTGCGCCCCCTGAGGCCTATCTTGAGGTCTATGAAAAACATATGCGTGAGGGCAAAGAAGTTTTATGTATATGTCCCTCCAGGAAATTGACCCACGCATATGAATCCGCCCTGGTTGCCAGTAAGCTGTTCAAAGAAAAAACTCCCAAGGCCCGGGTCGAGGTGCTGGACAGCGGCACGGTAGGGGGAGCCCAGGGCTTTGTAGTCATGGACTCTGCTGCGGCGGTCAAACGCGGCGCCGGCCTGGAAAAGGCCATAAAGATTGCTCAAGAGGCCTCAAAGAATGTGCATCTTATTGCCTTCCTAGAGACGCTCGATTACCTGGCCAAGGGTGGCAGGGTTCCCAATGTTATTGCCTGGGCCAACTCCATTCTTAAAATCAGGGTCATAATCGAGTTACTGCCGCAGGGCAGAGGGGTTATCCCCATAGACAGGGCGCGCACCAGGCAGCGGGCCATGGAACGCCTGCTGGAGCTACTCATAAAAAAGACCAGGAACCTGGCGGCACGCGTAGCCGTGCAGCATACTAATTCTCCCGAGGAGGCGGGTTATCTGGCCCTCAAGGTAAAGTCCCTGCCCAATTGCAGGCAGGTGGAGGTCCAGGACTTCACGCCCGTGATGGGCGTCCATACGGGGCCCGGCCTGCTCGGCCTGGCCTGGAGCACCTGTGACGTCTCGGAGATTGAAAAATAGCCTGGTTGGATTTACAATTGCCACGTGGGCTGATTACGGCCGCACGATTAAATTTTACGGGTGGGTGAAATGGTCAAGCTAGGCTTAATAGCTACCTTAAGTTTGCTGGTACTGACACTTGTAATGGGGTGTGCGGGTGGCAGCGCTCCGCCCGCAACCAAGCCAGGCAATTCCACTGTCACCGATGGCGTGATGACAACCTCGGTTGACGATGAATCCAGGCCGACCAGCCCGGTGACCGACACGTTTTCTGCCAATACCCCTGCGGTCTATTGTTCGTTCAAGGTGACAGGTGTACAGCCGGAAGACATGATCAAGGTCGGCTGGTATTACGTGAAGGGGGAGGTAAAGGGCAAGGAGAACGAGCTGCTTAACGAGACATACACCATCGCCCAGAGCACCAGCGAAAGCTATTACCTGGCATTTTACTACGATAAGCCGGTCAGCGGGTGGTACAAGGGCGATTACAAAGTGGTTATATACGTCAATAACGTCGAGAAGCTGACGGTACCCTTTAAAGTAAACTAGCAACCGCCTTTCTATGAGCTTGCCGCTGTGGGGGGTTTTGAATGCCTGCATCCGTATCTATTGTAATATGCGATATTGTTGACAGGTACGTATGCTTCATGCATAATAACGCGTAAAAAACGGAAGGACAAAAGGTAGACTTCAAACATGGTAAAAATCAGGTTACGCAGAATCGGCGCCAAACACAAGCCCCTCTATCGTATTGTGGTTGCAGACAGCAAATCACCGCGTGGAGGCGCCTTTATTGAGGTCATCGGGAATTACAATCCGCTGACTGACCCCGAGACCATAGTAGTAGATGAGAAAAAGGCTCTGGCGTGGCTGGAAAAGGGCGCCCAGCCGACGGAAACAACCTACAGGTTATTGAATAAAACGGGTGTCATGGATAAATTCAAGGCCGCTCATCCGGCCAGGAAATTCAAGCAGGCAGTGCAAAAGACTACTCAGAAACAGAAGAAAAAATCCAAATCTACTGCTGAGGTGAAGTCATAATGAAGGAGTTAGTCGAATACATCGCCAAGTCCATTGTCAGTACACCCAATGATGTTAAGGTAACTGAGGAGACTGACTCAGGCGGGGTGGTCATCAAGCTGGAAGTCAATGCAGAGGATAAGGGCAGAGTGATTGGCAAGCAGGGGAGGGTGGCAGAGGCAATGCGCACGCTCCTGCGTGTGGTCGCTACCAAGGAAGGTACCCGCGTAAGACTCGAGATCGTATAAATCCACTCGAACCGGGGATATAAAATAAGCCAATATCGATGTGTATCGATATTGGCCTATTTTTTGCGATAATGATTCAGGCGGCAGGCGCGCCGGGCTTATAGCCGGGGGCCCTGCGGCATTTTTCAATGACACGGAGCCGTGCCAGCGAGCGTCTGAGAGCCGCCTCTGCCCTGGCAGAATCGGTCTCCGGCGTGAGGCTCTTAAGCCTCTCTTCAGCCCGTTTCTTGGCTTCCATGGCGCGCTCTACGTCTATCTCGTCGCTGCGCTCACAGGCGTCGGCCAGCACGATTACCTTGTCCGGCCTGACCTCTAAAAAGCCGCCGGATATGGCCATATACATTTCATCGCTGTCCTTGCGGATAACCAGTTCACCGGGAGCAAGCATAGTGATCAGAGGAGCATGGTTGGGGAGTATGGCCATCTGCCCCTCGGTCCCCTCGGCGATGACGACGTTTACATCATCCGCATAGACCTGGCGCTCGGCGGTAACAATCTCCAATTTTAAAGTCGGCATTATTACGCTCCCAGCTTTTGAGCTTTCTCGGCGGCCTCTTCAATAGTTCCAACCATCAGGAAGGCGGATTCGGGCAGGTGGTCCCATTTTCCGGTAAGTATCTCGTTAAATCCACGGACGGTGTCCTTGATGGTAACGTATTTACCCGGAATGCCGGTGAACGGCTCGGCCACAAACATGGGCTGTGACAGGAACCTCTGTATGCGGCGGGCGCGGTTCACCGTGACCTTGTCTTCTTCACTCAGTTCTTCCATGCCGAGGATGGCGATAACGTCCTGCAGGTCCTTGTAACGCTGCAGCACCTTCTGTACGCCGCGGGCCGCCCTGTAATGGTCCTCGCCGACCACGTTCGGATCGAGAATGCGGGAGGTGGAGGCCAGCGGGTCCACGGCGGGATATATGCCCAGTGCGGCGATTGACCTTTCCAGTGATACCACGCCGTCCAGGTGGCCGAAGGTTGTGACGATGCCGGGGTCGGTATAGTCGTCCGCCGGCACATAGATGGCCTGGAACGAGGTGATAGATCCTTTCTTGGTGGAGGTAATGCGGTCTTCCATCTCGGCCACGTCCGTGCCCAGAGTGGGCTGGTAGCCCACTGCCGAGGGCATGCGGCCGAGTAGAGCTGATACTTCCATGTTGGCCAGGATGTGGCGGTAAATATTATCTACGAACAGGAGCACGTCCAGGCCCTCGCTGTCTCTGAAGTACTCCGCAAAGGTTACGCCTGTGAGAGCCACGCGGGCGCGCACGCCGGGCGGCTCGTTCATCTGTCCGAAGACCATGATGGTCTTATCGATAACGCCTGACTCCTTCATTTCACGCCAGAGGTCGTTACCTTCCCTGGACCTCTCGCCCACGCCGGCGAATACCGAATATCCGCCGTGTGCCGTGGCGATGTTATGAATAAGCTCCTGGATGATAACCGTCTTACCCACGCCGGCGCCTCCATAGGCTCCGATCTTGCCACCCCTGGTGAAGGGCGTGATCAGGTCGATGACCTTGATGCCGGTCTCCAGCATCTGGATGGTGGTTTCCTGCTCCTCCAGTTTGGGCGCGTCGCGATGTATGGGCAGCTTGTCCTTGGATTTGACCTCTCCCAGTTTATCCAGGGGGTCGCCGAAAACGTTGAACAGCCTGCCCAGCGTGGACTTGCCAACAGGCACCGATATAGCAGCGCCGGTATCGACAGCCACAGCGCCTCTTTCCAGACCTTCTGTGGGACAGAGGGCCAGGCAGCGGACCCAGTTGTTGCCTATGTGCTGCACGGCTTCCAGGACCAGCTTCTGGCCGTCCTGCATTATTTCAATGGCGTTATAAATCGCAGGCAGTTCTTCCTGGGGGAACTCGACATCAACTACCGTGCCGATTACCTGTATTACTTTACCTTTTGCCAAATTGCACCTCCTATTTAAGACCTTCAACGCCTGCGACTATATCGAGCAGTTCCTTGGTAATCATTTCCTGGCGTGCCTTGTTCAGCGTCAGCGTAAGATCGGCAATGACCTCATTGGCGTTGTCGGTGGCATTGCGCATGGCCATCATGCGTGCCGACTGCTCGCTGGCAATCGCTTCCAGGACATCGTGGTACAACTGCATTTCGACGAATCTTGGCAGCAACTCATCGAGGACTTTAGCGGCGTTGGGTTCAAAGATATATTCAGGGCTAGCAGTCTTGGGCAGGCTTGCCGGCTCAACCGGCAGTACAAGCTCAATGGTGGGTTTCTGCGTCATTAAATTAACGAATTTGGAGTAGGAGATATATACCTGGTCGAAGAAGCCGGTGGTGTAATCTTCAATCATAATATGGGAAATGGCCAGGGTATCCGCCAGCTTGGGCCTGTCGCCCATCTTGACGAACTCGGCCCGTATGTCACGCATGGACCTGCGCATGAAATCGCGGCCCTTGGTCCCCACGGTAATGACGGTTACGGGCGCCTGCTGCTCAAGTATGAAATTGCCCACCAGCTTATTGAGGTTGGTGTTCAAACCGCCACAGAGTCCCCTGTCCGAAGTGATATGTACTATGCCTATCTTGTTTACGGGCCTTTTCTGCAGCAGGGGATGCGTGGCTCCACCGGCGGCAGCCTGGGCGGAAAGGTCGGCAATGACGTGCCTGATCTTATCGCTGTACGGTCTGCCCGCCAGGGCCATATCCTGTGCCCTTTTCATCTTGGCAGTGGCGATCATCTCCATGGCACGGGTTATCTTGGCCGTGCTCTGGACACTGCGTATTCGGCGTCTCAGTATTTTCGGACTAACCATCTAATCGCCTCAATAAGCAGAGCTCTGTTTAAATTCTGTTATCGCCTTTTTGAGTTCTGCCTCGGTCTCAGGTTTCAGTTGCTTATCAGCAAGTATCTTTTTGCCGGTCTCGGGATGGTTGCTGGCCATGAATTTGTAGAAAGCGTTCTCGAATGCGGATGCTTTCTCGACGGGCACGTCATCCAGGAAGCCGTTGGTCACGGCGAAGAGTATCATGACCTCCTTGTCCAGGCTCAGCGGGGCGTACTGGGGCTGCTTGAGTATCTCGGTCATGCGCTTGCCGCGCTCCAGCTGTGCCAGGGTGGCCTTGTCCAGGTCGGAAGCACCGAACTGGGCGAAGGTGGCCAGCTCTGCATACTGCGCCATATCCAGCCTGAGCTTACCGGCTACCTGGCGCATGGCCTTGGTCTGCGCATTGCCTCCCACGCGGGAGACCGAGAGGCCCACGTTCAGCGCCGGGCGGATGCCGGCATTGAACATATCCGTTTCCAGCAGGATCTGTCCATCGGTAATTGAGATAACGTTGGTCGGGATGTAGGCTGACATGTCGCCTGCCTGGATCTCAATGATGGGCAGGGCCGTCAGCGAGCCTCCACCGAGCTCGTTGGAGAGCTTGGCGGCGCGCTCCAGCAGCCTGCTGTGCAGGTAGAACACATCGCCGGGATAGGCCTCACGTCCGGGCGGTCGCCTAAGGATCAGGGAGACCTGGCGGTATGCCCAGGCATGCTTGGAAAGGTCGTCGTAGATTATCAGGGCGTCCTTGCCCTGCTCCATGAACTCCTCGCCGATGGCACATCCGGCATAGGCCGAGAGGTATTGCATCGAGGCCGGGTCAGAGGAGGTGGCGACCACCACAATAGTATGCTCCATGGCGCCGTACTTCCTGAGCGTCTCAACAACATTGGCTACCTTGGCCGTTTTCTGGCCGATGGCCACGTAGATACAAATAAGATCGCCTCCGTTCTGGGCAATTATGGTGTCGATGGCGACTGCCGATTTTCCAATCGAGCGGTCGCCGATGATGAGCTCGCGCTGGCCGCGTCCTATGGGGATCAGCGCATCCACGCATTTTATGCCGGTGTGTACGGAGACGTTTACTCCTTGCCTGTCAACCACGTTGGGGGCAATGCGTTCCACAGGCCGTGTTTTCTTGGTTTTTATGGGGCCAAGGCCGTCCAGCGGCTGTCCCAGGGTGTTTACCACGCGGCCGATCAGCTCGTTGCCTACGGGAACCTCGACCACGCGCCCTGTGCTGTGGACCTCATCTCCTTCTTTAAGCTGGCTGAATTCACCCAGAATCACTGCGGCTACGTTGTCCTCTTCCAGGTTGAGGGCCAGCCCCATGATGCCATTGGGGAAAGCGAGCAGCTCGTTATTCTTGGCTTTGCGCAAGCCCTGAATGCGGGCAACACCGTCGCCCACTTCCACCACGCTTCCAACGTCCATCATGGTGGCAGTGGTACCGAAGTGCTCGATTTGTTCTTTTATTACTGAGACTATGTCTTTTTCCTGGGATTTCAATCTGCTCACCCCCTTAAAGGTTGTTTATTTACTCGCTTCTACCAGGTCTTTTCTGAGCATATCCAGCCTGTAACGGACGCTGCCGTCGATCAGGGTATCCTCGATTCTGGCAACCATGCCTCCGAGGATGGCGGGATCGACCTGGAGTTTTACTAATACTTTCTTTCCGGTTATGTTTTCCAGCTGTCCGGTTATCTTCTTTTTTTCAGCTTCATCAACTGGAACAGCAGTCATGACCAGGGCATGCTTGACGCCGCGGCTGTCGTCCAGCAATTTCTCGTATTCGTCAGCTATCTGGTCTGCATTTTTCAGCTTACCCTTGGAGATCAACAGGTTGCACAGGTTCAGCACCAGCTCGTTCTTCTCATTCAGCTTCTGTTTAATCAACTCAGCCTTGAGATTGAAGGGCACCTTGGGATGATCTATAAGGTCCACAATTTGCTGGTCTTTCATGAGGTCAGCCAACTTGCGGAGCGCCTTATTCCATTCATCCAGGCTCTTGCTCTTCTGTGCGACCTGGAAGATCGCTTCAGCGTAACGTCTGGCAGAAATTGTGGATATCATTTATTTTCACTCAATTTAATTTTTGAATGTCTTGCTCTGTTCCAAAACGTCGTTTATCAGTTTGCGGTGCTTGGTGGCATCCAGCGATTCTTTGATCACCTTTTCTGCGGCAAGGACCGTCAGGCTGGCAAACTCGGCACGGATGTCGGCGATGGATTTATCACGCTCGAGCTTGATTTCATCACGTGCTTTGTTGATGATGACCTGGGCTTCCTTGCGTGCCCCGTCCTTGGCCTCCTCCTTCAGCTTTTCAGCGATCTGGGAGGCCTGGGCGATGATGACCTGCCCTTCCTTGCGGGCGGCTTCAATTGCAGCTTTGACCTGCTCTTCGCTGCGGCTCGTCTGCTCCTTTATTTTTTCCGCCTGTTCCAGGCTCTCCTTTATCCTGGCCTGTCTCTCATCCAGCATCTTGAGGATAGGTTTGTACAGGACTGCGGTAAGGAGACCGAACAATAGGAGGAAATTGATCAGAAAAGCAACCAGCAATTGTGGATTAATGCCGATACTTTCCATATTTACCTCAATCTTCCAATCCTTTGTTTCTTAATTCCGTGCCAGTCAATATTCCGGCCTGGAAGGGTCCGCATTGATATGCGGGCCGAAGAAACAGCGGTCAGGAATCAGACGACCATTGCAAGCAGGATGGCGATGATCAGGGCATAGATGCCGATGGCCTCTGCAAGGGCGCCTATAAGGATCATGTTGGTCAGGATGGGGCCCCTGGCTTCGGGGTTGCGGCCGAGCGCCTGCATAGCGCCAAGGCCGATCAGTCCAAGGCCAATACCCGGGCCAAGCATGCCCAGGCCGCCTGCCAGGCCGGCGCCTAACATTTTCATAGTCTGTGGATCCATTTAAGTCCTCCTTTATTTAGAATATATTTAGGCTCAGGAATGCTCGGCACCCTCTTCATGGTGCGGAGTGACAGCCAAAACGCCAAACACAAGGGTCAATCCGGCGAATATCATCGCTTGCAGGAAACCGACCAGGGTTTCCAGGCCGTAGAACGGCACGGCAGCGATAAACGGGATCAAGAAAGTCATCACCATCAGGAGTATTTCGCCCGCCGTCATATTGCCGAATAGACGGAAGGTAAAACTGACTATCCTGATGAAGTGACTGAGAATTTCAAGAAGTCCTATAAAGATGTTGAGCAGGCCGAAGGCCAGGTTGCTGAGGAATGGCTGCAACTTGCCCTTGAACAGGCTCACGAAGGCGTCCCTCAGCTTGCCGAAATCAAAGAAGCCGTTGATGTAATTGAGCGGCCCCACCTTGGTTATACCCAGGATCTCAATGGAGAAGAATGAGAAGAGGGCGATGGAAAGTGTCAGGTTGATATCGGTATTTGCCGCCCTCAGCAGAGGTACAAATAACGGCCCTTCTTCGCCGTGTTCCCAGAAGCCGATGGTGCCCCAGATGGGGATGAGGGCCAGCCAGGCATTGGTAATCACATAAAGAAAAATTGTGCCGCAGATGGGCAGGAAGACCCTGGCGTTCTTGTCCCCGGCCACACCCTTGATAAAGTTGTACATGCCTTCAACAATGAGCTCGGCGAAGCTCTGCAGCCGGCCGGGCACCAGCTTCATCTTACGCGTGGCAAAGAAGAAGACGATGGCCAGCAGCAGGATGGTGATCCAGGATGAGATAAGCGTGTTGGTAATTTTGAAGCTGCCAACGTGGAAGACGGCCTCGGACGGCAACTCGACGTGCGGTTTGCTGACCTGCATCGCCGGCGGGACCTGGATGTTGAGCAGCTTGCTGCCGAGAGGCCCGATAACGAAGGCGGTTAGAAATAAGGCCAGGACGATTATGCCGAGTATTACGCCCAAGCGGCTGGAGCAGCCCAGTTTACCCATTATCTTGCTCCTTCATCGAGTTCTTCTTAGCGTCCATTTCCTTTTGCTCATTTACAAACTGCCGCAACATACGGTACAACCCGTATATTGCAACCACTGTTCCGAGTCCAAAGCCTATTAACGTGCATAGTGGTCTGCTGTTAAATCTCTCGGGAGCATCCAACCACAG
>CAZSED010000018.1:0-53673 GCA_964605885.1 uncultured Dehalococcoidales bacterium
AATCCTCAGTCGAGGACCAGTTACCATTGCGAATTTATAAAATTACAGTTTCTTGCCGCAGCCAAGTTAGTGTTTCTCAGCAACCAATCTATTATTAAATTACTTACTAAACCAGGGCAGGTAAGGGATACTGAAGCTGATGCAAAAATCCTTTATAAGTTGAAAGCAGCCGATTTTGTCATGCGTAACATAAATATAGACGATATTATTTCTCAAGTGAACCTGTAAGTAGCCCCGTGGGGATGTACCTCGGGGACGTGCCTCAAACGGCCTTTCTTTGTTATAATTCGTGCGGCAAAAATTATTAAAGGAGTGATAAAGCAGATGAAGGTTGAAGACGTCAAGAAAATTGCCATGATCGGAGCGGGCGATATGGGCCACGGCATTGCCGAGATTGCAGCCATGTCAGGTTACAAGATCAATCTCTACGATATCAAGCAGGAGTTCGTGGACAAGGGCATCACTAAGATGAAGGACAGCCTGGGCAAGCAGGTAGCAAAGCAGAAGATGACCCAGGAGCAGATGGACAAGATCATGGGCAGCATCGCGGGATTCACCTCGCTGAGCGAGGCGGTCAAGGATGTCGATTATGCCATCGAGGCGGCCCCCGAGATACTCGACCTTAAGCAGAAGATATTCAGGGAGATGGACCAGGCCGCACCCAAGCATGCCATACTGGCTTCCAACACATCCACCATGAGCATCACCAAGATCGGCTCCGCCACCAAACGGCAGGACAAGGTCTGCGGCGTGCATTTCTTTAACCCGCCGGCCATGATGCTGCTGGTTGAGGTCATTCGCGGCAACAAGACCTCCGACGAGACGATGAACGTGAGCTATGACCTGGTAAAGGGCTGGAAGAACTTCCGCGGCGGTATGGTGGTGGTCAGGGTGGAGAAGGACACGCCGGGCTTCATCTTCAACCGCATGAACGCGCCCTCAGGCATGTACCTCTCCTGGCTGAGGGAGAAGAACCTGGTGGATCCCGAGGGCGTGGACGCCAAGATCAGGGCCACCGGAGCTCCCATGGGCCCCTTCGAGACCATGGACTACTCCGGCCTGGATATATCCTTCAACGGCGCCAAGTACTACGCAGCCACCCTTTCCAAGGACTTCGGGCCCAGGCCCTGGCTGGCCAAGAAAGTCGAGGCCGGCGAGCTGGGCAAGAAGAGCGGCAAGGGGAACTTCGAATGGCCGGGCGGCAACCGCCCTAACATCGACCTTACCAAGACCGACCCGAACTTCGACCCGACGGACATGGTGGCCATCCAGGTTAACGAGGGCACCAAGCTGCTGGAGCAGGGCGTGGCCAAGAGCGCGGCCGAGATTGACCTGGCCATGATCAACGGCAGTGGCCGGCCGGTAGGCCCGTTCGCGCTGGGCAAGCAGATGGGCTGGGACAAGGTGGCCGAAAGGTGCGAGGCCATAACCAAGAAGACCGGCATCAAGTGGTTCCAACCCACCAAGATGCTTAAGAAGGGCGCTATAACACTTTAATCCCGGGCATGGAACAGGCAATTTACCGCCGGGCCGCCTACAGTAATTAACGAGGCGGCCCGGCTGAGACCCTTCCATCCTTTCATTAACACCGCGGCTGGTGTTTTACTTCACGCAGATGTTGATTGAGGTGCGCATAGGGCCGGGCAAGCGCAAGCTGGCCGAATCTATATCCAGGCTGAGCCGGCTGTGCGGCACTCCGCCCGACAAGGTGCACAAGGTCCCTCACATAACGCTCTACGGCAGCTTCTCCGCCGACTACAGGCAGGTTGAGCGTGTGAAGGATATCCTGCTTTCAGTGGGCAGGAGATACCCGTCTTTGCCCTATCTCATTGACGGCTTCCGCTGGATAAAGGGCAGGCAGGGACGGGTCATTTATTTCAACATAGTAGCATCCCAGGCCTTTCAGAAGTTCAGGCAGGAGCTGGCCGGCCGGCTGCTCAAGGTAGTGCCTCAGACGCGGCCCTTCGACAGGGACGAGGACTTCCTCTTCCACTCGACTTTAGCCTACAAGCTGGACAGCCGGGAGTTTGAGAATATGTGGTCGTGCGTGTCCCGCGATATACCTACTTCGGAGAAGTTCTCCGTGCGCAGCGCCGAGGATGACTACCGCATGCGCTACTTCTACCTGCCTCTGGACGCATTGCGGGTCACCTTCCTCAACGACCAGTCTAAGATAGTCTGTGAGTACGATTTTTTGCAGCAGGGGCTGCTGACCAGGAGCCAGGCCCTCGACTCGGGTGAGTGGGGCCGCACCCTGAGCCTGTTCCGGCAGGAAAAGGGCATACAGGGAGGAAGGCCGGTTTTCAGCCAGGGGCCGCCCTATGTGAGCAGCGACCTGCACCTGGACCACGGCAATATCATCCACTACTGCGCCAGGCCGTTCGACCCGTCCAATGTGGATGAGATGAATGGGGTGCTGGTGGAGAACTGGAACGGCACGGTCGGCAACGGCGACGTTTATTTCATGGGCGACCTGGCCTATGGACGGGGCTCGAGGGGGACGGAGCACTGGCTAAACAAGTTGAAGGGCAGGATACATTTTATACGCGGCAGCCACGACGGCGATATACCTGGAGCTATGGAGTACGCAGTGATAAAGCAGGGCAGGTACAATTTCCTGCTGGTCCATGACCCGGAGCAGCTGCCCGTGCAGTGGGACGGCTGGGTGATACACGGTCACAAACACAACAATGATATCAAGAACTACCCTTTCATAAACGGCGACAGGCGTACCATCAACGTCAGCCCCGAGCTGGTCAACTACCGGCCGGTGAGCCTGGAATTCTTAAGCTCCCTCAGGCTGGGCTCTATCAAGAGGATGGATACCATATACAGCCGGCCCGTTATGCGCTGAATTCCGGCGCTGCAGCCCTCCCGATGTCATACATATTTAACGAGGACTCCACCAATTTTATTATTTTTTGATGTAAACCTTGTTATGATGCTGGTCGTTGTCCATAGTGTACAAACAAGTACAGGAGGTAAAGATGAAAATCGTATTACTGGGAGTCATGGCTGCCGTGCTGTTGGGGCTGGCATTGCCGGCGGCGGCGCTGGCGGCTGACGTTCCCAACGTCGACACGGGCAGCGCCGGGTATCAGGGCCTGAATCCGGCAGCCCAGATGGCGGCCCAGGTCATAGGCTACGGGCACCAGACGGGGCAGCCGTACTGCGCAGCAGTCGATACCTGTTTGCCGAATGCCTATATGAACCTGGCTTCCAAGATAGCCGCCAATGCCATCGGTTATTACGAGAACAACGTGGTGGTACAGGAGCCCACCAAGAACCCGGATAATCTTCCGGTCCAGAACCAGTAGTTGTGCGGTCAAGCGGGCCGCAGCGCGTGCGACCCGCTTATTTTTTCGCTCCAATATTCGAGTTTGGAGAGAGGCGGGGAATATGACAGCTGTACAGATCTATGATGTCAAACAGGACAAGGTGCTGACCGTTGAGAAAATTGAGAAGCCGGATGCAGAATGGAAGAAGCTGCTGACCGAAAAGCAGTATGAGATCACAACCAGGAGTGGCACGGAGGCGCCGGGCACCTGTCCCTTTAACCAGGTGCATGAGGAGGGCATCTTCCGCTGCGTACGCTGCAGCACAGACCTTTTCCGCGGCTCCACCAAGTTTGAGTCAGGCACCGGCTGGCCCAGCTTCTGGGAACCAGTCTCACCGTTGAACGTGGTGGAGCAGCCCGACAACAGCCTGGGGATGATGCGCACGGAGGTGCTCTGCGCCCGCTGCGGCTCACACCTGGGGCATGTATTCAATGACGGGCCCAAGCCCACCGGCCTGCGCTACTGCATGAACGGCTTTGCGCTTAAATTCGTACCAGAAGACAAGCTTTAGCTCAATGCTACTTAACGGCTATGGCCTCTATCTCTATGGGGAAATTGCCCGGCAGCTCCCTGACTGCCACGCAGGTACGGGCTGGCGGCCTCTCGGCGAAAAAGGTCCTATAAACCCTGTTCATATCGTCGAAGGTGGCCATGTCCCTCAGGAAGACGGTCACCTTGACCACCCGGTCCAGCCCGCTTCCGGCATGCTCCAGCGCCCTTTTAATATTATTCAGGCAGACTTCCGTTGCCCTGTCCGTCTCGTCAGTGATGCGGACGTTGTTGGCGACATCCACAGGCACCATGCCGCTGACAAAAATGAAGCCGCCGGCCTCTACCAAGTGCGAGTAAGGCCCTGCCCTGCTTAAGAAATCAAGCTCATAAGTAGTCTTTTTCATGCCTTTGCCTCCCTGCAGATCAATCATTGCCCGAAGGACATCATCAGGCCGGCATCACCCTCTATTTTGGTCTTGCCCTCCATGACCATCTGGCCCGCATCGGCCTTGTCCGAGACTATGTCAGCCCATACGTCAAAGGGGCCTTCAACCGTGCAGGCGGGCTTTTCCGCCCGGCCTGTGTGCCTGGTGCAGCCATCCTGTCCTATGGTCAGGAAACAGGCGCCGGGTTTGTCACCGGTGAAGTTGAACTGTATCACTCCCTGCTTGCCCGCTGCCTTGCGCGGGTTGAAGGCAAAGGTCATCATGGCCAGCAACTCCTCCATCGTCTTAGGCCTGTATGAAAGCCCGCGTTTTTCCATCTGGGCCGGGGTCATATTATTATCGAGCATGGCATCCCAGGCCATGTTGGCCATGATGGCTATGGTCTCGGGGTCGGCGATCGGCTGAGTGACGCGTGATATCGTCTCCGGAGACACGCATCTGTTGGTCGCAATTTCCTTGCCGGCCTGCTCGACGGCCTCAAGTATGGTATCCCTCTTACCGGAGTATGCCATGGACTCGGCAGCCGGACGGTATATCTCTGCCAGCAGTCCGCCTCCGCTGCCGAAGACCTTTTTCGCCCAGAAAGACAGCGCATCAAATACGGAATCGTCGGGAAACCCCGCCACCGAGAGCATGACGGTATCCGGGAATTTGCTGCGCAGTGGGTGATGCGTCCTGTCCTGACTGCGTCGCAGATAAGGAACCAGTATGGGCAGCGTGCGCTCCATGAAGGCCTTCATCTGAGCATTGACGGTATAGTAGTAGAGCGGCGAGGCATAGACGGCGATATCGGACGCCAGCCACTTGGGATAAAGCTCCAGCGCCATATCGTCTTTATGCACGCAGACGCCGGGCGTTTTGGTCCAGCATGTGTAACAGCCCTTGCAGAAGTTGATTTTCTTGCGACGCAGGTCGATTACCTCGACCTCGGCCCCCGCCTCGCGCATGCCTTTGACCAGGTGTGTGAGCATCAGTTCCGTCTTGCTCTGGCCGCCGGTCCTGGGGCTTGAATTCAATGCCAGTACTCTCATGTGTCATCTCCTTGCGATTAAAGCTGAACAGTATATAACATCAAGGGCGGCTTGAAGTCAATCAGGCGCGTGTAGAGGCTAGCGGCGGCGGGCGCGATTATAGATTGAGGGCAGAACTATTATATTTCTCGGCTATGACTAGCAGGCCTGATTTGGGCTCAGGCCTCTTTGCCCAGGTACTTGAAGGAGACGTTGACCTTGGCGCGATAGGCCAGGACCTTGCCCTTCTCGATCTGCATATCCAGCTCTTTGACCTCGGCTATGCGGATTTCCTTGACCGATTTGGCCGCCTGTGCAACCGCGGCTGCGGCAGCCTTTTCCCATGATTCGGTGCTTGTGCCAACCAGGGTGATGATCTTATATACGCTCTCAGCCATGCTAACAACCTCCAGAATTGATGCTTACATAATATCATCCCTGTTAACCTTAGTCAAAGTAGGACGCCATTGGCGCTGGATTAGCCGCCCGGTTCTTGATAGGATAAACCGCACCGTCCCGGACAAATAGGAGGCTAGCCATATGGAACTGGAGCAGAGGGTCATACTGATCACGGGAGCTTCATCGGGGATTGGCAGGGCAGTGGCCCTTGCACTGAGCCATAAGCGCAACCGCATCGTGGTGATTGCCCGCCGACAGGAGATGTTGTCCAGTGTATCAGAGGAAATAGAGAGAAACGGCAGCGAGGCGCTGGTGATTGCCGCAGACGCACTGGATGAGGCGCAGGCGGCCGGAGCTGTCCGGCAGGCGGTAGAGCGTTTCGGCAGGATAGATATAGCGCTGCTGAATATAGGCATGGGGCCTTCCCTCAGCATTGCCACGGCAACTCCGGCCGCCATCACGCAAAACATGCGGATTAATTACGACACCATGATTAATTTCTTCTGCCCGCTGGTTCAACAGATGAAAGCTCAGCCGGGCGGCGGCGTGATTGCCAACACCAACTCGCTGGCCGGATTTATTGGCCTGCCCTCGCAGGGGCAGTACTCTGCGGCCAAAGCCGCCTGCCGCATCTTTCTGGATGCGGCCAGGGTGGAGCTTAAAAGGTTCAATATAAGGATACTGACGCTTTGCCCGGGCTTCGTGGTCACGGAGAGGAACAAACACAGGGGAATTCCCAAGTCACTGACAATGACGCTGGAACAGGCTGCCGGGCATATGCTCCGGGCTTTGAAATCGGAAAAGAAGGAATACCTGTTTCCAGCTTCTTTAAGGACACTGGTCTTAATAGGCAGGTCAATGCCTCGCTGCCTGTCCGAGAAAATACTGGCCAGGATGGCGTAAATAGAAAGGCCGGACACATCGTGTCCGGCCTTTCTCTCAGTTTTACTCCTGTATGATTAACCTTTGCCTATGCGGAACAGCTTGGTGCCGCAGGTCGGGCACACCCCCTGGGTGGCCGGCTTGCCGTTCTTCATTTTGACAGATTTGGGATTGTTCATCTCCTTCTTTTTCCGGCATTTCATACAGTACGCTTGCATCGATACCTCCTTTTTTTACTGTAAACGAAGTACTGTTACTCAAAGTTTATCCCTAAATGCCAAAGTACACAAATATTTTCACCGAAATCGCCACCCCTTGACAATAGTACGCATGTTCTATAAGATAAGTAGTACATATGTATCAATACCAAGCTAGTCCGGCAAGGAGGTCAGCATGTTAGGTGAACTGCACATAAAGAATTTTGCCGTCATCAAGGACATGTCCGTGAACTTTGTACCTGGTTTGAACGTGATAAGCGGGGAAGAGGGCAGCGGTAAATCCCTCCTGGTCGATGCCCTGGGGTTGCTGATGGGTGCGAGGGCGCCGGCCGGCCTGATACGCAGCGGGACCAGATCTGCACGCATAGAAGCCATCTTCTGGCCGGCCGACGCAACTGTAAATCAGGTGAACTCAGTGCTGGAGGAAAGCGGGATAGAACCGGAGGCCAACGGCATGTTGCTTGTATCCAGGGAGTTCCAGGAGGGCGGCAAGAGCGTAGCACGTGTCAACAACCGCGCCGTACCTTTATCTTTATTGCGGCGGCTGGGCAAGGACATGGTCGATATACACGGCCAGATGGAATACCTCTCGCTGCTGGACCAGGCCAACCAGCTTAACCTGGTAGATGCTTACGGTAACCTGCCGGGCTCCCGGCGCGAGCTGAAGAATGTTATTGAGGAGCTGAGGAGAAAAGAGAAAGAGCTGGCTGCCATGGACGGGATTGAGAAGGAGGGTTACCTGGAGCTGCTGCAGTACCAGATAGAGGAGATAGACCGGGCCAAACTGGAGGAAGTGGATGAAGAGCAAATGCATCATGAGCGCGAGATACTGCGGCGGGCAGAGGCCATCTGCGGCGGTTGCATGGACGCCTATGCCAACCTTTACGGAGACGAGAGGTCGGCCTCGGTGCTGATACATAAGACTCTGACCGGATTGAGAAACATCACAAATACTGACGAAAGCCTGTCCGCCCACAGGGATAAGCTTGAGGCCTGCCTGTCGGGAATAGAGGAAACGGCGCATGACCTTCGCGGCTATGCCGAGAGGGTCGAGGATGGCCAGGAGAAACTGGAGGAGATTGAACGCCGGCTGGACGCCCTGGCTATCTTGAAGCGTAAATATGGAAATAACCTGGAAGACATTATTGCCTTCCGCAGCAAGGCTGCTGCCGAACTGGACGGGCTGCAGAACAGGCAGGCCAGGCAGGCCAGGCTGGCGGCTGAGTTGCAGGAACTCAAGGCGAGCGCCGGCAGAAAGGCGGAGGCGTTATCGCTGGAACGCAGGGAAGCCGCCGGGCAGCTGGTGCGGCTGGCCAACGAGGAGTTGGCCGAGCTCGGCCTGCCATGGGCCAGGTTCGACATCACGCTTTCCCGCAAGGAAGATCCGGATGGGTTAAGCGTAGCCGGAGGAAAGTGCTACGCCTATACCTCGGACGGTATCGACCGTCTGGAGTTCCAGGTGGCAACTAACCCGGGTGAGCCTGTGCGGTCGATGTCCGCCATCGTCTCAGGCGGCGAGACCAGCAGGATAGTGCTGGCCATCAAGAGCGCGCTGAAAGTGGCCGACCCGATACCCACGCTGGTTTTCGATGAGATAGATATGGGCGTAGGTGGAAGGGGCGCCGACTCCGTTGGCAAAAAGCTGGCTACACTGTCACATTTCCACCAGGTTCTGTGCATAACGCATCTGCCGCAGATAGCATGCTTCGGCGACAGCCACTTGAGGCTGGTCAAAGAAATAGAGTCCGGCCGGGCCTGCACGCACGTGGAAACAATCGAGGGGCAGGAGAGGCTGCGGGAGCTGGCCGCCATGCTGGGCAGCGAGCGCAACAGCGGCGTGATGCTCAAGGGTGCTGAAGCACTGATGAAGAATGCCGAGAAATGGAAAAGCGGCGCCAGGGAACTGGTCGCCGCTTAGGTATGCCTTGACCTGCGTCAAAATGATTTCTTATAGATAGTTGCTATCGAGGCCTTATCCAGCGGCACGGGATTGAATTTCGCCCAGGGGCCGGTCTTGAGCGCATTCTCGGCCAGCTTGTCAAAGTCGGGATTCTTTATGCCCAGGCTGTTGAGCTTGAGGTTCATGCCGACCTTTTCCAGCCATTTGGCGGTGGCTGCTATGCCATCAGCCTGCCCGAAGACATTCTTGCCCAGCAGCTTGAAGCGTTCCTGACGCGCCGGCTGGGTGAATTTCATCCATTCTATCAGCAGCGCCGCCAGGCCGTCGCCGTGAGCAATATCATATTCTCCGCTCAGGGCATGCTCTATGGCGTGAAGGCTCATCAGGCCTGAGCCTCCGCCCAGGCCGGCGAACTGGGAGCAGGCTATTGTGCTGGCCCAGGAGACACGGGAGCGCAGCTCAAGGTCGTCCAGCTTTTTAAGCAGCGGCGGCAGGGATTCCACTGCGGTGCGCATGCAAGCCTCCCGCAGAGAGTCGTTTATCTGGGTGGCATCCGAAGCGGTAAGGTAGGGTTCAACAAGATGGCAGAATATGTCCACACAACCCTGCGCAGTTATCCTCGCCGGTACAGTCAGAGTGAGTGCCGGATCAACGATCGAGACGGACGGATACATGGAGCCGGTGCTGTAAACAACCTTTTCGTGGGTATCCCAGTTGGTAAAGACAGCGCCGTTATTGGCTTCCGATCCCGTGGCAGCCAGGGTGGGGACCAGTATGATGGGCAGCCCCTTGCCTTTTAATGTGGCCTTACCCTCATAGCAGGCAAAGATGGGGTCCTCTCCTCCGCTGGCCACGGCTATCAGCTTGGAGGCGTCCATGGTGCTGCCGCCGCCCAGGCCGATGACCACCTGAGCGCCATTTTCACGCGCCAGCTTGGCACCAGCGTCGATGGTCGAAGCGCGGGGATTGGGCTCCACGCGGTCGAAAAGGATGACCTTGACTCCATTGGCCTCCAGATCGTCCTTGACCTTATCCAGCACGCCGGTGCGGCGCATACTTTGAGAGCCGGTCACCAAAAGGGCAATCTTCCCGAGCCTGGAAGCCTGCTTGCCCAACTCTGACAGGCTGCCCTGCCCGATGAAGAAGCGCGTGGGTAGATAGAACCTGCTAATTGCCATAGCGAACCTCCAAGTAATAACTGAGTTATATTTTAGCTGCTATTACGCTGTTGGTTAAACTGCCTATGCCTTCTATCCTGATCTCAACAGAGTCACCCGCCTTCAGCGGGCCTATGCCTTCCGGTGTGCCGGTGGCTATTATATCGCCGGGCACCAGAGTCATGATGCCGGAAATATAGCTTACCAGGCGCGGCACTCCGAAGATCAGGTCGGCAGTTGTCCCGGACTGCTTGAGTTCCCTGCTGACATAAGTCTCAATTTTTAAGTTGGCGGGCGATATCTGGGTCTCGATGCACGGGCCAAAGGGTGCAAAGGTGTCATAGCCCTTGGCCCTGGTCCATTGCCCGTCCCTGGCCTGGGCAATGCGGTCCGTCACGTCGTTGAAACAGGTATAGCCCAGGATGTATGAGGCGTAGTCTTTTTCAGGCACGTTTCTGGCGGTCTTGCCGATGACGACACCCAGCTCGCCTTCGTAGTCAATCCTCTGGGATTCGGGTGGCAAAACGATATTTTCCCCGGGTCCGATGACAGCCGAGGCGGGCTTGAGGAACAGCAGGGGCAGGTCCGGCAATTGCTGTTTGAGCTCGGCTGCGTGATGCCGGTAATTCAGCCCCAGGCAGACCATCTTGGTGGGCAGGCATGGCGCCAGGAGCTGAACCTGGTCAAGCGGTAGTACGCCGTTCCTGGGCTGGAAAGGACCGCCGGAGGGGTCGAATGGAGAGCCGCGGTAGATGCGGACGACGTCTCCTTCGAGCACGCCGAAGGACACCGCTTTATTGTTACGAAACCTTACTATTTTCATCAGGGTTAAAGAAAGCTCAGGATGAGCTGGTATCAACGCCGGCGGAGGACTTCTGCCTGGCTCGCCTGGCCGACTCGGGAAGCATACAGCCGCTGACGCAGGCTTTGCGGCATTCCGCATCGCAGGGCTCGATATGGACGGTGACATCAGCGCCGCTGAGCTTGTCCTTGATCTCTGTTTCCATTTTTTCCGTTATATCGTGCGAGGCATCCACGGTCATTGCGGGATCAACTACCACGTGCAGGTCTATGAATCGGTTGGCTCCCGATTTGCGTACCCTGACGCGGTGGATGGACCTTACAGTAGGATACCAGCTTTCGAGGTAGTCAGAAAGCCAGCGCTGCTCCTCGGGAGGCGGACTGGTATCGATCAGGTCCTTAATGGCATCGACTGTGAGCTTGATGGCCGCACGGCCGATAAGCAGGGCGACCAGTATAGCTGCCAGGGGGTCTAGCCAGGCGAAATTAGTGCCCGGGAAAAGCATGCCTCCGGCCCAGATGAGTATAAGTCCGACCGTAACGCCGGCGGAGGTGTAAACGTCCGTCCTGAGGTGCCAGGCGTCAGCTATCAGGGCCGGCGACTCGGTCTTTTTACCTACTACGAAAAGCAGCTGGGAGATGGCGATGTTGGCGGCCACCGAGAAGAACATGATGGCTATGCCCCAGCCCAGTATCTCCAGCGGGCGGGGATTGATTAGCTTGTCCACCGCTTCAAGGATGATCCAGACTGCAGCCAGGAAGATCAGCAGGGCTTCAGCCAGGGCTGATATATCTTCCACCTTGCCGTGTCCGAAGGGATGTTCGTCGTCCGGCCGTTTGGCCGAAACACGCACGGCAAAAAGGGCAATTACCGAAGCGATGAGGTCCATGGAGGAGTGGGCTGCCTCGGACAAGATTGATATAGACCCCGTAAAGAAACCGGTAATCAGCTTCAGCACCACCAGGGTGCTGTTGGAAATTACCGAAAGGGCGGCAACTGCCGTTTTCTGTTTTTGGTTTTCCATATTTTAAATTAAAAAGCCCCGTGGGACTTCCGGGTCCCACGGAGCCTAAATCCGCTGCTTTTGGCCCGACTGCACCCTCTTTTCTCGAAGGGCCGCCTGATCCAGATGGCTAGATTATAAGTATTTTCAAATTTGCCCGTCAAATAGGAATTTAACGTTGAGCCAATAGATTTAACTATGCGGCAACGGCTGGTATAATTTGGCGACATGGCGATCACGGTCGAAAATCTAAGCAAATTCAGGTATTTCAAAGGTGCGGAACCGGGAAGGCTCGCCGGGCTGCCGCAGCTTTTCACCGAGCGTACATATCAGAAGGGCCAGGCTATCGTATCTGAGGGAGACGCCAGCCAGAACCTGTATTTTGTAGGTGCCGGTGTGGTAAAGATATTTAAAATGTCGCCGGAGGGGAAGGAGCAGATAATAAAGCTGGCCCGGCCGGGGGACTCGTTTAACGATCCAGCCGTATTCAGCTCAGGCCCCGGCCCCTATACGGCGCAGGCCATGGGCGCAACTACCATATACGTGATCGGTAAAAGCGACCTGCTGCCCTTCATGGAAAAGAACTGGTTGGTGGCTGGCAATGCCCTGGAGGAGCTGGCCGAACAGGAACGGCTGCTGCTTACCCTGGTTGAGGACCTTTCGTTTAAGAATGTGACCGGCAGGGTGGCCAAGATTTTGCTGCAGAATGCCGCAGCCGGCCCGGAGGGAGTGCACCGGCTCACCCAGTACGAAATGGCCGCCATGGCCAGAACTGCCAGAGAGGTGGTGGGCAGGTCGCTCAAGGCGCTGGAGGACAGCGGGGCTATCAAGCTCGACCGGCATCGCATAGTGATCGTAAATAAGGAGTATCTGGACAGACTGGCAGGCCTGTCCTGAGTGATTTTAGTTACAGAGTGAAACGCAGGGCAATGATAATATTATGGCTGATTGGAGGAACATTTGACCTTATTGCCGTTGTATGACGTCACCAGGTGCGACGGCTGCGGACTGTGCGTATCGGTCTGCAAGTGCGGCGCACTGGCCATGACGGAAGACCATACCGTTACCATTGTGCAAATGGATGACTGCGGCTGGTGCGGTGACTGTGAGCTTGTCTGCGAGACCGGCGCACTGCAGTGTCCATTTGAAGTTGTATTTACAGACGACTGAAGCCGCCCCCGCCTCCATTCTTCACCGGAACTTCACGATTTTTTCATTTTCTCCATATATAAGGCAACTATTCTATATTAATATTCGTTTTATCATTTGAGACATAAGTCGCTTACGGGCGGGCAAGCTGCCTGTAACATAATAATGCCTTAACAAATTGCACGTATATTGGGTTGTTAGCCTACCGCTTCCGCAGTCGTGAACGTTGTGGAAGGAGGTTTTTGAAATGGCAAGAGTGAAAGAAAAAGTCAACGATATTGATAAGTTAGCGCTGGACAGCGATTATTCCGAAAGTGAAGCAGGTATGAGGAGTTACGACAGCGGATATGCCCGGGCCGACCTGGAGGATGCGGCATACGGAGAGGACAAAAGGGCCAGGGACATAGCCGAGGACTCGGTCAGCCTGTATATAGCCGAATGCAGCAAGACACCGCTGCTGACAGCCAGGGAAGAAAGGATGCTCAGCAGCCACATGGAGCTGGCCAATTACCTGACGGGACTGGAGAAAGAGCTGCTATCCAGCTTCGGCCGGAAACCTTCCGAGGCTGAGCTGGTGAAGGTCATGGCGGCCACTCTGACCAGCTACGGCTCACTAATCGATAAGCTGATAAAACATTATCTGGTAACCGGCGGACCGGAGCTGTCCGGCAAGCTCATGGACGAAAAGCTGCGGGCTCACCTGGACGGTATAAGCGAGGCTGAGCTTACACAGTTCGTGGCAGACAGCGAAGGTGTGGACGGCGAAGCAGCGCTGGCAAAGATAGCTGAAATCTCCATTGTGACGCGGCTCATCCCGTGGGAGATTATCGACGGTTACAGGACCATTAAGTCCATAGCGGATCTGAAGAGCGCTTGCGGCAAGAAGGATTTCCTAAAACGCCTGGAAGGCAACGCAGGCAGGCTGCATGAGCACTTTGAGAAAATAAAGCAGGCCGGCCGTGAATCAGCCGAGCGCATGATCAAGGCGAACCTGCGCCTGGTGCTTAGCATGGCCAAGAAGTACAGGGCCAGGGGCATGCCCCTTTCCGACCTGATACAGGAAGGCAACATCGGCTTGATGCGCGCTGTGGAGAAGTTCGATTACCGGCGCGGCTTCAAGTTCAGCACATACGCCACCTGGTGGATCAGGCAGGCCATTAACAGGGTCATCTCCGACCAGTCCAGGACCATACGCCTGCCGGTACATACCGTGGAGACAATAACCAAGATGAACAATGCCCGCCAGAAGCTGCTGCAGAAGCTGGGTCGCAAGCCGACCAGCGACGAGATAGCCAGCGAGATGGGCATCGACCCCGATAAGATCGAATGGCTGGTGAGCATACTATATGCCGAGCCCGTATCTCTGGACATCCCCATAGGTGACGATGAAAGCCAGCTGAGCGACTTCATCGAGGACGAGGTCAGCCCGGCTCCCGAGGACGAGGCCAGCCAGAATATGCTCAGGCAGCAATTCCGTGATGTACTGGCCTCACTGTCCGACAGGGAGCGCAAAATCATCGAGATGCGCTACGGGCTGGACAACGAGCAGGGCCTCACGCTTAAAGAGGTCGGTCACGAGTTCGGCCTCACGCGTGAACGCATCAGGCAGATAGAAAAGGAAGCGCTGGCCAAGCTGCGACATCCCAGCCGCAGCCGCAAACTGATAGACTATCTGTCTGCGTAATGAATTATGAAGGTAAAAAGCCTGGAGCTTGTCAAGCTGCAGGCTTTTTTTTATGCTTATGAATGGTGGATTACGAAAGTTAGAACCATTAAGGGCTTTCGTAGACCGGGGATACTTGGCTGAGATAACAATTTTGATAGTAGAGGACGACCGCACGCTCAGGGAGACGTTGCAGTTCAACCTGGAAAAGGAAGGATACAAAGTTGTCGTAGCGGCGGACGGAGCCGAAGCCCTCGAGGTCTTTCACACAACAGCACCTGGCCTTATTATACTAGACATAATGTTACCTGTCATAAGTGGCCTGGAGGTATGCAGGATAGTACGCGCCGAGAAGCCGGTGCCCGTAATTATACTCACTGCCAAGACGGCGGAAGTTGATAGGGTAGTGGGGCTGGAAATGGGTGCGGATGACTATGTTACCAAGCCTTTCGCAATGCGTGAACTGCTGGCACGTATCAAGGCAGTGCTCAGACGGGTAAAAACGGAAGACGAATCTATCACACGGGGAGGCAAGGGGACGAATCACCTGGAAGCGGGCAACATAAAGGTGGACTTTTCCAGCCATTCTGTTATCAGGGGCGACAAGCAGATAGAGTTGAACCCCAAGGAATTTGAGTTATTGACGTTGTTAATGTCCAACATCGGCCGCGTGTTATCACGCGAGCAGATACTGCGCAAAGTGTGGGGATATGAATATATAGGAAACGACAGAACTGTCGACGTGCATATTCGATGGCTGAGGAGCAAAGTGGAAAATGACCCGGACAACCCGCAATATATAATCACGGTAAGAGGCTACGGATATAAATTTGTTAAGCCGCCTATTTAGAAAAGCTGAACCGAAAGCCAGGGAATTTTCGTCCAATCCGCCGGCTACGAAATCGGAGAAAACGGTATACCCTGGACGTGAAAATGCATTGGTCGCCGCACTTTCCCGTATTGAAGATGGTGTCCTGATTTTAGACGCGCACAACGTGGTCGAAATGACCAACGTCGCTGCCGAAAGAATCTTTGATATGAAGGCAGGCGTACGTAGAGGGCGTACATTTATTGAAGTTGTCAGGGACTACGAGTTTGATCTGCTTCTCAGGCGAAGCTTGGAAACCAGATGCCCGCAGGATACAGTTATCAAGACTCGACGTGGCAAGATACTCAACGTAGCTATCATGCCGCTGGACGATATTCCCGGGCACATAGTGATAGTGAGAGACCTGACTGAGAGAAACCGCCTGGAAGAAATACATCATGACCTTATTTCCAATATATCGCATGAGTTTAAGACGCCGATTTCTTCCATAAAGCTTTTAGCTGAGACTTTGTTGCAGGGAGCTATAAAGGATGAAAGGGTGGCCAACGAGTTCCTGGAGAAGATCGGGATCGAGGCCGATAAGCTTGCCCAGATGACGGAAGAGCTCAGCCTACTTGCCAAGCTGGAAAGCGGTGAAGCCGATGCGGGAAGAGGCGAGACCGATATAGGCGGGCTTATCAGGCAGGCGGTGGCGCGGTTGAGTACACAGGCTCAAAAGGCTGGTCTTAAAATGGAGGTCGACCTTGCGGCAAACTTGCCCAGGCCGGTGATTGATGGGGACCGTATTGAAAGCGTACTGCTGAACCTGATAGGAAATGCCATCAAATTTACTGGCAGAGGAGGCACTATCACGCTCGCGGCAGGTGTAGATGAGGATAATATACTGGTATCAGTGGCTGACACGGGCATAGGCATCCAGGCAGGGGAATTGTCGCGTATATTTGAGCGATTTTACAAGGTCGACAAATCCAGAGCTGGCGAGGGCTCGGGCCTCGGTTTGGCTATATCCAGGAACATTATTAAAGCCCACGGCGGCAGGATTTGGGCTGAGAGCCAGGAGGGCAAAGGCTCAACCTTTTATTTCACTCTGCCTCTGATATAAAATTGTAAGCTTTTTTTAATCTTTATTTAATCATATTTTAACCCGCCCTTTAATTACATGCGCTACCATGAATTGTAGAGAGTGAATTAATTACAGGGAGGCACAAGACTTGCGATTATTGTTAAAACATGGATTTGCCACACTCATATCAGTACTGCTTGGTGCGGCCATACTGGTTGGATGCAACGCGCCTGCGGCTACGCCGGCTCAAAAACCTTCGTCCTCGGAACAATCTATTTCTCTCAATGGTGCTGGAGCCACCTTTCCAGCGCCTCTCTATACCAAATGGTTCGACGTCTACAATAAACTGACTGGGGTCAAGATAAACTACCAGGCAATCGGTTCCGGGGCTGGAATCAGCCAGATAACGGAGGGAACAGTGGATTTTGGCGCCAGTGATGGAATCATGACTGCCGAGCAACAGGCCAAAGCGGAAGCCAAGAGCGGTCCGATACTACACATCCCGATGACCAGCGGAGCGGTAGCCATCGTCTATAATCTAGAGGGTATTGGCAGCGGACAGCTAAAACTGACGGGCGAAGTCCTGGCTAACATCTACCTGAAAAAAATATCGAAATGGAGCGACTCTTCCATTACCGCTCTCAACCCGGGCTTAAACCTGCCGGATACGGCCATTGCTGTAATTCACCGTTCAGACGGGTCTGGTACAACATATATCTTCACCAACTACCTTACCAAGGTTAGCCGGGATTGGAGCGAACAGGTGGGTAATGCCACCTCGGTCAAGTGGCCGGGTGATATAGGCGGGCAGGGAAATGCCGGCGTGGCCGGCCAGGTACAGCAGATACCAGGCGCCATCGGCTACGTGGAGCTGGCCTATGCCATACAGAATAAAATGACCTGGGCCCAGATAAAGAACTCTTCAGGTAACTTTGTGGAGCCGTCGCTAACTGCAACCACAAAGGCGGCCGAAGGCGTCACGCTTCCTGATGATATGAAAGTGATGTTGACAAATTCATCCAATACCGACGCCTACCCGATCGTTGGCTTTACCTGGATACTCGTCTATGCGAACCAGACTGATAAGTCCAAGGGCGAAGCCCTGGCCAAGGTGCTGTGGTGGGCTATCCACGATGGACAACAGTACGCTGCTCCGCTTAGCTATGCCAGCCTGTCAGAAGAGGCCATAAGCAAAGCTGAAAAGGAGATTCTCTCTATTAAATATCAAGGCAACGTATTGATCAGCCGCTAGGCTGTGACAATAGAATGGAAACAGGGGGTGGTAGAGACTGCCGCCCTGTTTTCCATTTGGGACGTTATAAAATATGACGCGAAATGCGCAGAGCTAAGGGATAATTTATTGTCCAATAATGTGGTTGGTAGCAAGAAAGAAGGCGCCGGGCGTTACGGCGACAGGATATTCTCCAATCTGACGCTGATCTTCTCATTGCTGATGGTAGCCATCCTGGCAGCACTGGTCATCGTACTGTACCTGGATGCCCTGCCGGCAATCAATAAATTTGGGTTTTCCTTTTTCACCAGTACGGACTGGGACCCAGTCAAAGAGATATTCGGGGCTTTGCCTGCTATCTACGGCACACTTTTGAGCGCGGCCATCAGCCTGATAATCGCCGTGCCGATAAGCCTGGGAGCCGCCGTCTTTCTGTCTGAACTGTCGCCAGCCTGGCTGAGCCGGCCAGGCTCCTTTCTGATCGAACTGCTGGCCGCCATACCCAGCGTGATCATCGGGCTATGGGGGCTTTTCGTTCTCGTCCCCTTCGTTCGAAACCCCGTTGAGAGCTGGCTGGGGGCCAACCTGGGATTTTTGCCGCTGTTCCAGGGCCCGCCGTTCGGCGTGGGCTTCCTGAGCGCAGGAGTCATCCTGGCAATAATGATTATTCCTATTATTACCGCCGTCAGCCGTGACGCCATACGTGCAGTGCCCGACAGCCAGCGCGAGGCCATGCTGGCGCTGGGCGCTACCCGCTGGGAGGTCATAAGCCGCGCAGTGCTGCCCTACTGCCGTTCGGGTCTGATAGGTGCAACCATACTTGGACTGGGGCGCGCCCTGGGCGAAACGATGGCTGTGACCATGGTCATCGGTAACTCTTATGCACTGACGGCGTCGCTTTTCTCGCCGGGCGTCACCATCGCCAGCAAGGTGGCCAGCGAGTTCAGCGAGGCTTCCGGGGATGTATTCATAGGCAGCCTGGTTGCGCTGGCCCTGGTGCTGCTGGTAATAACACTTGTAGTGAATATTATTGCACGATTGTTGGTTTGGCGTATGACAGAAATGAGGCCAACATGAGGATAGTCACGGCCAATACAAGCAATCTCAGGCGTAAATGGATGAGCGGGTTGATGCTTGCCTTCTGCGGCCTTGCCGCGGCAATCTGCGTTCTGATACTGGCTGTTATACTGGGCTATATACTCGTGCACGGAATATCCTTTATCAACCTGGACTTTATCACGCAGGCCTCCAGGCCGGTGGGTGAGGCGGGCGGCGGGATGCGTGACGAGATCTTCGGGACGCTAATACTATCTGCCCTAGGCACAGTGCTGGCATTGCCCATCGGGCTAATGGCCGGTGTGTTCCTGGCGGAGTTTGCTGGTCCAAAAGCCGCCGCAGTGGTCAGGTTCCTGGCAGACGTTTTGGCTGGAGTGCCGTCAATAGTAGTGGGCGTGTTTGCCTATGCCATACTGGTTAGACCCATGCACAGCTACTCGGCGCTCTCAGCCGGGGTTGCGTTGGCCATTATCATGATTCCCATTGTGGCCCGCACGGCAGAAGAAGCGCTACGCCTTGTTCCCAGCTCCATGAGGGAAGCTGCCCTGGCGTTGGGCGTGACACGCTGGAGGGCCGTTGTCGGCGTGATTATTCCCGGTGCTATGACCGGTATAGTTACCGGGGTCATGCTGGCTTTCGCGCGCATTGCCGGCGAGACCGCTCCATTAATCTTTACTGCACTTGGCAGCGCCTTTGGTGTGCAGGGCCTGTTCAAGCCCATCGGGGCGCTACCCCTGCAGATCTACCGTTACGCTTTGTCGCCCTATGCCGACTGGCAACAGCAGGCCTGGGCCGGCGCCTTCCTGCTTATAGTCCTCGTCCTGGGAATAAATATCGTCGTGCGCTGGGTTAGCAGCAGAAAGTTTAGATAGGAGATTGCGAAGTCTGAAAGGAAGCGTAAAATGACAATATCTGAACAAATAGCAAATGGGGCGGCGAACTTTACGCAAATGCAAGGCAGCGTGGGCAGGTCACAACCGGAATATATTTTGCAGGTGCAAAAGCTTAGCGCCTGGTATGGAAATACCATGGCCATAAACAGCATCAGTATGGATATTTGCTCCCACGCCATAACAGCCTTGATCGGCCCATCAGGCTGTGGAAAATCCACCTTCATCCGCTGCATGAACAGGATGCACGAGGTATCAGATGGGGGAAGGACGGAGGGGAAAGTTCTCTTCGATGGAAAAAACATCTACGATAGAGAAGTTGATCCGGTTACCGTCAGGCGCCGCATTGGAATGGTATTTCAGAAACCGACTGCCTTCCCGACCATGTCCATTTTCGATAATGTGGCCTCCGGCATAAGCCTGACCCGTCTGTGGAGCAGGCGTAGCGAGCTAAAGGAATTAGTTGAGCGCAGCCTTAAGAAGGCGGCACTGTGGGAGGAAGTGAAGGACAGCCTGAACAAGTCGGGCACATCGCTTTCCGGAGGGCAGCAGCAGAGGTTGTGTATTGCCCGGGCCATTGCAGTGGAACCCGAGATAATATTGATGGATGAGCCGTGCTCTGCGCTCGATCCCATTTCCACATTGAAGATAGAGGAGCTGATGCTGGAGATCAAGAGGGATTACACGGTGGTTATTGTGACGCACAACATGCAGCAAGCCGCCCGCGTTTCAGACCATACCGGATTCATGCTGCTGGGCGAGCTGATTGAATACGCTTCCACTAGGGAAGTGTTTACCGTTCCTAAAGATAAGAGGACAGAGGACTACATAACAGGCCGCTTCGGCTGATGGGGGCAACGATATGACAAGAGAGACTTATCAAAGACACCTGCGGGAAATTCAGGATGATGTTCTGGTGCTGGGGAGTATGGTGGAAAAGGCGCTGGAACGGTCGATGCAGGCATTGAAACAGCGTGACCTGAAGATGGCCAAACAGGTGGTGGATGATGATAGAGACGTGAACATGAAGCGATTTAATATAGAGGAAAGGGTGCTGAACATCATGAGCACCCAGGCGCCTATGGCCAGCGACCTACGCATTATGCTGGCCACACTGTCCATTATTACCGACCTGGAGAGGATGGCCGACCATGCAGCAGGCAATGCCAAGATTGCCATCATGATAGGCGATGAACCCCCGCTGAAACCGCTTATCGACCTTCCCCGCATGAATGAGAAGGTCATTGAAATGCTGCGCCGCAGCCTGGATGCATTCATAAATCATGACGCAGAGGCGGCCAGGAACCTTGTGCACGAAGACGATGAGATCGATAACCTGTACGACCAGGTTTTCAGGGAGCTGCTTACTTTCATGATGGAGGACCCCCGCACCATCACAAGAGCTACAAGGTTGATATGGGTGGGGCATAACCTGGAGCGTACCGGAGACCGGGTGACCAATATATGCGAGCGCGTGGTCTTTATGGTCACCGGAAAGATGGAAGAGCTGGATGTATCAACTTATTGAATTGTGCTACTCCGAATAGGCTGCTACCTGTATGCGCGCATCCACCACAAAATAGCCGTCGCCCTCCGGCAGGACCTTGACGGGATTGAGGTCCATCTCCAGTATCTGTGGATGGTTCTCAACCATGGCGGATACCCGCAGTATGACCTCCTCAATAGATTCGATGTCAGCGCGCCTGGAGCCCCTCCAGCCCTCCAGCATCTGGTAGGCTTTTACCGAGCGCACCATTTCGTGGGCGTCGATATCGGTGACAGGATGTATATTAAAAGTCACATCCTTGAGCAGCTCGGCGTACACTCCACCAAGTCCGAACATTATGAGGGGGCCGAAGGCGAGGTGCTGCGTAACGCCGACAATGACTTCGATGCCGCCCTGAACCATTTTCTGAACAATCACGCCCTGCATCTCATCCTGCCTGCCAATGCTTTCAAGGTTCTGGCTGATTCGGTTAAAAGCCTTTTCCACCTCGCCCCTGGCTCGGCAGTCAAGTATGACGCCCTCAACATCGGTGCGCTGCATGATGGTGGAGGAAAGTATTTTCACGGCGACAGGACAGCCGATCTCCTCTGCCGCTGTGGCAGCCTCGCCAGGCGTTCTGGCCAGCTTGAGGGTAACCACCTTTAGTCCGTAGCAATCGAGCAGCCCGGTTATGGCCTCAGCATCCAGCCAGGCCGGGCTTTTTCCGGCTTTCCCAAGTGCCGATTGTATGATTTCCTCGGCCCTGATCTTATCAATATCCTTGAACTCGGGTATCCTGCCGGCCGGCTTCTTCAGGCGCTGGCTGAACTCGAGCGCCCGTGACAGCGCTCCGGCCGTGGCCTCCGGGAAGGCGAACGATGGGACATAGCCTTTCTCGTGTGAACCCAGCTCAATGCGGGCGCCCCTCAGGCCCAGGAACGATGTTACCAGCGGTTTCCCCACGTGCCTGAATGAAGGAGCAACTTCTTTTACGGCCGCCGCAAACTCATCGGTCAGTTTAAGTATGGGGGGAATGAAAATCACAATCACAATATCAACGTTTTCGTCGTCCCTCAGCAGTTTGAGCGCTTCCCTGTACTGGTCGATGGTGTAGTCCGGAGAGAAATCGATGGGATTGGAGATAACAGCCTTGGGAGAAAGAAAGGTCTTGAGCTGCTGCAGTGTATTTTCAGATAGGGCTGGAATTTCCAGGCCCCTGGCTCTGCAGGCATCTGCCGTCAGCATGGCCGGGCCGCCGGCGTTGGAAATAATAGCCACCCTGCCGCCGGCCGGCAGCGGCTGGTTGGCCAGCAGGCCTCCCGTATCGAACAGGTCTTCCAGTGCGTTTACGCGTAGAATGCCGGCCTGTTTAAACAGGGCTTCAGTGGCCGCTTGGTCCGTGGCCATGGCGCCGGTCTGCGAGGCCATGGGCCTTGCCAGCTGAGAAGGGCGGTCGGCCACCACTGCCACCACCGGCTTGCGTGCCGTAATGCTCCGGGATATGCGGGCAAACTTACGCGGATTGCCGAAAGTCTCTAAATATAACAGCACAACGTCTGTATCCGGGTCATCCTCCCAGTATTGAAGCAGCTCATTGCTGGAAATGTCTGCGCGGTTACCGATGCTGACGAAAGTGGAAAGGCCGATGTTCAGGCTGGTGGCATACATCAGGATGGCCGAGCCCAGCACTCCGCTCTGCGTAACAAAGGCGATATTTCCATGGGGTGGGAATACAGAGGAGAATGTCGCATTGAGGTTGACCTCGGGGTTGGTATTTATCATGCCCATGCAGTTGGGGCCGAGCATGCGCATGCCGTAGCTGCGTATCATCTGCACAAGCTTGTCCTGGCGCTGCTTGCCCTCCTCCCCGATGTCCTCAAAGCCGGAGCTCATTGTCACAATGCCCTTGACTCCCTTGCGTGCGCACTCTTCCGCTACGGCCTGGACCTTCTCTGCGGGCACAGCGATGATGGCCAGGTCGATATCTCCCGGTATATCCAGTATGGATGGATAGGCTTTTACAGCAGCAATGACCTCTGCATTTGGATTGACAGGGTAAACAACGCCGTTAAAATTCTGCTGGATGAGGTTGCGGAATACGAAGTTTCCGATGGTGCTTGGCCTACGCGAGGCGCCGATAACGGCCACCGATTTTGGGTTGAGAAAGGTCCGCAGGGATGCTATGGACGATATTTTTTCACGTTCGAAGGATTTCTGTTCAACTATCTCCGTGGGGGCGAGGTCGAGCAGACCAATATAGGTGGAGCCCTGGACCTGCCTGCGCATGGTGTAGCCGCTATTGATGAATATATTCATCATATCCTTGTTTTCGGCCAGCACCTCGGCTTCGAAGGTGGTGATACCCTTATCACGGGCAATGTAGGCAAGCTGGTCCAGCAGGTGGCTGCCAATGCCCAGGCCCTGGTATTTATCCTCCACCTCGAACGCCACCTGCGCCATTCTGGCACCGGGCTCGCGGGCAAACTGGCCTATGGCAATGACTTTCTCATCCTCTCCTTCCCCCAGCGTCCCCACCAGCCCGAAGGTATTCACGTAGTCCACGGCCGCCCAGCGTCGCGCCTCCTCCCGGGAAAAATGGGTGACTGTGTGATGGAACCTCAGGTAGATGGTCTGCTTGCTCAGCCGGCTGAAGAGAGCGATAAGCCTTTCCTCATCCGACGGCCGGACAGGACGGAGATGCAGGCTTGAGCCATCCTTTAAGGCAACGGTAGCTGAATATTTCCCAATACTTTTATCATCCAGGCCCATCATCATCTATACTCTGCTTACCCTGCCTTTAAACCCGTACTGCCCGAAGGTGAATTACACGTATTTTCAGTACAATGTTAGCACATTCAAAGCTTGCCCTGCAGTGACCTGATATCGTCCTCCGCTTCAGCGACTATGCGCTCGATAAGCTCCTTGCAGGTGGGGAGGTCGCGTATACGGCCGACAACCTGGCCGAAGGGCACCACGCCGTTATCCAAATCGCCCTCGTCCAGCACCTTGCCCAGTGCTTCCACGCCAATGGCCTGGCGGGCAAGCTCAGTCAACCCTCTCTTCTGCAGGCTGCCGAAGAACAGCTTCCATAAGGGCATATCCATTTGCTTACGAAGCGACCAACCCGCCCTCAGCGCCTCCACATAGGATGTTTTCCCTTTGGCCATATCGATGGCGCGCTTGTTGGCATACCAGCGGCCGGGCAGGCCGTCGATTCCGGCCGAATAAAGGGTCTCCTCCATGGTAGTGTTCATGGCGACCTGTTTGATATGCGGATGGACAGCGCATTCCTGCGTCAGTACAAAACGGGTCCCCATGGCAATTGCATCGGCGCCCAGCGCCAGCGCTGCAGCCAGGCCGCGCCCGTCGCAGTAACCGCCGGCCGAGATGATGGGCGTCTGGACTTTGCAGGCGATCTGCGGAAGCAGCACCATGCCGCCGACGTCGCTTCCATGCGCAGCAGCTTCGTGCGCAGTGACGATCAGGGCGTCCGCCCCCTGCTCCGCTGCCCGGATGGCATGGCGCTCGGTGGCCACGGTGGAAATGACTTTGCCACCGTATACGTGAGCTGCTTTGATGATCCAGTCGCCTTTGCCTAGGGCGAAGTTTATGATAGGGGCTTTCTCGGCCAGGGCTACCTCGGCATTCTCCTTGCCGTTAGGGAAGATGAGCGTGACGTTAATGGCAAAAGGCTTGTCCGTCAGCGATTTTATCTCTTGAATGATGCCTTTTAACTGGTCAGGCGTATTGGCTACGCTGTTAAAAATTCCCAGTCCGCCCGCGTTGCTGACCGCCGCCACCAGCTTGGGCAGGCTGACATAAGCCATGCCCGAGAGCGCAATTGGATGCTTTATGCCGAAGAGTTCCGTTATCCTGGTTTTCATTCTTCAGGACCTCCGTCTGTTATTGCTATGCTGACCCGTAATAGTCTCAAAAATCTGATTTGTTGTCAAAGAAAATAAGTATGAAGTTTTATGACTTTAACTTAAAATATGCCTGATTGTTCCGGCACAAGCACTATGCTATGATATGACAAAATGTTATTCAGTTCAAGTATAGGAGGAATCAGATGAAGACAAGGATGACCGAGCTATTCGGCATTAAATACCCCATCATGTGTGGCGGGATGATGTGGCTGTGCAAACCCGAGTTGTGCGCAGCTGTGAGCAATGCAGGAGCGCTGGGTAATATCACCTCGGCCAACTACAACACGGGCGAGGAGCTGCGCAAAGCTATCAGTCAGACACGTGAAATGACGGATAAGCCCTTCTCTATAAACCTGACACTGATGCCCTCCTTTCGCATAACCAAGGAGATGTACAACCAGTGGTTTTCGGCGGCCCTGGAAGAGAAAGTTGCGGCCTTTGAAATCTCCGGGGCTCCCATCGATAAGTTCTTCGGGCCGGACGCCGTAAAGATGGCGCACGATGCCGGCGCCAAATTGATACACAAGGTGGGCTCAGTCAGGCATGCCGTTCACGCCGAGCATGCCGGCTACGATGCGGTCATTGCCGCCGGGGTTGAGGAAGGAGGACATCCGCTGAACGACGACGTGACTACCATGGTGCTCACGCCGCGCATGGCCGAGTCGGTCAAGATTCCCGTCATCACCACAGGGGGCATTGCGGATGGCAGGGGCCTCGCTGCTGCGCTGATACTTGGCGCAGAGGGAGTGATGATGGCCTCCAGGTTCATGGCGACTAAAGAGTGCCGCATGAACTCCAGGGTAAAAGACGAGCTTATCAGGCGGCAGGAATTTGAAACAACGCTGTACGGCAAGACCATAGAGCTGCAGGGACGCGCACTGAAGAACCAGGTACTGGGCCAGATCTTAGAGATGGAAGGAAGGCGTGCCAAGCTGGAGGAGCTGGCGCCCCTGCTTTCCGGTCTGCGCCAGACGGCTATCTGGGACGAGGGCGACGTTGAGGCCGGGCTCATTCCCGTGGGACAGTCCATCGGCATGATTCACGATGTGGTCAGCTGCAAGGAGCTGGTGGAAAAGATAGCCAGCCAGGCCGAGGAACTGCTCAAAGGAACAGCCAAACGGGTACGGGCTTAAGCCGTAAATATATGGCGAATGTCAGGCCAGCATTGAGCCGGTTTTCTTAATTGTGGCCTCGGCTTCACTGATGATGCTATCCATCAGCTCTTTGACCGTGGGCAGCTCGTTGCAGGCGCCGATAACCTGTCCGGCAAAGAATATGCCTTCCTTGAGATCACCCTCGTAAAGCGCTCTGGTATGGCGTAGATTGCCGGCAGCCTGCCTGGCCTGCACCCACAGCGGATGGCTCTCCTCAGCCCCGATCATTTTCAGGCTCATGCCGATGAATTGCGGGTAGCTCAAGTTGAGCATCTTCTTAACGTCGTAGGCACCTTTAAATGCGTCCACCAGCGGAAAGCCACCTTTGACCATTTTCTCCGTAACGGATGTTTTAAGGGCCCGTCCGGGCATACCGTCGAATTTATCGCTGTAGAGAGTATCGTTTTCCGAGGCCTTCAGGCATAGCTGTTTGAAATTGTCGTGGACCATGCTCTCTTTGGTCAGTGCGAAGCGTGTGCCCATGGAAATGCCGCTGGCACCCAGGGCCAGCGCTGCAGCCAGGCCGCGACCGTCGGCGTAGCCACCGGCGGAGATAATAGGAATCTTGACCCGGCTGGCTATTATGGGAAGAAGGACCAGGGTGGTAGCCTGTTCACCATGGGCAGCTGCCTCGTGACCGGTGACCACTATGGCATCGCAACCCAGCTCAGCCGCCTTGACTGCGTGCTTTACCGTGGCCGTGGTGCCCAGCACCTTGCCGCCATAAGCGTGTATCTGATCGATAAACCAGGGTTTACCCAGAGTATAGTTGAGCACCGGCACCTTTTCCTCGATGGCCACCTGGATGGTCTCCTGTGCTATCTGCCCGAACATCAGTATCTGGTTAATGCCGAAGGGCTTATCGGTCAGGCTTTTTATCTCGCGTATGTTTTTTCGGGTTTCCTCTGGCGTGCACCTGGCGGTGGCGAAGATCCCCAGCCCGCCGGCATTGCAGACGGCGGCAACCAGCTTGGGCTCTGTAACCCAGTTCATCCCTGCCAGCATGACCGGGTGTTTGCATCCGAACAGCTCTGTCATAGGGGTTTTTATCATATCAAGCTCCTTTTGATAAAGATAGAGTATATTTATATAAGAAGATCACACGGGATAAAGATCATGGATTCTGTGGATTGTATGGCCTTTGCCGGGATGTTATTATATATCACCTTGATTCGAAGCTCAAGTTGATTGGTTCTTCAATTAAGATTTAACCCTGATTAAAGCGAAGGATGTCTGAAGCATGTTCAAAGATATTGTGACAGAGCTTGACCCGCTGTTTAATCCTCGCTCAGTAGCCCATATAGGGGCGACCAACAACCGCAACAAGTGGGGCTTTTCCACTATCACCAGCCTGATGCAGACGTTCCAGGGGCCGATATATCCGGTGAACGTTCATGAGCAGCAGATCCAGGGGCTTAACGCCTATAAAAAAGTAACCGATATTAAAGAACCTGTGGACCTGGCGGTGTTTACCATCCCGGCCGAGAAGGTAGCTGAAGCCATGCAGGACTGCGTTGATAAAGGCGTTAAATCGGCCGTAGTTATATCAGCTGGCTTTGCTGAGACCGGCCCTGAGGGAAAGAAGCTGCAGGACGAGGTCCTGCGCATAGCACAAAAGGGGAATATCAGGTTCATCGGGCCCAACTGTATGGGTTACTGGAGCGCTTCGTCTTCGCTGGCGGCTTTCATGATGCCGCTGCTGGTCAGGGACGGGCCGCTGGCATTTGTCTCGCAGGGGGGTAATGTTGGGGCTGCCGTGGTTGTGGCTGGATATGAGCGTGGCATAGGTTTTCATCACTATGTCAGCTGTGGCTGCGCCGCCGACATCCAGATAGAAGACTATATCGACTACTTTGGCCGCGACCCTGCAGTAAAGGTCATCATCACCTATATCGAGGGACTGAATGACGGCATCAAGTTTGCCGAGGTAGTTGAGAAAGTCACACCGCGCAAACCGGTCATCGTTCTGAAGCCGGGTAAGACCGAAGCCGCCGCCAAGGCCATCAAATCTCACTCAGGCGCCATGGCGGGCAGTGACGCCGTTTACGATGCGGCCTTCAAGAAAATGGGAGCTATACGCGTGGAGAACCCGGAGGAGATGCTGGACGTGGCCATAGCCTTTTTAACCCAGCCGCTGCCTAAAGGCCGTAACGTGGCTATCATCACTCCCGGCGGCAGTTACGGGGTGCTTTGCGCCGAAGCCTGTGAGCAGGGCGGGCTCAACGTTGTAAAGCTGCCGGATAAAACGATAGAGGAAATGGACAAGATATTTCCGCCCAGGTGGAGCCGCGGCAATCCCGTTGACCCGGCTGGGGACCGTAACTTTATTGCTTACCTGACGGCCGCAGTCAGGCTGCTGGAAGTGAAAATTGTGGACTCACTGATTTTCATGGGCTTCGGTGGCTTTTCTCTGTTTGGCAATTTGCTGTTGCGACAGCGCTCGCAGCAGGGGCAACTTGTCACTAAAGCCGAACAGCCTCGGCATAGTTCCAGCATGCAAGCTATCATCCCCATCATCGAGGATGTGAAGTCGGCCAACATATACAAGTCCGAGACAGCCATTAAACAGCTGATAAGCATGCTGGGCCTGATACTGGGCATCCAGGATAAGATGGAAATTGAGGACCTGGCCAACATGACTATTGCCGCCAGGCATTCCGGGAAAATTGCCGATGACCTGATCGACGACCTGCTGGAGTTGGCCGGCGGCAGGGAGCCTGAAGGCAGGACCAGGATAGATATAATCAATGATATGCTCACCAGGCTATTGACTGCGCTGGTATCTCAGTGGATAGAAAGCTATCGCAAGCCGGTGATCACGACCACATTTACTGAAGAGCAGGTCAGGCTGGTGGACAACCATTACGATTACACGTCCGGCAACAGGGCCGCCCGGGTGCTGCTCAAGCTTACCGAATACTCCGACTATCTGACCAGGATAGGGGTCCCGGTGGAGCAGTTCAACCTGGTACCGCAAGCTGGCAGCCACGCATTTAGCCCTGTTGACATGTGAAGCGTTAACGGATATTCTGTCCCCATTCTTAGAAGAGGAGGTATGACCATGGCTAAATCATCCACCGGGCTGGAAGAAAACGTAGCTGCACTGCTCTCATACGTGGTTGGCTGGATAACGGGACTGATATTTTTCCTGATCGAGAAGGACAGTAAGTTCGTAAAATTCCATGCCATGCAGTCCATCATTACCTTTGGCGCTGCTGCCATTCTTAGTTTTATCCCCTTCCTTAATTTTGTGGTTTGGATCATAGCCTTTATCCTGTGGATTCTGCTGATGATCAAGGCTTACCAGGGAGTCAAATTCAAGCTGCCGCTTATAGGCGATCTGGCTGAAAAGTGGTCGGCCGCATAGCCACAAAGGACTTTGGTACTAGTACGAAAATCAGCCGTCGAAGCTATTGACATCTGAACGTAGAATGATCTATGCTTCAAAGATAAAATTTTTATAGGAGGGTTGTCGTAGATGCAGGCTTATTGCATGAAGTGCCGAGCTAAGAAGGAGATGAAAAATCCCAGGGCCATTACCATGAAGAATGGCAAGCCGGCAAGTCAGGGTGTCTGCCCCAGCTGTGGGACCAAGATGTTCAAAATCGGCAAAGCCTAGAATATTATTTAACAGATACTCTATGGAAAGGGCTGGATGCATCCAGCCCTTTCTGATTTTTTATGGCGTTAAAGCGGCAGCTGGGCGCAGTGAACGGTTCTGATGAGGCAGATGTCTCCTCTGGAAATATTGGACTGCCGGCCTAACGGCGCAGAGCGGGACGCCCGCAAACGGAATTTATGGCAATGGCCGTCCGGTAGGAGTGCATAATATTACCGGCAACATGGTTCCAGTTATAAAGCCCGACCACTTCTTTAAATCCGTTCTTGCCGTCAGCGGCTCCCGCCAGCATGGTCTCCATGCCGCGGGCCAGCTTGGCCGGCTCGTTGCCTGTGACCAGCCTGCAGGACGGACATATCTGGGCTATGTCCCTGACCTCGCCAACATCCGTTGCTATGATAGGCGTGCCGCATGCCAGTGACTCCAGTGCCACCAGGCTGAAGCTTTCATAATAAGAAGGTATCACGCAAAAATCAGCAGCGTTGTAGTACAGGTACATATTCGCGTGTTCCACCGGGCCTACGAATATCACCCTGCCGTCGGCCGCGGCAGGACGCAGCCCACGCCTGTCCTCGCCGCCGACAATGACCAGCTGAAAGTCGCTGTCATGCGACATGAGTGAAACGGCCTGAAGCAGATTGTCCAGTCCCTTGATAGGATCGAGCCTCCCGACGAAAAGTATGGTGCTCCGGGACGGCAGGCCGCACATTTGCCTGGCCAGCTCCTTGTCGATGGGGTGGAACAACTGCGGATTTATACCGCAGGGAATCACCCTTATCTTTCCGGAGCAGGCGTTGTATCTGCTGATAAGCTCCTGTTTTTCCCTGGCAGTGGAAGCTATGATGAAATCAACTTCTTCTATTATGGAACGTTCGCTGTTAATCCTGTATTCAGGCTTGATCACACCCAGGCCTGCGCTGTTCTTGACCGCTGCCAGCGTGTGGAACATGGTGACATGCGGAATGTCCCAGTGTCGCTTCAGGTTGTTGCCCACCATCCCCGACAGCCAGTAATGGCTGTGGATCAGGTCATAGTGAGTATTGTTAGCCATGCAGGTGGAAATGATGGACTCTGTAAGGTCCGACAGGTGCCCGTCCAGGCCGTTATCTGCAAGCCGGGCGTAGTCGCCGGAATCAAGGTGAATCAGGCGCAGGTTGTCATTGATCTGAGCCAGTCCGCAGTCCGCTTCTTCATGATGCGCGCAGGTGAAAATGTCTACCATGTGCCCGGATGAAGTGAGCTCCCGCGCCAGGTTCTGGATGTATATGTTCATGCCGCCCGTGTATCGGCCGCCCGGTTTTCCATACGGGCAGCTATGCAGGCTCAATACGGCTATACGAAGTCGATCTTCCAAAATTACCTTTCCCGTTAAGGCACTCGATTTTTAATTATACATCTAAACAGCGGTGCCTCCGTACCTCCCAGATGAAACTTGTACTTCTCTCCGCCGCGGAGGAAATCGAAATTCCCTCTTTTCTCCTCAATGCTCTGTTTAATGCGCAGATATTTTGATAGCACACCCACGCTCAACCAGCGGTAATCCGGGTTATAGCCGCTGTTGTACAGGTATACATCATTTCTATAGATGAAGCTTAGAGTAGCCGCCACCGGCGAATTGTTGAGCTCCAGCAAACCCATGCTGAGCATATCGGTAGAGGCGGCGAGCGAGACCACGTCCCTGAAAAACGCCTCCATAGTTTCTGTTAAAAACCTGTTCTTGTCCTCCCTGCTCTCACGGAAAAAAAGCAGGAATATATCGATGTCTGTTATGCTCGGCCGGTTGATGGTGCGGAAGGTGATCTCCCCTTCTTCATTCAGCCGTCGTTCCTTCCTGAGTATTTCGTGCCGCTGCTTTCCGTTCAGGGCGGACAGGTAAGACGGCAGGTCCTCAGGCAGTTTCAGGACCACAGTCATATCGTCCTGGCTGCAGGAAACATTCAGGCCGGTTTTCTCCGCCATGGGCACGAGAAAGCGGCGCACATTGGAATCGGGCAACAGGGAAAAGAGATCGAGGCCATCCCCTCCCAGGGTGCTCAAGTTTTCCAGCAAAGTATTGAAAAACGGCTCCTCCTTGCCCTCTGCCACAATGAAATCCAGGAAATCACAGACGCTGTTGCTGCCGATGAAAAACAGGGTCCCATTTTCCCGGCGCAGGGGGGCTATGCCTATTACCTCCTGGTCTTCCATAACCGCGGCCAGGCACAATTTGCTGGCAGAGCCGAAGTGACTCCACCACAGCTCGGACCAGCCTGACGAGGAGAAAAGGACCCTGGCGCTCGATCTTGAGTACAGGTACTGCCAGTCCTGGCGGAAATCGTCGAAGCTGCCTGTGATTAGTTTGAGCATTAAATCGCCTTCATGTGATAAGTAATATATTTAGAGGTCAAAGCTCTGGCCGTATTCGGGAACCGCCACGTCCTTAAGACCGGACTGGCGCAGTGCATCGGCCAGAGAGAGCGCTGCGGATTCCTCCCCGTGCACCACGAAGACCCTCTGCCACCTGTCTTTGCCTGCGCTTGCCCACCTGATGAGGTCATTGCTGTCAGCGTGCGCACTGAACTCGTTGAATATTTCCACGCCGCAGCGCAGCTTGTACTTTTCACCGAAAATGGGGACCTCGGGCCACTTCTCGGCGATTTTGCGGCCGAGCGTGTTCTCAGCCTGCCAGCCCACGATCAACACCGTGTTTCTTGAATCCCCGATGTTATTCTTCAGGTGATGCAGGACCCGTCCCGCTTCAGCCATACCGGAACCCGCTATTATCATGACGGGAGTTTTTATCAAGTTTAGCTTTTTGGACTCCTCCACGCTGGATACATAGCGCAGGCCGCGGAAGCCGAAGGGGTCTTCAGCAGTCCTGATGAACTCCAGTGTTTCAGAGTCGAAGCACTCCGGATGTGCCCTGAAGATATCAGTTGCATCCATGGCCAGCGGGCTGTCTACGAAGATAGGGATGTCCGGTATCTGACGGGCCAGTTTCAGGTGGTGGAGCAGATAGACCAGCTCCTGTGTGCGCTCAAGCGCAAAGGAAGGCACGATCAGCTTGCCACCTTGCTTAACCGTCTCGTTTATCACCCGGGTCAGCTTCTCCTGAACGTTCTTGATGTCGGCGTGCAGCCTGTTGCCGTAGGTGCTCTCCATAATCAAGATGTCGCAATCAGTCACCACAAACGGATCACGGATGATCGGCATGCCGTAACGGCCGAGGTCACCCGTGTAGCAGACGGAAAGCTGCCTGCCGGCGTCATGGATATTTATGACCGTGATGGCCGAGCCCAGTATATGCCCTGCATCGTGAAATGTGACCTGGATATTATCTGCCACGTTGAACGTGTGATCATAGGAGCTGCCGCGCAGCAGTTTTAAGGCGGGAGGAACATCTGCCAGGCCGTACAAAGGTTCCACAGGCGGCTCGTTATGCCTGCGCCTGACCTTGTTGACGAATTCGATGTCGCCCTCCTGAATGTTGGCGGCGTCTGTAAGCATGATGTTGGCCAGATCCAGGGTGGCGGAGGTGCAGTTCACATCGCCCGAATAGCCTTGCTTGACCAGGTTGGGCAGGTCGCCCAGGTGGTCCATGTGGGCATGCGATATGACAACTGAGTTGAGGGACGAAGGGCTGAAAGGAAAATGCAGGTTCTTGTCGTAAGTTTCCGAGCGGCGTCCCTGGAAGAAGCCGCAGTCCAGCAATATTTTATAGCCGTTGACATCCAGCAAGTGCCTGGAGCCGGTGACCGTGCGTGCAGCGCCGTTAAAGCTGAGCTTAATCAATGGCCCTTCGTCCTACAATGGCCTGCCTGAGGTACCAGCTGCTGACGATATTCTGCACATCTTCCGGTTGGTCCGACAGCCTTAGTAAATGCAGGTCATCCTCAGATATGTATCCCTTGGAGAGCACCGACGTCTGCAGCCAGTCGAGAAAGCCGCGCCAGTAGGCCGAGTTGAAAAGAATCACCGGGAAAGGCTTAATTTTATTGGTCTGTATCAGCGTGAGCACCTCGGTCAGCTCGTCCAGTGTGCCGAGACCTCCAGGCAAAATAACAAAAGCTGTGGCATATTTCACCAGCATGATCTTGCGCACGAAGAAGTGGTTGAAAGTTATATTAAGGTTAGAATAGACATTGCACTTCTGTTCCTGGGGAAGGATGATGTTGAGCCCCACGGACTTGGCGCCTGCTTCGCTAGCGCCAAGATTGGCGGCCTCCATCATGCCGGGGCCCCCGCCGGTTATTATATTGAAACCCTGTTTGCCCAGAAGGAATGCAATCTGCTTGGCGTTCTGGTAGTCTGTTTCCTGCTGTGTGGCGACAGCCGAACCATAGATAGTTACTGCCGGTTCAATGCCGGAGAGCTTGTCAAAGCCCTCGACCAGCTCGCCTATATAGCGAAACAGTCGCCACGATTCCTCCTTCTCCAGCGAGTTGATCTCGTATCTCTCGGGCATTGTACACCTCGACTAGTTTATTCCATAGTTGGACTTATGGTTGACAGGATCCGTCGATAACTACCACCGCCTGCATATACGTCCAAATGTATTTAGAATAGCTCCGCAACATATAGCTGTCAAGCTATGAAAAGATACGGCTGCGGGCGCTATTGGCTGACCGATATCATGGATCCGTCCGCGGTTTTGGTCACGTTGATAAGCACCGGGAATTTATCTTTGAGCTCTTCCAGATGGGTGATGACGAAGACCTTGTCGAAGTCATCCTGTATGGAATTTATGGCCTCAACCAGCTTTTCCAGTCCTGCGCTGTCCTGAGTGCCGAATCCTTCGTCAATAATAAGGACGGGCATGGCTGCGCCGGCCTTGCGTGTCAGCAGCCTGGATATGGCGATGCGCAGCGCCAGGTCTATACGGAATGCCTCACCGCCGCTGTACATTTCGTAGCTGCGCGTGCCCAGCTCATCTGCGATCTTGATGTCCAGTGTCTCGATCATATCGCCCTTTTTGGTGCCGCGCTGTGATTCGAGTGAGATGGACATGCGGTTGTCCGTCATTTTGCCTATCAGCAAATTGGCTTCATTGGTTATTTCAGGTAGGGATTCTTCTATGATCAGCGCCTGTATGCCTTTTTTGCTGAAATCTTTGGCCAGCTCAGCGTAAATATTCTCCTCATCCCTACTCCGGTGGAGCGATTTCTCTTTTATCAGTTTTTCCGATTCTGCTCTGTCCAGCTGGCTGATCTTTTCTTTCAGTTCGGCCATCCTGTCCCGTAGTTTACGGTCTTCAGCCTGCAGCTCCCGTTGCCTGGCTTCCAGCTTGATCATTTGCTGTGTAACTTCATTCAGCTCAGAGAGTTCATTTTCTATCTGCCTGCTCTGGTCCGTCAGGCTCTTGATTTCGCTCTCAAGGCCTGAGATAGCGCTGAGCGAATCTGCTCTCTGGCGGTCCTCAGTTTCCAACCGCGATTTTGCTCCGGAGAGTTCCGTGTTAAGCTGCTCGAAATTCTCCAGCGCTGCTTTGCGCTGGCTTACCTGTTTATGATCTGCGGTGTCGTAGGCCAGATCACCCAGTTCCCGTTCAATTGACGCCAGGGAATTCTGCTCGTCGGCGGCATAACGCTTATGCCTGATATCCTCTTCCAGCTCCTTCAGATGTGACTCCGCCGCTTTCAGTTCCTGTGCCGCGTTACGTGCATCGGCAATTTCCTTTTCTACTACGGCCAGTTGCTGCTTAATCTGGTCGTTTTCGGCTTTAAAGGCCGTATCTTTTTCTTTTAATTCTTTTTCCAGTGATGCCAGCTCCGAGCGGTGCTCTTCCAGCTGGGCTTCGTTTTCGTGCACATTGAATATTTTATCGCCCAGCTCAGCGTCAAGCTTCTTTTTGATGCGAGCGCATCCGTCTGGTCCCAGCGGCGATTCGCACAGCGGGCATTTAGCCCCGGCGTGCGATATCATTTCCAGCTTGGCCCGGATGTCATCGGCTGCGGCGGTAAGCTGTGAGTTGAGCGTTGTGACGGTGCTTATAATGCCGTTAAGTTCCGTAACGGACTTTTTACCGGCCTCCAGGCCGGCGGCCATTTTATTTAACTCCTGCTGGCGCGATAGCGCCTGGGACTTCTGCTGCTCCAGCCCTCCCAAACGGGAAGCTTTTACCTGTAATTCATCAACGCGATTTGATAGGACTTTGAGCTGGTTTGTGTACATATTCTGCGCGGAATTGACCAGCGTCTCCAGTTTATTCTTGCGCTGGATAAGCTCGAGATATTTTTTCAGCTTTTCAGTGAGAACGTCTTCTTGTATGGAAAGCTTTTTAAATTCTGCATAACCTTTTTCTATCTCATCCCTGCGGGACAGTAACTTTTCTATTTTTTCGATATTGCTTTCTGCAGCAGCCAGCCTCTGCTGCCAGGACTGCAGGTCGCTGTTCCTGACGCCGACCTGCTGCTTTATCAGCTCCAGTTGTTTCTGCTTGACAAGCAGGTCTTCTTTCCGATGTCGAAACCCAGATATCTCACGATCCAGGTCCTGTTTGGCCCGGTCCATTTGGGACAGCGCTTCCCCGACCTTCTCCCTGTCATCCTCGTGCTGCGGCCGTTCGGCTATCCTGCCGGTCAACAGGGAAATCTCCTTCTCATAGTTCTCCGCTTCGATCTTGCTGCGCTCCGCCTGCTGGCGTGACTGCTGCTCAAGCTGGTCGTAGAAAGACAGGTCTAGAATATTGGCCAGGATGTCCTTTCGCTCTCCCGGCCTCTTTTTGCTGAACTCATTAGCCCTGCCCTGCAGGAGCATGGCGCTGTTGACGAAGGTCTGGTAGTCGAGGTGAAGCAGCTTGATGATTTTATCCTGCGTTTCGGTCCGGGTGTGTTCGGAGATCGATTTGAATGAGCCATTGCTCAGCAGCTGAAGGTCCAGCATGCCCTGTCCTGATTTAGCCCCGGCAGACCGGGTATGCTTGCGTATCACGCGTAGGCGGTCATCACCGGATAGAAATTCGAGCTCCACTTCCATCTCGTTGCTTGAGGAATGAATGAGCTCATCGTTGCTTCTTCCCCGGGATGCCTCACCCCAGAGCGCCCAGGTCATGGCATCGAAAATGCTCGATTTACCACTGCCGTTAGCGCCGCACAGGCAGGCTACATGCATTCCGCTGAAATCAATCGGCGGAACATTTTTGCGGTAGCACAGGAAGTTTTTAATTGAAAGCTTGATCGGGATCAATACACTGCCGCTCCGGTCGCTCCGATTATATCCACAGGCCCCCAGTGAATTATGATATTCTTGTAGAGATTGGTATATTGATATCGCTGGAATCTCTGGGGCAATTAAAGGGCCTCCGACATATTTTAGCATATAAGCTGACCGATCAAGCTACGTTTCTCGGGTATAAAGCGGATTGACATGTTTGAAGTCCTCAGTGAAAAACTAGGCAAGATATTCAGTGGCCTGAACAATAAGGGCAGGCTGAGTGAAAAGGACGTGGACGAAGCCTTGCGGCAGGTCCGCCTGAGCCTGCTGGAAGCCGACGTCAACTTCAAGGTGGTCAAGGCCTTCCTGGCGGCGGTCAGGGAAAAAGCGGTGGATGCCAGGATACTTGAGAGCCTCAGCCCGGCGCAGCAGATCATCAAGATAGTTAATGAGGAGCTTATTGGCCTTCTGGGCACTGAACCAGCCAGGCTGAAAGCATCGGCAAAGTCGCCTTCGGTCGTCATGCTGGTAGGTCTGCAGGGCGCCGGCAAGACCACCACGGCAGCCAAGCTGGCGCTGCATCTCAAGCAGTCCAATCAGCGGGCGATGCTGGTGGCTGCCGATACGCGCAGGCCCGCTGCCGTGGAGCAGTTGAAGGTCCTGGGCAAGCAGCTGGACATCCCTGTATATGCCGAGGATATCAAGTCGGAGCCCCTCAAGATATGCCGCAATGCACTGAAAGCGGCGGACGAGCTGGCGGCCGGCTGGACAATAATTGATACGCAGGGCAGGCTGCAGATAGATGAGCCGTTGATGAAGGAACTGGTGGAGATAAAGAAGGCGGTGGCCCCATCGGAGATATTGCTGGTCGCCGATGCGATGACCGGGCAGGAAGCCGTAAATATCGCGGACCAGTTCAATAAGGACCTGGGATTGACTGGACTGATACTGACCAAAATGGACGGCGATGCCAGGGGTGGAGCCGCCTTGTCCATAAAGCATGTGACCGGTGTGCCCATCAAATTTATCGGCCTGGGCGAGAAAGCGTCCGCACTGGAGATATTTTATCCGGACCGTCTGGCCTCGCGTGTGCTGGGCATGGGTGACGTGCTTACGCTGATAGAAAAAGCTGAGAAGACGTTTGATAAGGAGAAAATGGTCCAGCTTGAATCCAAGCTGAAAAAATCGGAATTCGACCTGGAGGACCTGCTGGAGCAGATGCGCCAGATCAAGAAGATGGGCAGCTTCAGCCAGCTGCTGGAGATGGTGCCAGGGTTTTCCAAGCTGACCAGGGGAATCAACGATAAAGAAAGCCTGGACAGGACCAGGAGAATAGAAGCGATGATACTGTCGATGACTGCTGAGGAGCGCAGGAATCCCGGTTTGATAAACGGTAGCAGGAAACGCAGGATTGCCAGGGGCAGCGGGACGTCACCGGCGGAAGTAAATCAGCTGTTGAACCAGTTCTATAACATCCAGAAGATGACCAAGATGATTACCAAGGGGAAATTACCGGGTAATCTGTCGGGCTTCATGCCGCGTTGATCGCTCTATTTAGTGGTCGTCGTGGCGCCAGTAATCTTGATCTGCCCGTCACTGACCGTGATATCTTTTATATTTACCTTCATGCCTTCCAGCGGTGCATTGAGCTTGATCAGGACGTTAAGCAAATTTTCAACGCTGGAATCGAAATTACCGGGCAGAGGAAGCTTGCCCAGCATGAAATCCATGATGATGAACTTGGGTTTGCCATTCTCAGTGCTCATCGTCCCCATCAGGACGCTTTTAGCAGGAAGAGCAGGGAAGCTCCAGGCGGTATAGACGAGCAAAAAACCGTCATTAAAGTTGACCAGCATCTCCTTGGCAGGGAAAGTGCCCTCGGCCAGCATCATTACCAGTACGGAGTTGATTTCTTCTTCCGTAACGGTCAAGCTGATGTTCCTTTGTACGTTGGCTGTGTTGGCAGAAAGGACCTCTTTTTTGAGGCCATCAAGCTTGCCGTTAAAGGTGTCCACGGCTTCCGAAGACAGGACCACCGGCCTCATACTGGCACGCATATCCGGGGTCAGTAGAGCCAGGACGTAACCTGTGATCAGGGCTACGACGGCAAGGATTGCCAGCCCGCCCATGACCATTAAAAATCCCTGAAGGATTTTCATTTATATTCCTCCTTAAAAGGCAGCAGCTATTCCAGGTAGTCTTTAAGCTTGCGGCTCCTGCTGGGGTGCCGCAATTTGCGAAGCGCTTTGGCCTCGATCTGTCTTATACGTTCCCGCGTAACATTAAATTCTTTGCCGACCTCTTCCAGAGTCCTGGCCCGGCCGTCCTCCAGCCCGAACCTGAGCAGCAGTACCTTTCTTTCCCGCTCGGTCAGTTCGCCCAGGACCTTGTCCAGCTGGGCCTTAAGCAATTCTCGTGAGGCGGCGTCGGCCGGAGGCAGGTTTGACCTGTCTTCAATGAAGTCTCCCAGGTGGCTGTCCTCCTCCTCGCCTATGGGCATCTCCAGAGATATGGGCACCTGTGACAGCTTCATGATCTCCCTCACCTTGTCGGCTGAGATCTCCATGCCCTGCCCGATCTCTTCGCAGCTCGGCTCGCGGCCGAACTCCTGTGAGAGCTTGCGGTTTACCTTGAGCAGCCTGTTGATAGTCTCAACCATGTGCACCGGTATGCGGATGGTCCTGGCCTGGTCAGCGATGGCACGCGTTATAGCCTGCCTGATCCACCAGGTGGCGTAGGTGCTGAACTTGTAGCCCTTGCGGTACTCAAACTTCTCTACGGCGCGCACCAGCCCAATATTCCCTTCTTGAATCAGGTCAAGCAGAGGCATGCCGTGCCCCACATATTTCTTGGCTACGCTGACAACCAGCCTCAGGTTGGACACGGTCAGCTGCTTGCTTGCTTCCTTGCCTTCTTTGTCGATGACTTCAAATTTTTTCTGGAACGGCCGGCTGTTTTTTTCGATCTTGCCTATTAGCTTGGAATCCCCGTTCTTGTTGACCAACTGCTTAATCTTGTCCCACGACTGGTTGCCGTCGACAATGGCGAAGATCTCGGGATTCAATATCCTGACGTAAATCGAGTAGTCGACCAGCCTTTTCTCAATCTCCGGGGGCTCTGCGTTGAGCTCGCCGGCAATTTTCAATACGGATTCCGGATTAATAAAATCGTCGATGGCCTGATGAAATCTGGCGTTGAGCAGCCTTTCCTTGAAGTTCATTTTCTTGGGGGCGCTGAGATGCTCGCCCAGTTTGTCCAGCACCACGTCGCAGTCCGCCAGGTTTTTCATAAGCTGTATCACAAAGTCGGCGATGGTGGGGAACCTGTTCAAGTTGCTTTTAAAGGCATATTTGATGTTCTCGATGTATTTGTAGGGCTCAATCTTGGAAGCCAGGTCCCGCTCCAGCTTGGCATTTAAGAGAGGATATTTCCCAATCTCGTGCAGGTACATCCTGACCGGGTCGTCGATGGCTTCATGCTCGGCCAGTTCAACTTCCAGCTCGATCAGGGGTTTCTCTTCCTCAGCCTCCGGCTTTTCCAGCCATTCCTCTTCAGCGAACTCGGGAGCAGCCGCTTCTATATCGGTGAACGCCATTTCCTTTTCGTCACGCGGCATTGACTCCGTCTCAAGCCTGTCCCACTGGTCATGGTGGATTTCGAACTCGTCAGGTATGAGGTTTTTGATCTGGGCTTCCAGAACGTCGGTCTTAGTCGTAACCTTTGGTTCGGCTACTGCGGGTTCGGGTTTCTTCTTCTTTATCGTTTTGGCCATTAAGATCCTTTGGTGCGGCTAAAAAAGCCCCTGCGCTTTTTGAATATATCCTTTAGCTGTGCGCTCTCACTAATCCCGTGCTCGATAAGCTTAGCCAGCTCGTTATCAGTATTGCCTTTCTCCTCGGCCAGGATCAGCTTCTTCTTTATTTCCAGATTCTTAATATACCTCTCCTGCAGCCGGTTAATACAGTCATTAATGGCGAGCCGGCGTTCGCTTTGGCTCTCGCCTAATGACCCCGGCAACTGGCTGCCAAGAGACAGCAAGTGATCCAGGTAACCCTGCATGGCAGGATCGATGTTCTTGGATATAGAGTCGATATCAGGGTTGTCCTGCCACTTTAATAATATATCCCTATTTTCCGAATGTTCAAAATATTCTGATGCCAGGCCGGCCATGTAATTATTCAAATCCGGAAACTGCAGTACCAGGGCCAGACAGTACTCCTCGATGCGCCGTGAAGAGGTATCGCCTTCAGAATACGTCTTTACCACTTTACTGCCTTTGGCCGATTTATATTTCTTTTCCTGGTTGAGCAGATTGAACAAAGCCTCGCTGATAAACCTTTCGTCCATCTTGAGGAGCCCTGCAAGCTTCTGCACGTAGTGGGCACGCCTAACAGGGTCCTTAATGTGAGCTATGATGGGCAAAAACTTTGAAACAAAGTCTGATTTATCTCTGGGGCTATCCTGGTTTATGTTATCAATTTCTTTTTTTAAAGTAAAATCTATTATCGGCTGCGATTCCTTCAACAATTTTTCCCATTGCCCGGGAGACTTGCTGATGATCTCGTCCGGGTCCTTCCCACCCTTGATCTCCACAACCTGTATCTCATACTTGACCAGTTCATCATAAGTCTTGGATCCCGCCCAGGGTTGCCAGTGTTCAGTGGGTATCTGACCCTCAATAGGTAAAACGCTTCGTCTGATAGCTTCCAGCCCGGCCGCGTCGGCATCCAGTGCCACAATTATGTTCTTCGACAGTTTACGCAGCGCCGTAATCTGCTTTTCAGTCAGGGAGGTTCCCATCGACGCCACGGTATTTTCAAATCCGTATTGATGCGCTGTAATGGTGTCCATGTACCCTTCCGTGATCACTATGGAATCTTGCTGCCTGATGGCATTCTGCGCCCGGTCGATAGCGTAGAGGATAGAGCTTTTATCAAAGAGCAGCGTCTGCGATGAGTTCAGGTACTTGGGCATGGTGTCATCCAGTGCGCGCCCGCCGAAGCCCACCACGCGGCTCTTGATATCTTTAATGGGAAAGATCAGCCTGTTGCGAAAGCGGTCGTAATAGCCGCCTTTGTCCTTGACCACCACCAGACCCAGGGCAATGATCTCGTCTTCACGGTAGCCGGCCTTGATAAGATGGCTGCTGAGAGCGTCCCATTTATCCGGCGCATAGCCCAGCTGGAAGTCCTCAACCGTCTTGGAGGTCAGGCCTCTCTTATTAACGTATTCCCGGGCCGTCCCGGCTTCCTCGCTGTGGAGCAGCAGATAGTGAAAATACTCGGCGGCGACTTCATTGATCTTATACAGGCGCTGCTGCCTTTCCTCTTCCTCTTTGGTAGTTTTTTCAGATTTGAAGGTGAGTGTAATATTGGCCTTTTCAGCCAGAGTACGCAGCGCCTGGCTGAAATCCACACCCTCCTTTTTCATTACGAAGGTAAAAACATCTCCGCCCGATGCGCAGGCGCCGAAGCAGTGCCAGCTCTGCCGCTCGGGGAAAACGAAAAATGAAGGCGTTTTCTCGCTGTGAAAGGGGCAGTTGGCCTTGTAGTTGCGGCCGGATTTCTGCAGCTTCACGTATTGCGATACTACATCTACGATGTCTATCTTTTGCTTGATCTCGTCGGTTACGTTCATACTCTATTTGATCTGAATTCCGCGGAGTTCCGAAGCGGTCAAGATGGCATAGTGGTCTGTCATTCCGGCAATATAGTCAGCCACCCGCCGCTCCACGCTGTCATTTTGTAGATTATATTCAGCAGGCAATCGATCGGGGTTGTTAAGGAAATAGTCATAGAGAAAGAAGACGACCTCACGAGCTTTCTTGACCTCGTCCGTCTCAAGGCTGGTATTATAAACCCTGGCAAATAAAAATTCACGCAGTTCATTGGCAGCCTGCCGTATCCCGGCACTCATGTCTATAGTTGGGTGGGCATCTCCCGTTTTGGACAGGCTCCGGCCGGAGGTGCTGACGATGTCCGTGACCAGCGTATTTATGCGGGCTGAATTGGAACGGCCCAGCACCCTGGACGTGGTGGCCGGCAGGTCGGCCGGGGATATAATGGAGGCCCTGATGGCATCTTCCGTATCATGGTTAATATAGGCCACCAGGTCGGCTATTTTAACTACCTGGCCCTCCACGGTTGCCACGTTATTCCATCCGTTTTCAAGTATTTCAAGATCGCCCTTGGAGTGGTTGACTATACCGTTTCTGACCTCCCATGTCAGGTTCAGTCCTTTTCCTGCTTTTTCAATGCAGTCGACAACACGCAGGCTCTGTTCGTAATGCCGGAAGCCGCCGGGCAGCAGCTCGTTGAGCGCCTGTTCACCCATGTGGCCGAAGGGCGTATGACCCAGGTCGTGCCCCAGCGCAATGGCTTCGGTTAAATCCTCGTTGAGCCTGAGGGCGCGAGAGATGGTCCGCGCTATTTGAGATACCTCCAGAGTGTGGGTCAGGCGCGTCACGTAATGATCGCCCAGAGGCATTACGAAAACCTGAGTTTTATGCTTTAAACGACGGAAGGCGTTGGAAAAGATGATGCGGTCACGGTCCCGCTGGAAGTCAGTCCTGAGCGGGCAGGGTTCCTCTTTAATTTGCCGGCCGCGGCTGGAGGAGCTGCAGGTTGCATAGGGAGCCAAGCGGTTTTCCTCGTCCTTTTCCAGTCGCTGCCTGATATTTAGGTCTGCCATACAACGATGCAAGATAGAATGAGATTATACAATTATTATATTACTAATATAACATCCGGTTAGTGCAGGTTGGAACAGGCCGCTTTTTAACTAAATATTAAAGAGCACATGGAAGATATCACCGTCCTGAACCACATAAGTCTTACCCTCCATGCGTAGTTCGCCGTGTTTGCGGGCTTCAGCCAGGCCACCGTATTTAATAAAGTCCCGGTAGTTGATTACTTCGGCACGGATAAATCCCTTCTCCATATCCGTATGAATTTTGCCGGCTGCCTTTACAGCCGGCGTGCCTGAGTGCACCGTCCAGGCCCGTACCTCATCATCGCCGACCGTAAAGAAAGATATTAAACCGAGCAATGCGTATGAATGCTTGATGACTGCATCGAATGCCGTCTCTTTCAGACCGATATCTTTCCGGAACTCGCCGGCCTCGCTCTCGCTCAGTTGCACCAGCTCCATTTCGAGCTGGCCGCACATTGAGATCAGCTCCACCTGCGGCCGGGCACAGGCGGTCTTAAGCTTCTCCAGCGTTTCGCCGTATAGCGGCAGCTGTCTCTCTCCTATGTTGATCACTATCAGCATGGGTTTGGCCGTCAGGAACTGATAATTGCTGATCGAGCGCTGCTCTTCTTCGTTGAGCTGTAGCAATCTTATGGGGATCCCTTTATCCAGGGACTGCTTGATCTTGGAAAGAAGTTGGCTTTCCTTAATGGACATATCACGTTCGGCGGTTTTACCCGTTTTTAGTGATGATTCAATTTTATGCAGGCGTTTTTCAAGGATGAGCAGGTCAGAAAATATGAGCTCCATGTCGATGGTCTCGATGTCGCGCAGCGGGTCGATACCGCCTTCGGGATGTGCGACGTTGTCATTCTCAAAGGCACGAACAACCTGCAGTATGGCGTCCGCAGTGCTCAGAAGGTTCAGGAACTGGCCGCTTACGCCGTGCTCCTTGCCGAAGCCTTTGGAGAGGCCGCCAATATCAACGTATTTTATCTCGGCAGGGGTGGTCTTCTTGGGCTTATATATATTGCTCAGCCCCGTCAACCTTTCATCAGGCACCCTGGCCACAGCCAGGTTGGCGGTAAGGCCTATACCTGTATGCGGCTTGCTCTCGGCTGTAAACTTGGTCAGTGCGTTGAAGATGGTTGTCTTGCCGCTGGCGGGCAGTCCGATTATGCTTATTTCCATAGCTGAATATCTGCAGGACGAGCTAACTATATGATAGACACATTGAAAATGCAACAGCGGCCAAGCAGATACAATCAGTTGTTGTCCATAGCTTCCCTGTGTTATAATCAGTAGAATTTTGCGTTCGGAGGACTAACTGTGCCCGGTTACGAACTGGTTTTCATATTAAATGCGAATTTGAGCGAGGATGATTTTACCCGTGCGCTGGGTAAGATAAATGATCTTATTGGCAAGCTAGGCGGTACGATCACCGAGACCAATCAGTGGGGTAAAAAGCGGCTGGCCTATCCTATCAAGAGACAGACGGAAGGCAACTACGTACTAGAGAAGGTACAGATCAAGCCGACGGCATTGAAGGAAATTGACGCTTCACTGAAGCTCAGTGAAGATGTCCTGAGATATCTTTTTATCCGCGAAAAGAGCTAATCACCGGGAGGGGGCAGATGGCGAGTTTAAACAAAATATTGCTGATTGGTAATGTTGGCGGCGATCCCGAGATGCGCTTTACCCCCAGCGGTGTGCCGGTTACATCGTTCACACTGGCAACCAACCGCAATACACCGCAGGCCGATGGATCAGTAAAAAAGGAGACCGAATGGTTTCGTATAAGTGCCTGGAGAAAGCAGGCGGAGACCTGCAACCAGTTCCTGACCAAGGGCAAGCTGGTTTATGTCGAGGGCACGCTACGTACCCGAACATGGGATGGAAAAGACGGGCAGAAGCACTTCAGCCTTGAGGTCACTGCTGATAGGGTGCTCTTCCTTGACCGGCAGGGAGCCGCTCCGCTGCCGCCCGAAGAAGTGCCCGCAGAAGAGGGCGATATTGAGCCCGATGATATCCCCTTTTAGGTCTTAAATAGCTAAGGAGGAAATTAATTAATTAATGGAAACGAACACAACCCAGGGCAGAAGGGAGCGGGGACGTAAATTTATCGTAAAACCCAAGGTATGCATGTTTTGCGCCGACAAGACGCAGATAGACTATAAGAATTCAACGCTTTTGCAACGGTTCGTCTCCGATCGCGGAAAGATAGTGCCCAGGAGACGCACCGGCGTTTGCGCCAAGCACCAGCGCAGCCTGGCTGAAGCTATTAAGCGTGCCAGGTTCCTGGCTATGCTGCCGGCTTCGCCCAATCATGTTTACAACATGAGCGCCGCGGCGGAACGCAAAGCCTAATCAATTTTGGAGAGATAAATTGCCCAAGAGGACTTTTCAACCGAAAAAAAAGGGAAGAATTCGCAAACACGGTTTTCGCGCCAGGTCGTCCACACGCGGCGGGCGTGATGTGCTAAAGGCCAGGCGCGCCAGGGGCCGCTGGAAGCTGACCAGGGTATAGCAATATAATGGCCAAGCAATTGGCTTTGACCAGGAGAGCTCAGTATTTAGCAGTTTATGATGCGGGCAAAGCGTTTGCAGATAGTTTACTCGTGATCAAGGCGGCCGCCAACGGCCTGGCAGCAACGAGAGTTGGATTCTCGGTTACCAAGGAAATAGGCAAGGCTGCAGTCAGAAATCGTGTCAAACGACTGCTGAAGGAAAATGTGCGACTGCTGGATATTAAAGAGGGCTGGGATATAGTATTTATTGCACGGCACGGCATAGTCGAAGCTGATTTTCACCGGATAGGGGGCGTCATAGTAAAGCTGCTGCGCCGCGCCGGTTTGCTGATCGAAGATGTTAAAACGTCTGGCTCTAAAAACAATTAAGCTGTACCAGGGGACGGTGTCCAAGGTTACGCCGCCGGCTTGCCGGTTCACGCCGACCTGCTCCCAGTACGGGTATGAAGCCATCCAGAAATACGGCCTGTTCAAGGGCGGGTGGATGACATTTCTGCGGATATGCCGCTGTAATCCCTGGACGCCCTGCGGCTACGACCCGGTGCCGTAACGATATCAGGTGTATAGCGTTTGATGAAGAATTTGAAGAACTATATCAGGGGCACGCTGACCGCGGTGATCCTGCTGCTGGTGTTTGTCATGGGATGCAGCGACCTGTCGGGCGGGGGCGGATGCTCCGGCACGCAGGCGCAGGGCTGGTCCGGGTTTGCCGCCTACCAGAAGGACATTTGCTTCGGCTCGATGGAGGGCAGGGTCATTGCCCTGAACCCACAGGCGCGCAGTGATAACAAGACCTTCCCCGCCGACACCGAATGGGTTTACATAATCAAAACATCAGCGCCGGGTGCTGCCTGCGGTGCTCTTTGCACTCCGTCTGCCTCGGCTGCGGGCCAGGGGATATACGGCACGCCGGCAGTGGTGGGCGACCTGATCTACGTGGGCACCTATACCGGCAAGATATATGCGCTGAACGCCAGCCGCGGCGTCGTCAGGTGGATATACCCGAGGGAGGCGCTGGATAGTGTGGGCGCCATTGTGGGTAGCATCGTCACGGATAACCAGAGCCTGTTCTTCGCCAGCTCTAACGGCAAGGTCTACTGCCTGGACGCAGCCACCGGCGACTATAAGTGGGAATACCAGACCTCCAACAAGATCTGGATTACACCGACACTGGACAACGGTATTTTATATCTCGGCAACTACGGCGGCGAGGTGTTTGCCCTGGCTGCTGACACCGGCAGGCCTGTCTGGAATGTCCAGGTTCCTTCGGCCGTTGCCTCGTCCATCGCAGTTGACGGCGACGTGCTTTACTTCGGCACCTTCGACAGCTATTTGCACGCCGTTGACAAGGCCACAGGCCAGGAGAAATGGAAATACCAGGGCGGCAACTGGTTCTGGGCCAAACCCGTTGTGAAAGATGGAAAGATATACGCCGCCTGCCTTGACAGCAAGCTATACGCATTGGACACCAGCGGCAACGAGCTGTGGAAATACGTTGCAGACAGCCCGCTGGTTTCCACGCCCGCCATAGCGGGCACGGCTATCTACCTGGTGGGGGACAAGGGCATGCTGTATAAGGTGGACATACAGAGCGGAGCGGAGATAACCAGGACGCCCGTGGGCTATACCGTCTTCAGTAATCCCTATGTGGACGGAGACATGGTCTATGTCTATGCCCGGGACCACAACGTGTACGCCGTCGATATGGCACGCGGAGTTGTGGTATGGAAGTTCTCCTCATATTTGAAGTAAGGCAAGTAAATGATTGATATTTGGAATGTAGCAATACTTGACCCGCTGCTCAACGGGCTGATTGCACTTTCCCAGGTGCTATACAAGAACTTCGGCCTGGCCATCATCGTTCTCACGATAGCAGTCAGGCTGATACTTATTCCGCTTACCTTCAGGCAAACGCAGTCCACCAAGGCCATGCAGGAGCTGCAGCCCAAGCTGCAGGAGCTACAGAAAAAGTACGCCCGCGACCAGAAAAAACTGCAGCAGGAGATGATGCGGCTATACAAGGAGGCCGGCATCAACCCCCTGGGCTGCATGTGGCCGCTGCTTATCCAGATGCCCATCTGGATAGCGCTCTACCAGTCCATCATTCAGGCGCTGGCCGCCACGCCGGAGAACCTGCTGGCGCTTTCCCAGCACCTCTACCAGTGGGATATGGTCGGCCAGGCTATACCTCTCAACGAAGAATTCCTGGGCCTGAAGCTTTCACAGCCCGATCCTACATTGATACTAGCCTTGCTGGTGGGCGCTACCATGTGGGTGCAGCAGAAGATGGTAACGGCGCCGGCCACCGACCCCAGGCAGCAGCAGATGTCCAGCATGACCACGCTGATGATGCCCATGATGTTCGCCTTTTTCACACTGTCGTTCCCCAGCGGTCTGGCCTTGTACTGGGTGGTCTCGAATATTGTCGGCATTATTATTCAGTACATTACCGGCGGCGGATGGGGCTACTTCAAGTTCCCCTCGTTGAGACCTCAGCCCCAGGCTGCTCCGGCCGCACCGCAGAAATCCGCACAGGAAACCAAGGCCCTTAAAGAGGGCAGTGATAAAAAGAAGGGATAGAAGTGAAAGAACTCGAAGTTAGTGCCAAGACAGTTGAAGAAGCCACCAAAATTGCGCTGGCGCAGCTTGGTGTGCCCCGTGATGAAGTGGAGATCGTGGTGCTGAAAAAGGGCAAGTCCGGGGTGCTCGGCATGGGCGCCGAGGATGCCTGCATCAAGGTCATTTTAGCCGAAGATGAAGCCAGGCCGGACAGCCTGAACAACGCGGCCGGCACGGCCAGGCAGGTCCTGAGCGATATCTTAAAAGCCATGGGCATCACGGCCGAGGTCGAGGTCAACAGCTCACCCGACCCCAACGACCCGGTAGTATTGAACATCGAGGGCGACGACCTTGGCGTGCTCATCGGCAGGAGGGGACAGGCCCTTTCCTCCCTGCAGTACCTGGTCAGGCTGATAGTAGCCGAACGGCTCAAGAAATGGGTATCGATAAACGTGGACGTGGACTGGTACAAGAAGAGGCACTACGAGTCTCTTAAGAAGCTGGCTCTGCGCCTGGCCGACCAGGTTGTTAAGAGGAGGCGCCCCATCACCATGGAGCCCATGCCGCCCGACGAGAGGCGCGTGGTGCACATCACACTGGCCGACAATCCGGATGTCATGACGCAGAGCACGGGCGAGGGCGACGGCCGCAGGGTAGTAATTCAGACGAGGAAGCGTTAAGCCGGTATGTTCCAGCCCGTTACCAGCAGGGTTAGCTTTCCCGAACTGGAAAATAAAATACTCGACTTCTGGAAGGCCAACCGCATCTTCGAGAAGAGCATAGAAGCCAGGAGCACCGCTCCCAGGTATATTTTTTACGAGGGGCCTCCCACCGCCAACGGCAACCCCGGCATTCACCACGTGCTGTCCAGGGTCTTCAAGGACGTGATCCCCAGGTACAAGACAATGAAGGGGTTCTGCGTCCCGCGCAAGGCAGGATGGGATACGCACGGCCTGCCGGTGGAGCTGGAGGTGGAGAAGATGCTGGGCTTCAACGGCAAGTCACAGATAGAGGAGTACGGTATTGCCAAGTTCAACGCCCTCTGCCGCGAGAGCGTATTTAAGTACGTCAAGCAGTGGGACTCGCTGACCGAGCGCATAGGCTTCTGGCTGGATATCGACCATCCCTATGTGACGCTGGACAATACCTACATCGAGTCCTGCTGGTGGGGCATCAAGCAGCTCTGGGACAAGGAGCTTATCTACCAGGGCTACAAGGTGACACCGCACTGTCCCAGGTGCGGAACTTCGCTCAGCTCCCACGAGGTGGCGCTGGGCTATAAGGACGACACCATCGACCCCTCCGTCTATATCAAGTTCAAGGTCCGCAAGCTGCCTCCCACCGTGTCTGAAGACAGGTCGGAGAAGTTCTCGCTGCACAAGGCGGTCGATGAGGGCAAGGCCTATTTCCTGGCCTGGACCACCACGCCCTGGACGCTGCCGGGCAATACGTCCCTGGCGCTGGCCGCCGACGCCGACTATGCCGTCCTGCAGCAGAACGGCGACTATTTAATTTTTGCCAGTGCGCTGATAGCTGCAACCGGGCTGGGCGATAAGCCGGTGCTCAAGACCTACAAGGGCAGCCAGCTCAAGGGCTCGGCCTATGAGCCCTTATTCAATCCGCATACCTTCAATGTCGAGCGCAAGCGCTCGCATGAGCACCAGCCCGGGCAGTTCGACGTGCAGCCGGTTGACCCCAACCTTACCTACAAGGTCATCAACGCCGACTTCGTATCCATGGAGGACGGCACGGGCATCGTGCATATCGCCCCCGCCTTCGGCGAGGTGGACTTCCAGGCGGGCATCGACGACAACCTCGACTTCGTCCAGCAGGTTGATCTGGCCGGCAACATCACCGGCACCTATTCATTCGCCGGCAAGTTCGTCAAGGACGCCGACCCCGAGGTGATCAAGGATCTCGATTCCCGCGGGCTGCTGCTCAAGAGCAGCACCATCACGCATACATACCCCTTCTGCTGGCGCTGCGATTCGCCGCTGGTCTACTACGCCAAGAAGACCTGGTATATCAGGACTTCGGCTAAAAAGCAGGATATGATCGAGGGCAACAACCGCATAAACTGGTTCCCGGCGCATATCAAGGAAGGCCGCTTCGGCGACTGGCTGCAGAACAACGTTGACTGGGCCTTCTCACGTGAGCGCTACTGGGGCACGCCGCTCAACATCTGGAGCTGCGACAACTGCGGACGCTACGAGTGCCTGGGTGGCAGTGACGAGATAAAGTCCAGGCCGGGCCTGAAGGGCTTTGAAGAGCGAATGGACCTGCACCGGCCCTTCATTGATGAAGTGACCTACGATTGCCCCGGCGGCTGCGGCGGAAAGATGAACAGGCTGAGCGAGGTCATCGACTGCTGGTTTGATTCAGGCGCCATGCCCTTTGCACAGTGGCACTACCCCTTCGAGAATGTCAAGCTGTTCAAGGAGAGCTTTCCCGCCGACTACATCTCCGAGGCGGTCGACCAGACCAGGGGATGGTTCTACAGCCTGCACGCTCTCTCCACCCTGATCTTCGGCCAGCCCTGCTATAAGAACGTTATCTGCCTGGGCCACATACTGGACGCGCAGGGCGAGAAAATGAGCAAGACGCGCGGCAACGTCATCGACCCGTGGACCGTGCTGGACTCCTCCGGCGCCGATGCGCTACGCTGGTACATGTTCACGGCCACTCCCCCGGGCAACGTGCGGCGCATGTCCTCCGACATGGTAGTGGAGGTGATGCGCAACTTCCTCATGACCCTGTGGAACACCTATTCTTTCTTTGTCATCTACGCCAATATCGACCGCTTCACACCGGGCAAGAAGAAGGTCAAGCCGACCTCCGAGCTCGACCGCTGGCTTATCTCCAGCCTCAACCGGCTGGTCAAAGAGGTGGACGAGCTGTTGGACGGCTACGATCCGACCACCGCCGGCCGGAAGATCGAGGCCTTTGTCAACGACCTGTCCAACTGGTACGTCAGGCGCAGCCGCAGGCGCTTCTGGAAGAGCCAGAACGATGACGACAAGCTTTCCGCCTACAACACGCTTTACGAGGCGCTGGCTACGCTGTCCAAATTGCTGGCCCCGTTCACTCCCTTCATTGCCGAGGAGATGTACCAGAACCTGGTGCGCACGGTAGATAAGAAAGCGGAGGAAAGCGTGCACCTGGCACCCTTCCCGGCGGCCGACACGAAGCTGATCAACGAGGACATCATCGCCGGCACCGAGCTGGCCATGAAGGTCTGCAGCATGGGCCGTGCCGCCCGCTCCAAGAGCGCCGTCAAGGTCAGGCAGCCGCTTTCCAGGGTGGTCGTCCGGGCCAGGTCTTCGCATGAAAAAGAAGCGCTGAAAAGCCTCTGCCCGCAGATACTGGACGAGTTGAACGTGAAGGACATTGAATTTGTGACAGAAGAGATGAAGGAAGACAAGGGCCTGTCGGTCGTCAGTGAGGGCGACTACCAGGTCGGCGTGGCCACCGAGCTGAACGAGGCGCTGATCGCCGAGGGGCTGGCCAGGGAGATCGTCAGGCGGCTGCAAACCATGAGAAGGTCGGCCGGGCTTGAGATCGCCGACCATATAGTTACCTACTACGAGGGCGGGCCTCAGCTCGAGAAGGTGATGGCGGAGCACGCCGAATACATCAGACAGGAGACGCTCTCCACCGAGCTTATCAATCTGAAAAAATCCAAGCCGGCCGAGGGAGCTTATTCCGAGAAGTTCAAGCTGTCCGGCATGGAAGTGACGCTGGGCGTCAAGAAACAGGCCTGATGAGCCGCTTACCTGGGCGGAGGGCTGGTGGTCAGGCGGACTGTGGCGGTCAGGGAATTCTTGCCCCTCATATAGGTCAGCGTAACGTCCTCACCTATTTTTGAAGTGCGCAATCCGCTCAGAAGCTCCTGCGCAGTGTTTATCTCTTTCCCCTTGTAGTTGGTTATCACGTCGAACTTTTTCAGCCCCGCATTGGCGGCCGGGCTGCCCGGCTGCACGTAGGTTATCACGGCGCCGCGCTTGACGCTCAACCCGTTGTAGTAAGCAACATAGTCGTTGACGGTATAAAGCTCCACCCCGAGGAAGGGACGGGTTACATAGCCCTGGTTGATCAGCTCCTGTATGATGGGCATGGCGGAGTTGATGCTGATGGCGTAGCCCATGCCTTCGACCCCCACCTCCGCTATCTTGGCGCTGGTAATGCCTATCACCTCGCCTTTCATGTTGAGCAACGGGCCGCCGCTGTTGCCCGGATTGATGGCGGCGGAGGTCTCTATCAGGTCGTGCAGCGACTCCTCTTCCTCGTTCATATCCAGCGTGACCTTGAGGCCGCTGACCGTGCCCTCCTTGGCCCTGATGCCCTTGCCCAGCGGGTTGCCGATGGCTACCACCCAGTCACCCACGCGCAGGCTGGATGAGTCGCCGATGGTTGAGGCCGCCAGGTTCTTGAGGTCCACCTTGACCACTGCCAGGTCGGTCAGCGGGTCGCGGAACACGTTGGCTGACGTGCCCTCATAGGTCCTGCCGTCCGAGAACTGGATGACAACCTTGCTGGCGCCTTCCACTACATGGTTATTGGTAACGATGATGCCGTTCCTGTCCAGCACCCAGCCGGAGCCGGCGCCCTCCTGTTTCACCTGGCGGCTGAACATGTCGTTTACCACCTGCTCAGTGGTAATGGTCACGACCGCCGGGTCGGCCTTGGCCACCACGTCGGCGATGTTGGGCAGCACCGTGGAGCTGGAGGATGCTATCGGCGCCTGCCAGCTTGTATCTATAGGTGTGACCTGGGCTGGAGCCTGCTGTGCAGCGGGCGCCTGTGGAACAGGATTGGAGGGCAGGCCGCTGGTCCTTAACTCGAAATAACAGCCGATGCTGATCAGCAGTGCGGCGGTGAGTGCGATAATAGCGATGAGTTTTTTCATTGATATAACATCCTTCAAATTGAATGTGCTTGGATTGTAGCATAGCGTATTTTAGCGGGCAAAGATGAGCTAATTATTAAGGTCTTTACATCATTGCGAGCGCAGCGAAGCAATTCCTCTCGCGTGTAGTAATGCCATGAGATTGC